>JAQQAR010000014.1 GCA_028532765.1 Sphaerochaetaceae bacterium | reverse complement strand
AGTGAAGACCATGAGCTGAACAAGTTTGCAAAGGAAAGAAATCTGGTTCTTTTCCCAGGGCACAACTTCGTCTATCGTCCTGTTGTGAGAAAGGCAAAGGAAGTAGTGGAATCAGGGGTGCTGGGAACCATCTCCTATGCTTCCTTCAGAGCTTGTCATTTTATTCCAGAAGACCATGCCACAGGTTGGAGAAAACACTTTGCTTTCTCCGGTGGAGGTGCAATGATGGACAGTGGTACCCACCTAGTCTATCAGTCACTCTATCTCTTGGGAGTCCCCACTTCCTTGAACTGCTTTCTCTCCAAGCAGCACTACCTTGGTATGGATGGAGAGGACACCTGCCTGATCACGCTACAATACCCAGATGGTTGCGTGGGAAGCATCTTCCAATCATGGAGTGCAAATGACCCCCAGGCTGGAGAAATCCGTATCCAGGGAGACAAGGGGGTACTGACAATAACGGATGCGTTGTACGTGAACGGAGAAAAATTGGAGGAAGACAGTTCGTATGAGTCGTCATTCTTCCACACGCTCTCTACATTCAGAGAGGCTATTGCAGGAGAAAGTAAACCTCTCTCAGATAGCGAATCGGCAGCTACCACCTTGCTCCTCATCCAAGAGGCGTATCGGTCGGCTCGTGAGCAGAAGGTAGTAGCATTCAACCCTAGTGTCTACTAAAGGAGGACATACGATGAAAAAAGGAATTTGTTTGCTTGTTTGTCTCACTCTACTGTGCAGCGGAATACTGTTTGCTGCAGGAACAAAAGAAGCTGCAGTCACCGGCGACGAGGTGACCATGCTCCACTTCAGCAGTCCGGAAACGGCGAAAGCTGATGCCAACGCAAAAGCATTCGCTGAAAGCATGAAGGCCTTCCGGGAGAATAATCCTGAAGTGACGGTCAGTGACCAGTACATCCATCATGATAATTATGAGATGAAGCTGAAGACCATGATCGCCAGTGGGAGCCTACCGGATGTATACTACTCAAAACCTGACCAGTTTGGTGTGCTTCGCGAAAATGGCTTAATCCAGCCAATCACTGATTTGCTGGAAGCAGACAGCGAGTACCTCTCACTGTTCAAAGAAGGCGCTTTCAACGACTTCACCCTTGATGGGGAGATTTGGGCCATTCCATTCCAGTTACAGTCAAATCATGTGCTTTACTACAACAAGGCACTACTGAGAAAAGCTGGCTGGAACACCTTCCCAAAGACAATGGATGAGTTCATCCAAATGGGTAAGGACCTGAATAAGATTGGGGTGGTTCCCTGGGTCTTGGGAAACAAAGCTCTTTGGAGCGGACCTTCCTGTGTTTTCAACACCTTGGTCTACCGCTTCTGTGATGCTGGATGGTTTGACAGCCTATACAACAACAAGGGTGCAAAATTCACCGACAAGTGTTTTGTTGATGCCGCAAAGAAAATGATGGAAATTGTAGATGCCGGTGTCATGAATGCTGACATGAACAGCCTGGATACCAATGATCAGCAGGCGATGTTCAACAACCAGGAAGCTGCAATGTTCATCGAAGGCTCGTGGGCGCTCACTCCGGTTATCGACAACTTCACAGGTTCCTTGGATGATGTTGGACTGAGCATCCTGCCTCCTGTTAAGGGTTATGAGCAGTATGGCAATATCGTTGCTGGAGGAGCTGGTTGGGGTGTATGCATGAACGCTGACATGAGTGAAGCACAGCAAAAGGTGGTTTGGAGATTCATCAAGGAGTTCTACAATACCCTGTATGCTGAAACCGCTGCAGTCAACGGAGGATTTCCCTCAATGAATGTTGCGCTCGATCCGTCCAAGATGCCTGCACTTAACCTCGAGTTGAGCAAGGTTGAGATGGCTTTTGCCCCCATCTTCGACGTACAACTTCCAGGTGCCATTGTTGATGTTTATTACAACGACTTCCAAGGTATGTTGCTCGGGTTGACAACCCCAGAACAGTATGCAGCTAATTGTGAGAAAGCCCGTCTTTCCACACTATAAGAAGTTCGCACAGCAGGAGACCGATGATGCATTGGTCCCCTGCTGTTTGTATCGTTTTAATCGCTTTAAGTATAATGTATACTAGGAAAATAGAGGAGACAGGGATGCAACAGACATTGAAAACACCAAGGTCACGAGTACTGGTTACTGCATTTTTACCAGTACTCCTTCTCTATTCGTTCATTTTTATATTCCCGGTACTATTCTCTCTGCAGTACAGTTTCCTGAACTGGGTAGGTGGTTCTAGAAAGGACTTTGTGGGTTGGGAAAACTTTTCAACCCTTTTCCAGGACAAGGGATTCGGCGCATCGGTGGTAAATACCTTAAAGATCACCTTCATCGTGACCTTGGGCCAAGTCGGTCTTGGCTTGATTGTGGCTATTCTCTTGGTAAGCAGATATGTAGCCCTCCCCAGCCTCCATCGAACAGTTATTTTCCTTCCCGTGGTAATCAGCCCGGTGGTAACCGGCCTAATCTGGTCCTTGATCTATAACCATCGCTACGGAATTATTACCGTAATACTAAAAGGGCTCTTCTCCCTGGAACTCAGCCAGATACCGCTCTGGTTGGACAATCCCTCGATTGTCCTCTATTCAGTCTGTGTCCCTGTTATCTGGCAGTATGTAGGATTGTATATGATCATGCTGCTTGGGGCATTGGAAAGCATCCCCAAATCAATCATTGAAAGTGCCCAGATCGACGGAGCCAACCAGTTCCAACTCTCATTCTCTGTCATGATCCCTGCCATCTATCCGACGTTCAAGGTTGCCGTCATCCTCTGCGTCTCAGGAACAATGAAAATCTTTGACCACATCTTTGTTCTCACCGGTGGTGGACCCGCGGAAAAGACTATGACGATGAGTCTGTACAACTATCGCCAGAGCTTCCAGATGATGAAATTCAGCTATGGCTCGGCCATGGCCTTGATTATGATCATCATAAGCTTGGCGGTGACTGGCTTCACCTTGAAGGCAATGGGAGGCAGGCGCTATGAGTAAAAGCATTAGACGCTACTTCACCCCCTATCGTCTCATTACCAACCTGCTGGTGTTTATCTTCTCATTCACCTGTCTCTTCCCCTTGGTTTGGATGGGTT
>JAQQAR010000013.1 GCA_028532765.1 Sphaerochaetaceae bacterium | reverse complement strand
CATGGTCAGTGAATATTGGTTGGTTCCAGGCAATCCTCATTCCGAGTGTTGGAAACGTCTCATGCACCCAAGTAAGCAATGCATCCATTTTCCTGCGTTGGTTATCATCAGCGATATCCTCAAGATATGATTGAAATATATGCATGGTTATCCCCTTATTCCTAGTAAAATAGTAGGTAATAAGTATACCTGCGGGTTTAGGGATTCGTAAAGATAGCCGAAAGCAAGAAATGAAAGGATGGTCGTTTTTGCTACGTGGAGAAATAGATCCTTTCTGCCGTATCATGAAAGACCATCTTACGCTCTTCCTCTGCAAACAACTCCCACTGGTAGTCCAGTAGCTGCCTGTAACTGTATTGTACCAAGGTGGAAGGGACATCGGTGCCCCACATCAGGTGGTCAGATCCAACCAAGTTTTTCGCGAGCGATATAAATTCCTGTGCGGTTGGAAACGGATATGCTTCAGGTCGTACCTTATGGTGAAGGGCGGCAAGGTCAAAGTAAATATTCTCTCGGTTCATTGTTTTTAGGCCTTCTTCCAGCTCCCTTCTATGATTGCGCCTAGGACTCATGAGGTGGCAGATGACAATGGGCATATGGGGGAATGCTTCAGCAATATTCCTGATAGCATGTGGTTGGTTGCTCCCATCTCCAGGACTTCCCAAGTCAAACACCAGGACGCCTTTCTTTGTTGCTATCTGTTCATAGAATTGCATCATACTTGGTTTATCGAGGGGAAAGTCTGGATGGCTTCCCATGATGCCACACCCTGTGGACATCTCGAATTTGAAGATTCGATACGTCTGGATTAGATTATCCAGAATATTCTGTGCGTTGCGGCAGAAGGGATCGAAGGTTGCTGCTGCAGTGAAACGGGTAGAGTGTTTTTTTACTACTTGGGCAAGATAGTCATTGGCAAAACCAAGGAAACCTCCTTGAAACAGAACGGCCTTTTCAACATTGTTCTGATCCATCAAGGTGAGAAATCGCTCAGCACTGAAGGTGGTATCCCCATAGTTTCGGGGGATGAGATCGATCACCTCCCCTGTGGCCCAACGAGCCTTTCCTCCGCCAATTGAGCGGAGTTCTCCGTCGGCTCCAAATCCGCAGAGCTCGGTAAATACATGTGCATGGGAATCAATGATGGGCATGGTGATTTCTCCTCGTTTCCTGTACCCTACTCGGGTTTGACTCACCCGTCAACGTGGAAATACTTTTCCCTGGATGTCAAAAGATGATACAACATTGTCAAAACTCTCTTGCTGGCAACCGTGAGAAAAGCCCTGCAGACTAGAGCTACCTAAAACACAAACGGAGGCTTATGTATGAAAAGAATGCTTGTTTTACTGCTCATTGCCGTATTGGCTGTGGGAACAGTATTTGCAGCCGGTTCAAAAGAAGCTGCAAAAGAAGACGGTCCTGTGACACTGCGTCTCTCCTGGTGGGGTGGTGACTCTCGTCATACTCCGACCCTTGCAGCAATGGATGCCTATATGGCAAAGAATCCCAACGTCAAGTTGGAAGGCGAGTACGGTGGCTGGGATGGCTACTACCAGAAGATAGTGACCCAGATTGCTGGTGGCACTGCCGCTGACATTATCCAGATTGACCAACCTTGGCTTGCTGAGCTCTCCTCGAAAGGCGATGTGTTCACCGTTATCGACAATTCCATGGTTGACCTTTCCCAGTTTGATGCAGCATTCCTTGAGAACTACTGCTCCTATGAGGGGAAATTGATGGGTCTTCCTACCGGAACCAACGTCAATACCTTTGTGGTAGACACCAAAATGCTCTCTGATTTTGGCATTGATCCCAACACCAAGTGGACTTGGGAGAATATCATCAGTGAAGGCAAGAAGATCAACGACCAGGATTCCACCCGCTATTTCAGTGGTGCAACACCTGACATTCTTCGCTACTGGTTTGAGATTTACATTGCACAGCTTGCCGGAAGTGTTGTGGACAGCAACAAGCAGGTTGCCTTTACCCAGGAACAGGGAGCTGAGGCATTCCGCTACTTCCAGCGCTGGATTGATGAGGACATCATTGCTCCTTTCAGCCAGACCTCACTTTTCTATCAGAAGTTCCAGGAAAATCCAGATTGGATCAACGGCAAGATGGCAACTGCATGGACTTGGGTAAGTTCCATGGACAAGGACATTGGGGCTAGAGAGAACTTCGAAACCCGTCAGTTCCCTGTCATGGATGGTGCTGTAAACACAGGTATCCTGATGCGCCCCTCCCAGATCTTTGTGGTCAACAACAACTCAAAGAACAAGGATGAGGCAATCAAGCTTCTTGACTACTTGTTCACAGATGCTGAAGCCATCGAGAAGTTGGGTCTTGCACGTGGTATTCCCTCTGCAGCAATCGGACGGAGTGTTCTTGCTGAGAAAGGCATGATCTCAGAGATGGCAGAGAAGGCCACCAATGAAGGTATTGCCCAGGCTGGTGACCCACAGAGTGTCTACCAAATGAATAGTGAAGTCATGCAGGTAATGCAGGACGTGATCGATGAGTTCGGTTTTGGAAGGCTTACCCCTGAGGAAGCTTCTGCCAAGCTGATCAAGAATCTTGAAGCAACACTTGCTTCTCTGTAAATCGTACAATACTACCATCCGCCAAATGGCGGGTGGTAGGTTTTAAAGGGTAATGAGATGCAAAGACGCTCATATAAGAACTACACATATATCGGATATCTCTACATCCTGCCATGGATCATTGGGTTCCTGCTTCTCCAGCTCATTCCATTGATCAACTCCTTCTGGTACTCATTTACACAGTTCCAGTTGCTTGGAGACCCGGAATTTCTCGGACTTGCCAACTACAAGAAAATCTTTACTGCAGACGCGACATTCCTGCAATCCTTGAAGGTGACGTTTTACTACGTCCTGATTGCGGTTCCCCTCAAGATAGGGTTTGCCCTCTTGATCGCAATCATCCTGAATCAGAAAATCAAGGGTATCAACTTGTTTCGTACCCTGTATTATATTCCCTCCATCCTGGGAGGAAGTGTGGCCATCAGTGTACTGTGGAAGTACCTGTTCATGAACCAGGGAGTCGTGAACAACCTCATCGGTGTACTGGGAATTCCTGCCATCGATTGGCTTGGGAGTCCTGACCTTGCCTTAGGGACCATCAGCTTGGTCACAGTCTGGCAGTTCGGCTCTTCCATGCTGCTCTTCCTGGCTGGACTGAAGCAGATTCCTTTCAGCCTCTATGAGGCTGCAAAAATTGACGGGGCAGGAAGGCCACGCATTTTCTTCCAGATCACCTTGCCCTCTCTTTCACCCATCATATTGTTCAACCTTATCATGCAGATGATCAATGCATTCCAGGACTTTACCGGTGCATTTGTCATCACACAGGGTGGACCACTGAAGTCTACCTACCTCTATGGACTGATGCTCTACGATCAGGGCTTCAAGTTCTTCAAGATGGGCTATGCATCCGCACTCTCCTGGATATTGTTCGCCATTATCCTATTCTTTACCAGTTTGACGTTCCGCAGTTCTGAAAGCTGGGTACACTACGGAGATTCAATATGATCAAGAAAACAACGCCTACCGCAAAAATTATCTCCTATATCTTCTTGATCGTCCTTGCCTATATCATGATCTACCCGTTGCTCTGGATGATCGGAGCAGCGTTCAAGACCAATGAGGAGATGTTTGGAACCATTGGATTGCTTCCCAAGAACCCTGTCTTCGGTGCCTTTGCAGCCGGCTGGACGGGAACGGGCCAGTATGGGTTCTCAACCTTCCTGTCCAATACCTTCCTGATGGTAATCCCAACGGTCATATTCACCGTTATCAGTGCAACATTGGTTGGTTATGGGTTTGCCAGGTTCAACTTTCCACTTAAGAAGCTCTTGTTCTTCATCATGATTGCAACCTTGATGCTTCCTGCAACGGTTATTATCATTCCCCGGTATATCTTCTTCAAGAAGCTTGGCTGGCTCGATACCTACCTGCCGTTCATCGTTCCAGCGATGCTTGGAAGCTTTCCCTTCTTCAATTTCATGATGGTGCAGTTCTTCAGGGGCTTGCCTATAGAGATTGATGAGTCAGGGAAGCTGGATGGGTGCAACAGTTTTGTCATTCTCAAGGATCTGTTGTTGCCGCTGTGCAAGTCAGCCATTTTCTCAGTCATCGTTTTCCAGTTTGTCTGGACGTGGAATGACTTCTTCAATGTCTTGATCTATATCAGTAGTGTGGCCAAGTATCCTGTGGCGTTGGGCCTGAGGATGACCATGGACATTTCAACTGAGTTTGATTGGAACCAGATCATGGCGATGAGCCTGATCTCCATACTCCCTCCGGTGATTCTCTTCTTCGCTGCACAGAAATACTTCGTTGAGGGAATTGCTACCACTGGAATGAAGAGCTGATCATCCTTCTCTTCTGAGTGGGAGATACAGGGTAACCGTAACCCCGGCTTCCTCCTTACTGGCAATGACAATCGGGGATTTCCCTTGGGTGAAGAGCATCAGACGCTTATTGATGTTCAGAAGCCCAAGGGAACTTTTTTTCTTCAGTACATCTGCCTTGCTCTGGTTGATTGCATCAACCTCCTCCTGGCTCATGCACTTCCCGTCGTTGGAAACTACAATCTGCATCCTGTCTTCCACCAGCGTTGCTCTGATGGTGATATGAAGGGGCTCGCCCTCCCGGAATCCATGGTTGAATGCATTCTCCAGAATGGGTTGCAGAAGCATTGCCGGAACGTGTACATCAAGGAGTGAAGGGTCGATATTCTTCTCACAGGTGAAAGCCTGCTTGAAACGGATATGTTGCAGCTGAATATAGTACTCGGTCTGTTCGAGTTCCTTGGTGAGGGGAACGCCGGAGAAGTCATCTACCTGCAGTGAGTATTTGAGCAGTTTCGAAAGAAGCTGGATCATGGTGGAGACATCGTTCTCCCCGGAAGCAAGTTTTACTGCCTTCCAGTTGATGGTATCCAAGGTGTTGAAGAGAAAGTGGGGATTGATCTGCATCTGCAGGGCACGGTACTCCATTGCCTCTGTCTGCCACCTGAGGTAGTCCTGTTCGAGGAAGGTTCTGATAACATGGTGGTTCAGGTAATCAAAGATGTTTCGATACTTCTCTGGATGTTCTTCGGTGAAGTCGGCATCTCCGACCTGACTGAGCTGTTGCATGATATTGGCAAGGAACTTTCTCTCTTGCCGATTGGTTCGATGGGTAAGATAAAGACCCAGCAGAAGTGCTATGACCGTGAGGGTGATGGTATAGTAGAGCAGGGTGGTGGAGAGCTGGTAAAGCATTGGCTCATAGATGCCAAGCGTGTATTCCCAACCATACTTTCCAGAGAAGGCTTGAAAGTAATACATGTCCTCTTCTGCATACTCCCTATGATTGCTTGGATTGGAAAAGAGCAGCTGCCCATCGCGGTTATGAACCGTGAGTATTTCTCCCTCCTGGAACTGGTAGGCCCCCGAAAGCGACCTTTCCTTGATATCCAGGACGATGACTCCTATACGTTCATTGACCGGGTTTGTGATCGGTCTCAGGATGCGAATGATAGGTTGTTCTATCGGGGTTCCTTCCTTGAGGGTAACCCTTTGTGAGTAACTCTGGTTCTCAGAGGGAAGCTCCTTGTACGTTTGGAACCAGGAGGAGTCCTCCATATACGGGAGCGCGGTGAACGCGAGATCACTGGAGAGTACCAGCTCACGAGCATTGTCCAAGTATACGTAGATGTCATGGATATAGGGCCTTGCATTGGCAGGAGCTGCAAGGAAGGATCGGATGAGACGGAATTCACGATAGTTGTCCAAGTTGACCTCCTCTCCTCCGCTGAGAACGCGCTGAAGGCGGTTCATCATCTCGGGATTGGTGCTGAACATCAAGGAGAGGCTGTCCATCTCATCAAGAATCACATCATAGTAAGCCTGAACCTCAGCAAGCTTCTGGTTCGCCTGCCTGATGGAGTTGCTCCTGATGAAGTTCTGGGTCAGCAAGGTTGCTCCTCCTCCCAAGAGAAGCGCTACAATGACCAAGGGGAGACTGTGCCGGAAGAAGATACGGATGATACGTTTGTTCATAAGCCCTGTTCCTTCTTCAGCTGTTGGGGACTGGTGCCCCAGTACTTGCGGAATGTCCTGCAGAAGTTCTGGGTATCTTGATACCCTAGGGCTTCCGCTATTTCCTTGTTCTTATAGCCCACTTTGCTGGTGAGCATCTGTTTTGCTACTTCCATCTTATGGGTCAAGAGATACTCCTGGAAATTCTGGGTAGTCTCTTCCTTGAACAGTCTGCTCAGATAACTCGTAGTCACACCAAGCTCCGAGGCAATATTCTGTAGGGTACAGCTGCTGAGTTTCTTCTCAATAATCACCAGTGTTTTTGTGACCAAGGGGTTGGACGGAACAAATGAGGAGGAGGGAGCCATAGCCGGTGTAGAGCCGTCCAAAACGTGTCGGATTTTCTCAAAGGTCTGTTTGATCTCCTCAAACGAGGATGGTTTTACCAGATACTCCAGGACCCCGTACCCGATAGCTTCTTTCGCATAGCCAAAGTCATCATATGCACTCATTATGCAGAACTGGGGTGGGGAAGGGAACTGCTTCAGTTCCTTGATCAACTGGAGCCCACTCATGAAGGGCATCCGTATATCGGTAAGGAGCACGTCTGGGTGATGGTCCTTGCAGAAGGCAAGGGCGCTTCTTGCATCAGTGAAGGATCCAGAGACTGAGAACCCTATCGATTCCCAAGGGAAGTAGTGGGTAAGCCCTTCCAGGAGTTCTGTTTCATCGTCTACGATTACCAAGGTATACATGCTCTAAGGTAGTACACCATTTGGGGAGAAATGTCAAAAAAAGATACCCAATGTCAAGGTACATGGGCTGTTTATCTGCTACTATGATAGGGAGAATAGGAGTACTGAGAGGAGGAATCGAATGAAAGAGACTCGTATCTGTATTATTGGAGGCGGTGGTCGCCTCTGGGCCATCCAATTCATGAAGGATCTTGCGTACAACACCATGACCCACGGTACCTTGGTTCTGTACGATATCGATAAGGAAGCTGCACACAACAACGTGGCAGTTGCAGAGAAGGTGTTCAAGGTAAACAACAGTGAGGGTCGTTTCCGCGTCATCGCAGAGGATGAGATTGGAAAAGCGCTTACTGGTTGTGATCTGGTAATCATCTCCATAGAACCAGGGAAGACCGAATGCCGCTATGGCGACCTTGTCCTCCCTGAGGAGTATGGGATTCTCCAGTCTGTAGGGGATACCACAGGTCCTGGTGGGATTATGCGCGCTCGCCGAGCCGTTCCCCTGTTCTTTGAGATCGCCGAGCAAGTCAAGCAATACTGTCCTGATGCCTGGGTGATCAACTACACCAATCCAATGACGCTCTGCACTGCAGCACTCTATAAGGCATTCCCCGAGATCAAGGCACTGGGCTGTTGCCATGAGGTATTCCATACCCAGAACTTCCTTGCTGAGAAGGTGGCTGAGTGGTTTGATGTACCAGTTCCCGATAGAAGGGAGATCAAGATTGATCTTACCGGGGTGAATCATTTCACCTTTGTGACCAAGGCTTTTTGGAAAACCCATGACCTGATGCCCCGTCTCATTGAGCTTGTTCAGGATAGTGCTACCTTCAGTGATGGAACTGCTGTTGCCAAGAAGCGATTGGAGGAAGAGAAGTGGTTTGACTGCGACCAGAAGATTGCACTCAGTTTCTTGCGTGACTTTGGTTCCCTTGGGGCCGCTGGGGATCGCCACCTTGCCGAGTTCGTTCCTTGGTTCCTTACCAGTGATGAGAACCTGCATACCTATGGGGTGATCAGGACTCCGTATTCCTGGAGAGAGCGCACAGCGAAGGAGAAGCGGGAGCGCGTATTCAAGGATGAGGATCTGAAGGCAGAGCTTACTGATGAGGAAGGCGTGGATATCATGCGTTGCCTGATGGGTGATAAGACCATGGTCACGAATATCAATCGTCCCAATGAAGGGCAGATCAGTTATCTTCCCAAGGGCAGGATTGTTGAGAGCAATGGGGTATTGGGTGAAGATTCCATCCGCCCGATTGTCGCCAGTGATCCCCCGCTTGCTATCCAGAATCTGGTCAGGCAGGTCAGTGATGTACAGGAGATGACCCTAGAGGCAATCTGGAACAAGGATGATGAGTTACTCTTCTCTGCTTTCCTCAGTGATCCACTGATGAATCTGAGCAGGGATAAGGCCAGGGAGTTGTTTGAGAAGATGCTTGAGGCATCTGATCTCAAATACTAAAAATAGAAAACAAGGAGGGGACGAATGATCAGCAGAGAGATATATGAAGAGGCAGTGAAGCGGACGCTTATGTTCTTTGAGAAGGCTGGGATCGTCCTCACCGATGAAGAGAAAGGGAATGTTGAGGTCGCAGATTTTGGCCTCAACGACCTGGGGCATACTGGTCTTGAGTTGGTTACCTACCTCAATACAGATCGTGTATGTGCAAAGGAGCTGGTGCTATTTCCCCACCAGAGGTGTCCAGAGCATCGCCATCCGGCATTTGGGTCGTACATCGGCAAGGAAGAGACCTTCCGCTGCCGATGGGGAGAGGTCTATCTCTATGTAGACGGGAAGCCCACCGAGAACATAAAAACCATAGAGAAAGCAGGGGTCTATACTGTCTTCCATGAGATCGTACTACGCCCAGGTGAGCAATATACCCTGAACCCCAATACCAAGCATTGGTTCGAGGCAGGATGTGAAGGTGCAGTGGTTTCTGAGTTTTCCACCCCCAGTTATGATGAGAAGGATATCTTCACCGACCCAAGAATCGAAAGAACTCCTCAAGTCGAGTAAAACCAAGATTGACGTAACCGATACTTCTTTACATAATCATATATAGAAGTATTAGGATGTCTAAGATGCTTGACAGGTATATGATACTTATATATCATACTAAATCTATAGAATTAATAGTTGATTAGTAAAAGGGGGCTCTTATGGGACTGGTTCTTTGGTTGGTAATATTCGTGGTACTGCTTGCAGCATTGGTAACACTGAAGAGGGTGTGGCATCTTTCATTCTCTGTTAGGGTATCAGTGTCCTTGTTGCTTGGAGCGCTCTTTGGGCTTTCCCTGTTTTTCTTTGGTGAGGAGTCGGTCTCCTCCCAGGTTCGCCGATGGGTCGCTCTTGTCGGTAATGGGTATGTTGATCTGCTTCGCATGCTCATCATTCCCTTGGTCCCGACGAGTATCATCGCTGGGTTGCTGAGACTCGGCAACACTCAGGAGCTTAGAAGAATGGGAGTGAGAACCATCTCCCTCTTCTTATTTACAGCGACACTTGCCGGCATCATCGGACTTTTGGTGGGTAGTCTGTTTGCAGTTGGCCAAGGGATGGTGGTAGGAGAACTCGCAGAGCGTACTCCCAATACCTTGGGAAATATCTTTGCTCAGTTCAGGGCTTTCATTCCATCCAATCCCGTGCGCTCTGCTGCTGAGATGCAAATGATTCCTCTGGTTGTGTTCTCCGTCTTCCTTGGTGTTGCCGCAATTACCGTAAAGACAAAGAAGAGCGATGCGATCAAGCCGTTTGAGCAATTGTTGGAGAGTTTTCTCCAGGTGGTGATCGAGCTGACGAAGATTGTACTTCGACTGACTCCCTATGGCGTTCTTGCACTCACCTCTTACTGGCTTTCGAATACAGGACTGGCAGCGGTGGCTCAGCTTGGGTTGTTTGTACTGGCAGTAGTAATTGCCTGCTTGCTGCAAATTGGGCTGGTATATGGCGGTTTGCTTGCGTTCTCGGCCAAGATCAACCCATTCAGGTTTTTCAAGGCAGCAAGCCCAGCGATGTTGCTTGCATTCTCCAGCCGTTCAAGCTTGGGTTCCTTGACGATGACGATCAACACCATGACCGATAGGCTGAAAGTGAATTCCAGGGTGGCTAACTTCGTGGGACCGCTTGGGGCTGTGATGAATATGGATGCCTGTGGAGGTATTTTCCCTGCCATGGTAGCGGTGTTTGCAGCAAATGCCTTTGGTATTGAACTTGCTCTCTCCCAGTATGTCTTAATTGTGGTGGTTTCCATATTTGCAAGCTTGGGTAGTGCCGCTGTTCCGATGGGAGCAACAGCTTTTACCATTATCACCCTCACCACGGTCGGACTTCCTGTTGAGGCGGTTGGCCTGGTAGCTGGTGTCGATTTCCTGGTGGATATGTTCAGGACCATGACCAATGTTACCGGGGATCTGACGACCTCTGTCGTTGTTGCAAACGCCCTTGGTGAATTCGATCGCGATGCGTTCAATACCCAGGATCTTAGCAAGGTTGCAACAGCAACGGCTACATAACGTGAGCTAATAATATCGGAATAGTCGGAATTTGTTTTATTTTTCACATTGTGTGAGTATCATAGCTCCTGTATACTAATCCAAAAATAGTGGAATGCTTACATCGCTATTTATGTTGTATGCAGGAGCGTGATGGTGCAGGTTGGTGTGTTGGTTGTTGGTGTTTCTGAAGAAGAAACTGCAACAATAGAGAAGAGTCTTAACTCAGCTGAACTTTGGTTTGTCTCTACTGAGGCAGAAGCTGTTGCATGTATACAAGAACACCCCTCAATTCGAATTGCTCTCCTTGATTTTGCTTCCAGTGTTTCTCTTTTACAAACACTTTCTCATTACCCAATACATAGTATCGTTCTCACCAGTGACAATACGATAGAAGAACGTAAAGCCCTTGCCTTGGGTGCTTCGGACTGCCTACAAAAGCCATTCTCTCCTGAGCTGCTGAATATCCGCGTGGGGCTACTTGCCAAGTGCCTCATGGGTGAAGAGGAAAACGTCTTGTTTGACAGTTTGCTCTGGCAGGCTCCTATAGGCATAGCCGTATATAGCGGTCCTGATGCAGCTCATATGGAAATGGTCAAGGCCAATGCAATTCTTCTGGAAATCATGGGGCGTACCAAAGAAGAGCTCATGAACATCGACTGGAAACTACTTACCCATCCTGAGGATCTGGAAAAGGAGCTGGTCAAGTATGCACAATTCTCCAACCATGAGATTTCCGGATATGAGATTGAGAAGCGGTTCATCAAACCTGATGGGTCTCTGGTTTGGGTGAACATGATTGTATCGAGGTTATACGCAAACCAGCCTGAAGTTGAAGACTATCTTGGGATTATCAAGGATATTACTGAGCAGAAGGAGCTCGAGGCTTCACTGCGGGAGAGAGAGCGTGTCATCCATTCCTACTTCTCCCAGTTGCCGGGAATGGCCTACCGGTGTTCATTTGACGAGCAATGGACCATGCAGTTTGTCTCATCAGGTTGCGAGTGGCTTACAGGGTACTTGCCAGAAGAGCTTGTTGACAACAGGGTTATTTCCTTCAATGAAATGATTGCTCCTATCCATCGTAAAAAGGTAAAAGAGGAGTGGAACTCAATCGTTAAAAATGACACTCCCTTCATTCAGGAATATGAGATAACCACAAAGGGTGGGGATAAGAGATGGGTATTTGACACCGGGCGAGGGATTCAGGATGATCAGGGGGCGTTTGTCGCAATTGAGGGTATGCTTTTTGATATCTCTGAGAGAAAAAGACAAGAACTCGTCCTCAACTATTACCATAACCATGATGAGTGGACTGATCTTCCCAACAGAAGGTTCTTGGTCTCTTTTTTGGAGGAAGAACAGAAGAAGCGAGGAAATGCATTACTTGCAGTCAACTTGACTGCGGTTCATGCATTGAGTGTAGCCCATGGGTTTCTCTATAGCAGGAATCTGGTGAAGCAAGTAGCAATGAAACTCCAGGCACTCAGTGATTCAGAGCATGTGTTGTTCAGTTCCTATGAGTATCAGATGATATTCTTCATCAAAGCCCCTGTTGATTTTGCTGCGTTGCTTTCTTTTGGAAGGATGGTCTCCAAGAAGGTTGCTTCCTTGCTGAAAGAGGAACGGGTAGGTTGGGGTATTGGGTTGATAGAGCTTTCTGATGTTCCTATTGAGGAGAGCCTAACCAATCTTCTCATTGCCTCCGAACAAGCGTTGTCTGATTTTGATACGGGTCATGAGGTTTGTGTTTTTGATGAGACGATGCAGCAGGCAATGAGAAGGCGTACAACCATCGAGAGAGAACTCGCTGAGCTGATCAAGAATCCAGTCTCTTCCTCCCTCTCCCTTCAGTTCCAGCCGATTTGGGATGTGAAGGCTCAGACAATTTCTGGCTTTGAGGCTCTCTCCAGGATGAAGAGTCACTGTTTGGGTAGCGTCTCTCCTACTGAGTTCATTGAGATTGCAGAGAAGGCCAAGCTTATTGTCCCCCTTGGCAAGATCATTATAGACAAGGCATTGAAATTCCTGTCTCTGATAGAGAAAGAGGGTTTTTCAAATGTGGGTGTTTCGATCAATATTTCTGCGATTCAGTTGATGAATAAGGACTTTTTGCCTTCCCTGATGAAGGCTGTTGAACACCATAGAGTAGATACTGAGAATATTACTTTGGAAGTGACTGAGTCAGTGTTTATTTCCAAGTTCCAGGATGTAAATGATTTGTTCTTTCTTCTCCAGCAGCGGGGAATGTCGATTGCAATCGATGATTTTGGCACGGGTTATTCAACGTTATCACGAGAGCGTGAGCTGAATGTGAATTGTCTGAAGATAGATAAAGCGTTTATAGACAAGCTTGAAGTGCTTCAAGAGAAGGAAGCTATTACAGCTGAAATTATATCACTTGCCCATAAGCTAGGGCATACAGTTATCGCCGAGGGTGTTGAGTTTGAGAATCAGTATAACTACTTGAAGAAGTATCAATGCGATAAAATCCAGGGGTTCCTTTTCAGTAAACCCCTGGACATTTCTGATGCGTTGGTATTACTCAAGCAAACGAATCGTACTTAGTAGTCTTCACGTACGCCAAACTCAGCGTCCTCTACCCAACGATGAGGGCGGGTAATAAGCTTAAGCATCTCCTTGAGTACTTCATAGTGACGTTTCTCTTCTGAGAGGATAAGCGAGAGAGCTTTCTTGGCTTCTTCATCTGTTACCTGTGGAAGTTGTTCCTTGTAGAACTCTATGCTCTTCTTCTCTACAGCCAGAGCTTCTTCATAGGCAGGAATCTGATCAGTTGCAGAGGGAAATGAATCTGGGTCGAATGCCTTGAAGACTTTCTTTGCTGCTTCTATTACCGTGGTATTAACTGCTACTGGTGCACTCTTCTTCTGTAGGGCACGGAAATAACTTTCATGTTTCTTTTCGTCATCAGCGAGCATCTTGAAGATGTTTGCAAAACCTTCGTCTGGTGCCTTTTTTGCAAGGTCAGTATAGAACTGAATACCTTCCTGTTCCAGTTTAATTGCTACTTCAAATAGGTCCATGGATGTCCTCCTAATGTCCATAGTATAGGTAGGATATGGTGAGAAGGCAAGGGAAAGGATCTAATAGGTAAGCATTTCAATCTCTGTTTCCAAGAGTGGAGCGAAGTTATACACATATTTGTTATGATAGCTTAGATATTTCTCAGTTCCTTCAGGAATCATGCTTAGGTGCTTTGAGTCATCAATGCCGAGGCGGTCATAATCATTGTCATCAAGTTGACCTGAGAGTTGTATGGATCCACTGGAGGGATCGAATGAAATCATTCCCAAGTCGAAGAGTTTGTCGTAAAGCGGTGAGAGTATGAGGGCATTTTTGGGGTCAATTCGCTCATGGTCATCTGCAACTCTCCATGGTTTGATATGACTTGCTACCAAGATCTTTGGTTTTTCTACTCCTAGTACAGCACAACTGTTATTCCAGAGTTCAAGTGCTTGTTTGCGATAGGTATGCTGCACTGTTCTCTGGATGGTTGTTCCGATGCGTGTGGTAGGAATAACTCCCTGATCAATGCCATAAGGATGTTCCTGATCTAATGATTCTTCCTTTTCTTGGTGATTGAAAGCTGAGGCGTATTCATACAGGCTAAACTTTGTTTTACAAGGTTTGCCCGGGGCATAGTACTGACTTGCGATAGGAATAGCACGACCGTAGTAGGTGTAGGGAGTCTTTACCCGATCCCTGACGAATACGAATATTTCGTATTCTCCGCTATTCATCCGATTCTCGACAAACCGTTGTTTAAGCTGTCCCTCCCAGTAGAGGACATCGTTGTCGATATGGTCAACATACGGGGTGGCATAACTCTCCTTCTTCAAGTTGATCAACAACACAATAGCGTTTTCACCGGTTCTTGAAAGGACTCCCTTACGCATTGCAGCAGCAATGTTCATTTCCATCAGATCAGCAATGTCTTGGAGCACATAATGACTTCCGATTGCCAGGTGGGTAATCAATTTCTGGGAAATTCGGTTTGAGAGCTGCACTGCCATGAGCCCAGGATACGCCTGTGTTTGGTGTACGTCAATGTTTATAATTCGCTGTGGTCCTAGAACAAAGTTTTTTGGGATGATTATAAAACTCCATAAACAGCCAAATATCCAAAACACTAAATCTCAGAGAATATTCCCGGACTATATGGTGGGAGTAGAGAAATCAAATTCTGGTTGAATTTCTAAGGGAGGATAAAACACACCAACTATAGAAAATGGATTGCTCCATCTACGCATATGTGCTTCTCTACGAGTTCCGAGAAAGAAATAGATATCCCTCTTTCTGAAATCTTCAAGATATTTCTTTTTGATATCATGTAAAGCCTTTTCCTTTCCATGTTTGATGCAATTGCGGTAAAGCATCATTAGTTCCCAATCTTCAATCATTAATTTGTAAATAGCCCCCGAGTCATCTTTGAAAGTATAATAGAAGGTAAATGGAATTGATTGGGCCATCTTCCAATATTCAGGAATATCCTGATTGATTAGATCACCCTGCATTCTGAGGTTGTTTAGGATTTCTTCTTTTTTGCTTTCTTCCTTCTCGCAATTTTTTGGTTCTGCAATAAAATCAACAAGTTCTTTAGGCTTGAATGTTGCAAGCGATATGAAATCTTTCCGTTTAGTGTCTGAGGCGAATGCCAAACTAGTAAAATTATAGAAGACATTCTTAAGGCATATTTCTTTTCGTTCTCTCCAATCGTTGCCTGGACCAATATGCTTTATACATTCTCCCGGCGGGCTAATGCAATAATAGGATTCTTTTCGATTGTCCCTATTCCTGTCTCTCGGTTCAATATCGAGGATATACCAACCATATTTCTGAATTTTTGTATTAAGCATTCTAAGCCTTATGGGATAGATACGAATCCAATCTCCAGATTCTGTTAATCCTGCTGTACATACAGTCTCAATATATTTATGGGAGGGGGTCGGGTATGTCAGGACTGTGATGAATAGTTTCTTCTTCAAATGCATCTCCTCTGATATGAATTATCCTCGGGATAGATGGTTGTTTTTTCCTGCAATACTCTGCAAACAACTGTCTATGGCAGTCTCTAGGATTTTTTTCATAACACATTAGGGCTACATTTACTTTAGCTATAAGTCCCGCTATTGCTTCAGCGTGCTCTTCACACTGAGGTAGTGTATGTTTGGAATACAGTTCAAATAGTTGCGCTTTTTGCTCAGAAGGAGGAAATTCTTTTCTTAATGTAGAAGAAATTCCAGCCTCGGGTATATGCAGATAGCTGATACCAGCTTCCTGTAATGCAGTCAGTAATCTCGCTTTCCTATACTCGGGCCTCATCGAGAAGGGGTTCTTTCTTACATCGACTAAATATTTTACATTCTGAAGTATAAGCAACTGTATAAAACGATCTATGGACAACCCCTCATACCCAATGGTAAGGAGAGCTCTTGGTGAACTCTCTATCTTATTTCTTATTTGATCCAGTTTTTCAAGAAATACTGGGTCTGTACGAAAATTATCAAGCAGAGCACTGCGAATGCTATAAAAAGGGAATCCTTTGTAGACCTTCGTGATCAATTCATTATCACTAAGGTGCTCATTCTCTCTTAGTGTCATTTCTAGTGCAACTTCATCATCTTTCTTTAATTTGATATTGCACAAGTCTGCTTGTTTTTCATCAATGGTTACATATGAAGAAAACGGCGATTTTCCCTTTTTTTCAATGATGATATGTTTTTGTTGAAGTGCTATCTGATCATCATGAAGGCTGATTGAATAACATCCGTATGAATTTGGAATAAAGTGGTAATAGTCATTTTTTGACTCTTTCACAAAAAGAAACATCAGTTTTTGGAGTCTAATCAGCGAAATAGGTTCCTTATGTCTTTGAACTAACCATATAAGAACTTTTCTCCTATTTAGCATACAATCACCTTATGTTTTTGTACCACATTATCATTCGATGCACAATTGGAGTTTATAAGAACTAGGATACTACGCATGCAAGGCCGGTCTTTATGTATCTTTGCTTTCCAAAGCACTCCCATTCCATGCTACTATTCCCAGAAGGACAAACCAATGAAAACACTACAGGAACGCATACACCATATTCAGAACCTACTTCACTTGGATGATGCTCAGATGGCTGAGAAACTTGGATTGGAAGAAGAGTCATACCAGAGAGGAATTGAAGCTCCTTCTTCTGAATTACTGGAACTTCTTTGTACTACCTTCGGGGTTTCCCTCCCTTATCTTGAAGAAGGGAAGGGTAGCATTTTTTGTGAAAGACCTCTCCCCATTGCCGATATCCTTGCCTTTCGGGATGCACGTAACTGGAAGCAATTCCACTCTCCCAAGGACCTGGCGATTTCTCTCAGCCTAGAATCCTCTGAATTACTAGAATGCTTCCAGTGGTCTGGTGAGGATGTGCATGCTAAGAAGAAGCAGAAGCAGATGGAAGAGGAGCTTGCAGATATCCTTATCTACTCCGTACTATTTGCCGATTCCATTGGGGTTGATATCCCTACAATTATCGAGAGGAAGCTGCGTAAGAATGCAGAGAAGTATGATGTGAAGAAAGCGTATGGATCAGCAAAGAAGTACACTGAGCTCTAGTAATTCCTAACGCGACAATTCTTGGAGTGTGGTACACTAAGTAGATGCCACGGAGGGTGTGATGCTCGTATACGAAGGGGATAAGCAGCAATTCTTATCTGACGTCCAGGATAATTCAATCGACCAGAAGATTGAAATGAATATGTGGAACAGGCTTCACAAAAGAGTCAGCTCAAGTGAAGAACAGTCCTGGCGTAACTCATTGAACTACATGCAGAATGTGTTACTCGATTCCGAGATTCCTGACACCTCCGGTGTAGCTATAGAATTTGGAATACCCAATACCAATAAACGAGTTGATTTCATCCTTACGGGATTAGACAAAGCGAACAAACACAATGCCGTGATCGTAGAGCTGAAGCAGTGGAGTAAGGTTGAACCTGTCCCCTATGTCGACCAACTTCTGGAGGCGGAGATCATCGATGTTCAGACACGTTTCTCCCATGGACAACAAGTAGTACACCATCCCTCATACCAAGCATGGTCCTACCGTTCCCTTATCTCCAATTTCAACGCAAATGTCCATGCGATTCCTATCCATTTAGAGAGCTGTGCGTATTTGCACAACTATGTACCATCCGAAGATGACCCACTGAAACAGCACTACTTTCAGAGCCTTCTTGATGAATCACCAGTCTTTTACCGTAGTGATGTAATGAAGCTTAGGGAGTTTATCAAGAAGTACATCCATACAGGGGATGCAAAGCAAACCTTGTACTACATCGATAATGGTGAGATACGGCCCTCCAAGAGCCTGCAAGACGCTCTCTCTGCAATGCTGAGAGGGAAAGAGGAGTTCATACTCATAGACGAACAAAAGATAGTCTATGAGCAGATGCTCTCCTTTGCTCGCAGAAGTAAAGAGGACGGGAAGAAACGGGTTTTCATTGTACAAGGGGGACCTGGAACGGGGAAGACAGTAGTTGCCATCAACCTTCTTGTGCAGTTGATCAATGATGACCAGGTGTGTGCATACGTGACAAAGAACAGTGCTCCCCGTAAGGTGTTTGAGGCAAAACTCCGCTCTGGCGCATTCAAGAGAAATAATATCAGCAGCTTGTTCAAAGGTTCTACGGTATTTGTTGATGCAGATACCAATGACTTCGGCACCCTCATTGTTGATGAAGCCCACCGACTCAACAAACGGTCCCAACAGGGACCGAAGGTTACCGGTGAAGATCAGATCAAGGAGATCATCAACGCAAGCAGGTGCAGCGTGTTCTTTATTGATGAAGACCAGCGCGTTACTGCACAAGATTATGGTGACCGGGCTCAAATTCTCTATTGGGCCAAAGCATTCAATGCAGAGGTGCAAGAGGGGAGGCTTCTTTCCCAGTTCCGTTGCAATGGTTCTGACGGATATCTTTCATGGCTTGATGGAGTACTGGGAATCCAGGAAGAGACAGCCAATCCCACCTTGGAAGGTATCGACTATGACTTCCGGGTAGTGGAAAATCCCCATGAACTGCGTAGGCTTATTGAAGAGAGAAATAGGGAAGATGATAAAGCTAGGATTGTAGCAGGGTACTGTTGGGATTGGGTGAGTAAGAACAATCCAGATTCAGTTCCAGATATTACCATTGATGACTTTTCCATGTACTGGAACCTCAGCAGTGATGGCACCTATGCAATTTCCAAAGGGTCGATCAACCAAGTTGGCTGTATCCATACCACCCAAGGACTTGAATTCAGCTATGTCGGGGTGATCATAGGGGATGACCTCCGATTTGAAAAGGGGAATGTCATCTCTGATTACACCAAGCGAGCAAGAACCGACCAATCACTGAAAGGATTGAAAGGACCTATCAAGAAGGGTGATCAGGAGGCAATGAAAACAGCCGACATCATCATCCGCAATACCTACCGCACACTCATGAGCCGGGGGATGAAAGGCTGTTATGTCTATTGCACGAATACAGAGCTTGCTCACTTCTTGAAAACCAGAATAGCTGGGTATGGAGAAGAAGAGGAAAGTCCCTTGTTGGCAGCTGAAAGGGAAGAATAGTATGAGTGGCAGAGAACAGTAGGAAATTTCGAATATATGCTATTGATGAGTAATCGTTCCCAGAATCCCCAATAACTCTCATGAAATCAAGAATATTTTCTTATTTGTTCCTACCAATCTGTTGATTGCATAATACTACAACTACTATTATACTATTACAAAAGATTGAAAATAGTGTATAATTAATACTATGATAGCACTTATAAGTCCATCAATAGCCCAGAAGAAGATTGCACAGAACCTGAAAGAGCGCAGATTGCAAATGAACTTGACCCAAGAAGGGTTGTCAGTTCGCTCGGGAGTTCCCTTGGCAACCCTACGTAAGTTTGAACAACAAGGCGTTATATCTTTTGAATCGCTCTTGAAGCTTATGATGGTGCTGGGTATGTTGGAATCTATGGTTGCAGCCACTAAGGTTTCACAAACCTCATTCTCCTCAATAGATGAAGTCATCGCATTGGAAACTTTGCCAAAGCGGAAGCGGGGAAGGAAAGCATGAAACCTTACACAGCGGTGAAGACCCTACTCGTGAAGATCAATTTTGGTAATGAAACCATTCCTGTTGGTCGTCTGGCATTGCGAGATCGTCGTATCTACTTCTCTTATGAACTGTCTTTCCTCGAACAAGGCCTTGAAATCTCTCCATTCTCTCTTCCCTTGCAAGTAGGTGTGAAGACTTTCGACCTTAGTTTGTTTGAAGGATTGCCTGGTGTATTCAATGACAGTCTTCCTGACGGTTGGGGTAGGCTTCTCCTAGATCGTTTCGTTCGCTCTCAAGGTGTCTTGCCATCAGAGCTTTCTCCCTTGGATCGATTGGCAATGATTGGATCACAAGGCCTAGGCGCATTGGTATATGAACCTGAGTATGATGTTCCTTTTGATGGTGGGCCAGTTGACTTGAACGTTGTTGCATCACAGGCACAAGAAGTATTTGTGGGATCCTCCTCAGAGGTTGTAGGCCGTCTTCTTTCGTTGAATGGATCCTCCTCTGGCGCACGACCAAAGGCATTAATTGGTGTTTCTGAGAACAAAGAGCGAATTCTTCATGGAAAAGAATCATTTACCGCGGGGTATGAGCCTTGGTTGGTGAAATTTCCAAACACACAAGATGGTATCGATGCTGGTGCTATTGAGTATGTGTATGCCTTGATGGCAAAGCAGTCGGGCATACTAATGCCCGAAGTTCACTTGTTCTCAGCCCATGAAGGGCCGGGGTATTTTGCTGCCAAGCGGTTTGATCGAAATGGGGCTAATCGTTTGCATATGCATACTGCTAGTGGGTTGTTACATGCTGATTTTCGCTTTCCCGCACTTGATTACCAAGACTTGCTGAATCTTACATCCATGTTGACCAGGGATGTCCGGGAGGTAGAGAAAATGTATCGTCTTGCAGTATTCAACGTCCTGGCACATAATCGTGATGATCACGCGAAAAACTTTAGCTTCCTCATGGATGCACACGGAAAGTGGACACTTTCTCCGGCTTATGACCTTACCTTCTCCTCCGGCCCAGGAGGGGAGCAAAGTACCATGGTCATGGGGGAAGGCAGGTCTCCTGATGTAGAGCATCTTCTCAGGTTGGGTCTTAATGCCAAGCTTTCGAAGCAGCAGATTCCTTCAATCATTGACCAGACTCGTTCAGCGCTATCAGGGTGGAATAAGCTTGCAAGGCAATATGGCGTGAGTAATGAGAATATCACTCATATTGCAAAACAGATCAGTCAGTAGATCCTAGTGGCAGAGATCTTTCAATCCTTCCCAGATCATGACCATCGCCATCGTATCCAATTCGCAGTACTTCAGAAGAGCCTTCTGTATTTCGCTACGTTCGTAGTCTGACATCTCCTCGAACTGCATTCTTGCATATGCGGTGAGAGCGGCACCCCCTTCCCTGAGTTCATCATCACTGCTCAAAATTTCAAGATCCTTCTCAGAGACATCCTGGAACATCCTTGGTAGCAACTTGTAGGGGTCAGTTACCTTTCCATCCTTAATCTTGACCCATTGCCAATCTTTGAAATTAGTACTCTTAATCCCTCCCTCCATCCCATAGATTGGCTTGGAGTATTTCTCTTGCAATAAGGTCGAGCTATTCAGTATTGCTGGGAGTACCTGTTTGATGGAATTTGACCCATTTGTAGCTGGATCATAATAGTAACGTTTCACAACTTCCCACAGATCAACCATATCTCTTTCTCCTACCCACTGCTCAGAAGACTTGCCTGTTGCATGGGTGATGGTCTTGATGAAGCTCAGGAGTTGCTCTTTGTCAGGAATGACTCCTGTATCAGAGGTGAGTTGCTGATAGATCAAATTTAGGAATGTATTTTCATGGTTGGAGTAGCGAAAAATGCTTCCCTGGTCATGGTCCAACTGTTCTTTCAGTGCCCGTATAAACTCGTAATTGGGAAATACCCCGCGTTCTGTGTTCAGATACTCTCCAGCATGTTCAACAGTACCATCATAGCGAACGATATGATGGGAAAACTGAAATGCAACTCCTTCATAGGGGTGGAGACCTGCATTGAATGGGATAGCAACCATGGTAGTCTCGAAGTCGATGAAGTGAAGGGGGAAAACCCAGCTCTTCATTTCCTTCATCAGGTTCTCTTTATCAAGCCAAGGAGAAGAGTCTTTTGTTTTGTACTTTTGAATCTGCAGCCATTGTCGTTCACTTGCTGAGATTCCTGGTTTTGTATCGGGTTTTGGATGAATATCACCCTCACTGATGTCATCCATCTTGATGATACCGTCTTCAATCAGATCGTCCTTTCTCCTGAAGTTCCAGACATCCAAGACAGTCTGGCATGCAAGATCTTCATCGCTCCATCCAAGAACCTCTCTCCAGCACTCTTTCTTCCCGCTCTTGAGATTCGATTCTTCATTGTCATCGGTAGTGTGGAACTCACATGCAGCGCATTTCGAGGCAATGGGGGTATGTATCTTTGTATCGGTACTATAGGAATCTGCCAAGAACTCAACATATTGGGAGAACTGAAGAGAGGTGTTGTTGACCTCATGCTGACTCTGATAGATTCTCTCGCATTCAGCGTCCACAGGTACGGTGCAGAGAATCGGGGGTGTTAGGTCATCCTGGGTAAGGGTATCTGCTATGGTGACACCCTTTCGTCCTGTTTCATCTTTGATGAGCCGGAACTTCTGGTTTAATCCATCGGTTGGGCAAACAGCAGATTTGTCAGCCATCATAAGATGTGCTGATATCTTATAGTGAGGGAAAGCTAGGGAAAGCACATACTTCTGAAATGCCACATCATAGAGATACGGCTTCCATGTTGCACTGATCGTTCCATCTCGGTTGGTAAAAGGGTGTGGTCCCCCAGGATTGAACGATTTGGCCTTCACCTCATAGAGCCTGATTTGCTTGCCCTCTTTGACCAAGATATCAGCACGTATAAACAGGTTCCCGGTTGCAATGGCTGCTTCATAGAGAATGACTCTGTCGGTCTGCAGCAGATCATTGGTTTCCTTGAGCGCTTGCCCATAGTCAAGGCTCTTGATCTCATGACCACCTGGGAAATAGCATTTTGCGAGCTCCCCAACCTGAAATCCCCCATCTGCCAGAGCAAGCAGGAAGCTGTCATCAAGATTCTGGTTCGCATAGCACTCTTTCCCTGTATAGAAGAGCTTTGTTGGGCATTCAGTTGCCAGCTTGAATCGGGATTTTGTCAGATACCTTTCTCTTGCCATTTTCTTCCTCTCCAGATGATTGTCACTGCATAGTATACAGCAGTCGAGTCAACGATACACAAAATCATTTGGTATGAATGAACAGGTTGCTTAGACGTAAATATTGACAAGACGGTGGTTCTAGCTCACGCTCTTGCTGAATACACCGGATAAAGGAGAACTATTCCTCATGGCTAATATCAACAACAAGAAAACCAACATACCCCGAAGGCATTTGCTCAGTGGGTCACAGGCGCGCCAAGTTCTAAACGAATTGGCAGAGAAAGATGCAACTATTGCCAAGGAAATTGAGAGACTTTCAGCCATGGTTTTCAATGACGTGTCGGTGGAGCAGGTTGCCTCTTCGGTATTCCTGGCACTTGATGGAATCGATATTGAAGAGTGTTGGAATGCATCGGGTAAGCAGTGTGGAGGGGGCTATCGCGATGAGTTTGATGTTGCTGATGACATGATTATGGAAGCATTGTTTCCATTCGAGCAGAAAATCGATGTGTTTTACCAAGCAGGAGAATATGCTGCAGAACAGGAGTACCTGCATGGGGTGCTTTTAGGTATCTATCAGTTGATGGAGGATTCAACTTCCGAATTCGTTGAGAACTATATGGAAGACTATCCCGACGAGCTTAAGCAGGGGTTCATTGATAATTGGAAGAAGAGGCATCCAGATGACGCCGATGGTTTACAGAATCTCAATACCTTCATAGAGAAGCATTGCCCTGCTTGGAGCACAGAAGGTACTGAGTTATCAGAGTAGTGTATGGTTTTTCTTGCTAGTGACCATACATAGAAAAATTCGCTATGCAAGACAAATTATCAATTTTATCGTTAAAAGTACGCTATACAAGACAAAGAAGCTCTAAAATCCGTAAACGTACGGTATAACGTACAAATATGCTGAAGTTTTTACTGAAATTACAGAGAAACTCTGCACATATGAGAAGTTTTTATCTGTTTTAGGAAAAACTTCGATCAAGACACTACACACAATAATCTCCCAAAGACTGTGAATCCTTGGGAGATACCTATGTCCTTACCGCTTATTCCTCTCCTTGAAATCCTTCTTGATCTTCTTGTTCCAATCTCTAGGAACTACCGATTCACAACGATAGTGGGAGACTGCCTCACTCATTACCGCGAAGTTCAATTGTATGCCTTCAGTATCGGCAATGAAATCCTGTGCGCGGTCTGGGGGAATGCCTACGTCCTCGGCCGCTGTCTCTGCATCGATGTTTGCCCCAAGGTAGATGAACTCCCACCCATAGCTCTCCCGCTCTCTCTTGATCATCTCTCGAACCTTCTCCCTGGTATACTCCCTGCTTGCGTTCTCCATTCCATCGGTAATGATCAGGAAGATCACACGTTCTGCCTGGTATGCTGGAGCTGTCGTCCTCTGAACCTGCACAATCTTGGATATTGTTCTTCCAATTGCGTCGTATAATGCAGTGGAGCCACCTACAAAATACTCCTCTTCGGTAATTGCGCTCACTGCCCTGATGGGAATACGGTCATGGAGCAACTCATACTCGTTGTCAAACAGCACGGTCGTGACATTGCACGGGCTCTCCAGAGCCTGTTGCTTTGCTAGCATGGCATTGAAACCTCCAATCGTGTCACGCTCGAGTCCATGCATCGAACCACTTCGGTCAAGAATACAAACAAATTCAGTCAATCCCTTTTTCATATACATCCTCCAATACTGATCTATACGTATTGATATCCTGAAAAAGGGAATGAATGGTCGCGCGGAAAGCGACAATTACTGGGAACCAAGCAGTGGTTGGTCGTAAGAGAAGAGGACTTCGTTGATCTCAAGGATCTTGTATTGCTTATGTACGATGAAATACTCGATGATAACATCGAAAATACTACTGTGAGAAAGTGCATAACCTGCTTTTTCCAGAAGGTTGTCAGCCTCATCAAGCGTAAGCTCCAATGCTATTGCCAAGGCTATTACCGTACGTTTG
>JAQQAR010000012.1 GCA_028532765.1 Sphaerochaetaceae bacterium | reverse complement strand
AGCAAGGCCCCTAAAATGATCTGTTGCTCAGAAACAACACGAAACGGGATAAACCTTCCTCTTTCCCATACTCCAGACTTTTTCATGAATTGGCTACACGATCTTCCCATCCCAAAGAAGCTGTAGGAAATATTTCCAAGGCATGACTTCAATACCATTTCCCAACTTCCTTGGCCGCTCTTCGCAGCATACCAGAATGTATCGACCGCATATCCCTTCCTCCATGAAAGCCTTCAGTCCTCGGTAATCCTTGGTATCTGCCTTTTTGGTGGTTTTGGTCTCAATTGCTACTTTCTCTCCTAGCACAAAGTCAACCTCAAAGTTGCTTGTGGTCCTCCAATAGCTAAGGACTTCTTTGCTCTGGATGTAATCGAGGTAGGAACGTAGCTCCATGAACACATAGTGCTCGAAAAATGCACCATATTCTGTCTGGATTGAGGTGGGGACAGGAGCATTCTGCAGAGCTCTGGCTACTCCAAGGTCAAAGAAATAGAACTTAGGCATCCCATAGGTCTTTCTCTTCTTTCCATTGGTAAAGGAAGGGAGTTCATACCCGATCAGGGTGTCAACGAGGACCTGATACCAACCGGTAACAGCTTGTCTGGAGACACCAACATCGCTGGCAATATTGGTAAAGTTGATCATCTGTGTGTTTGATAGGGCGGCTACCTCTAGGAATCGTGAGAATTGGGGAAGTTTCCTTGTAACTCCCTCTGCCTGTATCTCCTCGTTGAGGTATAAAGCAACATAGTCGTTAAGTTCCTCATCAGGATGTTCAGAGCAGAAGGCTGAGGGCAATAAGCCTGACTGGAAAATCCTTTCCAAAGTATAATTGGTGTCTTGTATCTCTGGGAATACCAAAGGATGCATGGTGATATGACCGGCTCTTCCTCCCAAGAGATTGACCCCGCCTGAACGAAGTTTTCTTGCGCTTGAACCGGTGAGCAGGAACCGGATATTCCTCTCTTCAATGAGAAATTGCACTTCCTCCAGCAGCAGTGGCGCTTTCTGAATCTCATCGATCACCACGAGGCAATCATGCAAGTCGCGAGCTTCAATTTCTTCCTTGAGTATGCCTGGATCGGAGAGTACTCTCATCCGAAGCCTACCGTCAAGCAAGTTCCAGCTAAGGCTCACCCTGTCTTGCAATTCATTGCGTATGTAGGTGGTCTTTCCTGTCATACGAGGGCCTAAAAGGAATTGCGACTTGGTAGCGAGTCTTTTATTCAACCTCAGGGTACGTTTGATATATGCATCTCTTTTCATTGAAATTGCTACTCCTAATTAACATATATCATCATATACGCTATTAGTGTTTGCGTCAAATAGAAACTTTCCGTATCCATATCGGAGATTAGGGGTTGGTATCACAAGAGATTTTGATGAATGGTATCAACCATTCTTTGGGTACATCCATATATGGTACAAGGATTGTTGAGACGGGGGGTATGGGGTTGCCTGATAACCTTGTCGGGAAAAATGGGGGTATCCTATAGAGCGACAACGCAAAATCCGAATGGTGGATTTGTCATTTTTTTACACGGCTGGAAATACTACACATACTCCCCTGTTCACCAGATCCTATTACCATGAGGGTAGGACAGCTGAAGTTGGCAGTTTGCTTACCGCTCAAGACAGAAAAACCTCCCTAAGGAGGCAATATATATAGAAGACTTCCAAGAAAGTCGACCTTGAATAAAATCGGGCAAGTGCCCTCATTCCCAGGTATGTGTTCTGGATGGAAGCCCTATACCCAAAGATGAGGGAGAAACGACAAAGTCTGTTCCTGTTTCCCAGATCCGGTACAAAGATCCTGTCTTTCAGAACCATTCCCAAACAAACCCTTGGAAGGAAGAGGCCTCTCAGAGGAAGCGTTCCATCCGCTCTATGGTCTGTTGCTTTGATTAAACTCCGAAAACATGAAGAAAGTATGAAAGAGGTATGAAACAAGCATGAATTGTTGCTGATCATAGAATGAAGATACTAATCCTCCCAATTTTTTTCTACTTTTTGGGTCAGTTTGTATTTACTAATCCTCCCAATTTTTTTCTACTTTTTGGGTCAGTTTTAGTTGTTTGATACGATTTAATGGTTTAGAATACCTATATGATAATAGCCAATAAAGAGTACTTGCCTAGGTTGATTGACCTGTATATGCACGATGTTCTTCACATGAGAGGGGCCGTTCTCATTGAAGGTATCAAGTGGTCTGGGAAGACAACATCTGCTAAAAGGCATGCCAAAAGCCTGATTGCTTTGTCAGTTAATTCTGAGAAAGAAAGGGCGGAGTTTTTAGTAAGAGAGAATCCTGACCGACTCTTTTCTGAAGACACCCCAATTCTTATAGATGAATGGCAAAAGGTTCCTTTGCTTTGGGACACGATAAGAAATCAAGTAGATAAGCGTGCTGGCTTTGGACAATTTATTCTTACAGGCTCAACCTCACAGACAAAGGCTGCAGAAACGCTTCGTACACACTCCGGGACTGGTCGAATTGGAAGGATCCATATGCATACGATGAGTTTATGGGAGTCTGGAGATTCAACCGGGGAAGTGTCGATTGACACTTTATGGAAGGGAGTAAAAAAAGTGTATGGAGAAAGTAAGCATACTGTAGCTGACATCGCTTTTCTTTGCTCTCGGGGAGGTTGGCCGGAAGCATTGAGAATGCGCAAGGATTTATCCTTGAAGCAGGCATACCTGTATATTGATGAAATCTGTGAAAGTGACATCAGAAATATTGATGGACATAGGAGATCTGCACAGAAGATGAGAAAGGTCTTGCAGTCATATTCAAGATTTTCCACCTCAGATGCCCCAAATACAGCAATAGAAAATGATGTATTTGATATTTCAAAAAATACCCTTGCTGACTATCTTAAAGTTCTTGAGGATCTTTTCATTACCAATGAAACAGAGGCTTGGAATCCAAATTTCAGATCCGCTACAGCAATTAGACAGTCGAATACCAGATATTTAGCAGATCCTTCAATTACAACGGCTGCCCTGAAGATGGGACCGGAAGATTTATTGAACGACTTACAGACTTTTGGTTTGATTTTTGAGACCCTTTGTGTAAGAGACCTCAAAGTGTATGCACAGGTACTTGATGCGGATGTTCTCCATTATCGCGATGCGGCGGGCCTTGAATGTGATGCAGTATTCCATGGCAGAAACGGAAAATATGGATTGATTGAAATCAAACTTGGGCAGAATCGTGTTGAAGAAGGGGCTACTAATATTCTAAGGCTGGCAAAGAAAATAGCAGCTTCAAATCAGAAGATTCCAGATTTTCTCATGGTTCTGACAGGAACAGGATTTGCCCACCGTAGAGAAGATGGCGTGTATGTTGTACCGATTGGATGTTTGAAACCTTGATACTGAAGTCATTCCCAGCAGAAGAGTAGCTTCCTGAAAGCACATACTCACGTGTTCATACCACCCTCTATTCTTTTACTTCTATTTCCCAGTGGCCATAGCGCTTACCGCCTTTACGTGTAAGCACATTGGCCTGTATCATGCTGGTCATAACGCGCTTAATTGTAGACAGAGAGGTTGCAAGCTGATCAGAAAGCTCACGTTGATTGATTCGGGGGTTCTTTTGTATCAGCGAAAGTATTTTTAGCTCCAAAGTGTCATCCAAAGTGTCATCATGAGACTTTGGAACTTTAGTAGGACCAACCACAACGGTAGCGGCCTCATGTAAAGGCACGATAATCCTGAACACATTTCCAATTTTTCGTCATAGCAAGCATACAGACTTACCCTGCTGATGTAGCATCACTGTTTCTCAGAGTTTGTCTGCTACTGCTCATATATGAACAAAAAAGAGAGCCCTGGGATATGATCAATCAGATCATGCTCAGCCCGTATGCACCAAGTCTGCAGCCATCCTTGCGGTCATGATACACGTAGGAAGGCCAGCCGGGCTGACCGTCCACTGCCCTGCACGATAGACATCAGGGATGGGGGTAAGAACAGCCTTCTTCATATTGAGCATGCCTGCATCTATGGGAATATCCTGTTCAAATGACCAGCCGACAATAGCGCCTTCACTGCTGTAAATATTTCGCTCAATACTCAGAGGGCTCGCAGTAAACGAGAACATGATATGTTCTTTCAGCTCTGGATAGACCGACTCAGAAAGGGAGGCAATCATCATCTCCTTGATACGGCTTTCAAACTCCTCATACCAACGGCCTTCTTCAATTCTTCGTGTGAGTTCGTAGTCAAAGAGGAAACTAACAATGAGGCCACTCTTTCCCTCTGGGGCCGCACTACTGTCATTAAGCACAGGGATTGCAATCTCATAGGTATTCAAGCGACAGAATGCAGAGAGCCAGGTATAGAAGGCTTCTCTGTCCAGATCCTCCCATCCTTCCAATATGGCAGCAAGCTCAGAGTGGTTGAGTTCCCCAAGGCCTTGCTTTGACGGGGTATAGAAGAAATGTCCCTCTGAAATTCCTGCAAAGTACGAAGGAGGCAAGTCCACTGCAAGGAAGAGGGTAAATACTGACTCCGCCCCATGGCTGGAGAGCACCTTCTCTTGCTCTCTGGCAATTCCTCTCTTCTCCTCCTCAGTAAAACCCTCGAAGGAGACCATCCGGTAGAGATGCTTAAGATCGGCACACCAGATAAGTTTATCGTAGCTGTACTTGTTCCCCTTCCCATCGGTGAGCGTCTTACCGAATGCATCCACATGAGTCACCTCAGTCTCCGTCCTCACCTCTGAGCCGAGCGCCAAGAGGCGCTCAGTCAAAGCCGTGGGGATACTGCCTACCCCTCCCTTTGGGTAGAAGTAATCATGATAGAGGGAGAAATAACTCATGGCGAAGAAGGCGGGAGTCTTCTTGAAGAAGTGTTGGGAGACAATATCGATGAGGGCTTTATTCTCAAGAAGATCAGAGAGGAAATGCTCCATCGGCATTCGCATTCGCATGATCGCTGCCCCGGTTGCGAGGAAGCGCATAAACCAGAGAGGGAACGTAGTAACATAGTAAGGAAGATTTCGTTTTGCATCCTTGAAGAATGGACTATCACTCCCAAAGAGAACCTGCATATACACATCGAACTTGCCGATGACCTTGATGACCTTATCTACATCATCCCTGCTCTCAGGATAGAGCTCCAGAAGAAGATTCCTATATGCCTCCAAGCTACCCTTGGAATTTGCATTGATGACCTTGTCCTCAACACCGAGAGATACGTTGCTTGGCAGAAGAGGAAGATCAATCTCCAGCTCTTGGAGCATGGGCTTAAGCATGCCAGCATTCTCCAGGGCTCTCACTCCCCCATCGAAAAGGAACCCCTCTCGGGTGAATGAGTTCACCAGCCCTCCAGGGACCTTTCCCTTCTCCAGAAGCAAGACAGAGTGTCCTTTCATGGCAAGGGAGGTTGCCGCGGTTAGTCCAGAAATTCCTGCACCTACAATGATAATATCTCTGTGTTCAGTCATCTAAGCGTACCTCCAAGAAAAGGTTGCTGGAAGTATAACATGACCTACACCCACACAGTATTTGATTATTCCAAAAAACGGTGCACATGATGATGCCTCGTATTCACAGTATTTTCATTGAGGAGAAGCATCCAACACTTTACAAGCAACACAACATTCACTAGCGTAGCACCATGAGTGTTATGCTATCCCAGTTGTTGGAACTTCCCTGTCTCAAGGATGCAACCGTAGTTGCAGGCCATGAAGCCCTTGCACGTCCGGTGACCTCCGTCTCGGTCCTGGAATATGCCGAGCCCACAGCCTTGCTTGATGAATTTTTCGAGAAGAATCGATTCATCGGCAGTGAAATTGCACTTACCTGTTGGTATAACATACGCTCAGACGTCGAGGCACAATGCAATATCCTAGAGGCTTTAGCAAACTATGGCGAAGTCGCTGTTATTCTCTACTACCTTGGAATAATCGTACAAGAACTTGACCAACGGGTACTTGATGTGGCCAATGCAAATGGCATCGCCCTTATCGTCATGCCTGAGGGTAACATCAGTTATCGCTACAGCGAGGTCATCACCCCCGTTATGGAAGCGATCATAAAGGACCGAACAGAACAGAGTCTCTTCTCTGGTGACTTATTGAACCAAGTAACAAGACTCCCTGAACACTTGAGGACCATGGATACACTGCTCTCCATGCTGCGGGATCGATTGCATACCAGCTTCATTCTCACCGACCAAAACAATACATTGCTCAATGCAGTTGCCTACCCCTTAGCCGCAGAACCTATCCTTGTCAAAGCACTGGATACCCATCGCTTCCCTCCCGAATGGAAAAAAAACAAACGGAGAATTACCGCCAGCAAGGGTCCAGCAATGTTTCTGTATGTCATCACGACCGATGGGACCGTACTGTCACAGGAGGAACTGCGACAGATAGATGAAGTCGTACAACTCTTTGTAAACATCTGGAATCCTCAGCACAACCAGTTCATCTCGGAGGAGATGATCAGGACCATCCTGCGTGATGAACCGATCAAGATGCGGAGGCTGGGTGAACTGTTCCACATTGACGTGGCAGCGCTCCAGGAAATGTGGGTTCTCATTCCTGAAAACAAAGGATTTACCGAGGAACTGTATAGAAACCGATTTGCGGAAGTTTTGAAGGAAAACTACAAGCTTTGCATCTGTGACAGCTATGAGAAACAAATCGTTGCCTTTACCGATGGAGCCTGCCTTGGAGAGCGTGATGCCATCGCTCAGGATCTTGCCGAGCTGAAGGGAACCGTATTCTCCATCCAACACACCCTTACTACCACAGAGGTACGACTCTCATACCTTACCATCCAAGAGACCAAGGAAGCGTGCCATTCCATCTTTCCTGACAAACGTCTCTACACAGCCCAGGATGTAGCGTTCGCCAAGGATTGTCTGGAGTGTATCGAACAGGGACAACTCTCCATCGAGACCAAACTCCACTGTCTTCGTCCAACAAGACAAGATGCCGAAAGTCTCAGAACACTTGCAGTTTTATTGCTTGATTGCCAAGGATCGATTGCAAAGACTGCTCATAAGCTCAATCTCCATACAAACTCTGTGAAGTATCGGGTACAAAAGCTCAATACCTTGTTCGGTTCTGAGATAACAGCCTTCCCTCTGAACTCCTTTCTTGCTTTTGCCTTAGGAGTCAGAAGGATATTAGAGTCCTGATTTTGTCCTTTTGGACAAAGATGAAAGTAAATTTTTGGGTTCTATTGATAATTACAAAACGGTAATACCCATGTATGCTCCAAGCAAATCTTAATTACTTGCTAGGAGTGGCTATATGAGTGAGCACAACACAGGGTTTGAAATTTCCGCCTCACAGCGACAGAGCTGGGGCAGTCTGGCCATGATCTGGATCGGTAGCATGATCTGCGTACCTTGTCTGATGATCGGAGGAATTCTCGGCATGGGATTCACACTAGGGGGAGTCGTTCTCTGTGTCTTGCTTGGGTATGGAATAGTCTGTACCTACATGTGCTTCATGGGCATGGAGGGGTGTGACACGGGACTACCTACCGTCTCGATGGCTGGAGCAGTTCTGGGAGAAAAAGGTGCCCAGTATATCATCAGCCTGATGCTTGCCATTGCATGTATCGGATGGTTTGGGATCCAGAGTGCTGTGTGCGGCTCCTCGTTCTCATCCATGGTCGCATCCATGACAGGGGTTAATATCCCTGTACCGGTAAGTTCGCTTGTATGGGGTATCCTGATGCTGCTTACTGCAATGTACGGATACAAAGCCTTGAAATATCTCAATTATATTGCGGTTCCTGCCTTGCTGTTGGTCATGGCCTATGGAGTGTTTGCCGCATTCACCAAGAATGACGGAATTTCAATCATTGGCGGTTATCAACCAGCAGCCCCGATGAGCTTGGTTACCGGTATCAGTCTCACCGTTGCAACCTTTGCCCTCGGTGGGGTCATCAGTGGGGATTACTCACGCTTTGCAAAAAACCGTGGTGATGTAATCAAGTCCTCTGTCTTGGGCGTATTGCCGGTGGGACTGCTCATGATCCTCATTGGTGCAGTCCTCTCCATCGTAACGGGACAGTATGACATCTCTGCCGTACTTGCATCAGTAGGCGTTCCCGCCTTCGGTCTGGTTGCGCTGGTACTGGCCACTTGGACAACCAACGTGACCAACGCCTACAGTGGTGGTATTGCCGTCTCAAACCTCTTTGGGGTAGGCGAAAAGAAGTTCAAGATTGCTACAGCCATAGCAGGGTCCCTGGGAACCCTCCTTGCCGCAATCGGCTTGATGAGCAAGTTCCAAGCCTTTCTCAGCATCCTTACCGCGTTCATTCCCCCAATTGCTGGGGTGATCATAGCTTCCTATTGGATAATCGGAAAGGGAAAGAAGGATCAGGTGATCATCACTGAAGGCTTCGCGCTTGACGGAATCATCGCCTTTGTATTGGGTGCCGTTGTTGCCTATGTAACAGGCAATATCGCTGTATTCTTCATCGGCCCCATCAATGGCATCGTGGTTTCCATGGTCAGCTATATACTCCTCAACAAACTGTTCAAGAACAAGAAGGTGAAAGCATGAGACTGATCGGATTGAAAGAGATTGAAGACATCGCCCTAGGTGCCTCGTTACTGGGCGCTGGGGGTGGTGGAGATCCCTATATCGGCAAACTTATGGCAATGGGAGCCATCAAGGAACATGGACCGGTAACGCTGCTCAGCGTGGATGAGATACCTGATGATGCCCTGATCGTCCCCATGGCAATGATGGGCGCCCCAACCGTGCTCGCAGAGAAAGCAGCCAATGGACGCGAGGCAAAGGCTCTCTATGATCTGGTAAGTAAGTATTTCGGGAAAAAAGTATATGCGTTCATGCCCATGGAAGCAGGGGGGTTCAACAGCATGTTCCCCATCGTATGCGCAGCTTCCCTGGGTCTTCCCTTGGTGGATGTCGACGGAATGGGCAGAGCCTTTCCTGAACTGCAGATGGTAACCTTCTCCATAGGGGATGTGAGCGCCTCCCCCATGGCATTGACCGATGAGAAAGGGAATGCCGTCATCTTTGAAACCATCTCCAATAAGTGGACGGAAGAACTTGCCCGGGCGGTGACCATGAGCTGTGGAGGATCGGTGGCGGTAGCGCTGTATCCAATGGATGGGCGAACCGTCAAACAGTATGGCGTAAAGGATATCGTCACTCGGTCTCAGGAACTGGGAGAAGCAATCCGATCAGTCAAGAAAAGCACTGAAAAACTCCCTGAAGAGCACTTCCTCGAATTTACCGGTGGGTATCGATTGTTCAAGGGAAAGATCAGTGACGTGGTGAGGGAAACGAGGGGAGCATTCAATTTCGGAACGGTAGTCCTTGAGGGAATTGCCGACTGCAAGGGAAAGCAGGCAAAGGTTGAGTTCCAGAATGAAAACCTGACAGCCATAGTCGATGGCGAATATGTCGCCACGGTACCAGATTTAATCTGCCTCGTCGATACGGAGACATTCCTCCCTGTGACCACCGATGCCCTCAAGTATGGCAAACGCGTACTGGTCGTGGGCTTGCCCTGTTTTCCCATGTGGCGCACCGAAAAGGGACTGGCTTTGGTGGGACCACGTTATTTTGGGTGTGACACAGACTATATTCCGCTCGAGGAGCGCTTCAAGGAGGCAAAGTGATGCATTACCGTCTGGGAATTGATGTTGGAGGGACCAACACCGACGCCGTCTTGATCGACGATAATCTCAAGGTTATTGCAGAGATCAAGCAACCAACCAGCAAGGACATCTCAGGAGGAATCCTCTCTGCGCTCCAAACTATTCTGGAAGTATCGAAGATTGACCGATCCTTGATCACAAAAGCCATGCTGGGTACGACCCAGTGTACCAACGCCATTGTTGAACGCAAGCATCTGGCAAAAATCGGTATCCTGAGAATTGGTGCTCCAGCAGCAGTGGCCATTCCTCCCATGATCGACTGGGCGGAGCCACTCCAAAAAGTGTCAATTGCAACGACAATCATAGGTGGCGGGTATGAATATGATGGAAGGGAGATAGCTCCACTGGACAGAGAGGCAGCAAAAGCCTTCTTTTCCTCCCTCAAGGGACGTGTGGAAGCGGTATCCATCAGTTGTGTCTTTGCTTCGGTACGCGACGACCAGGAAAGGGAAGCTGCTGCTATCTGCAAGGAGATCATGGGAGAAGACACCCATATTTCCATCTCCAGTGAGATTGGGTCCATGGGCTTGGTCGAGCGAGAGAACGCAACCATTCTCAATGCGGCACTCCATAAGGTTGCCAAGACGTTTACCGATGGATTCGCCCTCAGCTTGAGACAGGAAGGATTGGTGAATGCTGAGCTGTATCTTTCACAGAATGATGGAACGCTCATGACCATGGAACAAGCGCGCCGTTATCCAATACTGACTATTGCCTGCGGCCCTACCAATAGTATCCGCGGTGCCGATTATCTGTGCTCCATCAAGGAATCGGTGGTCATTGATGTCGGGGGAACTACGACTGACATTGGGGTCATCCAGAATGGGTTCCCTCGTGAAAGCGGAGTCGCCGTTACCATCGGAGGGGTGCGCACCAATTTTCGAATGCCGGATGTCATTTCCATCGGGCTGGGTGGTGGTTCAATCGTAAAACAACAGGATGATGGGAGTGTAACGGTAGGACCGGAGAGTGTGGGCTATGAGATTACACAGAAAGCTCTGATCTTCGGTGGTGATACCATCACCGCAACAGATTTGGCTGTGGCTTCTGGGTTGGCGAAGCTTGGGGACCCTTCCAGGGTGGCACACCTCGATGCAACATTTGTGCAGAAGGGAATGGATGCCATCAAGTTGTTGGTCGAGGATCACCTCGATGCCATCAAGATCTCCGCCGAGGAGATGGACGTGGTACTGGTCGGGGGAGGCTCGCTCATTATCCCCAAGAACCTTGTGGGGGCCAAGCGTGTACAGACCCCTCCCCACTTTGGGATTGCCAATGCCATTGGCTCTGCGATCAGCAAGGTGAGTGGAACGTATGAAAAGCTTGTTTCTTTTGACAAGACTCCCAGGGCTGAAGCAATGGAAGCAGCAAAACAGGAAGCTATTGCCTTGGCTGTTCAAAGCGGAGCATTGAGGGAAACAGTAGAGATCATTGACGTAGAGGATGTTCCTTTGGCCTATTATCCTGGCAACACCAGCAGAGTAAAGATCAAGGCGGCTGGAGAGCTCGCCTGAGGATATTCTGCATCATTCATAGATTGCATCAATCACTGGAATCTGGTACCACTTCTTCAAGTGGTACCAGCTCTCATTTCAGGAGGATTGTATGAAATGCTATGAAACAGAACGATTGTATCTGAAAACCGTTACCATCTCTGATTTGAAAAGATTCCAAGCATTCCTCCTGAACAATAGAACGTTCCTTTCTCCGTGGGAGCCACTGCGCGATGATTCCTACTACAGCGAAGAAGCAATCCTCCAGAGGATTGAGCAGGAGCTTCTCCTCGACTCCCAAGAGAAACAACTGAGCCTCTATCTCACAAGAAAGGGAGAAGAGAGAATCATTGGGAATGTCACCTTGTCAAACATTGTACGTGGACCATTCCAGTCATGTTTTCTTGGATACAAATTGGATAAAGAAGCCACCGGCCACGGATACATGCGTGAAGCAGTTGCGAAAGTAGTAGAAATTGCCTTCAACGACCTCCACCTTCATCGAATTGAAGCGAACATCATGCCGAGGAATAAGAGGTCACTCCAAGTTGTGAAGAAGAACGGATTCTTCTTTGAGGGAGCAAGCAAGAACTATTTGAAAATCAATGGAAAGTGGGAAGATCATGCCCACTATGTGTTGCTGAATGAGGGGCTGGAGTAAGAAAGCATTTCTTACACAACCCAACCCCTGCATTCTTAATACTGGGACAAGTCAGTTTTCATCATTCTCTGACTTGCACCACATACCATCAGATCTTCATGGGAACAAGGTCCAGGTACTCCTGGAGTGTTCCATCCCGTAAACAAGTCTCAATGATGCTCCTGCCCAAAGGATTCAACGCTGGGGTGAGGAACTTCTTAAGCTCTTTCTTGAAGAAAAAGCTTGTGCTGGTGTGCTGTGGGGAAATAGTGCTGCTGAAATTAAAACGTTCGTGTCAATAAGAACTTTCATTCAATATTCTCAGAGCGGAGGCTTCTTACAAGATCCATCACATCCTCATCATCTTCCAAGCCTGCCTTCTGTGCTTCACCTGCCATCTTATTTTGTAGATTCTCCATGGCATAGAGGGCTGAGTTAATAATCCTCACATTACCTCCATCCACTAGAAAAGTCACACGATCCCCGGCTCCGATGCCCAAAGCTGTCCTAACGTCCTTGGGGATGGTCACCTGACCTTTGGCCATCACTTTTGCATTGTCAATAAATTGCTGTGCCATTTTATCCTCCAAAGTAGGGAATTCCCTACTTTCAATGCACCATGGGCGTCCCATATTGACAAGTCCTCTTTTCAGAAGTATTTGGCATATGAAGACCAAGGAATCATCAATCTTGCTGACTATTGCTGATCCTCTGGTTCTGTCTCCCGTGGGGCCACATGCTCCATAGAGAGATTTGCATAGGCGAATACTACTGCTACGAGGGGAGTCAACCAGCAGAAGACTGCATAGGGAGCATAGGCACCCGCTGATACACCCAAGGCTGAATACACAAAGACAGCACTGCTGTTCCATGGAATCAAGGGAGCGGTGAGGGTACCTCCGGCTTCCAAGGTACGGGTGAGGTTTTTCAGTTTAAGCCTCTGGCTACGATAATTTTCCTCGTACATTTGCCCTGGGAGTATGACAGCGAGATATTGGTTTGCACTAAATATATTTATCAAGATTGAGGTAAAGATGACGGTCACCGTCAGATTACCGACCGTGCCAACAAACCGGGATAGTTTCAGGACAATACTGTGGAGCATCCCTGTCCGGTCCATAATCCCGCCGAGGGCAAGAGAGATGAGGGCGAGGATAACCACGTTATACATGCTCTCCATGCCTCCTCGGGAGAACAATGTATCGATTTCCTCACTCCCGGTGTTACTCACATAACCGCTATGGATGGTTTCAAAGAGTTGCTCCAGATTACCTCCCTGGAATAGAAGCGTTGTAATTCCCCCAAGAATAAGCCCTGTTATGAGGCAAGGGATGGCAGGTACCTTAAGAAAAATAAGGATAATAACTGCTAGTGGGGGTATGAACAACCAGAACGTGAAGTTGAAGTGTTCCTGGATACTTTCTGTATAGGTTGCCACCTCCCCCATCGCTCCACCTTCAGAGACAGTGAATCCCAGTATGGTGAACACAACCAAAGAGAGGGCCATTGCCGGAATCGTGGAATAGAGCATATGCCGGATATGATCAAAGAGATTAACACCAAGCACTGAAGAGGTCAGGTTGGTGGAATCAGACATGGGAGAAATCTTGTCACCAAAAAAGGCCCCGGAGACGATAGCACCTGCACTCATGGCAACTGGGATGCCCAGTCCTTCACCGACACCAACAGCAGCTACTCCGATGGTTCCGATTGTTGTCCAGGAACTCCCGGTTATCAAGGACATCAAACCACAGAAAAGGAAGATGAGCGGGAGGAACCATCGGGCTGTTAGTACCTTAAATCCAAAATACATCAGCGCCGGGACAATACCACTGGAAATCCAAACCCCTATGAGCATCCCTATAATCAGCAGAATCAACAACGCGGGTATCGTCCTGCTGATCGCCCCCTTGAATCCTTCCCTGATTATTTCCCAAGAACAACCACTTGCATATGCACATATTCCGGCTGTAGTCGCACCAAGAAACAGTGCAAAATGGGGTTGGGTGTCCAATACAAAGACAGACACCCATAAGGCTAAGCCTGTAATGACAAGAGGAATCAGGGATACATAAATCGATGGTAATGGAGCTTCCTTTTTATACATGAAATGACATCTCCCAAGGTGTTGTATGCATACTACAGAGAATAGAAAGCAATATACTCAAGTTTACGTAAAACCTTATAATATCAATGCTTTCTAATCTGGTACGCTTAGTACCACCTTACCAGCAGGAGATATAATGTCAACCGCCATCCATGTAGTTATTCTGGGGAAGATAGTTCCAGATTATTTAGCTGTGCAATAAGGACAGAACCTTTACCTTCGACTAGAATCCTCTAATGAGAGATATCGCAAGTGCCCATACTTTTATTATGCATCTGCAAACTTCATCATCTTTCGTCCACATAGAATTTTGCTTCCAATTCATGTTTCTTATCTTTGACTGAGAAACGCTTCCCTTGCGTGATACCCGCATAAAGGAGTATCTGTTATATTCCGGCATGTATATACTATTTTTTATGAATTTCTAAATTTATGCCGATAGTATGCTATACTATTACTAGGGAGGATCTTATGCGGTATTACTCAGTCGCAGAAATTGCTCAAAAATGGTCCATGAGCGAACGAGGGGTGAGGAATTATTGTGCTCAAGGCAGAATTGAGGGAGCATTCCTGAAAGGGAAAACCTGGATGATTCCTGATGGAGCTACCAAGCCTGAAAAAGAAACGACATCGCAGAGAACTTCCTCTTCTCTGTTGGCTCGCCTGAAGGAAGAGAAGCACTCCAGGAGGAAGGGAGGTATTTACCAGAAACTCCAGATAGACATGACCTATAATTCAAACCACATGGAAGGAAGCCAGCTCACGCATGAACAAACTCGGTATATCTATGAAACCAATACCATCGGTCTTGAGAATACCATCTTGCAAGTCGACGACATTGTAGAGACAGCGAACCATTTTCGTTGCATTGACCTGATGATTGATCGAGCAACATTCACGCTTAGTGAGGCGTTTATCAAACAACTGCATGCCATCTTGAAGACGGGTACCAGTGATAGCCGAAAGGATTGGATTGGCATAGGAGCATATAAAAAACTCCCCAATGAGGTTGGAGGTTTTGAAACAGTGCCTCCTGAGCAGGTCGCAGAACAGATGCAAGCTTTGCTTGCCTCCTATCACTCAATCGAGAAAAAGACACTTGATGATATCCTTGAATTCCATGTTCACTTTGAGCTCATTCATCCATTCCAAGATGGTAATGGACGGGTCGGAAGATTGATTATGTTCAAGGAGTGCCTCCGTTCAAACATCACTCCCTTTATCATAACCGATGATATGAAGCTCTATTATTATAGGGGTCTCAGTGAATGGAAGCGAGAAAAGGGATTCCTTCGCGATCCATGCCTCGCTGCGCAGGATACGTTTAGGCAGTACTTGGACTACTTCAGGATTCCCTATGATACGAAATCCTGATATATGGAAGGCTGGGTGCCCAGAGAAAGGCACCCTTCTTCCCTTTTCCTACCTGCAGAACACCTGTACCGTAGACTCATCAGAGTCCACGTCGATGCTCATCAGCTCAAGGGCTTCCATGATCTCCTGCATGTTCTGTGCATCAATTGCCCCAAAGTCAAAAGGAATGCCGCTATCGTGCATCGACTCCTGGATCTTGTCCTGGGCTTCGGTGGGAATCAACTTGGAGATGTTCAACCCAGCCTTGACCAGTGCAAGGGGGACCTTGACCGAAACCCGCTCACTGGACTTCCCTTCCTTCGGTTCTACTTTTACATAGAGGTACTTCCCCCGGATATCTCCTGGTTGGGTTTCCCTGATGCTTTCCATCTTCCCAGAGTCCTTCTCCATGGCTGAGAGCAGTTTCTCCGCTTCGTCGGGGGTAAGTTTCCCCTCACTGAGCATATGCAATATTCTTAGTCTTTCTTCACTCATGATACTTCTCCTAGATAATATGAATCTCTATATCTTTGTCTTTCGATCGAAATGCAAGTTCCGTTCCAATGGTGGCACTCAGCAGTGATGGCAACGCCTTGATCAAGGGAAAGTAAGAGCGAGCCTGCCTCGCTGTCCCTGGAATAAGTAGAAGGATGAAATATGCAACCGCACCAAGTATGAGGACAGGAACAAACAGCAAGTAGATAAGTCCCAAGGGAAACCAGAATCTATGGGGTCTTTTCTCCCCCTGTACCCTGCAATCTAAAAGCATTGGTAGCATTATTCCATCTCCTTCAGTGCATCACTGGCAGTAATCTCTCCCCGCTCAATCCGGTCCAGGACACTTGATATCGGACTGGAAACCTTCACCGTGACATCCACGATATCAAGCTGGTTAGCAATGCGATTTAGGCGGTTCTTCACCGTTGGGTAACTGATATTGAAGATCGACTCCATCTGTTTGATCGATCCATTGGTCTTGATGAACGCTGCAATGAAAATCTGGTCTTCCATGCTGAGCTCTGCAAAGGGAGGCAGCTGGAAATTCCCTTCTATGGTTATGTTGTCCTCTGGTACCCGTACCTGGGTTATTACGAACTTCTTTCCCCCGGTCATCGAGAGCAACTTTTGCCAACTGTGTTCCATAACGACTCCTTAGATGTATTCAATCTAAGAGGGAATAACATAAAAGTCAATAT
>JAQQAR010000011.1 GCA_028532765.1 Sphaerochaetaceae bacterium | reverse complement strand
CAGGCGTTGGCCGGCCCGGTGGCCACAGCAGGGTGGACACACCCGTTCCCATCCCGAACACGGAAGTTAAGCACCCTCACGCCGATGGTACTACGGTTAGCCGTGGGAGAGTAGGTAGCCGCCGGGCCCCTTTTTTGCTTTCAACCGGTTTATCCGGTTTAAAACATAGATAGAGAAGAGGACGCAGAAGCGTCCTTTTCTCGTATTCAGAGGATAGGTGTCAAACTATTTAAAAACTAGTAATAGACTAGGATATAAACAGGAAACTGTGCTCCTGCTCTTGCCAGTACCCCTCCTTTTTACTATGATGGTACCAATTCATTTGAGAAAATGAATATTGAGGGTATAAGTATGCAAATAAAGTTACATAATCTAAAGCGAACGTATGGAGATTTGCATGCGGTCAATGGAATAAGCCTCGATATCCCTTCAAATACCATTTATGGAATCATCGGAAAGAGTGGTGCAGGTAAGTCGACATTGGTTCGCCTTATCAGTTTGCTCGAACGCCCTGATGAAGGGGAAGTCTTCTTTGATGATGTGAGGGTCGACAACCTCCAGAAGCATTCACTCATAGAAAGACGAAGAAGAGTTGGAATGATTTTCCAGAACTTCAATCTTTTCTCCAGTCGGAATGCAGAACAAAATATTGCTTACCCATTGGAGATAACCGGGACCCCGAAGAACGAGATAACAACCCGTGTTGCGAGATTGCTCTCTCTAGTTGGACTGGAAGGAAGGGGAAAGGCCCCGATCAGTACACTCAGTGGAGGACAAAAACAACGAGTGGCAATTGCCCGTGCGTTGGCTTGTGACCCAGACATACTTTTCTGTGATGAAGCAACCAGCGCCCTCGATCCTCAAACTACCCATTCAATTCTCGCCTTGCTGAAGGAAATCCAGAGAAAAATGAGCCTTACTGTTGTCATGATCACTCACCAGATGGAAGTTGTTCGTGATGCGTGCGACCAGGTTGCTGTCTTGAATGATGGTGTGGTGGTTGAACAAGGATTGGTCACTGATATCTTTGCCAATCCCAGCAGTGAGGTTACCAAGGATTTCCTTTCCCACTTGGTGGGAGTGGACGAAGCGGCTGAAGAAACGGATAAGATGGTGCAATGGTCAAAGAAGAGTGGTGCTTATACCTTGCGATTTAGGGGTGGGACCACTGACCAGCCGATTCTCAGTAAGATAAGTCGGCAACTTGGAGTGGATTTCAATATCAGAGCAGGCGGTGTACAAAAAGTCGGTGATATAGAGATTGGGACAATGATAGTGGATATCAGTGGTGATGAAGATACCCGAAAAAAAGCCATCGAATCGCTCTCTCAGATGGGTGTAGTCGTTGAAGAGGAGGAGAGTGTATGAGTAAGCTTTGGATATTGGTTTTTGGAGCGACCATGGAAACGTTGAGCATGGTCTTCTTTTCAACACTCTTTTCCCTCATTCTTGGGCTTCCTCTTGGAATTCTGCTTTCAGCCACCTCTGGTGAGGATCAAGGTGGTATTATCCCTCACCCTGTGTTGAATAACGTGTTGGGAAGGATTGTGAATGTGCTTCGCTCTTTTCCCTTCATTATCCTTATGATTCTTCTATTTCCCTTATCGAGATTGTTGATCGGTACCAGTATCGGAACTACCGCAACAATTGTTCCGCTGTCCATTGCAGCAGCGCCGTTTGTGGCTCGAGTAATCGAGACCGCACTGAAGGAGGTGGATCCGGGGGTCGTTCAGGCCGCCCGTGCTATGGGTTCCACCAATATGCAAATTGTCCGCAAGGTGTTGATACCTGAGGCCCTTCCCTCCTTGGTTAGTGGAGTTACCCTGACCATCATTAATCTCATCGGTTACTCGGCCATGGCTGGAGCAATTGGTGGGGGAGGATTGGGAGACCTGGCAATCAGGTACGGATACCAACGATTCCGAGGCGACATTATGGTAGTAGCCGTTGTCGTCATCCTGGTCCTCGTTGAGGTAATCCAGGTGATCGGAAACAAGATTAGTGCCAAGCTCATAGCACGGCGTTGATCCCATATTATTGTCACTATGTACCTCTCATATAAAGGCGAGAGAAGGAGATGTTGTTCATGAAAAAGATTCTAAGTGTTTCACTTGTGTTGTTGCTTGCACTTTCATTGTTTGCAGCAGGCACCAAAGAAGAGGCCGATTCCAATACCTTGGTAGTCGGAGCCACCCCAGAACCCCATGCTGCTTTCCTCGAGTTGGTGGTTGAGGATCTTGCCCAGCAGGGAATTACCTTGAAGATCCAGGAGTTCACCGACTATGTAACTCCCAATGAGGCTTTGGAGAGCGGAGAGCTGGATGCAAACTTCTTCCAGCATATCCCCTATCTTGAGTCCTTCAACAAGGAGAAAGGATATCATCTGGCCAATGCAGGTGGCATCCACGTTGAGCCATTTGCTTTGTACTCAGAGCAGTATGATTCAATTGCCGAGCTCCCAGAAGGTGCTACCATTGCAATTCCGAACGATCCAACCAATGAGGGTAGGGCATTGTTGTTGCTCCAGAGTGCTGGCTTGTTGACCCTTGATGCAAATGCTGGTCTTGAAGCAACACCGCTGGATATTGCATCCAATCCTAAGGGTTTCTCTTTCCGCGAGATCGAGGCTGCAAGTCTTCCTCGTGTACTCTCTGATGTCGATGCTGCCATCATCAATGGCAACTACGCCATTCCCGCTGGTTTGATCGCAACTCAGGATGGATTGCTTGTCGAAGGTGCAGACAGTCCTTATGTAAATGTCGTTGCCGTCAAGCAAGGACGTGAGAATGACAAGGCTATTGTTGCTTTGGTTGAAGCACTCCGCAGTGAGAAGATTACCTCCTATGTTGCAGAGCGTTATCCCAATGGTGAAGTGGTTCTTGTGACTGAGTAACCGTATTGTAGTTTCTTTCGCCTCCTTGCAATAATGCTTGGAGGCTTTATTTTTGTATGTATATGCAAAAAAATAGGAAAATATGAATAATAATACAGGTAAACTTGACATATTTTGTATAAATATGTACGATTCCTACACCGAGAACGGAGGCTGAACATGATACCAATGAAAGGACGCAGTTTTTTAACCCTCAAGGATTACACAGGACAGGAGATACTTGATCTTCTCCAGCTCTCTGCTGACTTGAAGGCAAAGAAAAAAGGAAACACCTATCCAGGGAAGTTGCAGGGAAAACTGCTTGACGGAAAGAACATTGTCTTGATCTTTGACAAGAGTTCCACCCGTACCCGTTGCTCATTTGAAGTGGCTGCTTTTGATGAAGGGGCCTGTGTTACCTTTCTGACCAACAGCCAGATGGGAAAAAAGGAATCCATCGAGGACACTGCAAAGGTTCTCGGAAGAATGTATGATGGTATCCAGTACCGTGGGTTCTCCCCAGAGGTCATCAGGGATATTGCCCGCTACAGCAACGTTCCAGTATGGAATGGGTTGACCGATGATGATCATCCTACCCAGGTGCTGGCGGACGTCCTTACAGCAATGGAGCATACCCACAAGGCCCCTAAAGATCTGAAATTCGCGTATATCGGGGATGGGAGAAACAATGTCTCCAATGCACTGATGATCGGTGCCGCAAAATTGGGAATGGAGTATCGTATTGCTGCACCAAAAGAGTTGTTCCCATCCCAACAGTTGCTTGATGAGTTGGCTCCTGCTGCCAAGGAGAGTGGAGCCAAGTTGTGGGCCACCACTGATCCTGTTGAGGCTGTACAGGGTGTTGATGTGATCTACACCGATGTGTGGGTCTCCATGGGAGAGGAAGACCAAACCGCAGCAAGAATTGACCTTCTGAAGGACTATCAGGTAACGATGGATCTTCTTAAGGCTTCTGGAAACGAACAGGTACTGTTTGAACACTGTCTTCCCTCGTTCCATGACCTCAATACCAGTGTTGCACAGCAGATTCACGAACAATTCGGCCTCACGGAACTGGAAGTAACTGATGAGGTGTTCAGGAGCAAGCATTCCGTTGTGTTTGACGAGGCGGAAAACCGCATGCACACCATCAAGGCTGTAATGGTTGCTACACTAGCTGATCTTAGTTAGCAAGCCTTCATATATAAATAAATGGCAGTGTTTCCTTTTTAGGGGAATACTGCTTTTTGTTTGCCGTTTGGGCAAATCTACCCCAAAAAAGTGAGGCATCACTGCTAGGAGTGTGTCAAAACGAAACAAAAAAGGATTGTATTGCTCGAGGAAAGGGACGAGTTGATTCAGATTTGCATTGTCAAAAGGTTTCTCATGTACACTATCAGTTCTTGAATAAATCATGTAAATTGATATAAAGCAATATAATACATTCAATATGGGAGAGTTGATAATAAGTTGGCACACTTTCTGCAATGCTATATATGAATCCCGAAAGGGAGTGATGAAACACATTACAGAACACGGAGGTGTACTATGAAATACTTAACTACAAGAAGAAACTATGATTCACCGGTAGTCTCAGCATTTGATTCTCTGTTCAATGACATGCTTGGCGATTGGGGAGTGTATTCCTCAAAGTTTCCGGCTGTGGATATCACAGAGAACGATGATGCCTACATCCTGGAAGCAGAACTCCCTGGGTACAAGCAGAAGGAAGTGAAGGTCAACATTGAGAAGCATGTCCTGAAACTGAGCTCTGCCAAGGAGACCAAGAAGGAGGAGAAGGACAAAAAGCGCCTTGTCTCTGAACGTTGCTACCAGTGCTTTGAGCGATCGTTCTCCTTGCCTGAAGATGTAGATGAGGAGAAAATTGCAGGTGAGTTTGCCGACGGTATTCTTACGTTGACGCTTCCAAAGAAGGAAGTTGCAAAGCCCAAGGCAATCGAAGTGAAAATCAAATAGGGAAAAACAACCCTCCTGTACGTGCAAGGCCCCGCGAGAAGCGGGGCTTCTGCATGTCTACCAGTTGGTGATCAGCCGAGTATAAAACTGTTGGGCGAGTGAGATATTCTCCAGGCTGATCCTCTCATCAGGAGCATGCATCCGGTCAACTTCGCTACGATCCATCCTTGCTGGAGTAAAACGGTAGATATAATCACTGAGATTCTGGTACTTCCTTGCATCAGTGGCTCCCATCATGAGATATGGGGTAACAATGGATTCTGGAAACGTCTTCTTGATGGTTTCAGAGAGATAGCTGAAAGCCTCGCCATCAGTCTTACTGATATGGGAAGGGGGAGTGCAATGCATAGGCTTTACCCTAACAGAATCAGAGGCAATTGTTTTAGTGATCCAGGTGAGAATAGATTCCTGTGTATCTCCTGGGAGCAAACGACAGTTTACAATTGCTGTGGCTTTCTTTGCAATGACATTGCTTTTATCACTTGCTGTGATGACTGTGGGAACTATGGTGCTTCTAATGGCAGCATTGAGCGTAGCTTGTTTGGAGAAAACAAACTTCAAGAGACCCGCTGTCAGCCAAAGATTGAGAAAGAGCATACTGTATGCGAATGGGCCTTCCTTACCTAGATTTGTGAGCATCTGTTTCACTGGAGGTGTCAATTTTGCAGGCATTTGTTTGGTTTCCAATCGGTGTATGGCCTGTGAGAGTGTTCCCAAAGCAGTGGGAAAAGCAGGAGTGGAGGAGTGTCCAGCTGTTCTCTCAACCGAGAGCTCAAGATCGAGATACCCTTTTTCTGCAACCCCTACTACCGCAATGCTTTGCTCAAACCCTTTGATATATTTCTGGCTAACCACTCCACCCTCATCCAATACAAAGCTGAAATGGAGTCCCTTTTCTTGAAAATAGCGAGCAATATGAACAGCTCCCTCCTTGCTGCTGTTGCTCTCCTCATCACATCCAAAGGCTACATACCAAGTATGCTTGGGGTGTTTTTCTGCTTTGAGTATGTGCTCAAACGCCGATAGGATACTGATTACCTGCAGTTTACAATCAAAGCTACCTCGTCCGTAAAGAAATCCCTCTTCTATTGCTCCCTTGAATGGAGGATGAGTCCACTCTTGCTCGTTGGCTCCTACCACATCCAGATGGGCGGTAAGAAGAGCTGGTTCCCGGCTTTTATCCTCACCAGTGAAACAGTAGACCAGGTTATAGGGACCTAGGGCCTTATCGATTATTCTGAGTTTGCTGCACAGGGGGAAAGATGCTTCGAGGAGTCCAAGCAAACGAGAGAACTCACCCCAGTCGGTCAGGTTGGGATCTGCATGTGATACAGTCCTACACGCAACAGCTTTGGCGAGAATGGTTTTCTCTTCAATGTCTGTTTGTACAGCGGCAGGTGTCACTTTGTGCTTGGTATGTGTTCGCATAGCTATAGTCCTGAATACCACTACGGCTAGGACCATCAGGAGGGAAATCGGTAAGAAAAGGAAAAGCATGTTGAAACTCCACATGAATTCTAGTGTTTTTTACAGTATAGTGGTATATTGTATTTCAACAAGAAATTTCTACCAATAGTAGGAGAGTGGGACGCATGCCGAAAAAGATCGATCATGAAGAGAGAAAGGAGAAAATTCTACAAACTGCACTGAAAGTCTTTGCAAGAGAAGGCTATCGTGATTCCAACCTCTCTCTGATAGCCACAGAGTGTGGCATTTCCCGTCCTACCATCTATCAATATTTCAAGGACAAGGAAGAGATCTACTACTATGCGGTGAAGTTGGTAACGGGCAGAATGTTCAACAAGTATGCTGCCTATGCCTGGTCGACCAACCAGGACTTGGTAAGCAGGATTACCACCATCTGCCTGGATATCATGCAGACAGCAAGTGAGCATGAAGGCGAATTGACCAGTCTGGTAGATGTCATGCTGCAGATGAAGAAGGAAGGTCGGGATTTCAACGAGATCATTCTCAGGAGAACAGCCAAGCTCACCATCCTTTTCAAACGCCTGCTTCGTATGGGGGTGAAAGCGGGAGATATTGTTGATTGTGATGTGAACAAGGTTGCAGATCATCTTCTGATGTTGCTTGAATCATCCTGTTTCCAGGTTGCATTCCTTGATACGTTCGACATGCGGCTTTCCAAGCAACTGATCAGCACCTACCTGGATTTCTACAGGGCCTAGCCGATACTCAGATTCATCGCTATATTTATGTATGTACAGGAGAAGACCCGCAAAGATGGGTCGGTTGCTTCATACCCAAAGGTGAGGAGTATCCATGAATATAGACAAAATGACAATCAAGCTGCGTCAAGCCATCGGCGATGCCGATATGCTGGCCAACGAACATGGCAACGCAGAAATTACTACAGAACATCTCTTGTTGGCTTTGATCAACCAGAAAGAGGGATTGCTTACCCCGCTCTTTGAGCGGCTGGGGGTTCCCCCTGCCATGGTGAGTGAAAAACTGGGGACACTGGTCAACAAACTTCCCAAGGCATATGGTGGAAATGCACAGCGTTCCTTGTCTGCCCAACTGGGGAATCAGCTCTATGCGGCCGATAAGATTGCCTCAGACTTCAAAGATCAGTACCTGAGCGCAGAACATTTCCTGCTTGCTGTCCTGGAGGATGCTTCAGAGGCAAGCAAGGCACTCAAGGCCCTTGGTGTAACCAAGGATGCTCTTATGCAGGCATTGCAGACGATCAGAGGAAACCAGACAATCCAGAGCGAAGACCCAGAGAGCCGATACCAGGCACTGGAGAAGTACTGCAAGGACATGACCACCCTTGCCCGACAGGGAAAACTTGATCCCGTCATCGGACGTGATGAGGAGATTCGACGGGTAATGCAGGTACTTTCCAGAAGAACCAAGAACAATCCCGTATTGATCGGAGAGCCCGGGGTAGGAAAGACTGCCATTGTAGAAGGGCTTGCCTTGCGTATTGCTTCGGAGGATGTCCCAGAGTCATTGAAGAACAAGCAAATTCTGAGCTTGGATCTTGGTGCCTTGGTAGCAGGTGCAAAGTTCAGAGGGGAGTTTGAGGAACGGCTGAAGGCAGTGGTGAAGGAAGTGACTGCCAGTGAAGGCAGGATCATCCTGTTTATCGATGAGCTGCATACCATTGTTGGCGCAGGGGCAAGTGAAGGTTCAACCGATGCTTCAAACCTGATCAAACCAGCACTTGCCAGGGGAGAGTTACATGCTATTGGTGCGACTACCCTTGATGAATACCGAAAGTATATTGAACCTGACAAGGCATTGGAACGTCGATTCCAGCCGGTGTTCACCAAGGAGCCTTCGGTGGAGTCGACTATCGCCATCCTCAGGGGGCTGAAAGAACGGTACGAAGTCCACCATGGGGTACGGATCAAGGATGAGGCCCTAGTTGCAGCAGCCAATCTAAGCAACCGGTATATTACCAATCGCTTCCTCCCGGACAAGGCGATCGATTTGGTCGATGAGGCGGCAAGCCAACTCAAGATGGAAATTGAGAGTCAGCCGGAAGAGTTGGACCAGATAGAGCGAAAGATTCTCCAACTCAATATAGAGAAACAGGCGCTCTCCAGGGAGACTGACAAGGCCAGTAAAGAGCGGTTGGGTAAACTCGAGCGTGAGTTGAGCGAACTGCAGGGGACGCGTGATGCTATGCATCTTCAATGGGGCAATGAACGCAATTCCATTGCAAAACTCAGGGAAACAAAGGCAAAGCTTGAGCAGTTGAAGACGGAAGAGCAACGTGCTGAAAGAGAGGGCGATCTAGCCAAGGCTGCCCAGATCAAGCATGGAGAAATTCCTGAGTTGCTCAAACAGATCGAAGGTATGACCGAGCAACTTGCTTCTGTGCAGGTTGAAGGAAAGCAGATGCTTCGTGAGGAAGTCAGTGAGGATGACATTGCACGTATTGTCAGTAACTGGACAGGGGTTCCTGTGGCCAGGATGAAGGAAAGTGAGCTCCATAAGTATCTGAATCTTGAACAGGCTCTCTCAGAGCAAGTTATTGGCCAGAGGCAAGCAATTGAAGCAGTGAGCAATGCAATCCGCCGAAACAAGGCAGGGATTGGGGATGAAAGAAAGCCCTTGGGAACCTTCCTTTTTGCCGGTCCAACCGGGGTAGGAAAGACCCTGCTTGCCAAGGTACTGGCACAGCTTCTCTTTGATGACGAGAAGGCCTTGACCCGTATCGATATGAGCGAGTATATGGAGAAATTCTCGGTCAGTAGATTGATCGGAGCTCCTCCAGGATATGTAGGGTATGACCAAGGAGGGCAACTTACTGAGGTTGTACGCCGGCGTCCCTACTCAGTCATTCTCTTCGATGAGATTGAGAAGGCTCATCCTGATGTATTCAACGTCTTGCTACAGTTGTTGGATGATGGCAGGTTGACCGATGGTCAGGGCCGGGTGGTCGATTTTACCAATACCGTGATCATCATGACCAGCAACCTAGGGAGTCAGCAGTTGCTTGGTGCAGAAACACATGAGGAGGGTGCTCGACTCGTTGGGGAGATAATCCACCAGTCCTTCAAACCGGAGTTCATAAACCGCTTGGATGAGATCATTATTTTCGAACGGCTGGGAGAAGACCAGATTCGTAAGATCGTGGTTCTGCAGCTTGAACAGCTTCGTTTGCGACTTGAGAAACGTGGGTTCTTCCTGACTTGGGAGGATGATGTACTCTCATTGCTCTACAAGGAGGGGTATGATCCAGTCTTTGGGGCTCGTCCAATCCGCCGTGCGGTTCAGCGACTTGTGGAGAACCCCTTGTCGGTACAACTGCTCTCTGGTGATTTCGGCCCTGGGTCGAAAATCTTGCTTACTCTAGAGGGGGAAGAGGTGGTTGCCCGTAAGATTGGCTAGAATCCACCAAGTGGTGGTATGCATCGAGTGTGTCGATGTCGGTGATATACGCCTCATCGGCAACCTCGATTGCCTGGACATGATACTCCTGTAGCAACCCACGCATGGTAAAAGAGCTTTTTTGTGACCTGATAATTGCAAGGAAACTTGCCTCCAGCAGAACCGGATGTCCAAGTTTCCCTTTGTATGAGGGTCTGGAGACAGGAGCGGAAGTCTGTTCAATCAGATAGAGGTAGTGTCTACTCTCGATAAGGGGCATATCGGCAAGTGAAATAAAAAATGGTGAATCCTGAGCGAGGTATGAGGCTCCACAGATCGTGGAGCTTCCTTGTCCTTTACGGTAATGTTCATTGTGAACAATCTGTAGCTGGGGGCAGGCGAGATGCGCAACGGCCTGTTTTACTTGATCTGCCTTGAATCCTGTGACCAGTACAGTTCTGAGCCCTGCCATCAGGGACTGCTGTACTGCATGTGCAACAATGGTGGTACCTTTATAGGGCAACAGAAGTTTTTTCCCTTTGCTTCGCATCCCGAGGCCTGCGGCCAGAATAAGATTCTGCATGATTCATCCTTGAGAGAGTTTCGTAATCGTATTATACTCCAAGCCATTATGATTGCCACCTACTTTAATGCCTTGATGGTTGTTCTTGGCTCCTTTATTGGATTATTTCTGAAACACCGGCTGAAAGCCTCCTATCAGGAGGTTGTTTTCACCTCATCGGGACTGATTACCTTGGTCATTGGGTTTTCCATGGCAATGCAGACAGGTTCTTATCTGATCTTGCTTTTCTCTGTGGTCATTGGAGGCTTTATAGGATATGCCCTCAAGATTGAGGACGGTGTGATGTCCTTTGGGTCATGGATGGAGAGGCGGCTCAGCAGAGGCCAGGGTAGCGCAGAGAACGCACGCAATTTTGCCCTGGGATTCCTCAACGCCTCACTGCTGTTTTGCAGTGGGGCCATGACGGTGGTAGGTGCAATCCAGGCAGGCACTGTTGGTGACTATCAGTTGATTCTGGTAAAGTCCATCATGGATGGATGTATGGCAATCATATTCAGTGCTGCTTATGGTATAGGTGTCATGGCAAGTGCACTATTCATTCTTCTGTATCAAGGCTTTTTTACGTTGGCAGGGGGGTGGATAGCACCAATACTTGGGGATGCAGGCATCACTGAGATGGCATCAGTTGGTGGTGTATTGTTGATGATGATTGGTTTTGGTCTGTTGGATATCAGAAAAACCAAGACTGGGAATTTTCTGCCTGCGATGATTATCGCACCCTTGCTGACACTGCTTGCTCCAATGGTTAAGAATCTTTTTTCGGGGTTTGGTTTTTGAAGTAGTACAGAATTGACTGGATGACCTCCAGTTGTTGCTGGTCAAGTTCTTCTATCTGGGCTATGACAAGTTTTTTGTATTGGGCGATATTCTCGGCAGCTTCTTCACTCGCCATCGATTCCCAGTTGTTTCCATTCTCCAGCCACTCAAGAGTCACCCCAGTGATTTCAGTTATTTTCATTGCAACATGCAATGGGGGGCGTCTGTCAGTATGGATCCAGCTGGAGAGGGTGCTGCGTTTGACATCGAGCATGGTGGCAAGTTCCACCACCGTAGGTGAATTAAGAAGAAGTATGACTCTGTCCCAGAATGTATGCATGCTATGAATATAGCAGGAAAGTTGGCCAAATGACGATATTTGGTCATATAATTGTAGAAATAAATAATACAAACTTATAAATGTATATAAAGTAATCAGTAAAAATATAAGAGAAATGACAAAAAATCATCATCCATGGAAAATGGATGATGATTCATCGTCATTTGGCGAATGCTATCTTCGTTTGATTGCATCCTGGAGAGCTGTATCTTCGCTGAGATCCTTCTCAACCGGACATGAGTCGATATTCCAGATCTCCTTTGCGTATTGGGCAATGGTTCTGTCACTGGAGAACTTGCCACTTGAGGCAATATTCAACACTGCCATTCTGTTCCAGGCATTCCTGTCTCCCTTGTAGAGCTCCCTAGCCTTGCGGTGTGCATCGCTGTACATTCGAAGGTCTGCAAAGTGGTAATATCTGTCGCCTTCCTCAAACAAACTCCTACGTAATGGTTCAAAGATATTCGGCTCATTGATATTGAAGTAGCCACTGAAGAGCAAATCAATTGCATCCTTAATCTCTTTATCAGCCATCACATATGTGAATGGATCGTATGAGAGGCTCAGTTTTTGGATTTCCTCTTCTGTGTTACCGAAGATGAACATGTTCTCTTCACCAACTTCTTGTGCGATCTCAATATTTGCACCATCCATGGTCCCTATGGTCAGTGCGCCATTGCACATGAATTTCATGTTTCCTGTTCCAGAGGCCTCCGTTCCAGCTGTTGAGATCTGCTCAGAAAGGTTTGTGGCTGGTATAATGGCTTCTGCCATCGAGACCCGGTAGTTTGGCATGAAGTGTATGGCAAGGCGGTCATTGGTTGCCGGATCCGCATTGATCACCTTTGCAATATTGTTTATCAGCTTTATGATCAATTTCGCATTGACATACCCTGGTGCTGCTTTGCCCCCGAAGAGGAAGGATGTTGGTTCCATATCCTTCGTAGCAGCTCCTCCTTGTTTCAGGTCATTGTACATGAGCAATATGTTTAAGGCATTGAGCAATTGCCGCTTGTACTCGTGAATTCTCTTTACCTGGACATCAAAAAATGTGTTTGGATTGATGATCATGTTGCTGTCCTTCTGCAAGAAGGAAGCTGCATGAATCTTGTTCTCCTGCTTGATCGCTGCAAAATCAGCAAGGAAGTTCTTGTCTTCGGCGAATGGTTTGAGTTTTTCAATCTGGTTGTAGTCAGTGATCCAGCCATCACCAATGGCACTGTTTATCAATGCTGCAAGCTTGGGGTTTGAAGCAAGCAACCATCGCCTTTGGGTAATGCCATTCGTCTTGTTGTTGAAACGGTCCTTGAAGATAAGATTGAACTGCGGGAACATTGACTTCTTCAACAACTGTGAGTGCAATTCTGCAACCCCATTGGTGCTGTGACTTCCAATGATAGCCAGGTGTGCCATACGAACCTGTTTAGGGTTTGTCTCTTCAATGATGCTTATCTTGCTGAGCATTTGTGGTTGAAGAGGGAAGTAGGAGACTGCCTGTTGCAGGAATCGATGATTGATCTCGAAGATGATCTGCATATGGCGGGGAAGTATCTTCTGCAACATGGGTAGTGACCACTTCTCAAGTGCCTCCGGCATCAAGGTATGGTTGGTGTACCCCATGGTCTTTACAGTGATCTCCCATGCTTTATCCCAATCGAGGTTCTCTTCATCAATAAGAAGGCGCATCAATTCAGGCACAGCCAGGGAGGGGTGTGTGTCATTAAGTTGAATTGCTGCATAGTCTGGGAGTACACCCCAGTTGCTCTCTTTTCGTTTGAAACGGTTGATGATGTCTGCTAGGGAACAGGCTACGAAGAAGTACTGTTGCTTGAGTCTCAGTTCCTTACCCATGTATAGAGTGTCATTAGGGTAGAGTACTTGGCTCAGGTTCTCTGCACTGATTTTGGAGCGAACAGCCTCGGTGTAATCCCCGTCATTGAATTCATGGAAATTGAACTCTTCCGGGCTTTTTGCGGACCAGAGGCGAAGTGTGTTCACCGTTTTGCATCCATAACCGATGATTGGTGTATCGTATGCAACGCCGTTGACCACTTCTGAGCCACTCCATTTGAAACGATCACGTCCATGTTCCCTGATTACCTGAACTTCTCCGCCGAATTGGACAGGGTAGACTACATCTGGTCTGTGGATTTCCCAAGGATTGCCATCACGCAACCAGTTATCCGGTTGTTCTGCTTGCCATCCATTCTTGATCTGTTGGCGAAAAATTCCATAATTGTAACGAATTCCATATCCATACGCGGGAATTTCAAGTGTAGCAAGGGAGTCCAGGAAACAAGCAGCAAGTCTGCCGAGTCCCCCATTCCCTAACCCGGCATCCGGTTCCACTTCGCTAAGTTCCTCATAGGTATACCCCAGTGAGGAGAGGGCTTCCATCACTTCATTCTCGATACCGAGATTGATGATGTTGTTCGTCATCGCCCTTCCCATGAGAAATTCCAAAGAGAGGTAGTAGACCCGTTTTGCTCCGTTTGCACGTTGGGTTTTTCGGCTCTGGTTCCACTGGTGGATGATTCTGTCCCGAACTGAGAGTGCGAGGGCTGTATATCGCCCTTCTTTGGTAGTATGATAAATATCTGCATCCTGACTGTACTTGAGATGTTCAGCAAAGTCTTGGGCAATGTCTTTGGCTCGATGACCGTACTTGGTTTTCTGTTGATCCTGCATAGGAACTCCTTGTGTTTCGTACAAATAGCACACCTACACTATATAAGATTGGTGTTTTCTGGGCAACTGGTTCAACTTTTTCTTCTTTCTTGAACAGGTATATTGACAAAAGACCTGCTCTTTGGTAAGTTTGCTTCTGCATGTTGCAGGTTGACTATCTCGTGGATTTGCCTGCATATGACCGACGCCCTTGTAGCTCAGTCGGTAGAGCACCACCATGGTAAGGTGGGGGTCAACGGTTCAAATCCGTTCGAGGGCTCTTTTTTTATCCCCTTCCAATGGGGAGTGGAATTGAGGTGAAAACTCACCGAGGAGCACGTAATGGCTGATTCAAAGAAAAAAGGTCCTGTTGAGAAAATTGCTCTTCAGTGCACCGAATGTAAGCAGAAAAATTACACTACCGAGAAGAATCGGAGAAATACTCAGGGTAAACTTGAGTTAAAGAAGTATTGTCCGTTCGAGCGCAAGCACACCTTGCACCGCGAGGCAAAAATTAAATAAGGTTGTTTCGATCGAGAAGCAAATAGGCCAATAGCTCCAACTGGTAGAGCGCTGGTCTCCAAAACCGGATGTTGAGGGTTCGAATCCTTCTTGGCCTGTTAGCTTCTCGATCTTTTCCCTCAAGGAGCCCTTCAATGAAGAAGCTATTTAAGTATTTCAAGGAGTCTTCCCAGGAACTGAAAAAGGTTGTCTGGCCCTCCCGTGAAGCTGTTATTTCTTCCACAAAGGTCGTACTTGTGTCTACAGCCATCGTTGCAATATTCCTTGGGTTGGTGGACTTCCTCCTGCTTAAAGGTGTATTGTTTATTCTGTAAGGCGGAGTCATGGCTAAAGGCTGGTACGTAGTACACACATATTCTGGGTACGAACAGAAGATTGAGCGAATCATCAACAAGATGCGCGAGACCGATATGGACTTCGCGCTTGTTTGCACTGATGTCAAAGTTCCTTTTGAAACCGTAGTAGAGGTTAAGGAAGGGGTGAGACGTGAGGTGAAGCGTAAAATTCTTCCCGGCTATATCCTGGTTGAGCTAGACCTGCCCGATACAAGTTGGAAGACCTGGTGTTCTCACATCAAGCGTATACAGGGTGTTACTGGGTTTGTAAGCCCGAGTGACAGCGTTAAGCCGCAACCCTTATCAGCAGCTGAAGTGAAGAACCTCTTCCAGAAAACGGGTGATCTTCCTGCTGAGAAGGTGTTCAAACCTAAGCAGACCTTCTCCATTGGAGAGCAGGTACGCATTATTGACGGTCCTTTCGATTCCTTCACCGGGGTTATCGAGGAAGTCAATTTGGAAAAGGCCCGTATGCGGGTCAGCGTTGGAATTTTCGGACGCTCCACTCCGGTTGAGGTGGATTTCCTCCAAGTAGAAAAGATTCTGTAGTAGTCTTTGGACTGGATTACTGCACGAGATTTTTCTGTTCTTTTACAACCGAGTCCATTTGTTTGTGATTACTCCCTCATTGTGAGATGAGGTGGGAGCCTGATCGTATGACAGGCGTTAATACCAGCGCACAATCCAATCCATAGGTTGGATTTATTGCGTAAGGAGAGAAACATGGCAAAGAAAAAGGTGTCTGCAATTATTAAGTTGCAGTGCCCTGCCCAGAAGGCTACGCCGGCACCCCCAATCGGGCCCGCGCTTGGACCCCATGGTGTCAGTGCCCCTAAGTTTGTCCAGGAGTTCAATGACAAGACAAAGAACTACGAACCTGGGCTCATTCTTCCCGTTATCATCACTGTTTATGCCGACAAGAGCTTCACGTTCATCCTGAAGACTCCCCCTGCTGCAGTACTCATCAAGAAGGCTCTTGGTCTGAGTAGTGGTAGTGGAAGTCCCAACAAGGTGAAGGTTGGCAAGCTCTCACAGGACCAGCTGACTGAAATCGCAACAACCAAATTGAAGGACCTCAATGCAAATGACATCGAGGCTGCAAAGAGAATTGTTGCTGGAACAGCCCGCAGTATGGGTGTAGAGGTGGAGCAATAGTATGAAACACGGAAAGAAGTATCGAGAAGCAATTAAAAATGTTGACCGTGAGAAGCTCTATACATTTGATGAAGCAGCAGCGTTGGTAAAAGAACTTGCTTTCGCTTCATTTGATGAGACTGTTGAGGTATCCGTTAAGCTGACCCTCAAGAAAAGCCAGAGTGTTCGTGACACGGTAGTCCTTCCCAATCAGTTTTCCGCCCAGAAGCGTATCCTTGTATTCGCTAAGGGAGAGAAGGCAGAAGAAGCTCGTGAAGCTGGTGCAGCCTATGTTGGTGACACTGACCTGATCGAGAAGATTCGCGGTGGTTGGATGGATTTTGATGTGGCAGTCGCCACTCCTGACATGATGAAGGACGTAGGTCGTCTTGGTCCGATTCTTGGTCGCCGAGGCTTGATGCCGAACCCCAAGACCCAGACTGTAACGTTCGACGTCAAGGGTGCTCTTGCTGAGCTTTCCCAAGGTCGTGTCGAGTTCCGTTCTGACAAGACAAACGTTGTCCACCTTCCCATCGGTAAGGTCTCCATGGATCCTGCTTTGGTAAGTGAAAACGCCAAATCTGTTGTCAAGGAAATCGTCCGTAAGAAGCCATCTGACGCAAAGGCTGACTTCGTGGTCAGTATCGCACTTTCCTCCACCATGGGTCCGGGAGTCCGGGTCAATGTGAAGGATATGTCGGCCACGGTGTAAGAGGAGAAGCATAGTATGGATCATAAAACTCGTATTACCCCTGCGAAGGAAGAGGCTGTCAAGGCTTTGAAGGATGAGTTCAGCCAGTACACCGGGTATATCTTCACCGATTACCGTGGTATGACTGTTGAGCAGATCACCAAGCTTCGTAGAACTCTTATGGAGAAGGATGCAGCATTCCGTGTTGTTAAGAACCGGTTTGCAAAGATCGCACTCACCGACCTGGATAGAACTGCTGACGAGCAGCTTGTTGGGCCCACCGCCATCGCTTTGGTGAAGGGTGATGAGGCCAATGTTGTTGCCAAGGATCTGTTTGCAATCAAGAAAGAGGGTGCTTCCATTGAAGTGAAAGGCGCTCTTCTTGATGGTGAATTCTACAATGCCGAACAGATTGAGGCTTTCAGCAAGCTCCCAACCAAATTGGAACTGATTGCATCCTTGATGGGAACCATGAAGGCTCCCGTGCAGAAGCTGGCAGCAACCTTGCTTGCCTATGTCGAGAACAATGGTGGCTCAGTAGAGTCTGCCAGCGAAGAGAACTAGACACAGTCTTAGTCTTCACAGGTAACCTGCTATGACTGTGTAGATAGAAAACTGTATAAGGAGAAGATAATATGGCTACTAAAGAAGAGATTTTGGAATCAATCGCAAGTATGTCCGTCATGGAGGTCGCTGACCTCATCAAGATGATGGAAGAGAAGTTCGGCGTCCAGGCTGCAGCTGCTGCTGTTGCTGCTGGTCCTGCAGCTGCTGCTGAAGCAGTTGAAGAGCCGACCGAATTCAACGTCATCCTCAAGGCTGCAGATCCTTCCAAGAAGATTGCTGCCATCAAGGAAGTCCGTGCTATCACCGGCCTCGGCCTGAAGGAAGCAAAGGAACTTGTTGAGGCTGGCGATAAGGTTGTCAAGGAAGCTGTCAGCAAGGCAGACGCAGATGCTCTCAAGGAGAAACTTGAGGCTACTGGCTGTACTGTTGAGGTCAAGCCCGTTGACTAATCTGAGCCTGGGGAGCCAGGCAACCCCTGGTTCCCAGCTCTTGTTCTTTGTAAGAGGGCGTTAGCCCGGTTCACCAAGCCACCGGATAGACACCGGTGGCCAACTGTGTCTTTGTTTTCCTTGTTATGCAAGGGATTATGTCTGTTTTTCTTTTGACTTTGGAGGGTACATGATGGTTGCCAACGGCAAATCCATAACACGCACGTACATCGGTTCTGAACTACATGAAGTCTGTGAACTTCCCAACTTGATTGGAGTCCAGCTCGATTCCTACGAGAGGTTCTTACAGCTGGATCGCTGTCTGAAAGGACTGGCGCCAGATCCGTCGTACGGGCTGGAGGAAGTGTTCCAGTCAACATTCCCCATTGATAGTCCCAATGGCGAGATGCGTCTCGCTTACAAAGGGTATACAATCGACTATGACAACATCAAGTTCTCCCAAATGGAGTGCAAGAAGAAGGGTCGATCCTATAGCGTACCCATCAAAGTCACGATCAGCCTCGAGTTCTCCAATGGAGAGATGAGAGAAAAGGAAATCTTCTTTGGGGATATCCCGCTGATGACCGATCGTGGCACATTTATTATCAACGGAGCAGAACGCGTTGTGGTCAGTCAGATCCACCGTTCTCCCGGTGTCATTTTTTCCAACGAAAAAGATGTCTACTCTTCCAGGATCATTCCCTACAGGGGTTCTTGGCTGGAGTTTGAGATTGATGATAAGAAGCATCTCATCTATACCAAGATTGATCGTAAGAAGCGTATCCTCGGTACGCTCTTCCTGCGTGCAATTGGGTTGGATACTCGTGAGAAGATTCTTGAGCACTTCTACACAGGCGAAATGGTTGACCTGGTAGATGATGGTGATTTCAAGTCAAGCTTGGAGAATCGTTATCTTTTCAAGGATGTATATGCAACAGTTGATGGAGCATCCAAGAAAGTGTTTCGAGCTGGTGATATGCTGCATGCCCACGAGATTGATGAACTTCTTGAGCTGAAGGTAACTTCCGTTGAGTTGGTGAATCTCCGTGGAGAGGGTACGCTCCACAGCGATATGATTCTCAACTGTTTCGAGATCGAGGATGCCAAATACACCCGTGAAGGCTATGATGAGCCGACCAAGGAAGATGTCCTCTCTCCCATTTTCTCAGTCTTGATGCCTGGTGAAATGATAGCCATTGAGCGTGCAGAGCGTGACCTTCCGGACATGTTCTTCTCAAGCCGTCGCTATGACCTTGGGTCTGTAGGTCGATATAAATTCAACAAGAAGTTCGGAACTGGTAGTGAAGAGGAAGAAGAAATGGCTTCCACCGATCTGACCGTCCTTACTCCGCAGGATATCGTCAATACGATGGGATTCCTGATCAAGGTGTTCATTCGTGAGGAAAATGTCGATGACATTGACCACCTCGGCAATCGTCGTGTTCGTTCCGTTGGAGAGCTCCTGCAGAATGCACTCAAGAGTGCTTTTGCTCGTATGGAGCGTATTGCAAAGGAGCGCATGAATCTCGAGTCAGGTTCTGTAAAACCACAGGATCTTATCTCCATCAAGCCAATTATTGCGGCCATCAAGGAATTCTTCGGTAGTAGCCAGCTTTCCCAGTTCATGGACCAGGTTAACCCGCTTGCAGAGCTTACTCATAAAAGAAGGCTCAATGCATTGGGACCAGGTGGTTTGAGCCGTGACCGTGCTGGATTTGAGGTACGTGACGTTCACTACACCCATTATGGAAGAATTTGTCCTATTGAGACTCCTGAAGGACCAAACATCGGTCTTATTGTCTCATTGGCAAACTATACCCGCATCAATCAGCACGGCTTCCTGGAATCCCCATACCGAAAGGTAGTCAACGGGGTTGTATCCAAGCAGTACCGCTATCTTGATGCAAATGATGAGGAGAAGTTCTTCATTGCCCAGGCGAATGCCAAGGTTGATGAAGATGGTAACTTCATCGACAAGGAAATTCCGGTTCGTCGTAGTGGGGATTACTCCACAAAGCCGGCAACCGACATCAAATACATTGACGTTTCTCCCAAGCAGGTACTCAGTGTTGCAGCATCCTTGATTCCCTTCCTTGAGCACGATGACGCAAACCGTGCATTGATGGGATCAAATATGCAGCGCCAGGCTGTACCTCTTGTATTCCCAGAAACGCCAAGAGTTGGAACAGGCATAGAAGGAAAGGCTGCTTACGATAGTGGCGTCCTGGTCAAAGCAAAACGTGCAGGAACCATTGCCTATGTCAGTGCTGAGAAAGTTGTGATCAGTGTTGATGATGCTGAGATTGAGGGTGAGGTTGATGTCTACCCAATCCAGAAGTTCCAGAGAACCAACCAAGATACCTGTTTCAACCAAAAACCGATTGTTTCCTTTGGGCAGCATGTTGAAGCCGGGGCAGTCCTCGCTGACGGCCCCGCAACCCAGGAAGGGGAGTTGGCTCTTGGTAGAAATATTCTCGTTGGATTCGTACCTTGGCATGGATACAACTATGAGGATGCGGTCCTGATCAGTGAGCGCGTTGTCAAGGATGACATTTTCACCAGTGTGCATATCAAGGAGTTCACCACAGATATTCGTGAGACCAAGCTTGGTCCCGAGAAGCTTACCCGTGATATTCCAAACACCAGTGAAAAGATGCTTGAACAGCTTGATGAGGACGGTATCGTCCGCATTGGAACCATGGTTCGACCTGGATCAATCATGGTTGGAAAGGTAACCCCGAAGAGTGAGAGTGATACAACCCCTGAATTCAAGTTGCTCAACTCAATCTTTGGTGAGAAGGCCAAAGAAGTTCGTGATACTTCCTTGAAGGTACCCCATGGTACTGAAGGAACAGTCATTGACATCCAGCGTTTGAAGCGCAGCAACAATGATGAGCTTCCCCCAGGTGTTGAGGAGACCGTAAAGGTTCTTATTGCAACCAAGCGAAAACTTCGACAGGGTGACAAGATGGCTGGTCGACACGGAAACAAGGGTGTTGTCAGCCGGATCCTTCCTGAAGAGGATATGCCGTTCATGGAGGATGGTACCCCGCTTGATGTTTGTTTGAACCCACTCGGTGTTCCATCCCGAATGAATATTGGTCAGTTGATGGAGACTCAGCTCGGCTGGGCAGCTGTCAAGCTGGGTGAATGGTATTCCACTCCGGTTTTCCAGAGTGCCACCATGGAACAGATTGAGGAGAAGATGCGCAATGCCGGTCTTCCTGAGAACTCCAAGGTAAAGCTCTATGATGGACAGACCGGTGTACCGTTCGTCAATCCGGTATTCTGCGGGTATATCTATTACCTGAAATTGCACCACTTGGTTGATGATAAGATGCATGCTCGTTCCACAGGACCTTACTCACTGGTAACCCAGCAGCCACTTGGTGGTAAGGCCCAGTTTGGTGGCCAGCGTCTTGGAGAAATGGAAGTCTGGGCGCTTGAGGCGTACGGAGCTGCAAATACTCTCCAGGAACTCTTGACCATCAAGAGTGATGACATGAACGGTCGTGTCAAGATTTATGAGAGTATTGTCAAGGGTGAACCAGCCTCTACTGCGGGAATGCCTGAGGCATTCAATGTATTGGTTCAGGAGATCCGTGGCTTGGCTTTGGATATGTCGGTGTATGACTCCAAGGGTCAGCAGGTGCCCCTTACCGAACGTGATGAAGAGTTGATCGCCAAGCAGTCGAAAGGCTCCCTCAACTAACCAGGAGAAATACAGATGAAGGAAATTCAAGATTTCGATAGCATCATGATAAAACTGGCTTCACCAGAACAGATCAGAGATTGGTCTTATGGTGAAGTGAAGAAGCCGGAGACGATCAACTACCGGACCTTGCGCCCAGAGCGCGATGGTCTGTTCTGTGAGAAAATCTTCGGTACCACCAAGGAGTGGGAGTGCTACTGCGGAAAGTTTAAATCGATTCGATACAAGGGTGTTATTTGTGACCGTTGTGGTGTTGAAGTAACCAACACCAAGGTCCGTCGTGAGCGCATGGGACACATCTCCCTGGCAGCTCCGGTATCACACATTTGGTACTACCGCTCGGTTCCCAGCCGAATGAGTATGTTGCTTGATATCTCCCGTAATGCACTGCAGAGTGTTCTCTACTATGAAAAGTATGTGGTTATCAATGCTGGGGATACCAGCTTGAAGCCCAAGCAGTTGCTCAGTGAAGAAGAGTTCTGGCAGGCCCGTGAACAGTATGGTGACTCATTTGAGGCAGGTATGGGTGCAGAGGCAGTACGTAAATTGCTTGTGAACCTTGATCTTGAAGAGCTCAGCCGTGAACTGCGTGAACAGATGCGCCAGAAAGCCGACAAGGCTGACAAGCG
>JAQQAR010000010.1 GCA_028532765.1 Sphaerochaetaceae bacterium | reverse complement strand
TGAGCATCGTTCTCTGGGAATAGTATTTCCATTTCCTCTTGGGTCATTGGTTCTCTTTCCTTGTTGTGTTCTGCGTTCTTCTCTACCTTCTCACAAGGATTTTCCTCAATCAGCCCTTGGGTGACAGCCATGCTTAGGATGTTTGATAAGCATTGAAGTATCTTGTTCTTGGTATCAGAGGCTAATTGCTTTGATCTACCAGAAGCACTCTTCAGGTTTATGAACCATGAATCAATCATGATGTGGTTTATGTTGCTTAGATAAACTTCCCCAAAAGCAGGTACTATGTAATTCCGGTGTCTACCTTCCATTGCGTAATAGTATTCATCACCATAGTTCCTGTCCTTCCTTTCGTTCCTAGCTCTGAAAGACTCTTCGTCTGTTCTGGTGTAAAAACCTTCAGAGAATTCCCCCAATGTAATATCTTTTTTCTTTCGTTCGATTAACTCAGCGTTGGCCCACAGTACTGCATTCAACTCATCGTCAAATCCAGTGGACACCCATTTGTCAGTTCCATCGAACATGACCTGAATATTCCGGCCCTTCCTCTTCACTAGGCGGTATCCTCTACGAACTGATTCGTTAATGATACCGGTTTTGTTCCTAACTATGGACTCAGCCCACAGTTCCGCTTCATGTCTGGTGTAACAACCTGAGGAGACCCATTTGTCAGCACCGTCAAACATGACCTGAATGCACCTACCTTTCCGGTGGGTAAATTTGTACGGAGGTTTTTTTTTCATGTTAATAACTATTGCCCAGAAAAGGTGTATTGTAAAGCTGTTTTATGTACAAAAATGTACAGTTGTACATCGATGTACATAAGCAACTTTTTCTAGGTAAAGGATTTAAGTCCTTTTGTTATTACCGGCGATCGGACTTGAACCGATACAAGCTTGCGCTCAATAGATTTTGAGTCTATCGTGTCTACCAATTTCACCACGCCGGCGTTAGCGAGATTCATGCTATCAAATCCCTTTGAAAAAAGCAACAGCGTTTTCAAAAAAGTAGCATGAGATTGTTTTTTCAACCTCTTTGCTTTACAGTAAAGCATACATGGAGGAAATCGTGAAGACTTTCAAGAAGTTGCTGATAATGGCTTTGCTGATCTGTATGGCGCTTTCAAGCCTTGCGGCTGCTGATGAAGCTGATGATATTCTTCTCTCTGATGTACCCATCTCCTACGGGGATGCCATGTTCAGGGAGCGGATACTTGCACGCACACAAGGAGAACGCTCTCCTGTCGGGCTCGTACTAAGCGGTGGTTCAGCACGAGCTTTTGCCCATATCGGGGTTCTGAAGTACTTGGAAGAGCAGGATATTGTCCCTGATTTCATCATAAGCAACTCAATGGGCAGCATTGTAGGGCTCCTCTATGCAGCAGGGCTTTCCCCTGACCAGATTCTTGAAAGTGTAACTTCGATCAATCTCCAGAGTATGTTTGACCTTACCCTTCCTGTGAGCGGTGGTATGCTAGACTCTTCCCGTTTCCTGGCAAAGGTTGCCTCGATCGTTGGCTCGGACCTACAGCTTGAAACGCTCCCCATACCTATCATTGTGGTGACAGAGGACCTTGTAACAAAGCGACAGATTACCATCAGTGAAGGCGATTTTTTCACAGTACTGCAGGCAAGCTATGCCCTTCCTGTGTATTTCCCACCCGTTGAATATCGGGGGCACTTATTGATAGATGGAGGTATTACCAATCTCGCCCCTGTTGATTTGGCCTACACGTATGCAGATTCTGTCATTGTCTCAACTACTTTCTACGATATAGATACCCTGAATCTTAAGAATCCTTTGACAGTGCTTAATGTTTCCATCGATATTGGAAAGAGAAGAAAGGGAGTGGAAGAGCTCAAGCAGGCCCTCCCAGATGTTGTCTGGATTCGTTGTGCAGTAGAGGATGTGTCGTTCATGGAGTTCGACCGCGTAGAATATCTGGTTGAACAAGGGTATCGCTCAGCAAGTGAACGCCAGGAGCAATTGTCCAACTTGCATAAGAATTCGGTTTCTCCCGAGCTCTCGGAAAAACGCAATGACATGGCGTTGAAGATAGAAGAGAGCTCCAACATCTATGATCTCTACCAGCATGTTCCCTTGAATATTCCTTCCAAACTGTTTGGATTGGGCTTGGATAGTGATTACCTCAAGGCAGATCCTTCTGCCCTCAAGGATGATTCCACCATAGGTTTGAAGTTCATCTATAGGAAGGATGATATATCGGTAAGCGTCAATCCTGGATACTCCTTCGACTTCCGCAGCAATGACCGGTTTTCTACTGCTCCAGCAATTCGCGCACAGTTTGACTACACCTTCCTGAAGCATTTACGGCTCTCCCTCTACAGCTCCTTTATGTTCGATATTGCGAACGTGGCACCAATTGTATCCAGTGGAGTTGACCTGGAAGGAAGAATCTTTGCCTTTGATGAAAAACTGAGAATCAGCTTGTTGCAATCCTATGAACAGATAAACAACTTTGAGGATAGTGACCATGTCGATTTCTTTGACGGTCATACCTTCCTTTACTCTATCGTTGCAAAGGGAAGTTTGTATCCGGCGAATGAAGATGTCTGGGCATTCAATGATTCATCACTCTCCCTCTCTTTTCAAATGTTGGGAGATTTCTCTGAAGTACGCTCGTTTGTGGCAGCTCGTGGAACAACGGAGATCCTTAACCAGAACCTTGACCTGTTTGCATCCGTCAATACCTTTGGTCGATTTGCACTGGATGGACAAGGGGATGTCCCATTCTTTTTCTCGGATGGGTTCAGAACCACTGACTCACAGATCAAGAGCCAGGGGCATGACCTGACAGTCAGCAGTAATCCAGCGAATCATCTGGTTGGATTGGGGATATCGATAGGGTACCGGCCGAGTGGATTCGACCCCACGATGGCAGAGATGTTCATCTTCAATAACAGCTCTGTTGCCATCTATACGGATTTGCTCTGGAACCGGAATACCTTTGCCCCCTATCTCTCCCTTGGCTTGGAACTGCACACTGATATCTCCCTGTTGGGAATCCGTTCACTGCCGTTGACCATCTATGGAGGCTGGGATCAGAAGGTGAATACCCTGGTTTGGGGCTTCTATTTCAACATGGTGTTCTGATCTGTAACATGTAAATCTTCGCTTCCTTTCCGCTCAAAGCCTAGTTATAAGTTTATGCTGTTACAGATCACGAGCGCTACTCAAGGTTGTGCTTTCTGATATACTCCAAGTCCTCCTCGGTGAGGTCTGTATTGGGGGTTCTGTCATCGCTCTCGATAGGTGATTTCTTTTTCTGTTTGGGGGCGCTTTTCTTTTGCTTTTTAGGTTTGGCGAACCCCTCAAGGATATATCCCTCCTCTGGGGGGAAGTCTTGGTCGATTGATGCGGGACTCTTTCCCAGTGCTACTGAAGCAGTGTCCTTTTCTATCTCCATGGCACGCTTTCTTCTGGTCTCTGGGTTATCCAAGCCATCGATCATGTCTTGGATAATTTCCTTGCTGAAACCTGACGTATTTGCGTAGCGGGCATCCAAGGCCTGTTTCAACAGCTCGATCGCATCTCCCACTTGCCCAAAGTGTATTTTTACCTGAGCATGATGTACATAGGGTTCTGGGAAACGAGGGCCCTTCTCAATGAGTTCCTTGAACAGTGTATCTGCTTCTTCCCAGTTTCCGCGGAGGAGAAGCAACCATCCACGGCTGTCTCTGATGCCCGGGCTGCTTTCTTCCAGCTGTCCTGCCTCTTCAAGCAACTCTTCAGCTTTTTCAAGATCACCGGCAGCCAATGCATAGGTGGTGTAGTTGATGAACAGGTTCTTATCCTGGTATCCACTCTCGTGGACTTCCCTAACACATTCAATTGCTTTATCAAGATTCCCATCCATCCAATAGGCCATACTGACCATGGTCTTTGCAACATTGTCAAGATTTTCATTTCGTCCCTTTTCAGAGGCAAAGTAGTCCTCAATGATCTGCTTGCCTTCCTCAGCATCCCCACGTTGGAGGAACATGCTTGCTGCAGTAATGACAAAGGGTTTCTGCAATCCTGCCTTGATGGCCTTTCGGTAGAGGGGCCAAGCATACTGCCAATCAGCCTCATTCTTGCTGGTGATCTTGCTGTTTGCCCTGATGTAGAAGATGACACTCCGTCTGTAATAGAGCAGGGAGCCCAGGAATAGGGCGATCAAGAGGAATTTGCTATACGTAGGGATATCGATCACGGATATGAGTACCACGATCAACAATGTAATCCATAATCCAAGGTTCTTCTTTCGATTCATAGTGTTGGGACCTCCCTTCAACGGTTGTACTCTACACAGAAAGGCAGGTGGTTGCAAGTTCATGATGGTTTACCGTATGCTGGGCACATGGAAGAGAAAGACATTCTGGTACATGCCTGTTGTGGGCCCTGCAGTACTGCCAGCATCGAGAGACTGCTTGAGGATGGTTGGAACCCTGTCCTGTACTTTTCAAATAGCAATATTTATCCCATGGAAGAGGCCAAGAGGCGTTATAAGGCTCTGGTGGAAGTAGCCCATACCTACTCCTTGAAGGTAATCCATGAACACTACGACCATGAACGTTGGTTGGAGAGTGTAAAAGGTCATGAAGGGGAGAGGGAAGGGGAAACCAGATGCAGCCTCTGTTTCACTTACAACTTGAAGGAAGCCTCAGCCAAGGCTGAAGAACTGGGGTTTAAGCATTTCACGACCACCTTGACGGTAAGCCGTTTCAAGAACAGTAAACGAATATTCAGCGTTGGAGAACAATTTCCTGGTTTTGAGCAGATTGATTTCAAGAAGAAAGGTGGTTTTGAAAAGAGTGTTCGCCTAAGCAGGGAGTTGGGGCTCTATCGCCAGCACTATTGCGGATGTGAGTTCTCGATGCCCAAGGAGTAGGCTTTGCCTAGCTAGGGCCGAAATGTTATACTCTTCTGCCAAGGGGGAGAGCAGCCATGTTTCGAAAATTACTGAAGTTCTTCACGGGCAGACTCTTCATCTCCCTTGTTCTCATCTCCCTCCAGATCGCCATCCTTATCAATATCTTTGGGTTTGCCCAAAATGATGCTCTCTGGATTCAATTCCTCTCAGGCCTTTCCATCATGATGGCTCTTGTTGTAGTCGTCCGAGATCTCAACCCTGCATATAAGATCGGCTGGATGCTTATTTTCATGACCATCCCTGTCTATGGAGGCTTGTTCTATATCCTCTTCGGTACTCGTGGGCTTAATGCCCGCCTTCGTGCAAGACTGGAAAGACTGGAAGATCTCAACCGACGAGGCATGGAAGGTGGTGCCTATAGCAACCTTCTGCCCATGAAAGCCCTCTCTGCATATTCAAGAACGCTCGCGCGGCAAGCACAGTACATTGCAAATATCAGTTCATACCCAGTGTGGGGAAATACCGAAGTTGAATACTTTGCAAGTGGAGAGGAATGGATAAAGGATGTCTTGATAGAATTGAAAAAGGCCAAGAGCTTTATCTTTCTTGAGTTCTTCATCATTGCAGAGGGAGAGGTCTGGGACTCTGTGCTCGCTGTACTCCTTGAGAAGCGTATGCAGGGGGTTCGTGTTTGTCTCATGTACGATGATGTAGGCTCCATTTTCGACATCCCTTCCCACTACGACCGTAAACTACGTTCACTTGGGCTTGAGGTAGTTGCCTTCAACCCATTGAAAGCTCACTTGAATAGTCGTTCGAACAGTCGCGACCACCGTAAAGTCTTGGTCATTGATGGCAATGTGGGTTACACCGGTGGGATGAATATTGCCGATGAGTATGCCAACCGAAAAATCAGGTTTGGGCATTGGAAAGATACTGCAGTTAAGCTTAGGGGGGATGCTGTTTGGAGCCTCACCCAGATGTTTCTCCAACTCTGGGCTTTCTCTATCGGGCAACCAATGGATTACTATGCATATCGCCCCACCATAACCTGCAAAACGGATGGATTTGTCCAACCTTTCGCCGATAACCCGTTGGATAACGAGAATGTTGCAGAAAATGCCTATATCCAGATTATCAGCATGGCAAAAAAGTATGTCTGGATTACAACTCCCTATCTCATCCTGGATAATGAGATGCTCACTGCGCTGAAGATTGCCGCCCAAAGTGGCGTAGATGTGCGTATTATCACTCCCCATAAGCCTGATAAATGGTATGTGTTTGCGGTCACCAGGGAGAATTATCGGCCACTGCTGGAGTCCGGGGTGAAAATTTATGAGTACATACCAGGATTCCTGCATGCTAAGATGTTCGTGAGTGATGATCGGGTTGCCATCATTGGAACGATCAACATGGATTATCGCTCATTCTACTTGCACTTTGAGAACGGGGTAGCATTTTATGGTTCTTCTGTCGTACAGAAAGTACATGCTGATATACGGAAGACCTTGGATGTCAGTAGACTAATCACCTTGGATTTTATAAAGAACCGCTCGTGGATCAAGAAGCTTGCAGGGATGGTCCTGAAACTGGCCGCCCCGTTGTTATAGGAGGAAAGATGCGATTTCTGAATTATGGTTCTGTCAATATTGATTTGATTTTCACGGTAAACCACATTGTAAAGGGTGGGGAGACACTGCAAAGCACTTCTCTCACCAAAAGTGCCGGGGGTAAGGGTGCAAACCAGAGTGCTGCCCTTGCTAAAGCTGGTGCTGAGGTTTTTCATGCAGGAAAGATTGGGGAAGATGGTGCATTCCTGTTGGAGTTGCTCTCAAGCTATGGGGTCGATACTTCTCTCATCCGTCGGTATGAAGGGGCGACAGGACAGGCATTGATTCAGCTTGATAGCAATAAACAGAATGCAATCATCCTCTACGGAGGAGGAAATACTGCAATTACCATCGATGAGATTGATGAAGCAATCAAGCAATTTTCCTCAGGTGATATGCTTGTTCTCCAGAACGAGATTGTCCACAGTGGGCACCTGATCCGTGAAGCGAAGAAAAGGAGTATGAAGGTTTGCATGAATCTGGCGCCCTTTGACCAAAGTGCACGAGATCTTCCTCTGTCGCTTGTGGATCTCCTGGTAGTAAATGAGATCGAAGGGGCAAACCTTGCCGATCTTCCAGAGGGCAGTGATTTTTCCGATATTCTGGAACAGCTTGTAAAAAACTATCCTGAGAGCGAAATTCTCCTGACTATTGGAAAGGAGGGCTGTCTCTACGGTTACAAGGATCAGAGGATCAGTGAGGGAATCTACGACACTCCGGTTGTCGATACCACCGCAGCAGGTGATACCTTCATCGGGTACTATCTGGCTTCTCTATCACGTGGATATACCGTCAAGGAGTGCTTACGCTTTGCAAGTAAGGCTGCTGGTCTTGCGGTCTCTCGCCCAGGGGCAATGGCCTCGATCCCTCTGGCTAATGAGGTATTTGACTAGGTTTTCACCTATAAGATTCAGATAAAGATAGAAGCCAGCGATGTTTCCCTCATCACTGGCTTCAATATTTGCAAGCTTGTCTGTCCGGACGCGCTTCGAACTTTCTTAATTGGCAACCACGAACAACATTCTGTTCGTTCCTTCTTCAGCAACTGAATAGGTGAAGTTGTTTGCATTCGACTCAACTTCAAAGTATCCAAACTCATTGGCGGTAAAGGTGTTTCTCTCGGGGATGTAGGCGTGCAGCTTAAGTACTGCAGTATCCTGCATGCCGGCAGCAAAAAGAGCAGAAGAGAAGACGGTCATCAAGATGGCTGTCAGTATGATGGCTTTAAACTTCTTCATCTTCTTACTCCTTTTTAGTAGTTGTTACGTCTATATAATATGTAAGATGTAAGAAGATGTCAATAGAGAAAATAAAATAAATTGTTATAATAGAAGAAATTAAATATTGTCATATGTTAGAAGAAGTAACCTATAACATATACCAATAACATCTCACATTACACAAGTTTTATGAGAAATTTTGTGAGAAGTGTTCACTTATGACATGGTAAAAACGTTGAATCTGAAGGGGAATGACTAATAATGAAGAAATATTACTTGTGGCACACCCCATGATATGACAAAAGACATGTACAAAGGTACCTGTCACTTCTGACAAGAGGTGCGTGGAAGAAGTTTTGTATCTTCTCCCACACTTACAAGCCGAGAAGTTGTAAATGGGTCTTTCGGTAGGAAGAGGGACTGCTCCCTGTGGATTGCTTGAATCGTTTGGAGAAATGGAACTCAGAACAAAACTGCAGATTCTCTGAAATTTCCTTGATGGATTGGGTTGTGCTGGTAAGCAGTGCACGTGCCACTTCAAGCTGCAGGTTTGAGTAATACCGCATCGGGGTGGTGTTCATGCGTTTCTTGAACAGACGGACAAAATATGAAGGATCGAGTTGTACATGGTCTGCGATCATCTGCAGATTCAGATTGTCAAAGATATGTCGTTGCATATAACGAATGGCTTTCTCAAGGTGAACATTCTCCCCTTGATTCTCTTCCAGCTTTGTACCGGCAGCAAGGTTGTACAAGAGTCCAAGCATCTGGTAGCAGGCACTGATGCGTAATTCCTTCAATTGGCTGAGGCCCTTGTCTCTGACTTCTTCAAAGAAGAAACGCCAGTTTGTTCCCAGCCGAATAGGGTTCATTGTTTCCAGCTTGTTCACCAAACCCTGTTCTTCAGGACAGCTGATCAGGGTAGCATAATAGGTGAGACCAGCATGACGGTCAGCCTCAATAGCATGCACGGTTCCACCAGTGGTTACAAACAATGAGCCTGGTGAGATGGTGTATCGGCTTTGGGCATTGCTGAAGGTACCACTTCCACTGACGAAGTAGTGGACTTCGAATTGCCCAGGCTCGTGATTATGCACTCGCTGATGCCACAGGAGTTCCTGTTCCTCATGCATTTGGAATACAAAGACCGCATCTAATAGCTCCATAAGTCAATAATACATATGTTTTCACAATCTTGTCTATGGTAATCGTGTCTTTGATGGGTAATGCTATAGCAAAGGAGAGGATTTGTATGCAAGTTGTTATAGGAATTGATACTGGCACCCAGAGCACCAAGGTACTCTGTTATGATGCCGAGACAAAGCAAGTCCTGTTGACCGTCAGTGCCTCCCACGAGATGGAGAGTCACGATGATGGGACACGTGAGCAAGAAGCTGTATGGTATCTGGATGCAATCAGATCCTGCTTTGCCCAGATAGATCCGAAGATAAAGGAGCAGGTTGTCGCAATCGGCGTCTCTGCACAGCAACATGGGTTTGTTCCCGCTGGAAAGGATGGAGAGGTGCTGGCTCCAGTCAAGCTCTGGTGTGATACCTCAACCAAAGCACAGTGTGATGAACTAACACAGAAACTCGGTGGAGAAGAGAGAGTGTTTGAGCTCTTGGGAAACCAGATTCTTCCCGGCTATACCTTGTCCAAGATTCTTCACTTGAAACAACATCGACCAGACGCATATGCCAAGCTGGCGCATATACTTCTGCCCCATGATTACATCAATCTGTATCTGACGGGAGTCTACAGTGCTGAAGCAGGTGATGCTTCCGGTACTGCCTTCTTTGATGTAAAGAAGAAAGCATGGAGCAGGGAAGTTCTGCTGGCGGTGGATGAGGAGCGTGATCTCTATAGCATGTTGCCACCGATCACCAAGGCAGGAGATGCAGCTGGCACGGTACAAGCATCAACGGCAAAGGAGCTTGGTATCCCACAAGGGATTCCTGTCTCCTGTGGTGCAGGGGACAATATGGCTGGGGCCATTGGAACCGGTTGTGTGGGAAAGGGCGATCTGACCATGAGCATGGGGACCAGCGGTACGCTGTTTGGATACAGTGATGCTTGCATTACCGACCGAAAAGGCAGGCTTGCTGCCTTCTGTTCTTCCACCGGTGGGTATCTTCCACTGCTCTGTACCATGAACTGCACCATTACCACAGAGTCAGTGAGACAGCTCTTCGGCTATGATGTCAAGGAACTTGACACTCTGGCCGCGAAGGCTCCCATTGGATGTGAGGGGGTAACCATGCTTCCTTTCTTCAATGGTGAGAGAGTGCCCAACCTGCCACACGGAAAGGGTGTGATCGCGGGTTTGGATATGGGGAATATGAAGGTTGAGAATATTGCCCGAGCTGCCTTGGAAAGTTCCATCTATGCCATGAAGGGTGGATTGGATGCATTCGGGGAGCTTGGCTTCATCCCCAAGCGGATCATCCTCACCGGTGGTGGGGCGAAGAGTGCCATCTGGAGACAGATTGCATGTGATGTAATGCAATTACCGGTTTCAGTTCCAGAAGTTGGAGAGAGTGCTGCCTTTGGTGCAGCTCTCCAGGCTTTATGGACCCTCAAGGGAGGGTCGATCGTGGACCTTGCATCTGAGCATGTGCGATTTGATGATGCAAAGGGTTGTGAACCGAATAAGGAAGCAGGAGCGCAGTATGCGAAGGCATATGAGCGTTATCAATCGTATGTTGAGGCGATGACGCCTTTATTTCAGTAGGAGGATGTATGGAATATTTTGTCGGAGATCAGGAATATTTTAAGGGAATCGGAAAGATTGCGTTCGAGGGAAAGGGAAGCAAGAACCCTCTCGCATTCAAGTATTATGATGCGAAGAAGATGATTGGTGGTAAGACAATGGCAGAGCATCTTCGATTTGCGACTGCCTATTGGCATAGTTTCTGTGCAGATGGTACGGATCCCTTCGGTAGTTCAACGATGGAATTCCCATTCAGAAAGTCTGACCCATTTGCGAATGCAGTTGCCAAGGCTGATGCAGCTTTCGAGTTCTTCACCAAGCTGGGGACTCCCTACTATTGTTTCCACGATGTGGATGCTTCTCCCGATAGTGAAGATGCGGTGACCTATGAGAAGACGTTTCACAAGATTGCTGACGAATTGCTCGCAAGACAGAAAGCAAGTGGCGTGAAATTGCTTTGGAATACCGCTAATGTATTCACGCATCCTATCTACATGAACGGAGCAGCAACCAACCCCGATTTCAATGTTGTTGCCCGTGCAGCAGTACAGGTAAAGAACAGTCTGGATGTGAACGTGAAACTCGGTGGACAGAATTATGTCTTCTGGGGTGGTAGAGAGGGGTACATGAGTCTCTTGAATACCAACATGAAGAGAGAGCAGGACCATCTTGCACGATTCCTTACCATGGCACGTGACTATGGACGGAGTATTGGGTTCAAGGGAACCTTCTTGATCGAACCAAAGCCGATGGAACCGACCAAGCATCAGTATGACTATGATGCTGCCACCACAATCGGATTCCTCAAGGAGTATGGTTTGGATAAGGATTTCAAGTGTAATATTGAAGCCAACCATGCAACCTTGGCTGGCCATACCTTCGACCATGATCTGTTGGTCTCTGCAAGTCATGGTATGCTTGGCAGTGTCGATGCAAACCAGGGTGACTCGATCAATGGATGGGATACTGATGAGTTCCCCACCGATGTATATGCTACCACCATGGCGATGTTGGTTATCTTGCGGCACGGTGGACTTGGCAGCGGTGGACTGAACTTTGATGCTAAACGGAGGCGTAACTCCACTGACCTTGAAGATCTCTTCATCGCTCATATCGGCGGTATGGATAGTTTTGCTCTTGGTCTTGAGGTTGCCCACAAGATCATCGATGAAGGATTGTTCGATACGTTCGTCAAGAACCGCTATGCTTCATTTGATGCAGGGGAAGGAAAGAAGTTTGAAGATGGTTCCATGGATCTTGCATCTCTTGCCGCTATCGGTCGCAATGTTCAGATCGAAAAGCGCAGTGGGAAGCAGGAGTACCTGAACAATCTGGTTAACTCCTACCTCTTCGGCTAGGTAACCAAAAGAGAGAGGATGGTAAAGCTGGCAATACTCGCCAAGACTGATAGAGAGGAGGTAAAGGAAGCAAGCTTCTTCTCATCAGTCAGCTTCTCAAGGAAAGCCACTGAGCTGGTTGCACTTGGGCTGAATACGACGAATACAAGGGTTGTCTTGATGATCTGGTTGAAATCGGTATGAACGATGAAATACCAGGCCATCAGGATACCCATTCCGTATCGTATGGTCAGTAACCCCAGCGTATACTTGATCCAACTCTTCTCAAAATGAATGTCCAACATTATCCCGATCATCAACATAGCGATGATCGGGTTTGCTTTTCCTATGGCCACCATCCAGTCTTGGAGAAAGAGAGGCAACCGAATATGTGCGAAGGAGAGCGTGATCATAACCAGATAGGTGATGAATGGTACACTGGTGAAGAGTTTTCTTATGATGTCAGTAGTTTCTGGACGTTTTCCCTGGGAGACAGAACTTGCCAGGGAGTAGGTTAGTCCTGTGGTCATCAGTGCATTGCCTAGGTCGAACAGAGAGGCTGCAACCAAGGCTTGGGCACCGAAAAGGGATTGGATGAAAGGGAAGGAGAAGTTGCCAACGTTATAGGTTGATCCACTCAGGAGGGCGTATGCCTTCAGTGAATTGTTCTGCTTACACATAAAAAGGTAGGAGAGAGAGGCGAGCAGGATGTTCGCCCCAATTCCATAGGCAACCAGCACCAGTAGTGAATAATCCATCGTGAAGGTGTTGAAACTAGCCACGATAGCTGCTGGAAGGGTGATATTCAAGCTGATACTGGAGAGCGTGCTTCCTTCCTTCTCCGTAAATAATCCGATCCGCTTCAGGATCTGGGCAAGGATTATGATGAAGAGAAAGAGAGCAACCTGTGTGAGGGATTGCGTCATGAAGTGTATCCTACTGTCTCACCGTGTGAGATACAAGCAAGTTAGCGAAGATCTTCGCCCAAGAAGGCGATTTGTTCCTCACTCAAGATCAGGTCACTCCCTTCGAGGGTTTCTGTAATCTGGGCTATCTTGCTGGATCCAGCAATTGCAATGGTTGGATTCCTCTGGCTTGTCAGATATGCCATTACTATCGCTGAGGGAGAGACCTGCAATTGGGAGGAAAGCCTCTCTACCTTGGGTACGAGCGCCAGGTTGATGTCAGTAAGGAATCTTTGTTTTGCCCTCTCGCTGAGCGTTTCCGTCTTACCTGCAATCACTTTGGAGAAGAGTCCTTTTGCCTGTGGTGAGAAACACATGACCGGCATGGCTTCCTTCTCATACCATTGTCTCTGTTCCTCTGTCATGCATACCAAGGTATCATCACCCCAGGTCTCCGGTGTGCAATGGGCAAGACTCCACTGGATTTCACTGATTGAAAATGCTGGCTTTCCGTGTTTATTTGCCCATGTATTGGCCTGTGCAATCCTCTCGGTGGTCCAGTTGGATGCTCCCAGGTGACGAACCAGGTTTTTCTCTACGAGCTCACCAGCCATGTCGATGATTTCATCGGCTGGCATTTGAGGATTGTCCCGATGGAAGAACCAGATATCCAGGTGATCTGTCCTCAAGGAATCAAGGCTTTGGTTGATATCCAACATCATGTCAGCTCTGTTTATTCTGCTTCTGTGCATATCTTCCTTGTATGGATGACAGCCCTTTGATGCAACAACCATCTTATCTCTTGACCCTGTATCCTGCATCCATTTGCCAAGAACCAATTCACTGCTGGAGAGTGTACCAGCGTCCCCCTGTCCATAGATGTGGGCAGTGTCGAGGAGGGTGCCTCCTGCCTCTGCAAAAATATCCAGCTGCTTCAGTGCAATCTTTTCGCTGATGGACTCACCATAATGGTCGCATCCGAGGGCTATTTGTGAAAGCTTAAGGTTGTTAAAATCAAGGTATTTCATTTAGATATCAATTCCCAGGAATCGCTTGACGAGGATTCCGATCACAAACGATATGGCAGCAACACCGAGACTGATGAGTGCCATTTCCAAGAAACGTTTCCCAAAGGGAAGGTCTTTTGCTACTGCAGTATAATAGGTAAAAAGCATAATGATGACAATGACGACCACCAGCATGATAAGCAAGGCGGCCATATAGCTCTCAAGAAGCAGGTAGGGGAGAACCATGAAGGCTACGGTGAAGAGATAGGCAATGCCTGTGTACATGCTGCTCTTAGCTGCATTCTTTTCCCCACTGTTCTTCGCAGAGAGGTACTCGCTGGATGCCATGGAAAGGGTCGCCGAGATACCGGTTATCAAGCCGGATAGGGCAATGAGACGAGTATTCTGTAACGCGAAAGTCAATCCAGCCAGAGTTCCAGAGAGCTCAACAAGTGCATCGCTTAAACCGAGAACCATTGAACCGATATATTGCAAGCGTTCCTCATCGAGCATTGCAAGCAGTTGTTGTTCGTGTCTATCCTCATCTTCACTGATCTGTTTTGCCTGGGGTACTTCAGCGATCAGTGAACGGTAAGCCTTGGTGGCTTTATCCTCGCCTTTCTCCATTTTCTTCAGGACAAAGGTATATCCAAGGATGATTGCCATGAAACTATAGAACCAGAGTTTGAATGTATTGACTCGTACTTCCTTGCCAGTCAGTTTCTGCCATATTTTGGCATGCCTCAGTTCTTCATCGGCAATACGGCGTAACACATTGCTGTTATGTTCATCCTTTACCCGGGTTGCGAGAAAGCTGTAGATTCGATGTTCGGTCAACTCTCCCTGTTGTAGAAACAGGAGAACACGCATTGTCTTTTTGCTATAAGTATTCTCACTCACACTATTGCTCCTTGGGCGATAGTATAGCTAGCGCTGAATATTTTGCAAATAGCGTTGCTTGACCGCTTCTGTTTCTCTTTGTAGTATGAAATGAAACGGAGGATCCATGGATACTGAATATAAAGATTTGATCGAGGTCTTTAGTGCAACTAACAACCCTGAGGATATGGCCAAGTTGTTTGAGGAGATGCTCACACCGAGTGAGCGGAAGGCGATTCTGCTTCGCTGGAATTTGATGAAGGACCTCTATCAGGGGCTTCCTCAGCGTGAGATTGCTTCCTCATATGGTATCTCCTTGTGTAAGATCACAAGAGGGTCGAAGATCCTGAAGCAAAAGGACTCTTATTGTAAAAAAATTCTCAGCGACCGATATGATGATCACCTGCATATCTGATCAGTAAAGGGAGTTCCTCAACTCCCTTTGGTATGATATCATGTACTGAAAGCATCCCTACATGCCAAAAGAAGGCATACAGAGAGGTTGTACCTTGTCAATTTCAATTTCAGTCATATGTGACGTTTCTTCTACGCTTCTCCCATCTGATGATTATCATGCAATACCTGTGCAGTTTTATAAAGATATCTGTTACACCCCACTTTTCTCTTCTGACTTTCCAGAGGTAACACACATTGGACTTTTTATGGATAATACTTACCTTGTGCCGGGTGAGAAAGAACCAAAATTCTATCATGAAGAGTATATTGCACCAGAAACAGTAAGTACGTATAGGATTGATAATCCAGATTTATATTGCCAAGGCATAGGGCAAGCAGATGTATTATGCCAGGAGTCTTTACGTATTCCCACAAGTCTGAGGGCCTATTTAAAAAATGAGTGCAATGTAAATGGTCAGGATTTAGATCGTTTGCTTTTTATGTTCAAAGAACACTATCCAGCTTATACAGACTCAGCAACCTACAGCATGGAGCAAAAGCAATATCTGCCTTCTATAGTCGCTGTTTTGAAAAGATCGCGTTTCGTGGAGTTCATAACGTTTTCCGAGACAGTATGCCAAGCTTTTTTCTCTGAAATGGATCCATCCAAGCTTTCGAAGACACGGCTACAGTCATTCAAACATCTCTATGTATTGCTGTTCCAGTTGTATCTTGCATGTTCTCCTTCTCTGGAAGTTAAGCGTTGCGCTACTGTCCAATTCAAACACGTTGAAATTCCCAGGTATCTTTCAGTATGGAGGAATTCTGCAGTCCCTGTCGTGTTTGCCTCGAATAAACGCTTTGCCCCTGCCTTGGGGGTATGTATAACTTCACTGCTTGAAAATATTGATAGAGATCGGTCGTATGATATTATAGTACTGGAATCGGATTTATCAGAGGATTCAAAACAGAGGCTTGAACTGACTTGTAAACAGTATCCCCAAGTGCATCTACGATTCTACAACCCCAGAATCTTAATTGGGAAGAGAGCTCTACAAAAGAATCCAACAGATCATATTACGATAGAGACGTATTACCGATTCCTGATAGCTGACATCCTTCCAGATTATGAAAAAGTACTCTATCTGGATTGTGATACAGTGATACTGGATGATGTAGGCAAGTTGTACGATACGGAAATGAATGGAAATATATTAGCCGCGACAATTGACCCAGAGATTTCCAGCCTTGCAATGGGGAAGGATCTCAGTTTGAAGTCATATTTACAAGAAGTTCTGGGACTGCAAGCGGGAGACCCATATTTTCAAGCAGGTGTTTTAGTTATTGACTTGAAAGCAATGCGTTCATTTCATTCTGTAGATCAATGGATTGAATTGGTAGGAGAGCGTAGATACCGATTTAATGATCAGGATCTGTTGAACAAGGAGTGTAGAGGACGCTATCAGGTATTGGATATGCGATGGAACACCGTAGTGGATTGTAACCACACCAGAATGCAAACCATTGAAGATGGTCCATATTCACTTTATGATGCGTATATCCAAGCTCGAAAGGATCCTCATATCGTGCATTATGCTGGATTTGAGAAACCTTGGGATGTACTCGATTCTGATTTTGCATATCTCTTTTGGCACTATGCGAAAAGGAGTGAGTTTTTTGAGCAGTTATTGATGATGGTGTTGAACAGTGCTGATGGAAAGAAAGAGTCTATAGTATTACGACTTTTTCCACGTGGGAGTCGGCGACGTCGATTTGCAAAGCAACTATTCTATAAAGCGACTCGCATTTAGTATGGGAGTGGGGAATTTGGTATATGAAAAATAAGGCTAATAAAGCATTGTTGGTTTTAAAAGTATTAGGAGATACCCTTGCTGTTTTAAGCGCTTGGTTGCTTGCGGGTTATTTTCGTTTTTATATTCTTCCAGGTGGAAGGATTGCTTCATTTGCCTTGTTCTTACAACTTTCTGTACTAGTATGGATCTTCAATATATTTTTTATCAGTAGGAATAATCTTTATGTAGAGGAGTTGGAGCATTCATGGCGAAAAGAAACAAGTACCCTGATATTTAGTGCATTTGAAGCTCTCTTGCTCCTCTTGGTTGTACTCTACTTCTTCTTCTCTGAAAAAGTGAGCCGAATTGCCATTGGGCTGTATTTTTTTATTATCGTTATTTTCTTGGTTTTGGAACGGACCATCATTTCATCCTATATAAAGAAAAGTTACAAGAAAGGAAAGTATACACGACGTATACTCCTCGTTGGGTATGGAGAGAAACTTGAACACTATGAAAGTGCATTGCATAGCAGGCGGATGCACGGTATCAAATTGGTTGGTCAATTCGACGGAGAAGGAGTATCCATCGGCGGTGCAAGACAAATCAATGCAGGTTTGTTGCGTGAAGCGGTTGCATTGACAAATCCTGATCTGGTAGTGATTGGATATCCGGGAGAAGAACATAAAAGGCAAGAAAAGATGGTTGCACAGGCCTTGGATCTGCTCAATGAAAAAGTAGTAATGCTCCCAAGTGTACCGGAATCGTACATTGGTACACAAATTTCTGATTTTAGATGGATACCAATGCTTACTCTCAATGCTGCAGAGATGGGGTTCTTTCAGCGTTTTATGAAACGCACCTTTGATATTGTTTCTTGTAGTTTTGGTATCGTGCTTATTTCCCCAGTATTATTGTTGATTGCTCTATTGATTAAACTTTCTTCACCAGGCCCTATTATTTTCAAGCAAAAACGGATTACGCGAGATGAAGAAGAGTTTACCATGTACAAATTCAGGAGTATGAGAACTGATATCCCTGAAGGGAATGCCCACTGGACAGAAGAGAATGATCCAAGGATTACCAATATAGGCCGATTTCTCAGGAAAACGAGCTTGGATGAATTGCCCCAGTTGTTTAATGTTATTGGTGGTTCGATGAGTTTGATCGGACCACGACCTGAAAGGCCTGAATTGGTTGAGAAATTCAATCACGAGATTCCTGGGTATAGGATGCGCCATAGATTTAAGGCAGGGGTTTCTGGATGGGCACAGGTAAATGGTTGGAGAGGAAACACATCTCTGGAACGTAGAATTGAATTTGATTTATACTATATAAGGAATTGGACTTTGCTCTTTGATCTAAAGATTGTACTCTTTACTTTCTTTAGAGGATTTGTAAATGAGAATGCGTATTAATGAGGAAGTTATGAGAAAGTATTTACTCAGCTTAATTTTGTGTGTATTGGGTTTTTCGTCTTTATTTGCGGCAGACCAGGAAATTCGTTCGACCTTGCCAGCGTTAACTTCATCCCAGATTCAGGAACTTCTGGACGGAAAGATTATTGATGGTGAAACGATTGATGGGGGAAAGATAACTCAATTTTTTGCAAAAGGAACTGAAGCGTATGATAGGGCTGTTATTGCTGAGCGATCAACAAATGGATTCAGTATTGCTGCAGTGAGTTATATTCCCTATGGACCAGAGCTGAAAGCCATGAGCAAAGAAGATCGGCAACTGGCGATTTTTAATAAGATTAGAGCCATATCCACACAAGAGGGAATTACCTATATTTCTTGGAGAGCAGGTAATAAACCAAAGATTCTTATCGAAAAATCCTCCTATATGGAAGATAGCAAAAATCTGAATAATCTACTCCCAGATCCAGTAGTCTCTACCTTTCCATACTCTGTTCAGAGCTATGTCTACCAGCGGGATAGTTCCTTTGGCGGTAACCGTTACTTGCACACCTATACGAATAGTGATGAGGAGATTTTCGTAGAGATCATGAATATCAGTACGCTAAGGGTATTTGGTATTTTTACAGCTGTGCCAAAAGAACAACTCCACATCAGTATGGGCACATACCAGATGGAGGATGGCTTGTTGCTATGTGCTCTTACAACCATTGAAGATCGTGAACCAGAAGTAGGGGTTTTCGGTATTACCGTAGATCTTCCCTCAGCTTTCATGAGAAGAATTAGGGCTCTACAAAATTGGTTTGTTGATCAGCTTGCTACAATAGAAAATTAATAGGATTTATTATGAAAACTATACGTATTGTTTTACTAATTGGTGTGTTGCTTTTCACTCTCTCTGCAATTTCAGCTGCTGATCAGCTTTCGATACCTTTAGGGCATCGTGCATATCAAGTATTGGAGAATGCGCAGATTCGTGGATTAATCGATAAGCAGATAGCTGTAAAACCCTATAGTGCCAACAAGGTAGTGTCATTGCTTACTGAAATTGTTGAAGAGCAAGAGCAGTTGAGTAAATTGGAAAGGGAGGAAGTGGCACAGCTTCTGGAACAACTTACCCGTACCTATGGCACCGATCCATCTCCCTTAGATGCTGTATTCTCAACTGGTTACTTCAGGACATATGATGAAGAAACAAAACTAGGTGCTTCCTTGGGTGTTACACTCCAGACACAGCAGACAGTGAATATTGCTTCAAAGGAGTATGATTCCAGGAACACCATTCTTGCCTATCTGAAAGGCGATCTTGGAGAGCATATTTCCTACAACATGGATTTTGGGCTGAATATTGATAAGCTGAACTCAGAGGTATTCCTTCCCACAGAGTTTACCATCCCAGGGGAAGGCTTCTATATGCAGCTGCTATCCGGTGGGTCACAGTTGCGTTCCATTCCTGCTGATTCCTTCTATACAGGGCTCTCCCTATCCCCTGAGCTATCCGGTTCCTTCTTTGATGGTGCCTTGAGTCTTCGCTGGGGTTCCATCAAGAGAGATTGGGGGCCAGGTCTCAACAATTTGATGCTGAGTACCGATGCAAGAAGTTTTGACGGGGTTGATATACAAGTAGATTTTGCTCCATGGTTACATTATTCAGTGATCACAGGATCACTGGGAAAATTCTCTCTTGATACCCTTGATGGTAATCCGTTCTTCTCCGATGACTACCAGCAAGATAAACCATACTACCGATTTGACAACAACTTCAGTGCCCACCGTGTTGAGCTGGATGTGGGAAATTTGCTTACCCTCAGTATCTTTGAATCAACAGTATGGCAAAAAAGATTTGAAATTGGGTACCTCAACCCCCTAGCAATCTATATGTTCCAGCAGAACAACCTTGGGGATATTGATGACGTGTTTGCAGGCTTGGATTTCTCCTTTACACTCCCATCAACTGCTCGTTTCTATGGTGCGATGGGCATGAATGAGATGAATGTAGTGGGGAATCCCATTACCATGCTCAAGGCACCAAGGAATATGTTTGCCTTCCAAGCAGGTTTTGTTGTTCCCATTCCTGTAGGAAGCTTCTCCAGCCTGACGGTTCAATGGACCTACATTGGCCCATTTGTATATACCCACTATCCAATTATGGAGAAGACTGGTGTATTGGATGATTTATCTGCTGGTACAACGGTTACTGATTTTGAAAATACGTATGAAATAGTTGCTGTTGGACCTGATACAATGCTCTATAAAAATTTGAATTCTAAAGGTGACTATGATTGGGTGATTGATGTTACGGATAAATATACTGAATATACCTCTCCAGACGGCCGTACTGTGATCGAAAAAGAAGCTGATGGTTTGTATCATATCTACGAAACCTCCAGTGAAACAGCCTATGTGAACAAGGGAGAGAATCTTGGCTATCCGCTTGATCCCAACAGCCAGGAGTTCCTGGTCCAGCTGGATCTTGGCCTTCCAAAGGGTTGGACCGCTCAGCTGCAGACAAAGTACCAGGTGCGTAGTGGCCAGTATGGGTTCATGATAGAACAGTTCATGAATTATAGTGATGATCATAACTATCAGGAGAAAAATTTCTGGGATAATGAATTCAAGCGCACGCTCTCTATGCAGATGAAGGCCTCTAAGAAATTCTCTGATATGCCGATTGAACTTACCGCTGGTTATCGTTTTACGGTAGTATGGGAGAAGCCTGTCACTTCTGGAGATATACCATATGATGGAAGGGGTGTTACGTTCGGTCCATGGAGTGACCCAACCTTTGATCATATAGTCCAGATCGGCGCAAAAGTGTTTTTCTAGATGATAGGAGGAGGTTTCTCTGATGCTGTATCAAAAAGGGGTATGCTCGGTAATCATACCAGCATTTAACTGTGAAGACACCCTCAGGGAAACTGTTCAATCGGCTCTTGCACAGACCTATTCATCTCTTGAGATACTCATCGTAGATGATGCATCCAAGGACAACACTGCAGGGGTGATGCAGGAATTGGCTGATGAGGATAACCGAATCAGGGTATTCTTTCTCTCACAGAATGGGGGAGTGGCAAACGCCCGTAATTTCCTCTTTCAGTACGTGGAAGGGGAGTTTGTTGCCTTCCTTGATGGTGATGATGTATGGAAGAGCGATAAGTTGGAAAAACAGATTCAGCTGTTGGAGTCTGAGAAGTGTGATCTAGCCTATTCAAGCTACTCCTTCATCGATGGAGAAGGGAATGATATAGGACATGATAAGATAGTTCCAAGGCACTGTTCTTTCAAAGCATTGTTAAAGGAGAACTATGTGCTTCCTTCTACTGTGGTAATGCGCTCGACTTGGTTACAGGACCGGGCCATGGATGGGTCATATAGCCATGAGGACTTTGTCTTCTGGCTAGGATTACTACAGGATGGGGCTATAGCAAGAGGGTGTGTTGAATCCTTGGTCTTCTATCGTCTCTCTGATTCCAATCGATCAGGGGATAAAGTCAAAGCTGCCAAGAACAGGTGGATTGTGTATCGAGATTTCTTGCACTTATCCGTACCTGTTGCAGCTTGGTATTTTTTTCAATACACACTCAATGGACTACGGAAATATCGTGGGATATAAAAAGCATGAGCAGAGAGGAGAATTTTGAATGCAAAAAAGACTAGTGTTCGCTCTACTAATGCTTTTGCTCTGCTTGTCAGTGGGACTTGCAAGCCCTTCGGACGTTTTCCCTCTTTCTCACTCTGTTCACCAACAGCTGTCTACCCTGTATCTTAGTCAGGGGCTTGCTCTTCCCTCAACAGCTCTTCCGTATACCAGAGCAGAACTAACATTCTTGCTTTCTCGTATCAATATTGAAAATCTTTCCTTGGTTGAAAACCAGCTTTATGAATTATTGGCCAAGGAAGCCACAAGGGAAATGCCGGCATTCTCCATTGGATCTGAGATTTCCTATGAAACCTATATCCATAGCAATACAAATAATTTTACCACGGAAGATGACTGGGTGTATTCCTATCAGCAAAGAAGGCCTTTGCTAACAGTGCCAATTGAGATTTCTTTAGGTGCAGTTTCTGGGGCAATTGATTTTTCGCTGGTAAGCAGGAATGTGGGAGATGAAGATTCGATTGCTCTGTTATACGGCAAAAGGCATCTCAGTTCAAACATCCCTTATGATTTCTCTACCGGTGAACAATATTTGGATTCAAATATCCCATATCGTGCATTCCTCGCTTCAGGTGGAGCAAATTGGTCAGTACAGGTAGGAAGGGACCAGCTCTCATGGGGGCCAGGCGTTAGTGGAAATTTCGTAATTGGAGACCAACTTCAATACCATAACATGGCAAGGCTTTCTGCCTATAAACATTCCTTCAAGTACTCCTTTCTGGTTTCCTTTTTCCCCCATCCAAAAGAGATATATGATTCCTCTCTTTTGGATAGCCAGGCTAGGCCGCTGACTGGACTGAAGATGTTCATGGGGCATCGCTTTGAGTGGCGTCTGTTCTCTGGCCGGGTTGGGTTGGTGCTTAATGAGGGAATCATGTACCAGAACGAAGATGGCTTGCTTGATCTACGGATTTTGACTCCTATGATGCTCTATCATAACTACTACCTGCGTAGTCAAGCCAATTCCCTGGCCTCTCTTGAACTGGATTATACATTCCAAAAAGGGTTAAATATTTATACACAATTTGCCGTTGATGAACTAGCCTTCGGTGGTACAGAGTGGAACCTTGAAAATGGGAGGCATCCTAACGGCCTAGCAATTATGCTTGGAGGAAGAGTGGAGAAACCACTGCGCAAAGGTATTCTGCGAGGGCACCTGGAGGGTGTGTATACTGACCCTTATCTCTACCTAAGAAGTCTGGAAGGTGACACGAGTCAAAGTGAGGTTTCAGATAGTCTGAACTATGTCGTAGGGCTCCGTAAATGGTATTCTGACCATATTGAGTATGATCAAACCTTTCTTGGATACCGATATGGGGGAGATGCAATCGTTTTGAGTACCTCCCTCGGGTATTATATTCCTAACTCATGGTATATTCGAGGGCGTTTTTTCAGCATGCTTCATGGGGAGAAGGGTATAGAAAGTCCATGGGAACTCGATGATATTGAACCAGCTCCTTCCGGCATTACGAGTACATATGTACAGCTTGGGGTTTCTGCTGGAACCTTCTTAGGAGCTTGGAATGTATATAGTTCTTTCGATTTTTTATCAACAGCAAATAATGCTGATTATGACTTTGATTTTCAGCTAGTATTCGGAGCTACTTACTCATGGGAATGACACGTATAATCTGTGCATTTAGATTGGATAAGTTTGCTTACTGTTGGGTTTAGTGCTTAGTTTGCGGTTTTTTTTATTAAGTGTTGCAATACATCGATTTGTAACAAATTTCCCTCGTTTTCCATACCAATCCGCTTTGTTTAGTACTATACCGTTGTTTTTCCTGTTACTTCCTTGTCGGAGTTCTGTTTACTATGTGTTGACACTGATAGACAAAGCAACTAATCTTGTCAATAAGCATAAGTTTTCGGGAAAATTGAGGTGGTATGAATATATTGAAGAAGCAGGCACTCTTGGTATGCCTTTTTTTATTGCTTTTTATCGGGGGCCTTGCCGCTGAATCCAATACATTGTTGACATCTGAAGATATTACTGGCTATGCAATACAATCGTATAAGTTTGATGTTTCGGGCAAGACTACACAATTTGCCTTACGTAGTGCCATTATTCCTGCAGATGGAGACCCTGTCTGGAAAACAGAAGATGCGTTCCTGAAGGCACTGAATGCCAAACGCCAGACACTGGTCAATAAGCAACTCTTCTTGAACGTTGAATATGAATACTCCTTCACCTCATTTTCTGATGGTATTGCCTACTACACTGTCACATTCTTTATTGAAGATTCCAACACCTTTCTAGCACTGCCTTACCCGAAGTTTGACAACGATGAGACCGGTTTCCTGTTTGGGGTAAAAGCGAAGGATACGAACCTGTTTGGGACTTTTGGTTTACTCAACCTCACTGCTTATACCGCACAGAATGATGGAACACTGGAAAATTGGGACAATCGCGAGGACCATCTGGAATTTGACGTAACAGGGGTTGCCATCGGTGAGACGAACCTGAGTCTCAATTTCCTGTATGAACGGCAGAAAACCAGCAACCCGGACGGAAAGATTGAGTATGATATCAACTGGACTGGTATTCGGCTCATGGAGACAAAGCTGGCATTCTCTTTCGATGGGGTCATCAATCCAAATGCTGCCCAACAATTCAACTATGATATCAACTGGACAGGGCTTGACCTGTTTGGTACAAGGGTGAGTATTAAGACATGGGCAGAGTATGAACCTTCCACCGGCTTCGAGCAGATGAATCCTGATATCCATGGATTCAGTTGGACCTATGGTCCATTCAAGCAGAACGAGGGACGGTATACCTTGAGTAACTTGCTCGAATGGAACAGCAAGCTTACCAACCTTAAGACGGAAACCAATCTTATTCAGCATGACTTGAAACTCTTCACGAGACCTCTTTCCTTTAAGATTACCTTCCTTACCAACAAGAAAGTAGCGGATGAGAATCTAGATGATGCAACGCTCTCCACAACACTTGGAACGAACTTCAAGATTCCCTTCATCGGTTGGCGATGGTCTACCTCGTTCACTCCAGGAGTTGAGTATCTGTATGGAAGAGAATCCTTGGCTCAGTATCTGGAATACTCCAATACCATCAGCAACGGAGGACGTGTTAATTACCTCTCCAGCAAGGATAAATACCGTGAAGGGCTTATCTTCAACTTTAAGCACGTTTATCGTGATTACCAGATTGAAGAGGTTCCATCCAAGAGTTACTGGTATGTTGAGAGCAATATCACTTGGTTCCCCTTTGTGGTATGGCGGTTCAATCCACACATCCGATTCAATGGATTCTATTCTGGTTTGAATCCGACAAAGTACACTTTCCTCCCATCCGATGGGAAAACTGTCTCAGAGTATTTCAGGGGATATCTTTCACGTTCAGACGCAATTACCTTCGAAGATGGGGCAATCCCCTACGCAGGAGTACTCAATCTAAACCTTATGGTGGAGTTCATTGACTTCGGATTTGCCAAATCCTATGCAAACCCTTTCCTTGATATCGGGATATTTGGAAATTCTGACGCTGAGCAAGGTTATTCCCTGCTTGCCACGGCAGGAATGGAAGGGTGGGGTGTCCTCGACCGCTTCCCAAGCCATCCGATGCGTGTCTCCCTTGGCTTCAATCTTTTCGATGTCATGGATGCGATGAAAGGAACCATCGATCCCCTTGATGTGGAATGGGAGTTATCGGTGAGTTTCGAACTCTACTTCTGATCAAAAGGAAAAGCAAATGAAAAAGCCCAACACTCCGTGACGGAATATGTTGGGCTTTCTTTACTCTAGAGAGATATTACCGCAAGGTAAGTAACATATCTCCGTCCTTGATCCAGCCTTTTTTTCTCATAAACGTACTGAATAAGAGGGTGATGAGGGAAGGAAGCAGGAAGTGCATCAAGAGAACCACCGGCCAAGCTTCCAATCCCATTACTGCGATAGCGTTGAACTGGCCGACCAATCCACTGGTTCCCATGCCAGCCCCTGCGCTGTTGTTCTCCATCTTGAAAAGCACTGTACTCACTGGTCCCAGGATTGCAGAGGTCAGGGTAGGGGGTATCCAAATCAGGGGATTCTTCCAGATATTTGGAATCTGGATCATACTCGTTCCGAGTCCTTGGCTCAGCAACCCTCCGAATTTGTTCTCCTTGTAGGAGCTCACTGCAAAGCCAATCATCTGACAACTACAACCAACAACTGCCGCTCCTGCGGCAAGCCCATCGAGCCCTAGGCTGATGCTGATCGCAGCACTACTGATCGGGAGCGTGAGTACCATGCCTACCACGGTAGATACCAAGATACCCATCGGCAGTGGATACAATGTGGTCAATGAGTTGATGAATGCCCCAATGTATTTCATCAATGCAGCAATGGGAGGAGCAATGAAATATCCTACCAATGATCCGACCAAGATGGTGGTGAGCGGAACGATAAGAATATCGACACCAGTTTTTCCTGCAACTTTTTTTGAGCTTTCCGCTGCCGCAAGACCTGCTATCATAGCCCCTACTGGCTCTCCAAGAGCCAGGGCTATCCCATTTGCAAAGGAGAAGGTTCCAGCCCCTACAGCACCTGCTACAGCGCTTCCCAGTACTCCGAGAGGGCTAGCCCCTACGGCGATTGCAACTCCCATCCCAATTGCAGGACCGGTAAGGTACTGGGCAACCCTACCGATGTGTTCGAGCAGGAGAATGGAACTGTAATGTCCAATTTGCTTGATGATAAGACCAATGATGAGTGAGGCAAAGAGGCCTTGAGCCATTCCGCTCAAAACACGGGTGATATAACCACCCACCTGCCTCCCCTCTGAAGAAATCATTCCTTCAGCCATAGAGAGCTCCTATATGATTGGATTTGGTGGATGACTTAGCACGTATACAAACCTTGGTTTTACACGAGGCCTCCGGTACGTAGGACTATACCGTATGAGGGAAATCATTGTAAAGAGAGTGCGATAATTACACGTGGCAGATGATAGATGCTCTTCTTACTGAGTATTAGCACCTTTCTCTTTTATGCATCTCTCTGCGTCCTCTGTGATCATGCGTGCAAACGCATCACTGTCAAAGGTGGTGGGCAACTTTTCAAAGGCTTCCTTCATCGCCTCTTGTGCCTGGCTGTCCTCGCTGTATGCCTGCAGTATATCAACCTGCTTCTCAATCGTGTTCTCTACCCAGCCAACCTTATGTCGTTCGAAAAACTCGGTAGTGGGTTTTGCTGCATAGAGCAAATTTGAGATAAGAAAGGGGCGCTTGAGATAGAGGGACTCCATCAATGCATTGGCTCCTGCCTTCCCCGCCTGTACATCACAGGCACAGATATAGTCCTGGATATTATCAACAAAGCCAGGGGTATAGAGAGGAAAGGAGGGATATTTTTCCCTGAAACGCTTGTACTGTAATTTCGTGCTACTGCTGAGTGTTCCCACGGTGATGATTTGCCAATCGAGGTTTCTTTTTTGTACCTCCTCAAGGAAATCGGTTGTGCCTATGCCTTCTCCACCAAGATTGAGCAAGACAGTAAAACGGTCCATCATACCCAAATGTTTTCTAGCCTGTTGTTTCTCAGGGATTTCGGTGTGCATCATCTGTGTTTTCAATGGGAATGGACAGATGGAAATCGTTTTCTCCTCTTGTCCGAACTCGATGGCATGTTCTTTTCCCAACTGGGTACAGATATAAAATCGATCCAATGCAGAATTAATCCCCAGCCTAGGGGTGAATACAACATCCGTAGCGTATTCGAATACTGGTACCGGTAATCCTAGCTTTGCAACGATTGGTTGGATAAGACAGCCAGCAAGAAAGTGGGCAACAACAATGCAATCAGGGGTATTTGCATCGTACCATGCTTTGAAATCTTTCATTGCATGGCTGTGTGTCCCCAAGAATCGGAATAACCTTGCATTGAACCAAGAGTCCTGCTTGGAATCAATGAAGGCCTCGAGACGAGGGAAATGCAACATCAGCCTCCAGTTGGATTTACTCATCCAATTGACGATAGGTGCATTGACTGTTTCAAATAAATCAGCAACAACGGTGGTGTGGCCCAGCCTGAGCGCGGCATCACTCAAAGCTTTCGCAGGGGTGATGTGGCCTTTCCCTGCATTGACATATAAAAATGCTATGTGCATGCGTCAAGAATAGGGTAAAAACCGGACCGGGACAAGTAGAGAAACTGTCTTTACGATATTTCTCTTGCTTGCGTCCTGGATAGGTACGCGCTATCATGGGATTCAGGAGCGTTCTGGGTGAAAATTCTTGTCACTACAGATTTCTATCTACCGCATATTACCGGTGTTACGACCGTAGTGGTAAATGAACAAAACATGCTTGGCAAGCTTGGTCATGAAGTACGTTTGCTCACCATAGGAAAATCTCCTGTCTCTTCATATAAGGAAGGTGTCTACTACATGAAGGGTAGCAGGATACAACCGCTCAGGGATTCCCAGCTAACTTTCTCATACCATGATCCCCTTCTCCAGGATATTCTTTCCTGGGGACCAGATATCGTACACTCCAACAATGAGTTTATTACCATGGGTTGGGCAAGAAGAATCTCAGAAGCACTGAATATACCACTGATCCACACCTGCCATACTGATTTTACCCGCTACGATGCTTCTCGCCGAATTCGGCATACACTCTGGGATACCATGATGGCAACCATCGTAAAGAGACGGGTACGCTATTGTGATCTTCTGATCAGTCCATCCCTTTCTCACAGTCATATGCTGGAGCGCTACCATGTAAAGCAACCAATTGTTGTCCTTCCCAGTGGCATTGACTTGGAGCGGTTCCAACGTCCAGTTGGAATCGAAGAAATTGCTTCATTACATGCCAGTTTTGGTTTCTCCAAGGAACATTGCATCCTGGTCTCCGTATGTCGACTATCCAGTGAGAAACGAGTGAACAGAAGTATTGATGACTTTTTCCTTCTCTCCTTTCTTGAACCTTCTGCCAGGTTGCTCCTGGTGGGTGGCGGACCGAAGGAGGAGAGCCTGAAAAAGCAGGTCGCTGATTTGGGATTGGAAGGCCTTGTGGTATTTGCGGGAGCGGTTCCTGCAGAAAATGTCCCTCTCTATTACAGACTCTCTGACATATTCATCTCATCCTCTGTCCGCGAGTCCCAAGGTCTTGGTTTTATCGAAGCAATGGCAAGCTCGCTTCCGGTAGTACTGCGTGAAGATCATAGCTTGGGGTTTTCAGTCGAGGATGAAGGGTGTGGATATATCTGTGATGAGAGTCATTCGTTTGTAAACGCACTTGCTGTCATGGTTTCTGACAAGCAGAAAAGAAAGGAAATGGGAGAGAGATCAAAACAGGCAAGTGAGTGTTTCTCACTTGCCTGCTGGGCAAATTCCTTGGTCTCAGTGTGCGAGACGACGCTTGATACGAGTGGTAAGCGTAATAACCGAAGGCATAACCACCAAGGTGGCAAGCATGCAGTTGAGTAGGGCAATACTCATCAGGCTTCCGAAGTAACGTACCGGGGTATAGCTGGCAAAGAGGAACATCATCATTCCAGCAATAATGGACAGGGTAGTGAGGATGATGGGCCGCCCTGTCTCCTTGATTGTCTCAGACAACATAACCTCAATCGACTGCTTCCCTTCAGCAAGCTTGTTCTTGTACCGTATGAGGAAGTGGATTGCATCATCGATTCCTGCCCCTACAGCCACGGCTGCAAAACTTACCGTGATCATGTCGAACGGGATATTGAAGAAGTACATGAAGACGTAGTTTGCCATAACCCCTGTGAGAATAGGAATAAGTGCATAAAAAGCCAGGGAGAGTGATTTGAAGGCCAACAGAACCACAAGAAATACCAATATGTAACTGGCATAGGTGCTCTTGCTCTGGTCTGAGAGCAAGGTTGAGGAGAAGTGAATCACCTTGTGTGGTTCTCCTCCCAGGGTCACCTGAGTACCGTTAGGCAGAAGTGGAAGCAAACGCTTTACGCCCTCTTCAATACGGGTGGAACTGGAAATGGTCATGAGATCCTTGTCCACAGAGTCATAGTTCTGTAGGAAGATGGTAAGTTTGGTTCCTTCAGGATTGAGTATAGCTCCCAAATTATCATCATTCTGGTTGCTCATCAGGATAATCATGCGATTGATGAGGTTCAGTAACCCTCTGGAGGAGGGGATGCCTTCTTCCCCACTGTACACCTCATTGGCAAAGCTTACATAGCTTGCAAATGAGAGAATCTGCCGAACATCAGGTAGTTCTGCACGAATAGCCTGTTCAAAAGCATATACTTGAGATAGGTTTTCGCTTTGGAGGAAGAATTGCTCTGTACCCTCGGGGGCCTCTATGGTGATGATATAGGGAGTGTCTCCTCCCATCTTCTGGGCAAAGTGGCGTGAGCTCTGGGCGAATGTGTCCTTTTTGGGTAGGTAGGACATGTAATTGGTGTTTACAGAAATATGGTCCTTGGTCAGCCCATAGCCAGCAATAACCACAAGCCAGAGAAGAAAAAATAGTACATATTTTTTCTTGACGAGGTTGTCGATCACCACTACGAGCTGTGCAAGATATCCTTTCTTGTACGTTCTGATCTGCGCCTTCTTGGGAGGGACAACCAGACTGAGCTGAGCTGGAAGATAGGTCGAAGCGAGGATTGCACAGTAGGTTACGCCGATGCCGACAGCGATTCCAAACTCCCTGAGTGCGGGGGTCTGGGAGAAAAGTAGGCTAAGAAATCCGATAACCGTCGTCAGACAGGCGAAGAAGATAGTCCTGAGTATTTTCTTGGTGGATTCGATGGAGTTCATTCCCTTCGCATAGTCAGTATAATACTCTCCGATGACGTGAATAGCATAGGAAGATCCAAGGTTAAGTACCATACAGGGTGTCACGATATTGACAATGGTGAGTGAATATCCGAGTAGTCGCATGGTACCAAAGGTCCAGATGATACCAATGACGGACATGGAGAAGGGGAGCAATACACTTCGCTTTGCCCTAAAACTCAGGTAATACACAATGAGGATTGCGATGAAGCAGAGGGTGAGTAGAATGCTGAGGTCCCTGCTGAGGTACTTGACCAAGAGGTTGGTGATAACCGCTCCACCATTGATATGTACTGCCATCCCTTCCTCTCTCAAGGGATCAAGCATTGTCGATAGCTCTCTCTCCTGTTCTGGGGTAAGTGCTATTGAATCAAAGGAAAACAGCATTCCTCTCAGATCATCACTGACCAGGTAGTTCTTTACGATGGGATCTTTTTCTAATCGTTGTCTAAGTATTTGGGCATCGGCCTCATCCCACTCATCCTGGGATGAGAAGGGGACACTTATGAGTCTGGTGCCTTTCTTTTCCAGTGTCACGAAATCGAGCACCGAAAACTTGTTACCCAAGTACTCAGTGGCATCCAAATGTTCCATTGTGGTGCTGATGATGTTAAGCGTGTCCGCCTCGAACAGATTCTCACTCTCTACCAATACGAGATAGGTTGTTGTATATGGTGGTTCTTCCTCTGGGGTACTTGCGGAAATATCAGCGATGAGATGATTCCCAAGCATGTCAGTCTCAAGCTGCATGGTTTCAGGGATGGTTATATCTTCAACGAGAGAACCTTGTACGGGAGGAACATAGGGACCTTCTCCTCCTTGATATAAGGAGGGTGTCTCACTTTCATTCATCAAGGTGACGTAATCAGCATCAAGCTGCAAATGGGCTGCATGATAGCCGAAGAATACGGTTACCAAGAGAACGAGAACCAAGGTGATTTTGCTATGCTTGCCAACAAAGGAAAGAAAATCGAATTTCATACCACTCCAAACTCAATTCGGCCTACCAGTATAGCATGGAAGAACAGGTGAAACACCCACTTGGAAGTACAAGTGGGTGTATGTTAATTAGTCCCGATACCTCTTTTTGGAGCGAGAACTTTTTTTCCCTTTTGAAGTATTGTATTTTCCATGGGAACGGCTAGAACGGTCATCCTGGAAACTACTAGGCCGGGAGTAATAATCATCGCCACCGCCATAGGAATCCCTTCCATACGGCTGATAATCATCATTGCCTCTACGAGGCCGTCTGCCGGAGCTTCTTCGATCAGAAGAACTGAAACGATCGTCATAGCGGTCGCCTCTTCTTCCAGCGAGGTGCTTCCCGTTGGGGTTATCCGGTTTCGCTCTGGTGATGATCGGCTTACCTTCTGAACCCACAGAGCTGAATGTCTGCAAGATGCGCTCAGCAACCTGCAGTGGAGCACTGACGAAGGAGAAATCATCCCTGACCGTTACATTCTGGATGTCACGATCCTCAGCTCCAACTTGTTCAATCAAATAGTCAACGAGCCTACGCTTGTCCAGACCATCTTTCCTGCCACGAGCAATGAAGAGACGGGTAAAACCATTATCTTCACTGCGTTGTTCTCTTGAACCACGTTCCTTCCTTCCCGAAGAGATGTGTTGATACTTTGATACATCCAACTCATCCTTGTAGAAGTGGTCAAGCAAGGAAGCTACCACTTCCTCAGGACGCTTGTCCTCCAAGAGCTGTTCTGCAATGGTAAGGAAGGGGCTTTCCTGTCCTTCCTCCGTAGTAATGGCAGAGAGCTGGCTGATAATCCTTGTTCGTTTGGTCTCAATGATATCATTTGCATCAGGTACTGACTCACGTCGAATTTCTGATTTTGATACCTTCTGGATGAAGCTGAATCGTCTGAACTCCCTGGGGCCTACAAAGGTGATGGCAATACCACTCTTTCCTGCTCTACCGGTTCTTCCGATACGGTGGATATAAGCTTCGGGATCTTCAGGGAGAGAGAAGTTGATAACATGGGTGAGGTCCGAGATGTCGATACCACGGGCAGCCACATCAGTGGCAACGATGATACTGATCGATCTGTCCCGCATTTTGTGCAGGATGTTTTCTCTCTGTTTTTGGGAAAGGTCACCATGCAGTGGTTCTGCATCATACCCACGATCCATCAGCTTTCGGCCGATTTCATCACATTGGACCTTGGTCCTACAGAAGACAATTCCGTAGAAGCTCTCTTCCATATCGATGATACGGGTCAATGCTTCGAACTTGTCCGATTCTCTTACCTCAACGTAAATCTGGTCGGTGAGATCGCTGGTAGGGGTCTCCTGCTTGATCTTTACCATTTGAGGCTCATGCATGAATCTCCCGGCAAGACGCTGGATAGGGGCGGGCATGGTAGCAGAGAAACAGAGCATCCGCTTGTTTTCCGGAGTCTGCTTCAATACTTCCTCAATATCCTCGACAAATCCCATATCAAGCATCTCATCAGCTTCGTCCAAAACAACGAACTTCAGCTGATCCAGCTTGAGAGAACCTCTTCTGAGGTGGTCGAGGATACGACCGGGGGTACCGACAACTACGTGGACACCTCGGCGTAGCTTTCTGAGCTGTAAGTCCATGGAGGCTCCTCCATAGACAGCGGCGATTTCCAAATGACGATCTCCCTTCAGAGAATTAATCTCTTCGGCAACCTGAACAGCCAACTCTCTCGTGGGAGCGAGGATAAGTGCCTGGACCTGCCTTACAGAAGGGTCTACGATTTCTAGAATGGGGAGACCGAAAGCGGCAGTTTTGCCGGTTCCGGTTTGGGCTTGGCCGATGACATCAACCTGATCCTTGAGAAGCAATGGAATACACGCTGCTTGGATCTTTGTTGGTTCTTCAAATCCCTTGGATTTGACGGCGGCAATGGTTTGAGCGGACAGTCCTAGGTCCGCAAAGCTTAATAACTCTGACATGGAACTCCTGATAATGTTAATGTATGAGTGGATTATCGGTTAAATACCGAGACATGCAATACAACTTCCCCAGTTTATACAAATGAACAAGTTCTTGCAAGACATACACATCCGAATTATGGGAAAAGCCCTACCATCGATTGTAGACCTCTTCTGCAAAACCAGGGACCTCCTTGATTGCAATCTCAGAGCCATCATCAAGAATACAGGTTCCGCTAAAATACCCAAACAGCTGGTGTTGCTTGGATTGTATCACGACAAAATTGGTTTTGCTGGAGCGGTCAACCACCGGGGTGAATACCATGTTGAGCCTGCCTTCGTCGTCCTTGATTCTCCAAGCCTTGTACAGGTCTTCCTTGGAGAACACAAATTCCACCGTTTCGAGCTTATGTATCTTGCCGTTATAGAAGATGGCATTCTCACTCGCAGAGCTTCTGTCAGAAAACCCATAGCCAAGGTTCAAGCCGAAGGGAACATTCTCCACCAATGCAGAGACACTCGCCCAGTACCAGGTGTTTGTATAGGTCCATCGGCCACGTCCCCAGTCAAGGACACCCCATGCCTCCCCCCTGAGTAATTCCTCACTATCCATACCCCTTCGAATATTCCCCTTGGCAGGGAGGCAGTTGACCTTCTCGTTTAAATAGAACGCCTTACGCTGTTCACTCCAGCTGGTTGCAATATTCAGGCTCTCTGATTCCTGTTCTTGGGTGAGGACTATGTCAAAGTCGAGACCCACACTTCCGTCAGGGAGTACAAGGGAAGGGCATGCAACCATCAAGTGCCGTTGTGTTCCCTTCTTGATAAAGGCAAGTCGCAGGTTGGTGTTTGACCAGGAAACTTGGTTATCCTCAGTACTGGAAGCACTCAGGCCAATCTTTCCAAGGGAGAAAAAGCGCAGTGCATCAGTCTGGCTTACCGCTTTTCGCTCAAAATCTATATAACTGATAGCAAAGAGCGCTGCATACCCTAGGTCACTGATTGTAGCAGTTACTGCATAGCGTTTCTCTGTATTGATAACTGCATAGTAATCCCACTCCTTGATCCTGAGACGCCCGCCCTTTATGAATGACCGTTCATATCGCCAAAGCGGATGGCGAGCCCAACCTTCTTCCATGATACGTCCCTTCTTGTTGAGTAGGTCCTGCTTCTGTGTTACTTCGTGTTCCACCGCTGTTCCTCCTATAGTCCCCACTGGTCCACGGTATAGGTTTGTACCATATAGGGAGTATCATCAGCATAGAGCGTGATGGTTTTCAGTCCTTTTGCGTGGTTTCTGGATCCATAGGACCCATAGCTTGCACTTCTTCCATAGTGTAAGTCTATGGATTTCCAAACTCCATGAAAATCATTCAAATGGTCATGGCCACTGAAAATGGCCACCGTGTTTCCTCTCTCCTGCATGGCGGCAAATAAGCCACTGTTTTCCAGGGGTACATTGACAATCTTATCAAGTTTTACCCCCTTTGCTGTTCCACTCTCCCAAAGCAATTTAAATTCGGGTAATGGGATATGGGTAAAGGCATACAAGGGGATCTCTCCCAGGCCATCTTCTACCCAACGATACCACGCTATCTGGGATGGATAGATATAGTCCGGAGCGATGACATTATCTGCATAGATTCTGCTGTGATGAGAATCAAGCAGCATAAGTGCATTTTTCATCACACCATCCTGTGTCAGTACAAGCGGGTAGTTGCTATATCCACGTACCCACTCCTCACCAGTGGAGAAGAATGCATGGGGGTAGTCGTCCAATACACTGGCAAGTGCAGGTCGGTCATAGTAATGTTCTCCATCATGATTGCCAAAAGTATAAGCCCAAAGCCGGCCATGTTCCTCCATGAAGGCTGCAAACTCGATAAGCATCTCCTTTGCGTTGAATGAGAACAGCAGATCTCCGGATATGACGGTCAGGTCAGGGTCTGTTTCTTCAAAGGCCCTTTCCATCAATGCATAGAGCTTATCCCTGCCTGAAAAGGGGCCCCTCCTAAGATGGAAATCGGTTCCCCAGAGAATCGTGAACTCCCCGCTTTCTGGGTACTCCAAGGTAAAAGCCTTTCCTTCATGAATCGCTTTCTGTAGGTCAAAGGGCTCTAGGGGACTGACAACACTTTCTGTGTGCCTGCTGACTTCTTCAAAGACTTTTGTATTGGATAAGCGATCGATGATTATGTACGACGCAATCCCTACAATGAGTATTAGCGCTACAATGAGCAGTATCAATATTCTAAGGATTAAGCGTGATGATCGTTTCATGGGTAGCTGTAATCTACCACGAAACCGGTAATAAAAAAAGCCGGCACATCAGTACCGGCTTGATAGTTATATGGAGAAAAAAGGTTATTCGCTCTGTCCCAGTACTACGTTGAGGAATGTGGTCAGGAAGTTGTCCTCAAATGCATCAGAGGAGTAGAGTGCTTGACTGAAGTCCTGCTGGTTCTGAGTTCCACTGTAGTAGTCATAGAACATGGTGATATAACTGCCCATGGTATCGTCCTGGACATCTTCACCAGTCTCAACAAGGAGGTAGGAAGTACCAGACTTGATTGGATCAAGCAGAGTGTTCTCTTCTGCAGTGTAGAGTTGCTTGGCAACATCTTCATTTCTGGCAGCATTGGCGAGCAGCCCTGCATTATCGGTATAGGAGAAGTTGCTCATGTACTGGCTCTCTCCCAAGTTATAGGGAGTTGCGCTTACATCAATCAACGAGAGCTCCTGCTCAAGTGCGACTTCTTCAAGTCCTTTGCTTGCAGCCTCTGCCTGCAAATCTGCAGCAAGGTCAGCAAGGAAGGTGTCTATGATGTCACTATCGCTGGTTGCCAGGTATGCCTTTACGGAAGCCAGGAGTTCTTCGCTTGCGTAGTCAGCTTCCTCTGGCGTGCTGTTCAGCTTGTAGATTGCCCATGCACCATTTGCCTCAAAGGGGCCAAGTACATCACCGCTTTTTGCGGAGAGCAAGGAAACTGCTTCATCAGCATTCTTGAAGTTGGAAACCAGACCGTAGTAGTACAGACGGCCAACCTTTCCTTCTTCAGCTGCATAGGAGTCAAGACTGTTCTGGGTTGCAGCCTCTTCAAAAGAGATCTCGCCACCTACGATGGAGTCATACACTGCCTGGGCATTTTCCTGGCTGTCCATGCTGATGATGCTCATATCCATGCTGTAGAAGAGTTGCTTGTTCTGCAGTGCATACTGTGAAGCTAGTTCATCAGGATAGAGTTCAGGATTAAGGCTGAGGTATCGGAACGTTCTTCCATTACCTGCCATTTCAGCGATGTAATCAACCTCAGATGAGGAAGAGAGTACCGTACCCACATCGTCAATTACAATCTGGTAGGGGAGGCCGCGCCGGATTGATTTCTCGACAGAAGCCTTTCGTTCAGCCGAAGCATCCTGATAGGTCTTTACATCGAATTTTCCATCTTTGTCATAGGCACCACTTTCAATAATTGCACGCTTTACCACATCATCAGCTGCAATGATTCCGGCTTTTGAAGCAAGCTGGTTGACCGCAGTGAACAAGACCGTGCTGTCGTAGGCGCTCTTCCAGATCTGGTAAAGGGCTTGGGTTTGGTTTGCATCAGATCCGCTGTACTCATTGGCATAGTTCTGGACCTGGTCATAGAAGTAGTTGCCATAAGCATACTTGATCTCTTCCTTGCCGTATTTGCCAAACACAATTCCATTGTTGGTGCCTTGGCCGACAAAGGCCTGAATAGCAGGGGCCAACACAAAGGAGATGGCAATCAGGATCAGGACGATCATTCCAAACACCCATCCGATGGTTATTTTACGCTTCGGCTTGAGTGCGGCTTCATTCTTGCCTTTTTTCTCTACTGCGCTCTTCTTTTCTTTCCCGAAGGCGAGTACTTTCCCGTTCTCTTCGGGTTTCTTTCCATTTGTGTTGTCGTTTGAAGACATGATAAACCTCTTTCTCCCGTGCATTTTCCGCATTTTGCGGACAGTCTTATGAAAAATACCATTTCACCTAGTCACTGTCAATGAATAGGTTGAGAATAGCCAATATAGGTCATTTAGCTTCGCTTGACAATCTTCAGAGCTATTAGGTATATTGAACCTCGGCTGTATCGATTACGGGTAGTAGCGCAGGGGCTAGCGCACCTGGTTCGGGACCAGGGGGTCGGAGGTTCAAATCCTCTCTGCCCGATCGTAGAGAAAGAGACTCCTTGTTTCAGGAAATGGAATGGGGAGTCTTTTGTTTTCATGGAGGAAATGCCCATGTATACGGTAGTAGCTCTTGACTTGGATGGTACGCTCACCAACGAGAAGAAGGAGATCACCCCTCGCACAAGGGATGCGATCAAAAGAGCCAGGGAACAGGGTTGCCATATCGTCTTGGCCAGTGGCAGACCACTCTTGGGTATCGAGCATGTCGCTTCCTCCCTTGACCTCATGGGCAGTGAAGGCACCATTCTGGCCTATAATGGCGGACAGCTCTTTGATACACGAACAAGTCAGGTACTCTGGGAACGTACGGTGGACCTTGAGACTATCCATACATGTTTCTCATACGCTCGTGAACATCACCTTGCTGCCCTTTCCTACGATGAGGAAGGTGTTATTACCGAAATGGCTGATGATGTGCATGTTGCCAAGGAAGCCTATAACAACGCCATACCTATCAGGAAAGTTTCCAATCTCATCGAGGAAGTACAACACCCGATGCCAAAAGTTATGATCGTAGGAGAACCGCTTCTCTTGCAGAAGGCAAGGGAAGATCTGTTGCCATTGGTTGGGGATGTTGCTGATTTGGGCTTCAGTGAGCCCTGTTTCATGGAAATTACCGCCAAAGGTGTGCAAAAAGCGAGCAGCCTCCAGGTATTGCTTTCCCTACTCGGAAAGGATGAAAGCTCCTTGATGGTAATCGGTGACGGCCTGAATGATCTACCGATGTTTGGCATTGCTGCACTTGCAGTGGCTATGGACAATGCATCGGATGAAGTGAAATCCCATGCCCATGTGATTACGGATTCCAATGAACATGATGGGGTTGCCTTGGCTTTTGAACGATATATATTGACAAAATAGCAATAAAACTCAATATTCCATTTCTACTTTCTTGTGGTACAATACCAGGTACATTATAATCACGGACCTACTACTAAGGAGGGTAATCCATGAAGAAAGTAACTATTTTGCTGCTGGTTCTGGTGATGGGCACCATGGTGTTCGCACAGGGCGGTAAAGAAGCTCCCGCACAGGCTGATGGCAGACCAACCATCCGTTTGCTCACTGATGCAACCGGTATTGATGACAAGTCCTTCAACGCTGCAGCGTGGAGAGGAATCGTAGAGTACTACGGCGATACCGTAGAGAATGCAACCGGTCGCGGTACACTGTATGATGTAGTGACTGCTCAGACCCAGGATATGTATATCCCGAATCTCCGTCAGGCTGCTGACGAGGGGTATGACTTGATCATGGTCACCGGTTTCACCTGGGCAGATGCGCTTGGTGAAGTTGCACCACAGTATCCAGACCAGAAATTCACCATCGTTGACGTTGACTGGGTTGGACAGCCAAACGTTATGGAGTTCATCTACTCTGAGGAACAGGGCTCCTACCTCGTTGGTATGGTCGCAGCACTCCAGGCCAAGGAAGATGGAATTGCAAATCCAAAGTTTGGATTCATCGGTGGAGTTCCCGGTGCTACCATCACCAAGTTTGAGATGGGCTATGTGCAGGGTATCCTCTCTGTCTTCCCTGATGCAGAAATCTATGACTATTATGCCAACGACTGGGGCAAGCCGGAGCTTGCTAAAGCACAGGCAAAGAACTGGTATGACATGGGTGTCTACTGCATCTTCAGTGCAGCAGGTGGAACTGGAAACGGAACCATTGCACAGGCCAAGGAGTACCGCATGCAGGGTAAGAACGTCTGGGCAATCGGCGTAGACAGTGACCAGTATGCTGACGGTCTGTACAGTGGCGACAAGAGTGCCGTACTCACCAGCATGCTTAAGCGTGTTGAAAACTCTTCCCTGATGGTCCTTAAGGCAGTTGCCGACGGTTCCTTCGAGGGTGGCGTGGTCCAGATGGGCATGGCTGACGATGGTGTCGGTTACTCAACTGCAAACCCTGAACTCAGCAAGAGTGTTGTCGAGAAGGTCGATGCAGCTAAGGCTGACATCATCAATGGAAAAATCAAGATTTACAAGACCTACAAGGATGCTATGGCCAATGGCGCAGCTCCCCGTGGGCTTTCCGCACTTGACGACTAAGTGTTATCCAGCCGGCAGGAAACTGCCGGCTCTCTTCGAATCCATTGGAGTCAGTGGACTCAAAGAGAGCTGACAAAGAGGAGCTGAGGGTGAGTGAATACGCAATTGAAATGAAGAATATCACCAAGACGTTTCCCGGTGTGGTGGCAAACGACAAGGTAACACTTCAAGTAAGGAAACAGGAAATACATGCCCTGCTTGGTGAGAATGGGGCAGGTAAATCGACGCTGATGTCCATCTTGTTCGGATCGTACATTGCTGACAGCGGGGAAATATTGCTTGATGGCAATCCTGTGGAGATCAAGAATCCCAATGTGGCAACGTCACTGGGAATCGGTATGGTGCACCAGCACTTCAAGCTTGTACAGAACTTCACGGTCACTGAGAATATTGTATTGGGAATGGAGCCAGTGAAGGGACGTGTCCTTGATCTGAAAAGTGCTCGTGAGCGTGTTGCCGAACTCAGCAAACAGTATGGCTTGCAGGTTGACCCGGATGCATTGATCGAAGATATATCGGTCGGGCAACAGCAGCGTGTCGAGATTCTCAAGACCCTCTACCGTAATGCAAACATCATCATCTTTGACGAACCTACTGCGGTTCTTACCCCGCAGGAGATTGATGAACTGATGGAAATTCTCAAGGCTCTCCGGGCTGAGGGCAAGACCATTCTGCTTATCACCCACAAGCTTAGGGAGATCAAGGAAGTCTCTGACCGTTGTACAGTACTGAGACGAGGAACCTATATCGGCACTGTAGATGTTGCCGATGTCAGTGAGCAGGAGCTCGCTGAGATGATGGTAGGTCGTGCAGTTAAATTTGAGATCGAGAAACCGGAGAAGAAGGTTGGAGAGGTAAAACTCAGCTTGCAGCACCTTGAAGTAAAGGATGAGAATGGGGCAGTAAAGATCAAGGACCTAAACCTTGATATCCATGACGGTGAGATTGTCGGTATTGCAGGAGTTGATGGGAATGGCCAGAGTGAGCTCCTTGGCGCCATAACCGGTCTGATTCCCCTCTCTGGTGGTTCCATCTTGCTGGATGGAGAGCCCATCGAGCAACTCACCATTCGTGAACGTATTGAGAAAGGCCTCGGCTATATACCGGAAGATCGTAGGAAATACGGAGTTGTTGGAGAGTTCACCATTGCAGAGAACTCTGCCATCAAGAGCTACTACAAGAGTCCCTATAGGAAACAATTCGGCATCCTGGATTTTGAAGCAATGAAAACGAGCGCTGAACAACTTATCGACCAGTTCGATATAAGAAGCGCTGAGGGACCGATCACCAAGGCAGGCAGCCTCTCTGGGGGAAATCAGCAGAAGGTCATTGTTGCCAGGGAGATTTCTCTTTCTCCTAAGGTCCTGGTGGTTGCCCAACCAACTCGCGGCTTGGATGTTGGTGCAATCGAGTATATTAGGAAGAGAATAATTGATGAAAGAATGAAAGGACGCGCTATATTGTTGGTCTCTCTGGAATTGGATGAGATCATGAACCTGTGCGACCGAATCGCAACCATCAGCAAGGGGAGCATCGTAGCAGTGAACAAGCAACATGAAGTCACCGAGCGAGAGATCGGCATGATGATGGCTGGGTCCCATAAGGAGGCACAGGCATGAAGCTAACCCGGGAACGACTTATACAAAACGACGGGGCAGTTTCGGTCCTTGTCGTAGTTCTTGGTTTCCTTGTAGGGACCATCCTGGTTGCCTTGGTGGGGAAGAACCCGCTTAACATGTACAAGGCAATTCTACAAGCACTCAGCGGATACAATATCGACAACGGAAAGATGAACGTCCGTTATATTGGTGAGACTCTCAACTACTCGGTTCCCTTCATTCTCTGTGGACTTTCCATGGGGTTTGCAAACCGAGTAGGTCTGTTCAATATCGGTGGAGAAGGGCAGTACATCATGGGCATGACCATTGCACAGATGGTGGCCTTGCTTGGTCCACAGATACAAGGACTGCACTGGGTGCTTGCCATCGTCTGCGCAATACTCATTGGGTCCCTCTGGGGTGGATTGGTAGGAGTGCTGAAAGCAAAGTATGAAGTAAGTGAGGTTGTATCAACCATCATGCTCAACTACATTGCCTTGTATCTAAGTCGCATCATCTCACTGCAAATGCCTGGAGCAACCACCTACAAGACAGCTGACTTTCCTGAGACTGCCTTGATCACCAATGACTTCTTCACCAAGATCACCAACTATTCGTTGTTGAATAATGGTATCTTTTTAATGATCATCGCAGTGATCGTGTTTTGGTTCATCATGGAGAAAACCAGTCTTGGGTTTGGCATGCGGGCTACTGGATTCAACAAGGAAGCAGCAAGGGCAAGCGGTATACCGGTGGTAAAATCCATTGCACTCTCCATGGCGATTGCTGGAGCTTTTGCAGGCCTTGCTGGAGGCATTGTTGCATTGGGTTCCTTTAAGTATGGAAGAGTCCTCTCTGGGATGGATAATTATGGTTTTGACGGTATTGCTGTTGCCTTGGTAGGAAACAGTACTGCTCTTGGTACCACCCTCGCGGGACTCCTGTTCGGTATGCTCAAGAACGCACAAGCTCTGATGCAAGGGAAGCAGATACCGAAAGAGATAACCTTCATCATCCAGGGTATGATTGTAATCTTCATTGCCCTCCGTTCAGCCTTGATCCTCTACCAACAGCACCTCGATAAGAAAAAACTGCAGAAGGAGGTAGGAGTCAAATGAGTATGATACTTGGAATGCTACCTTCTGTATTGATGATCGTGGCCCCCATTCTCATCACCGCCATCGGTGGGATGATCTGTGAGAAGTCAGGGGTGGTAAATATTGCCTTGGAAGGCCTTATGGCGATCGGTGCATGTACAGCTGCAGCTGCACATGTCCTGATGGAGATGGCCGGGGTTCCTCAAACACTTTCCCTCTTCCTGGCCCTGACCATGGGGTTTGTAGTTGGGGGACTGTTCTCCCTTATCCATGCTGTGGCAGCAATCAATCTTAATGCTGACCAGACCATCAGTGGTACCGGAATCAACCTGCTCTCCACTGGTGTAACGATTTTTGCCAGCCAGATTCTCTTCAATGCTGACAGAACCAAGGAGTTCATGATGGGCATGCAGACCGACGCACTTGGCATCTATCCGACTGCCTATATTGCCGTTGCTGTTGTTGTCCTCTCGTGGATCCTGCTCTACAAGCTTCCCTTCGGGATGCACCTCAGAGCATGTGGTGAACATCCTGGAGCAGCGGAAAGTGTCGGTATCAACGTGAAGAAGATGCGTTATTTTGCTGTTATCTCCAGTGGTGTCCTTGCTGGTCTTGCAGGTGGTTGTGTGGTACTTACCCAGACCATCCAATATACAAGCAATACCATCAACGGTCGTGGGTTTATCGCACTTGCTGCTGTTTCTTTCGGTCGTTGGAGTCCCCTGGGGGTAACCGGTGCAGCTTTCCTCTTTGGAACAGCACAGGCTTTCGCCATTATCGCCAACAACGTTCCGGCTTTGAAGGCGCTTCCTTCGGAAGTCTTCAATATTCTCCCCTATGTCGTGACACTCGTGGCACTGGTGCTTTCCAGTGGCAAGAACTATGCGCCACGTGCTGCAGGCAAGCCATATGAGAAGGGGGCAAGCTGATGACTCCTCACAATAGAGCATCCAAGGCAGATATTGCACCGGTGGTGCTTGCTCCTGGGGATCCCTTGCGAGCAAAGCTGGTGGCTGAACACTTCCTTGAAGATGCCCGTCTGGTCACCGATGTGAGAAATGTTCTAGGATACACAGGTGTCTACAATCATATGCCGGTCTCAGTACTCTCTACTGGGATGGGCGGCCCGTCAGTTGGTATATACAGCTATGAACTGTTCACCGAGTATGGCGTCGATACCATCATCCGTATCGGGACCTGTGGAGGCTTGCAACCATCCATCGCTGTGGGTGATCTGATTGCTGCAATGACTGCTAGTACTGATAGCAATTGGGCTCACCAGTATAACCTGAAGGGGAGTCTCAGTCCCGTCTGCGATTCCAATCTACTCTTGAGAGCCCTTTCGGTAGCCAAGAAGCTTGAGATACCCATGCATGCCGGTATGGTGTTTTCCAGTGATCTTTTTTCTTCCTACAATGCATTGGGAGAGGATAGTTGGCAGGCTTGGGCAAGGATGGGGGCTTTGGCACAGGATATGGAAACCTATGCCTTGTACAGTACCGCTGCATGGACAAAGAAACATGCATTGAGTCTGCTTACCATGACAGACAGTTGTGTAACCGGCCAGGGCTTTGGCGATGAGATGCGCACTGTAGGCTTATATCCCATGATTGAGGTCGCCTTGCAGGTTGCGAGTGAGGTGCGCTGATGGATTTTATCGATGCCATGCAACATCGCTTTGCTTGTAAACGCTATGATGAACATAGAAATGTCAGTGATGCTCAACTGAAACAGATCCTTGAATATGGTAGATTGACTCCCACGTCCTTTGGTCTTGAACTGTGGTCCTTTCATGTAGTGAGGAGTGCAGAGAAAAAAACAGCACTCTTTCATGCATGTTTTGATCAGGAGTCAGTGGCAACGAGTGCCTTCAGTGTTGCTGTAATGGTGAGGAAAGCTGCATTTGCCAATCCTGATGGAGATCTGGTACATAGCCGCGGAATGCGATTCCCCGATCCTCTGGATGTGTTCATTGACGATTATCGTCCCTACTATGATTATCTCAAACAGGAAGGACGTCTGGACTGTTGGCTGAAGAGCCAGGGATATCTAGCAATTGCCAATATGATGACAGGGGCTGCCCTGATGGGTATCCAAAGCTGTGCCATTGAAGGTTTTCATGAACAACAGGTTCTTGATGTGCTGTCACTCGATGGGAATCAGTGGCAAGCTTCCTTGCTCGCAACCTTCGGCTATCCTGCTGAAGCAGAGCGGCCGAAGATTCGTGAGCGCTTGGAAGATCTGGTTGTCTTCCACTAGGGGAGGACAGCAAAAGCTTTATCAACCAGTGACCAGAACCAAGGAATATCGATGGAGGTGGCAATATGCACTCCATCGTTGTTTTTTGTCTCTTCCTTGATGGTTCTTCCATAGGAAGGTCCCCTCTGGCAATCAACCCAGACTCGCATGTACTCAGTCTGTACTTTATGAGGATCGGCTAGATAGGCAACACATAAGGGGTCATGCATCTGTGGCCATCCCTGCTTCTGACGGGTATAATTGGCCTGGTAGGTGTCCATGCAAGCGGCAAATACCTGTGCCGAATTTGTCTTGATCGCATGGTAGCCTTCCAGGCGTGAGGGGCTCAAGGTAACCTGTCTGGTACAATCGAGGGGGAAGAGCACCAACTTGGCACCACTGGAGAAGACAACCTGTGCTGCCTCAGGGTCTGCATAGGTATTGAATTCAGCAAATGCCGTAACATTTCCATTGCTGAAAGATCCTCCCATAATGATGATCTGCTTGGTGAGCTGTGCTACCTCTCCATCTCTCTGCATAGCCAATGCAAGATCGGTCAGTGGCCCAACGCTGATGATGGTTATCTCTCCTGGATATGTATGCAAGAGCCTGATCATGGCATCGATACCGTTCTCTTCCTGTACTGCCAGTCTCTTTCTAGGTGGGAAAACGGGGCCATCAAGGCCCGACTCCCCATGGAAATCTCCTGCAGCTACCGGCTCCCTTACCAGAGGTTTTTCGGCTCCTTTATAGACAGGGCACTCCAATCCAGCAGTCTCAGCAATATTCAGCGTGTTTTCAAGGGTTTTCTCCAACCCAACATTCCCATTCGTGGCTATAAGAGCCTCAATGTGAAGTGTATCCAACCCTGCTGCAAGAAACAGCGCAACCGCATCATCAAGACCGGTATCAACATCCAGTATGACTCGTTCCATCTAATCCCTCTTCGGTAACATGATATTTAGGGCAACAGCTACAACCGTTGCGATAACCACCGGTGACTGTCCGAACACTGTCTGGAACCAAACGGGGAAGGTTGCCAGGGCAGCCGACGATTCCGCTAACCCGATTCCCAGCGCTGCAGAGAGTCCCACGATTGACGTATTTCGGTAGTTCATCTCCTCAGATACTACCAGTTTCATACCGGTCATGGCAATTGAAGCAAATACACTGATAGTAGCTCCTCCCAGTACACTTTGAGGAATTGTTGTCAAGACGGCGCTGAACTTCGGGATCAGTCCAGCAAGTAAGAGTATCAAGGCAGAAAGACCAAGGGTGAACCGGTTGATGACACGGGTGGTGGTCACAATACCAACATTCTGACTGTAGGTTGCCGTGGGAAGTCCACCCATGAAAGAACCGAGGATGTTGGTAAGTCCATAGCCGGTGATCCCTGCTCTCAATTCCTTTGTTGTGGGTTCCCTGTCCATCGCGCCAACCGTGGTTGCCGTGAAATCCCCGATGGCTTGGATGGCATTGATTGCAAATAATATTCCCATGGAAAAACTGGCAGCAATGTCGAACTTGATACCGAAATGCATAAGCTCTGGTGCCTGGAAATACCTCGCTTCATTGATAGCGGAGAAGTCCACGATGCCAAAAACAAGAGAGAGTCCATAACCCACAATGATGCCGATAAGGATGGACGCAAGCTTGAATATTCCTCTCCCCAGATGATTGAGTATCGTTACCACTGCAAGCGTGAGAAAGGCGAGTGTCCAGTTCAGTGGCGAGCCATACGAAGGGCTCCCAATTCCTCCAGCCATGTAGTTTATGGCGGTAGGATAGAGGGAAAGTCCAATGGTAAATACCACGGTTCCTGTGATCAGGGGAGGAAAAAATTTTCTGAGCTGTTTTACGAATATGCCCACCAGGATGGCTACAATTCCCCCTACCAACTGTGATCCAAATATGGTGGCAAGGTCATATCCCAATGCGATAGCTTGCATGCTCGGCAGATACGCAAAGCTCACTCCCAGGATGACAGGGAGTCCTGAGCCGAGGACTCCTGCAATGGGAAAGAGCTGGAGGAATGTAGCCAAGCTTGCTATGACCAATGCTCCCTGAACAAGGATGATGGAATCTTGCGGAGCAAGGTTTGCAACACGGCTGAGGATCAAGGCTGGGGTTACACAGCCAACTATCATGGCAACCACATGCTGGATGGCAAGTGGGAGAGCCTGTTTCAGGGGAGCCCTGCCATTGAGGTCAAAGAGTGTAGAAGTCTGCATGGCATGATGATATCACATCTGGATTTCCCAACGTACCTTTTTTCTCTCAAAATGGTGAAGGATGTGGTAGGATACATCTATGAAAATTATACAAATTGCTGTAGGGCCAAATCAGGTCCCTCTTACAGGATACCTCCAGGATATCACCGGTGATGGGGGAATCAGGAACATTCGCCCGACAATTGTCATCTGCCCAGGGGGTGGTTATCGGTTTCGCTCTGAACGTGAACGTGATCCGGTTGCGTTGCACTTTCTTTCAATGAGCTACAATGTTTTCATACTGGACTATTCAGTACAGGAAGCGGCAAAGGACCTGAATCCCTTGCTGGAAGCCAGTGATGCCTTGATCAAGATTCGTGAACATGCATTTGAATGGATGTGTGATCCAACAAGGATAGCCATCATGGGTTTCAGCGCTGGTGGTCATCTTGCTGCATCCTTGGCTCTCTTGCACAAGCACCCCATGCTCGCGGCAAAACAAAAGATTGTGGATGAGAACAATAAACCTGATGCTGCAATACTCTGTTATCCGGTAATCAGTGGTGGAAAATATGCTCATGAAGAGAGTCTGGACTGGGTCAGTGGAAAAGACCCGGAGCTACGCTCCCTCTTGAGCTTGGAAAACCAAGTGACCAGGGATGCTTCTCCCTTGTTCATATGGCATACCGTCACTGATGCGAGTGTTCCCGTGGAGAACAGCCTCCAGTTGGCTGTAAACCTGCAGAAAGCAAAGGTCCCCTACGAACTCCATCTGTTCGAAAGCGGGGACCATGGTCTTTCGATGTGCACTGAAGAAGTAGGTACCCCTCATGAAGCGTGTCGCCAATGGGTAGCACTTGCTTCCAATTGGCTGAACAACCGCTTCGCACATACCTTATAGGGTGTCGAGGATGCCCTCAGCACTCCGAATTCCGCTGGCCCAGGCTCCGGTAATTCCACGGCTTGTGCCAGCACCATCTCCAGCAAACCAGATATCCTCTTTTACGCGGAATCGTTCATCCAGGTAGGCTGGTTTGTTTGCATAGAGTTTAATCTCAGGGTAGTACATGATCGTGGAGGGGTGAAGCACACCCGGGACAATGGTATCCAGGTTTTTCATTGCTTTCCAGATAGCGCGAAGGATTTTCGCAGGAATTGCAAGGGAGATATCCCCAGGACAACAGGTTTTCAGCGTAGGCTCAAAGTCATAGAGGTCCCCGCTGAAGCTTGCTTCCTTGCTCCTTGAACCGAGGCGGAAATCACCAACTCGCTGCATCAGGGGCTGCCCACCACCCATGAGGGCAGCCTGCAGTCCAAGATTTTCTGCGAAGGCCTGTCCACTGGCAAGAGGAGCGGTAAACCGTACTGTTTTCAGGATTGCGAAGTTTACCAATCCATTGTCATGCTTGCTGTCTGGGGCAAAGGCATGACCATTCACCGAATACCACTGGTCACCTCTGTTTGTCGCATACCGCTCACGAACCACGTGGGCGTTTCCGCTGTTGGTGCAGAATGTACGCACTTTCTCAGGGAAATAGAACTTCGGGTCATAGTAATCCCGCACGATGGGATAGTGCTCAATCCTGGTCTCGACCCGTACCCCGATGTCGACGATATTGTCGATGAAAGGAATGTCGAGTGAACGCATCAGGTCCTGAAGGAAATGGAATCCTTTTCTACCCGGCGCTATCAGCAACCGCTTATAACCAATCTCGCGTTTCTCGGTAACGATGAACTGTTCCTCGGCATTCACCGTTTCCATTGCCTCTCCAAGAGCAAGATCGATGCCCAGCGTTTCAAGACGAGCAAGCAATTCCTTGATGAGCTTGAGTCCGCCATCAGTGCCAAGATGTGTCTGTTTGATTTCCAGCAGTGAACAGCCTAGTCTCTCTGCTCGCTTCTGGTAGATGTCGATGTTCTGTTTTTCAAGGAATGATGGTTTGAGAAAGTCGATAACCTGTTTCAGGTAATGCTCTGCAGCTTCCTCAGTCCAGTATTCAACAGGAAACCCGATTGGGTAGGTGAAATTCATCTTGCAGTCATTTCGCATACCGCCAGTAGACACCCTTTCCCGATCAAGTATTAATATCTTTAGATCAGGCCGCCTCTCACCCAGCGTAAAGGCTGCACCCATTCCTGCCGGTCCGCTTCCTACAATGACAACATCATATCGATCCATGGAGTACCCTCCCAGTTGTGATAGGAAAGGTTCCCCTTTCCAACCAATTATCCCCATTCTCTCTGCTTTGCTCAAGCCCTTCTGAGTATAGGAAGCCTTGCACAGAGCACAGATTCGTGGTAATAAACCTATGTAGGAAGGATTGGATAGAAAGGGAGAAACTATGTATATCAGTGCCAAGGAAGCCGCGAAGAAGTGGGGTATCAGTGAGAGACGGGTAAGAATTCTCTGTGCAGAGGGAAGGGTGGACGGAGTGCTCCGTTCCTCCTGGGCCTGGAATATTCCCAGCGACGCCCCCAAGCCAGGGGATGGAAGACAGCTGAGGCATATGAAGAACCTCGATCTACGTATCGGCATGATGGACTTTTCCAAACTTGAACAGGCACGTTTGGCACTGCAATCACAAGATGATAGAGACCAATTCTTGCGATCCTATAAACATCTGGTGACGCGCTTCGTGCTTGCCTCCTTTGCTGCAGAAGATCTTGAGCTGGATCCACAAGACCTAGCCGTACTCTTCAGCCAGTGCTTTGTTCCCTCCCTGCAATTCGATACCCAAGTGCTTGCATTGAACATGAGAACCATCATGATGAGGATGCTCCATCAGTATGGGCTTGGTCCGGTAATAGGGAAGAGTCGACCACAGATGAGTGAGCAGCGCCTATTACAGCTCTACCAGATGTTGATGCAAGGACTCGACAGCGAAGGGGAGGTTGCTTATCGCACCGATAGTGTCATCGACCAGAACAGGAGTGTAACGGTCCTCCAGCAGATGGAAACACTGTTTGTGCAGTGGGACAGGGATTGGACGGAGCTCCATCCTGTGGTTAGGGCAATCTTCCTTTATGGGGAATTAATCAGGATCAAACCCTTTGGTATGCATGATGGGTTGCTTGCTTCCCTTGCTTTTGCACAGGAACTGCTCAATGGTGGATTCCCTCCAGCTTTGGTGGAAGAGGAGCATGAAGATGAGTTCAAGGCTGCCATGATCCTTACCAGGAGCAGGGGTAACTACCAGAATGTGCTCAGGATGATAGAACAGGTAGTGTTACGCGAGTGCAAGAGTTTGCAGGGTGAAGCATGAATCGCTATCACCTGAGGAATGCTGAAATCATTGATGGATCCGATTCTGCCCCTTTTTGGGGCGATCTTCTTGTTGAATCAGATATGATACAGGCGATCCTTCCCCCTCTATCCCAGGTAAGGGAGGGATACACGGTAATTGACTGTACTGATAAGATCCTCTGCCCCGGATTCATCGATATGCATGGACATAGTGACCTTGAAGTGCTGAGGAATCCTCCAATGCAACCCAAGATTGGACAGGGGATTACCACAGAGGTTGCCGGAAACTGTGGTATCGGGGTATTTCCCTGCCAGAGGGGAAGTACCTTTCTGAGAGAACTCTGTGGGGATGTCCTGGGAGCATATCCAGAGGCCGGGTGGAAATCCTTTTCAGCCTATACGCAGCAATGGAGAAGTGGAACCAATATGGCATTCCTGCAAGCCCACAGTACCCTGAGAAGGGCGAGCATGGAAGGAAATGTTAACAGGAGCGCAACAGATTCTGAGATTTCCAAGATGTCCACCTTTCTTCGGGAGAGCCTGGAAGCAGGCTGTCTGGGTATGTCCACAGGATTGTACTATGCGCCTTGTATATTCTCTGAAGAGAAGGAGTTGCTTGCTCTTTTAAAGGTAGTTGCTGAGTACGACAGACTTTTTGCAGTACATATGCGTTGTGAAGGAAGTGACATTCTAGATTCCCTCAAGGAAGTGCTTTCTCTCGCTGAGCGTACAGGAGTGAGACTGGAGATCAGCCATCTCAAGGTGATTGGGAGAAAGAACCAGCACCTCGTGGATGAGGTGCTCTCCTTGATCGACCATGCCAGGGAGAGAGGTCTGGATGTACAGTTTGACCAGTATCCCTACCACTTTGGATCAACCAGCCTGTTCAGTCTCCTTCCTCCATCCTACCTGCGTCTGCCACGTGAGGAGTTGCAATCACTCCTGAAAGACGCTTCAGCTCGGCAGAAAATCAAATGGGAGATGGCCCACCCTGCTGGTTGGGACTCAATCGCTGAACTTTGTGGGTGGGAACAGGTGAGTATCCAAAGTCTGGACGGTAAAAGGCAGTATGAGATGATGAGCCTGAGTGAGATAGCCAGGCAGCAGGGTAGTGACCCGTACGAAGTTTTCTTTGACATTCTCCAGGAAGCAAAGGGAACTGCACTGATGATGGATATTACCCAAAGTGAAGACTCACTCAAGAAAATCCTCTCTCATCCTCTCATGTGTTTTGGTACAGATGCCCTCTATGCCGGAGCTCTGAGTCATCCACGTTCCTATCAGAGTACACTCCACCTGCTGGATAGATATGGAAAACAAGAAGCAGTGCTTCCTCTCCACTCCCTGATTGCAAGAATGACGGGTAAACCGGCAAAACGATTGGGATTACAGGACAGGGGATTCATTAAAACTGGATACAAAGCGGACTTGGTGCTTCTCGATTGGCAGCACCTCGCTGAATATAGTGATATCAAACACCCTGAGATTACCGGAGACGGTATATCGATGGTGATGGTCAATGGTGTAGTGGCTTACCATGATGGGAAGTATCACGACAGCACCAGTGGATCCCTCCTGCTTTACTCGTAGCGGTTGAGGAACTTCTGAGTCCTCGGGTTCTTCGGATTATTGAACAACTCTTCCGGGTTACCTTCTTCAACAATAAGGCCATCATCCATGAAGATGATACGGTCGGAGATGTCCCTTGCAAATGCCATCTCATGGGTTACCACAATCATGGTCATCTTTTCCTTTGCCAGATCTTTGATAACACGGAGAATTTCTCCTGTCAGTTCTGGGTCAAGCGCACTGGTGGGTTCATCAAAACAGAGAACGGTTGGGTTGAGTGCCAACGCACGAGCGATGGATACCCGCTGTTGCTGTCCGCCGGAGAGTTGGTTGGGGTATGCCTTCTCCTTCTCTTCCAATCCCATTTTTCTCAAGAGCTCTCTCCCTACCTCTTCAGCCTCCTTCTTGCTGCGCTTGAGCACATGCATCTGGGGCTCTGTAATGTTTCTCATCACACTCATATGGGGGAAGAGGTTGAAGTTTTGGAATACGAGGCCAAGATTGAGTCTCACCGATCGAAGCGTTTGCTTGTCAGCATAGGAGACAACGCCATCCTTGGTTGACGTGACCATGGTCTGTCCACATACATTGATGGTTCCCCCATCAACGGGTTCAAGTTGTGTAAGGCAACGCAGCAGCGTGCTCTTACCGCTACCAGAAGGCCCAATGATGGAAAGGACCTCACCCTCGTTAAGGGTGAATGAGATTCCCTTGAGTACCCCAAGTCCATCGAATGATTTCTGTAGGTTTTCTACGGTTATGATTTCCATCTTCCTCTCCTAGCGGTAGTAGTTGAGCTTTCTCTCAAGCAGGTCGAATGAACGGGAGACTACCGCATTCATCAAGAAGTAAAACACTCCAGCAATGAAGATGGGCATGGTCGAGAACTCCCTTGCTGAGGCGTTCTGGGCAACCCTGAACAGTTCTGCAACCCCGATAGTCTGAGCCAGCGCAGTATCTTTAACCAGGGTGATTACCTCGTTCCCCATTGCAGGGATAATTCGTTTGACTACCTGAGGGGCAATCACATGGGTGAATGTGTGAGCCTTGGAGAAACCAAGCACCAAGGAAGCCTCATACTGCCCGACGGGGATCGATTGGATTCCCCCTCGGTAAATCTCGGCAAAATACGCTGCATAGTTGATGGTATAGCCTACAATAACAGCAGTGAAACGGTCATACGAAGAGCCGAAGATGTAGTAGGGCGCAAAGTAGACAAACAAGAGCTGGAGGATCAAGGGAGTGCCCCTCATGATCATGATGTACACATTTACCACGTTCGAAATGACTGGGTTTTTCGACATCCTGCCTTTTGCAACCAACATGCCCAGGGGGAGGGAGAATAGCAGGGTAAGGCCGAATATCTTCAAACTGGTCATTGTGGCAACCAGCATCTGCATTAAGAGGTTTCCCATCGGTGTCTCCTAGAGATAAGGTGTTGAAAAAAAGAAAACGGGGAGCTGGGCTCCCCGTAATCATAACGGTTTCGTTATTTTGCTACAACAGTAATGTCACTACCGAACCAAGCGGTGGAGATTTTTGCAAGCGTACCGTCTGCAGCCATTGACTCAAGCTGCTGCCATACTGCATCTGCAAGCTTCTGTTCACCCTTGCGGAAACCAATGCCATAGTCTTCGGGAGCAAGTTCTTCCTCGAGGATTCTGAAGGGTTTCCCACTGCGCTTGATGTTGTCCTCTGCAACAGTGACGTCAACCACCAGTGCATCAATACCTCCAATCTCAAGGTCCATCAGGCCGGTCAGGTTCTCCTTGAACTCAACAAAGCTCTTTACGGACTGCTTGAACTCGGGAGTGTCGTCGATTGCATTCGAAGCTGATGATCCAGCCTGGTATCCCACGGTTTTTCCACTGAGGGAGGCCAGTGTGGTGTAAGGGCTGTCATCCCGAACTACAACAACCTGGGCATTGTGGATATAGGGAGGGGTAAAGGTCATCGCTTCCTGACGTTCAGGAGTGATGGTGAAACCATTCCAGATACAGTCAATGTTTCCGGTATTCAGTTCCTGTTCCTTGGCATTCCAATCGATTGCCTGGAGCTTGAGCTCAACACCGAGGCGCTTCATAGCTTCCTTGGCCAAGTCTACATCAAAGCCTACCAGTTCACCCTGCTCATTACGAAAGCCCATGGGAGGGAAGTTGTCATCGAGACCCATGACAAGCACGCCCTTATCCATGATGTTCTGAAGGGAATTATCAACACCGGGTGCTTGTTCCTTGGTTCCTGCAGCGAAAAGGCTGACCGAAACCAATAATAGTGACAACAGTACAACAATGCTTCGTTTCATTTCTATCTCTCCTCAAACAATACTACCCGTTCTGGGTGTTAGTGGAGAGTGTACCGAAAAAGAGGGGAAATATCCAGACTTACTGCATAAATATTCAGTTAATGAATAGTCTTATTACAGTGATCGGCAAACTGACACCCCTTGCAAGCACTTCCTTTTTTGGGGGAGCAGGAGGCACAACTCTCCTCCTTGCTCTGTTTTGTAAGGGTTGCAATAGCGTATGCAACCAGGGAGATGATCAAAGCTGCAACAACCACATTAGCAATAATCGTAGTCATAAGCATTCCTTATATGAACAGCAGCACCATGTAACGAACCAATAGTGCGGATAGATAGGCGAATCCTGTCTGCCACAGCAGGGCATACAGAAGTTTTCTCTTGCTTCCCAGTTCCTTGAACATTGCTCCAATGGCGGCAATACAGGGTGAGGAAAGCAGTATGAAGGTCATATAGGAGAGAGCGGAGTCGGGAGTGAAGAAAGATCCCAGATTGGCAGTCCCGATGGTTACGCTCAGTGTACTGACAATGGTCTCCTTGGCAGCAATACCCGTCAACAGGGCAACACTAGCCTGCCAGAACCCGAATCCCAAGGGGGCAAACAGTGGGGCGATAATCCTCCCCATGATTGCAAGCATGCTTGCATCCGCATCAACTGCCTGGAAGGTAAATGAGTACGAGGAGAGCAAATAGATGATCACAGAGGAGAGTAGGATGATGGTTCCAGCCTTCTGAATGAATCCCAGGGTTCGCTCCTTGGTCTGGAGCCAGACATTCCTGACCGTAGGGAGTTGGTAGCGGGGTAGCTCGAGAATGAAGGCATTGGTTTCCTTATGCTTGTCGATTGCCCGTGCAAGCAATCCTGTAACAATGACCGCAACAATACCCAGAAGGTAAATCATGGGGGCGATGTACCACTGACCAGGGAAAAAGTAGGTGAGCATAAGAGCAAAAACCGGCATCTTTGCACCACAGGGGATGAAAGGAGTGACAATGACTGTGAGTTCCCTCTGTTTCTGATGCTCGATTGTCCTGCTGCTCATGATTGCCGGTACCGAGCAACCAGTCCCGATGACCAAGGGAATGATGGACTTGCCTGAAAGCCCCAGAGTGCGCATCATCCTATCCATGATGAAGGCAATCCTTGCCATATACCCGCAATCTTCCAAGATGGAAAGAAGGAGAAAGAGTACAAATAGCTGGGGAACAAAGGTGAGTACCGCACCAACTCCTGCAATGATACCATCGACAAGTATTCCTGAGAGCAAGGGGTGTACCCCCAGCGTATCTGATAAGGTAAACACCTGTGAACCAAGGTATCCGAAGAGATTCTCCAGAACTGGGGTGGTGTATCCTCCAACCAGACCAATGGAGAGATAGAAGACTGCACCCATGATCAAAATAAACAGAGGAATAGCTGCTATGCGATTGGTTGCGATGGAATCAAAATTAAAAGATTTCTCTTTTTTCCTTCGGATTTGACAATCCTTTGCGATATGCTCTGCCACCTTGTAGCGCTGGTCGATGATGATCGCTTCCGGGTCATCGTCATAGTGGTCAACCAACTCAGCACGTACCTTGGTAAGATACGTGTTGAACGCCTCTGGAATTGGAGGCATGGAAGAGAGAAAGAGTTCATCCTCCTCAATAAGCTTGATGGCCGCCCATCGCATCGGCCTTCCTTTCGGTATTGCATGAAGGTAGTCATCCTCGATGATATGAGAGATATAGCGTTCTATGAAGTTGGAAAATAGCGGGCAAAGCGCCGCATGTTTCTCTTTCAGGCTATGTTCAATAGCCTCTTTCAGTTCATCAATCCCAGTCCCCCTGCTCGCTGAGACAGTCACGACCGGAGAGCCGGTCATCTGGCTGAGACGCTTGGCATCAATCTTGATCCCTTCCTTTTCCAGAAGGTCCGCCATGTTGAGTACAAGCAAGAGAGGACGTCCCAGCTCGGCAAGCTGGGTGGTCAGGTAAAGACTTCTCTCAAGATTGGTTGCATCAATGACATCAATGATAAGATCCGGCTGTTCATCAAGAATATAGCGTCTGGAAAGTTTTTCTTCTGGGCTGTAAGGGGAGAGTGAATAGATGCCGGGGAGGTCCAGGATGGTATGTCCACCCACCATTCCTTCCTTTTTCTCGACGGTAACACCAGGCCAGTTGCCTACATACGCACTGGTTCCCGTCAATGCATTGAACAGGGTCGTTTTCCCTGAGTTGGGATTCCCGATAAGGGCAATGGTTTGCATAGGCTATCTCAGTTCAATCTTGCGTGCTTCTGCTCTTCTCAGGCAGAGATTGTATCCACGAACGGATACCTCGATGGGGTCTCCCATCGGAGCCAGCTTGACAACCTCGATATCAACACCTTTGGTGAATCCCATATCCATCAGTCGTCGCTTAAGCTGTTTTGGGGCGTTTATTGCTTTTACAGCCCCTTTTTGTCCTACGGTCAATTCGTCCATCGTCATTTGCATCATCTTCATCCTCACCTATAAGTTAGCCATATCAAACATCTGTGTCAAGATATATAATCTGCGATGACAAAATTCTGTATGCATGATACTATCTAGGCATGCAGAAGTCAGGGGAAGATTATCTTGAGGCTGTTTTGGCACTCAGTGAACAACACGAAAAGGTTAGGACGACCGATGTCGCCCTCCGTCTTGGTGTCTCAAAGCCGAGCGTAAACCGCGCAATGAAGGTACTCTCTGCCGACGGATATGTGAAGCAGGAAACCTACGGGGATATTCACCTGACAGAAAAAGGGAGACTGAAGGCTTCCCAGGTCTATTTCAGGCATAAAACCCTTACCAGTTTCTTCCAGGAAGTACTGGGTGTGGACCCTGTCATTGCAGAACAGGATGCTTGCTTAATCGAGCACGACATCTCCAGCGAGACGATGGAGAAACTGGCTAGCTATTTGCGCTCGGTGAAAAAAGATTTCTCATAGCAGTGGGTGTGTCATTTTTTCTTATTTCTATATCAATCTTGATATGCCTCATCTCCTCTCCTCAAACCTGTCTCTATAAACGCAAAATCTTTATCTTGTGGATTTGCCCCAAGCATCTACACTGAAAGTAGTAAGACTTGAGGAGGTCACACATGAAAAAATCAATTGCATTGGCATTGATGATTGCTTTGTTGCTCCCTCTCTCCTTGTTTGCTCAAGGTGGAAAGGAAGCTGTTGTAGATGAAAACGCTCCAGTTACCATACAGTACTGGACACACGAGGATCCGGCTCGTACGGCGTTGGAAGAAGAGCTTATTGCTCAGTTTATGGCTGATAACCCAAACATCACCGTGGTACGTACCACCCAGGCTTCTGTAAAGCAGATTGAACTTGTCCAGACTGCCTTTGCGGCAAACCAGGGCCCTGATATGTTCAATCTTCCCATCGAGAACCAGTATGCCTATATCACCAACTATCGTGTTGCCCCGGTTGACTACCAAGCAGCAGGTTATGCTGACAAGCAGGATTTGTTGGACAAGTATGTAGATGGTGTTCTGGATACTGTCACGGTGAATGGTGAGGTTTATGGTTTGCCCTTGGAGCTTACCAACTGGTCCATCTATGTAAACAAGAAGATCTTCCGTGATGCAGGGCTTGATGCTGAGAAAGATTACCCGAAGACCTGGGAAGAGATGGCAGACGTCTCCGAAAAGCTGGTAATCAGAGATGGAGATATCTTGGTTCGTCGTGGATTTGACTTCCGCTATCCTTATTACTTGACATTCTTTGTACCAATGGTAGAGCAGCTTGGTGGAGAGCTTATCAGCAGTGATGGCAAGACAGCCATTGTGGGCGATGAAGCTTGGTTGAAGGCATTGACCTACATGCAGGAATGGGGTCCATCAGGGCGTAACCTTGGTTCCCCGACCTACAAGAATGCCCGAAAATTGTTCAACTTGGATAACAATGATATGGCAATGGCCCACACTGGCTTATACCAGCAGGGACGAATTGAGGCAGACAACCCAGAGTTCTTCGAGAGTGGAGAGTGGATGGTTATTCCGTATCCTGTATTCGAGGATGCAGTGAACGATGTGGCAGCATGCTACTATGGTCACTTCTTCATGGTGAATGCGGACAGTGATCCCAATGTGCAGAAGGCCGCTTGGAAGTTGGCAGGATTCCTGCTCAGCCATGGAGAGGATTACCTCACCCGTGGTGGGAACATCATCCAACCGACCAAGGCTCTCTTTGCAAGCGATACGTTGAAGAACATGCCCTACAGTGATGTATTCATCAATGACATGAATCGTTCACACATGATTTATTACGGGGATAATTCAGCTGAAATCCAGACACAGATCCGCTATGCGGTTGAGTCGGTAATGCTCAGTGGTGTCAGCCCCCAAAAGGCACTGGCAACCCTTCGAGCTGCTGTACAAGAAATTGTAGACGAACAGTAATGTATGATACTCGGTCCTGTCTTGCAGGCAGGACCGGGATTCCTTTTCTTTTTCCTTTAGGAGTACTTCATGGGTATGAAAAAATACCGAGGCATCGAGAAGAAACAGGCTCGGTGGGGATTTGCTTTTGTGGTCCCCTCCCTGCTTTTTTTCTCATTATTCAGTTTTTATCCGATAATCAATGCATTCTACACCAGTTTCTTTGACAAGCGTGCACTCAGCAAAGCACCCCCAGCGTTTTTGGGACTAGGAAACTATATCAGGCTTTTTGACCCCAGTAGAGCAACGAGTGATCTGTCTTTTCTCAATAGCTTGCGTGCAACATTGGTGTTTACCGTTGGTACATTCATTCCCTTGTTGATTATCAGCTTGATGTTGGCTGTCTTCATCAGCAATCTCAGTAGCGGTAAGTCAAAAAAGTTTCTGCAGATTGCCTATTATACCCCAGCAATTCTTTCCAGTGTTGTCGCTGCTACCATCTGGATGATTATCTTTGACCCTAGAGGATTGGGGAACCAATGGGTAAATACACTCATGAATACCCCAGGGGTTGACCATCGTTGGTTGGTGGATCCTGTGATGGAGCAAGTGTCGACGATGGTGATTTACTTCTGGAAGTATATTGGATACTTTGTCATCCTCTTCATTACCGGCCTGGCTTCAATACCTCCTACAATTTATGAGGCAGCCACCATTGATGGGGCTGGCAAGGGTCAGGTTTTCTGGCGTATCACTCTCCCGTTGCTCAAACCAACGGTGTTCCTCGTTTCGGTCATGGCAATGTTGCAGTGTCTGAAAACCTTCAGTACCCAATACATGCTGTACACCAATGGGGCTCCACGTGCCCCGATCAATGTAATTACCTTCAATATCTATGTTACAGGTATTCAGCAACAGTACCTAGGACGAGCAAGTGCAATGAGTGTTGTGCTCTTCTTGTTGATGTTGTTGCTGACATTGTTGCAGTTCAAGACGACAAGTAGCGATCAGGTGGAGTATTAGAGACATGCAGATATCCAAGAAAATTACCATTACCAATGTCCTTATTTGGATTATTTTAGCAGCAATGCTCCTTTTTACCCTGACTCCGATTGCGTTCATGATCAGTGCTTCCATGATGGAGCGAAACCAGATCATGGCCATGCCGTTTTCCTGGATCCCGGAAGGCTTCCATACCCCAAATTTTGTCAAGGCTGTGGCGGGGAATGACCAATCATTCATTTTTGTCCGGAACCTTGCCAACTCACTTGTGGTAAGTATCACTGTTGCCGTCACCACTGTCTTGATTGCAAGTCTTACAGGCTATGGCCTCGCAAAGTTTCGCTTTCGGGGAAGAAACACCATTTTTATTATCATCATGGCTACGATGATGATTCCGTTTGAAGCGATCATGATTCCGCTGTATATGGTTGTCACGATGCTGCGCATCCAGAACACGTATACCGGATTGATCCTTCCCTTCCTGGTAAGTGCGTTTGGTGTTTTCCAGATGCGGCAGTACCTTACCACGTTCCCCACAGAATTTCTGGATGCGGCCCGTGTCGACGGAATGGGAGAGTTTGGAATCTACTGGAAAATTGTACTTCCCAACTGTATGCCGGTTATTGCAACGCTCTCCATTCTCTCCTTCCGTAGTCAGTGGGACAATCTACTCTGGCCGCTCTTGGTGAGCCAGAGCGAGAAGATGAAGACGATTCCACAGTACATCAGTTCCTTCGCGCTTGAGCGTAACACCGATGAAGGTGCAATGATGGCTGCAGCCCTGCTTGCATCGATCCCCATGTTTGTACTATTCATGTCCTTGACCAAGTATTTCATCGGTGGGTCGGCAGTATATGAGTCAAGGAAGGGTTGAGCATGTACGATTTTCTCTGTACCGATCTGAAAGAGGATGATGCAGATTTTCCAGTACTGGAATATTTCAGAAACTATCTGGATGTCGGTACCCCTGTGGATTCCTTCTTCCGATACCTCTTTATAAGCAGGTCGGAGACTGCCCGCAATGAAGCAAGGTCGAAGGGGATGGGGGTTCTTGAATGGGAAGGTCCTCTTGAGGCAAAGCAGATCGAAGCCTTGCTGGCAAGTTGTGACCCTGTTCTCAGCGCCAAGCATTCGCTTTTTATGTTTGACATGGGCAATGTGGTGGTGAACAACATCACAATGCTCGGCAAGATTTCCCGACTCCTCGGAATTAAGAAGCAAGCTCTCATCGCCGATTATCTCCATTACGATTTTCCCCTGATGGAAGGTGTGGTCTCTGAAGCGCAGTACTGGCAACATATCACGCATGTCTTTGGGGTAGCTGTGCAAGGTAATCCGTTTGCCGATGTGTTCAAGCCAGTGTTCAACGACCCTGTAGTTTCCCTGATTCAATCGTTGCGTTCAGAAGGGAAGCGGGTGGTATGTGCAAGCAATACCATCCTGAGTCATTGGGAGATACTTGAGGAGATGGGTGCGCTTTCATTGTTCGACAAAACCTATGCCTCCCATGAGATGGGTTTGAGCAAACCATCGCCTCAGTTCTATACAACCATACTTGAAGCAGAAGGCGTCTCTGCAGAGCAGGCGTTCTTCATTGATGACAGGAAGGACAACATACATAGCAGCAGGAGCCTTGGCATTGCAAGCCTCCTCTATGCAGACCTCCCATCCGGAACAAAGGATGAGAGGCTTTCCGGGGTCTTTAGAAGGTATCTGCCTCGTCTCTGAACTGGGTCGGGGTCTTGCCGATAAAGCGTTTGAAGATCTTTGCGAAGTAGCCTGGGGTTGGAAAGCCACAATTGGTGGCAATTTCGCTGATATTCAATTTGGGGTCCCTCATCATGATGGCCGCCTGGTTTATCCTGTATGCATTGAGGTACTGCAGGAAGTTCAGTCCTGTGACCTCCTTGAAGAGACGACTGAGGTGGCTCTCTGAGAGATCAAGGTAGGCTGCTGCCTCCTGAAGTCCCACCGGTTCTGAGTAGGTCTCTGCAATATAGGCGATGGTTGCGTTGATTACGTGGTTTCCAGCTTGCTTGGGAAGTGGGATGAGTTCACTCTTCGAGTGTTCCTTTTTCTTCAGGTCCTCATATTCACGATCCTCTTCCTGTAGTTTTCTCACCAATGAGGAGAGTGTCTCCTCCAGTTCCTCATCATCGATCGGCTTAAGCAGGTAGTCGAATACACCAAGTCGGATAGCACTCTTCATATAGGAAAAGTCGGCATGTCCGGTCAGGATAATGGCATGGTTTACAGGACAGTTGCTGAGCATGGTAAGCCCATCCTGGGCAGGGAGGCGAATGTCGGTGATGACAATATCGGGCTCCTTTTCCTTGATCAGGTGCTCTCCGCTCAATCCGTCAGAAGCGGTACCTACCAATTCCAGACCAAGAAGGTCCCATCGGATCGAGGAGACAATCTCCTCACGGACGATCTGCTCATCTTCTACGAACACGACACTGTAACTCATTGTATCTCTTCCTTTATTGCTTCTTCGTCCGGGAAGGAGATAGTTGCCCAAGTCCCTTCGCCCTCTTTTGATTTCAGGGAGAAGTGCAGCTTCCTTCCATATTTGAGAAATAATCTTCTATATACATTGTATACACCAACGTGTGGCGAGTTGGCAAGTTCGTCAAGGTTGTCAGGCAAGCGATCAGGAGGAAAACCGACTCCATCATCCCCAACTGTGATGGAAATCCTCTCTCCAGTTCTTTCCACACGGACACTGAGGTTCCAGCTTCCCACCTTTGGTTCCAGACCATGGATGATTGCATTTTCAACCAAGGGTTGGATGATGAGTTTTGGGGTTTTTATATGTTTGCAGCTGGGATCCAGATAAATCTCGGTAGTCAACTTGTCAGCGAATCTAAGCTTCTGAATGGTGAGATAGGATTCAATCAGGGCCATGCTCTGTTCAAGCGTTGCCTCACTCTCCCTGTTGTCGATTGAGGAACGGAGCAGTTTCCCCAGCTTGACGGTAATGGTGTAGATATCCTCTTCTCCATGAAGACGGGCGAGCGCCTTGATCGTATTGAGGGTGTTGAAGAGAAAATGGGGATTCATCTGGCTCTCCAGAGCTTTTCTTTCCGCTTCACTCAATTTAACCTGTTCTTCACGAGTAAGATCGAGGAGGCTGATGATCTGTTTGATCATGACATTGAATGAGTGTTCCAGCTGGCTGAATTCGCTTATCGCGCTGCTGACCTCGCGACTTTCCAGCTTCCCTTGTTCCACCTCTCTCATACGCTTTGCAAGATTTTTGATCGGGTGGGCAATGGAGCGTGAGAAAAGGTAGGAGAGGCCTAGAGCAAGTACTACCCCGATAAGCATGGTCGTAGTGAAGACTGACAACCAATTTTCCATACTCTGGAAAAATGGCCCGCTGCTGAGTGAGCCTACTAGATGGAGGCCGGTTCCCCCTATTGGAGAGATGGCTATGATGGAGGTATCAGAGGGAAGTGAGCGGGGAGTGTAATTGCCATCGAGGGTGTTGAGAGCGGGAAAACGGTCGAAGGATCCAAACCGCTCAGGATGAACAAGGCTGGTAGCGTAAAAGGACTTGGTGTCGACCAGCAGCATATCGGTGAGGACATGGTCACTGTTTATCTGGGGGGAGAGCGCATCTGCATACATATCCACCACAAGGTAGCCAAGGTTTGTCCCCTCCTGGTCATAGACACGACGGAGGATGGAAGCAACAACCTGTCTTCCGTTTTCTGCTATCCTATGACTCTGGATGCTGATTAGACTGGCAGTAGGGGAAACCTGGCTGTTCTGGTTGATGATGGAAGCCATATCCCAGTCATTGCCCTGATAGCGTAGGTCGTACACCTCGGGAAAAACATGGGTGGAGACCCTGACCTTCCCGCTATTGCTGACAAGGTTTGCGCTTGCAAGATAGATATCTCCATGCATGACGGTAAACAACAGTTCATACAGCTCGCGACTTTGTGACGATTCTGCCTCAAGGCTATCTGCCTTGAGTATCTCCACAACCAAGGGGTTGGTGGAGAGTTGGTATGCTTTATGACGGTAGGATTCAAGGGCTTGGGCAACGGTACTGGCATCACGGGTGGTCATATTCATTGCCTGTCTCATCAGATACCGTTCTTGATTCGTATTCCCTGCAAGTGCATAATAGGCAGAGAATAGTCCCAATGGAACAATGAGAACGATGAGGAAGTAGAGAAAGAGCAGTGTGAATAGGTTTGGCTTGTGCTGATTGCCCCAGATGAATTTCATGCAAGCAGTGTATCGGCAATCAGAAAGGGAAGCAATATTGCAAAGCGAAACGAATTTTTATTGCATAAACATACTGTTTTATGAATAGCAGGGTTGACAAGCATCGTCAAAGAGCGATACAAACAAGAAACAGCATACTAGGCTGTTCTTGAGGAGAGTACCTTGAACGCGTTCACTATGCAGGTGCAGCAGCACCGCCCATTTGCAAGGAATCGGAAGACGCAGGGCTATACAAGCTCCTGTAGTTCTATGTGTGACACCACTTCTTTTTCTGTCCCTTCCTTGCTTCTAGTTCTAGCGCGTCTCATTATAACCCTCCTTCCCCTTCTTTCCCTCATTTCCCTTCTTATTGTAGTAAGCCTAATTATTCTCTGACCACGGCTGCAATCGCTGGTTGCATGGACCGTGGATGGAAGCCCCCGAAGTACCGGGGAGCAATCGCTTATACCCAAATATCATATGAAGGAGTGAAATCTTAGATGAATACCAAAGAAAAACGTTACACACTGGCAATTCTGGTTAATAACCATCCTGGTGTACTCATGCGTGTTGTATCGCTGTTCAGTCGCAGAGGGTACAACATTGACAGCCTCTCGGTTGGCGAGACCGAAAACGAGGAATTCAGCCGAATCACCATTGTGGTCAGCGGAGACCGGCCGGTTGTTGAACAGATCAAGAAACAGGTCGGCAAGCTGTATGATGTGAAGCGGGTCTATGAGATGGCAGGGGAAAAGAGCCTTCAGCGTGAGCTGGTGATGGTCAAGGTCTCCACCAGGCATGATGACCGCTCCCAGGTCATTGAGCTTGCTGAGATTTTCAAGGCAAAGATCAATGATGTAACCTCTTCTACCATCACCCTCGAGATGACCGGAAGTCTGGACAAGATTCAGTCATTCCTGGATTTGATGGCCCCATTTGGGATTGTGGAGATGGCCAGGACTGGTATTACCGCCTTGGAGAGGGGAGCAAGGGCGCTGAGCTCGATCAGTTTCAGCGAGGATGAAGAATAAGCATACTAACGCACCCTGATGGTGCGAACCATAACGGAGGATAGGAAGTAATGAGCACAATGTACTATGATTCACAGGCAGATCTCTCAGTTCTGGATGGCAAAAAAGTTGCCATCATCGGATATGGCAGCCAAGGCCATGCACACGCATTGAACCTGCACGAGAGTGGGGTGGATGTCGTCGTAGGTCTCTACAAAGGTTCAAAGAGCTGGAAGATTGCTGAAGAAGCTGGTTTGCAGGTTGCAACTGCTGAGGAAGCAAGTGCCATGGCTCAGGTCATCATGATGTTGCTGCCGGATGAGAGACAGGCAAAGATCTATCATGACAGCATCGAGAAAAATCTGACTGCAGGTAAATACCTCGCATTCGCACATGGATTCAACATCCACT
>JAQQAR010000009.1 GCA_028532765.1 Sphaerochaetaceae bacterium | reverse complement strand
CTGCCTGCCTTTGTGGTATAGTCCATACCTCAAGAAAACAAGAGGGATTGGTTCTTCTGTTTTAGACGACTAGTGAACCAATCCCCACCCAATTACAGGTGGTTACAGTATGGTATGGGATGCGCATGCAAGGCAAGTGGTACAGGAAGCGGTAGAAGGCAAGATCAACAGGTTCAGGGCCTCGGCGAGACTCAATGTATCGCTCAGGACCGTGCAGAGGAAAATGAAGGAATACCGTGAACGGGGCGAGGAATGCTTCGAGCATGGCAACAAGGGAAAGGCCCCGTCCAACAAGGTCGACCTGGATGCGATCATCGCGTTCATAGAGGAGCACGACCTCTCAGGATGCAACTTCACGGAACTGGCCAGGCTCCTGGATGAATACCAGGGCATCTCCATATCCTCTTCCTGCCTGCGCAAGAGGATGTTTGGTGAAGGCATCCTCTCGGTGAAGTGCAAGAAGAAGACACGCAAGAAACTGAAGAAGCTCCTCAGATGGATGCGGGAGCAGGAACAGGAGCTGGACCGGCAGCGCGCCCAGGTGCTCTCGGCCCTTGAGGCGGAAGACCTGAGCGGGGTATGGGTCCACCCGACCAAGCCCAGGAGCAAGTACTTCGGGGAGCGCCTGGAGATGGATGCATCCTCCTACGTCTGGATCAAGGGACTGGGGAAGTGCACCCTGCATGTCTGCATCGATGACGCCTCGGGGTTCCTGCTCGGCCTGTGGCTGGAGGCCGAGGAGACGCTGCACGGCTACTACAAGCTGATGGAGCAAGTACTTGGCACCTACGGCATCCCCCTCTCCATCCGGACCGACAGGCGCACGGTGTTCGTGTACAACAAGAAGGGTGAGGCGGACCCTGCCAAGGATACCATGACCCAGTTCGCCTATGCCTGCTCCCAGCTGGGCGTTGAGCTGCGGTGCAACTCGGACCCGGACTTCAAGCCGAAGGTGGAACGTGCAAACCAGACCCTGCAGGGCATGCTGCCCTTCCGTTTCACCATGGAGGGCATCCACAACCTGGAGCAGGCAAACGAGTACCTGCAGCAGTCCTTCATGCCCTATTTCAACGAATTGTTCGGCTATGCCACCGATTATATGGAGGGTCGCTGGAGGAAGATCGACTCGGTGTTCGTGGAATGCTCCAGTGAGAAGATTCGCACCATCCTGGCGGTGTTGTGCGAGCGCAGCGTGAACAAGGGCAGCTCCATCCAGATGGACAACAGGTTCTATGCACTGGTGGACCACACAGGCAGGCGCATTGCGCTTCCCTACCATGCGAAGGTCACCGTCGCCCGCCTGCTTGACGGGGCCCTGTATGCAACCAGGAAGGAACAATGCTATGCATTGCAACGAATACCAGACCGGTACGCATTCTCCCCCCAGGTGGACCCTGAGCAGGAAAAGCCGAGGAAGGCCAGGGCTCCCCGGCCCAAGATGCCTGACAGCCACCCCTGGAGCTTCAAGAGGCAGATGCAGTTCAAGCGCAGCGACGCACTGATGAAAAGCCTGGAACCCTGCTACAAGAGTCCCTACGAAACCCAATACGCTTAGTATTCTCCCCAGGACAACGAGAACCCATGATTCCCAGCATCCCGCGATGGTGATGCCGGTTTCCCATGCCCAGGGACCAGTCCCCAAGGCATGAAAATGGGCAGGCATTACAAATCCTGCCCAAAACATTGGCCTTATGCTGCCTCACAATACTCATACCCCTGGAATTTTTCCAAGAATCCTGTCATTTCACAATAACTTTCTCAGATGACATTTTCCCTTACGGTTGACACATGCTACGCTGTTGCCAATTGAGAAACCCTTGCGTATACTTCCCGCAAGGAGAAGATACCCATGCAAGAATCCATCATGCTGTTCTTTTTGAATATTGAGAATCCAGTTCTCGACTTCCTGGGCAACCTCGCCTCACTCTTGGGTGAGCAGACCTTCGTCATTGCCGTTATCCTCTATATCTTCTGGAATCATGACAAGAAGAAGGGATTCGGTCTCTACTCATCAGTACTGCTCTCGGTCTTAACCATGGGCATCCTGAAAGCTACAGTCAGAGCACCCCGACCATTTCAGGTATTGGAGTCAATCCAAGGGAAACGACTGGAGACCGCAACCGGCTACTCCTTCCCCAGCGGACATACGACGACCGGGGCGGCCTTCTATACTGCCTTGGCACTTACCTTTCGAAAGCGAAAGCTCAGCATCTTCTGTGCAATCATGATGACACTGGTAGGTTTGAGCAGGCTTTACCTGGGGGTGCACTGGCCGATCGACGTATTCGCCGGACTCTTACTAGGTGTTTCCATCAGCTTTGCCTTCTACCATTATCTGGACTTCATCTATGATGATGAGAAGCGACGTATGAGATACCTGATCATCCTAGGAACCATCTTTGCCATAAGCGGAGCGGTAATCAGTATCCTGCTCAATTTCTTTTCTGCTGATGAAACGGCATTCAATGACCTGATGAAGATCCTCGCTCTCGGTGGTGGAGGCTATCTTGGCTTCGCCCTTGAGAATAAAAAGGTCCAATTCTTGACCGAAGGAACATTAGGAAAGAAGATTGGCCGCTATCTTATCGGCTTGGTTGTTGTGCTTCTGATCATGGGCTCCAAGGTAATCATCCCAGAGTCAATGTATGCAATTGGAGGCTTTGTGCGATACAGCCTCGTAGGACTCTGGGCAACCGGCCTTTATCCTCTTATAGGAAAAAATCTGCGTCTTTTCTCTGGTGCTCAATAACCTTCGGCTCAATACCCTTGGTGATCAGAAACCGGCGAAGATCGAGCAGCTCATTCAAATGCCCTTGGCAGAGCCGATACATGATCTTCCCACACATGATTGCATCATCAAGGGCATAGTGAGCCTGATACTCCATATCGAAGTAATCAACCAGATAGGAGAGTTTATAACTGTGCATCTTGGGCCAGAGCTTTCGAGCAATGGTCAGGGTGCATAGGTAGCTCATCTCCCTAGCCTCCAGGTCATATGCTTCAAATGCAGCTTTCATCACACCCATGTCAAAGACTGCATTATGGGCAACCAGGATATCACGACCGATGAATGAACGCATCTGTTCCCAGATCTTGTCGAATTCAGGGGCAGCAAGACACTCATCACTGGAGAGTTTATGCACTGCTGTCATCCCTGGATCAAAATACGGATGCTTGGGACGGATCAATGTGTAATACGTCTCAAGCAGGGTGCCTTCTTCATCGAACCGTGCAAGTGCTACTGAACAAGCACCGCCGGGGTAACTATTCGCCGTCTCGAAATCTAATGCTACATAGTTCACAATTGTTTTCCCAACATGATGGAGAGAATCGTTTTGTCTGTTTCCTCCATCCCTTCATGACTGATCCTGGAGAGAAAATCCATACTCTCCATACTCGACTTTCCAACGATTCCGCTCTCACTTCCTGGGGAAAGACCGCGGAATGCAAGTTTGCAGGCAAGGTTTGCCGCTTCCACACAACTATAGATCTTCAGGGCACAGGTGGACTTGGCCCCATCACAGATAATCCCAGTAAGATTTCCGACCATGGTGTTGAAGGCACGGTCCATCTCTTCCAGGTTTCCTCCCAGCAAATACACCAATCCACAAGCCGTCCCAATGGAGGCTGTGAAGGCACCACAGAGAGCACTTAGCCGGTCTTTCCTGGCAGTCAAACCCAATCCTATCAGCTGACTAAGCAATAAAGCCCTTCCAAGCTGTTCATCATCTTTCTTTAAATATGCTGCAACTACCGCTATAGGTACGGTCAAGGTGATACCCTGGTTCCCACTACCACTGTTGATAATCACCGGCAAGGGGCATCCAGCCATTCTTGCGTCACTGGCAGCTGCAGCCATCGCTGAGCCCAAGCTGAACGCCTCTGATAGGCTGCTTGGTTCTTTCCCAATCGGCTCAGCAGCAATCCTCCCCACAGAAAGGCCATACTCCTCATCGAGAGCATGTCGTGCAATGGCGATGTTGGTCTCCTTTGCATCCAGAACCAGGTCGATTGCCTCCTGGGGTGCCTGCTTCACCCAAGTGAGTAGATCAGCAAGACTTGCAGAACCGAGAAATTGCATATCCTCCACTTCCAGTTCTGTACCACAGGCATCAACTGCCAGTTCGCGTAAAACAGAAGTATTATGCTGCAGGCAACTGAACCGGTCATGCTCCCCACTGATAGTGGCAATGGCAACATCATCTCCCGCTTTTGCAGTAACCTTGATATACAGAGAAGGGACACCGCTTTCAATAACAAGAGAGACTGGAATTGCTGAAGACTTCTCTATTTGCTCCTCGCTAAGGCTGCTGAGAATACTCAACCCCTTCTCACTGTCTCCCCCACTTGCTCCAAGAGCCACTGCTGCTTGAATCCCCTTCAGGGAGCAGTTAGGGATACCCACACCCATTGCATTCTTGACCATGTCTCGACTGGTACAAATCTCCAAGGAGGTAGGTACCTGTCCTAATAGTTCCGCAGCCTTTGCACCAGCGAGAGCTGAGGCTGCGGGTTCAGTGCATCCCATTGCGGGACGCAACTCTTTTCGCAATATTTTGAGGTATTTATCCATATTTGTACTATATCACTGCTCAGATACTCATTCCAACCCAAAAAAACCGAAATATTCCGTCATCTGGGAACATCAGCAATAAACAGCATTCCCTCCACTTGCAGGGTATAGGAGCCAAGAGAGGCTGCTACCACATGACAACTACCTTTCTGCAGGGGCCGCTTCTCCTTCTCAGAGATAAACTGGGCACTTCCCTCACCAACAAACAGTAACTCGATACTCCTACGGTCAGTAATCTCATAGGTTCCACTGGACAGGACCATCAAGTGGAACTCCTCGGTAGGAGTGAGAAGATGCATTCGCCCTGAGGTCCCACGCAACATCTGCACCTTCTCTACCTCTTTTCCCTTTATCTCTGTGACCTTCATCAATTCCTTGACATCTACCTTCTTGTTGGTAAGTCCTCCGCGAAGCACATTGTCCGATGCACTCATTAGCTCAATGCCATTGCCCATAACATAGGCATGCAAGGTCCCTGGTGCAAGATAGAGGGCTTCTCCCTTTTCAAGATGTTTAACGTTCAGCAAGAATGGGCAAAATAGTCCTGGGTCATGGGGATAGGTAACATAGCTTGCAAGAACGATCCCCTTGCTCTCAAGAAAACGTCCATCAGCGGTACTGGTGGGCAACTCTTCATGTGCTTTCAAGGAAGCGATATATTCATCAATCAGCGAAGACAACGTTTCCTTGTTCATGGTGTACAGTTGCTTGAACAACCGGGCAAGCTTCTCATCATCATCAACCCCTGATTCATCCAGATAAGAGAAATGGTTCTCATATGCCTTAGGCAACAAAAGCTTCAGTATGGGTATGATTTGACCCAGGGGACGAAATCCACACATTGCGGTAATCGGGGTAAGTGCATAGATGACTTCCGCCTTACGATTGGGGTCTTTGTAGTTCCAGAGTTCCTGGGGAAGTCGCTTACGGATAATTTCTTCCCACTCCCACCCTGCCTTAGCCTGAAGCTTATCAGGGTGAACCTGAATGGAGAGGGGTTTCTCAATTGCCAGAACCTTGAATAGGAGTGGCAACTCATCCCCAAAGGATTCAACGTGGTCCTCTCCGAACCAATGCTCACTGTCCCCTTTCAGGAAGGAGGAAAGATTCTGGTTTGTTTCCATCACGATTGCATCCCCAGAGGGATGGGTACCAAACCAAAGCTCTGCCTTGGCTTTTCCATCCTCTGGAACACCCAACAGCGCAGGAATGAATGAGGTGTTTCCCCAGTCATACTCCTTGATATGTCCTTTTATTTGTACAATGTCCATATCAGCCTCCAAGCCAAAGTATAGTTCGCTTGGCCTCATAGAGCAAGTAAGCCCACCTTGCTAGGCGGGCCTACTTGGTAGTGAATTGTAGATTACTTGTTCAGGATTTTGGGAAGGAAGATCATGGCTGCTGCAAAAACAGCCAAGGTGACAATCCAAGCTGCCAGAACATTCAGGAAGATTCCACCTACAACAAACCCAATCATAGCACAGCCTGCAGAGGTTATTGCGTAAGGCATCTGGGTTGCAACGTGCTCAAGGTGTGGACACCCAGCTCCAGTGGAACTCAAGATAGTTGTATCACTGATCGGGGAGGCATGGTCACCAAAGACTGATCCACCGAGTACTGCACTCACGCTGATCATAGCTGCATTGAGCAAACCTGCGTCTGCAAGGCCCTTTGCCTGGGCAAGACCGACAGCGATAGGCATAACGATGGGGATCATGATGGCAAAGGTTCCCCAGCTTGTACCAGTTGAGAAGGCAATCAAAGCAGAGAGCACAAAGGCAATAACAGGAACAAGAGCAATCGGGAATCCACCACCGACAACAACATCACTGAGGTAGGAAGCCAATCCAAGGCCACCATCAGCAGGACTGTTCTTGATAACCCCACCAATGGTCCATGCCATGGTAAGAATGATAAGGGCGGGAACCATACTCTTGATGCCATCAGTAATAGCCTCACTCGCTCCCTTGATCGTAAAGAGCTTACGAGCAGTGTAGTAGATGTACGTAATCACCAAGGTAAAGATAACAGCATAGAACAGTGCCATTGAGGCATCGGTATTGTTGAAAGCATCACCGAGAGACATGGAAGCAGCTGCAGCACCGACACTGGTAATGGTCTCCCCATCTATGGATGAGAGGTAGGTAGTGACAGGGAACAGGATAACCGCTGAAACAATGAGAACAATAATCGGGAAGAGCATATCCAGAGGCTTTGCCTTGGCAGCATTCACATCCCCATCGATGTCGATCTCACCTGGAGCCGGACCATAGGTCTCGTTGTACAGGTTACCAGTTTCCTTGGCATAGGCAATGCTCCTAGCCATAGGACCAAAGTTCCTTCCGCTCAGGATGATGACCAATACCATGATGATGGTAAGAAGTGCATACAGGTTATAGGGAACTGACCGGATAAAGAAGGAAAATTCACTGACTCCCAAAGTGTCAAATCCTTCAGATCCTTTCACAATGGACATGACGGTGATAACCCAACTTGAGATGGGAACAAGGATACATACAGGAGCTGCTGTGGAGTCCAGAACATATGCAAGCTGTGCACGGGAAATCTTGTTCTTGTCCGTAATAGGACGCATAACCGTTCCTACTGCAAGGCTATTGAAGTAGTCATCAATGAAGATCAACAGACCACAGAACCAAGTCATCAAGAGGCTGGTCTTCTCGGTATGCAGCTTATCTGCTGCCCAACGCCCGAAGGCATGAGCTGATCCTGTCTTACTGAGCATACCTACCATGCCTCCAAGCAAGGCACAGAAAAGGAAGATTCGAATGTTCCATCCATCATTGAGGGAACCGGCGATCATGTCGGTAAGATTGATGATTGCTACCAGAGGATTCCCCCCTGCCACGATCAACGCACCAGAAAAAATCCCAAGAAACAGGGAAACCATTACATCCTTGGTAATAAATGCAAGGGTAATGGTAAGAACGGGAGGAATGAGTCCCCAAATTCCAAAACTTGTCATATTGACCTCTCATACGGGTGAAAACCCTGAAGTGTGATTGTATGGAGACTATATCATGAGTTTTGTAACAAAGGAAAGGTTTAAAAGAGCTTTTTTGTAAATTTTCTTACAGTTTGTTATTAAAATAACAGAATAAATAATAAAGAAAACGCCAAGACACGCGAATGCCCTCCTTTCCAGGGAGGGCATTCCGTGAGTAAGAAGCACGACACTAGCGAGAGAAGAGTGAGAATCTCAGTGAAAGTGCATCGATTGGCTTGTCACCGATACTCGCTCCATATTCCTGTACATAGTAGGCAGCATCAATGTGGAAGATCAACAGATCGAATCCAGCACCAATGGACTTGTAGCCCTGGCTGATACCACCACGAACATCAAGAATGCTCAACAGTCTAACCGATGCTCCAAGGCGGGTCTGCTCATAGAATGCCCGCGTCAGGTCATCACCCTGCAAACCACTCATGGACATGATATCGACAACATCGACTGCAAGAATAGGTCTGATCAGGGAGCCGATGTTCGGTGCCCAGGTAAGTCCTGCGTCCAGTCTCCAGTCGGACTCGATAGTCCACTCGTCCTCGATGGTATTGGTGGCGCCTGAACCGTCAGGATCATCAGTGATTCTGTCCCCAAGAACCTCTTCAGCCCAGTCATTGACTGAATAGTATGTGTTCATGGTGTAGTTACCATTGAAGTTCTTTGCAGCTGCAGACAATCTCAAACCAGCTGGAAGATTTACGTTCACTCCAGCAGAGATGGGAAGGGCATACCCTGCAACAATCGGAGTTTCATTGATGAACTTGACTGCTGGATCTGCATCATCATCAGCCATCATATCAGTGATGGATGAGGCACTCTGTGCTTTATAGTATGCCTTATAGACAGCCTGGGCTGTTACACCAAGGTCGATGCTGATCTTATCAGGTACAATGCCAATCCTAAACCCAAGGCCAGCTGTAGCTGCTGTGGTTACCTGAGCGATCAAATTGGTACTCAGCATATCAGCACCGGTCTTATAGGACATCAGGCGTTCCTGAGCCTGCAAGGACAATCCAAAGCTTCCAATCGTCAAGGTAGTGGAAACATCTGTAGTCAGTACATCTCCATATCCTTTCTTGATGGTTGCCAAGAACTTCTGGGCACCACTTATCATGGACTCATCCGTTCCCTCTTCAAATTCCTCAATTGCCCCACTCTCCAAGATTGCCTTGGGACTATAAGCGGTAACGGTTACCGAGGGGAGAGAGAACTTAAATCCACTCTTGGTCAGGTTTGCCGGGTTGATGAGGAAGCTATCATGATAGCCCTTCACTCCCAGTCCTGCACCACCCATGCCCAATACCCGTACACTGGTTCCCACAAAGGGTTCCGCTGCCTGGGCATAGACAACATTCGAATCAGGATCGTATGCACTCACTGCAAGCAGAGGAGCCGCAATCATGAACAATGCAACCATTGTAATTATCGTTATTTTCGTCTTCATGGTACCTCTCCTCCTTAATTATCCCAATCATCATACATTGATTGGAGATTGTCTGCATTTGTATCATCAAGCAAATCATCAAGCAATTCCTTCAGCTGAGTAATGCCGTTGATTGAATTGAGTGCTTGCAGATTCTTCACGATAGCCTCGTAATAGGCATATGACCGTGGCTTTTCTGTCGTCCCATCATGCAGGAACTGCTCAAACCCACCATAGGAGAACCCTGTAATCGTCGGTTCAACAGGTTCATATCCTTCAGGCATCGTCCCAAGACCAATCTCTGGATTATCGTCAAGCAACTCAGCAATAATAGCCTCAGGTCTCGGAGAAGTGATTCCCTTACTCGCCCAATATGCATGATGTTCTGTAATCAGCACAGAGAGCATGTACTTTATCAAGGTTGAGGTATCGAAGTTTGCATTCGGTATCTCTGAAAGATCCTCCAATCCACTCATTCTGGCGAATCTTAGAGCATGCTCGATAGAACCACGATAGGCTTTCTGATTCATGAGGAAGCTCTTGTACTTTGATTGAGTATAGGCGAAATCATTTCCACTAACGGTAATTCCCATCACCGGAAGCAAATCGGGGATCAGATTATTAAAGGAGACCATAACATCTCCAAACTCATTATCATCCTCTGCTCTGGAAACAGATTGACTTGAATCATCGTTCATTCCAGAAAGCAGTGCAGCCAGATCCAACTGACCAGAGAAATCAATGCTTGCTGCTCCTGAGAGCTGCTCAGCTACCTGGGCAGTAAATAGGGCATCATCAACAATACTCAACACCTTATCACTCGTGAGAGCATCTCCATCAACCGTAGTAAAATCACCTGCTGTACTGGTTGTCTCATTCAAGGTAGCAACTGTGTTGGAAATGAGGTTGGTCATCATCTGAAGAACCAGCACATCACCTTGAGTTAAGGTTTCACCCTCCTCAATCTCTGGGAGAGCAAGCTCTGAAAGAGTATCACTCAATTCTTTGTTGTTTGTGGCCAAATCATCCTTCAGCTTTTCCAACGTTGCATTGAACAATATCACCGTACCCTCTGCAGCAGCTTTCTGTTCAGGATCGGTAATTGGAGCTTTCAAGGACTCTACTAACTCTGCAGTCTGGGTAGGAGAAGCAAAAGCAGTTGCAAGATCGTCTTTGGTCTCTTCCTGTTCAGCCTCCGTTTGGGGCTTGATTATTTTAGTATTCTCAGGGATACCAGTAACGTCAATACCGAATGCATCACTTGCACCACCAGTAATTTCTTCAGCCGAGTCTCCAGTTCCAATACTTGCAGTGGTTTCTGTCACTGCAGCAGCATTGGCTGTATTGGCTTCAACGAATCCATTTGCAATATACACATTTTCACTGAAATCACCCATTAAACCTGCGATGTCTTGCCGGATGTTGGCATCACATGAGGTAAATGCCAAGGTCAGCAGCAGTACCAACAAGATTGGTATTAAGGCCTTCTTCATAACGTCCTCCTCCTGAGGGGAATCCCTTCGTATTGCTTTGTTCCCTCACCTCTTCAAGTAAAGGATATCTTTTCAATTCCCAGCAGGATATGTCATACCCTGCACTAGTAAAACGTCTCTACAACCAAAGCGTTACACATTTTATGCTAGTTGTCTACTCTGAAACTCCAAAGGACAAGCGGAAATCTTATTTATCCACTTGCCCTTTGATTCTTATCCAATTAGTTAAACTCTCATTATTTGAAGAACAGGTTCTTTACTACCTCAAGGTTTGCCTTTCGATTGGCTTCTTCACTCTCATACAGCGTGGCAATTCTGTCCTTGTAGAACTCGGCTGTCTTGTACCGTACGAGCTTCATGGTGGAGTTTACCAGTCCATCAGCCTCACTGAATGGTTTTTCAATCAAGGCAAACCGAGTGGGAATCCACATATCAGGAATAGCTGTGGCATGAGTTTCATAGGAGTGAAGCTCTGCGATGATTCCATCAAGCGCCTGTTCAGGAGTAGAATAGCCCTTGTCCTGGATCAGGGAAGTTACATCACTCTCATTGAGGGTAACCAGTGCAGTGGTTATGACCTGATGATCGTTGTACACCATCAGTTGGTTGATAATCGAAAGATGGTTGATCATCACCTCCTCGATCTCCTCAGGACTGTACTTCTCCCCATCCTTTCCGATAAGCAGTGCCTTCGCCCTTCCGGTAACCACAAGGAAGCCATCTTCATCATAGTAACCAAGGTCTCCTGTCCAGAGCCAGCCATCTTTAAGAACCTCAGCACTTGCCTTGGGATTCTTGAAATAGCCCTTCATCACATTCTCACCCTTGATGACAATCTCTCCGCGCTGACCAGTCTTTGCCTCGGTGGTCTCATCTACCATGATCTTACAGATCTCACTCTTTGCAACCATTCCGCTGGTACCGAACTTGTACCGGTGTGGGGAATTGCTGCTGATAATAGGTGCGGCCTCTGTCAGTCCATAGCCCTGGAAGACAGGGACGCCGATGGCTGCAAAGAAACGCTGTTGCTTTGCCTCCAGGAGAGCTCCCCCTCCCACGCAATAGAGCATGCGATTTCCAAAGATCTCTCTGAGCTTCGGAAAGACCAGGAGGTTCGCCAATGTGTATGGGAACCAGGTCTTGATTTTCACCCAGGTACAACCCTTGTGGAAGCCGTCCCCATTACGAAGCATGCCAGCTTCAAGCCCACGATTGAAAATACCTTCTACAAAGGGTCCTTTCTGATGAATACCCTGGATCATCTTCTTCATGAAACTTCCCGTGATAGAGGGAACAGTCATAAGGAAGGATGGATTGACTTCTACGAGGTTCTTCGGGAAATTCCTGATAATCGAGGCATTTGAGCCCCTGGAATCGACAAAGTGCAGGGTAATTCCCCTGAGCAGTGCAGTGTAGATACCAACTGTGTGAGCGAAGCTATGGTCAACGGGAAGCACAACCAGTGTCTCCATACTCGCATCGGGAAGCTTGAACAGGTCAATGGCGTCATGCACATTCACATAGTAATTAAGATGGGTAAGCATAATACCCTTTGGATTACCGGTAGTCCCACTGGTGTAGCAGATGTTGATCGTATCATTCTCATCAATGGACTCTTCAGCGTCCTTAACCAAGCGAGGATTCTGCTCCAGAAGATTTGCCCCATCAAGCATAAGGGTCTCCCAGGGGACGTAGTTCACATCCTGCTTCCAATCTGCTTCCCGAACCTGCTTTTCCAATCGCTCGTCCTGCTCATCGAGGTAGATGAACATCACAGGATGGTCGAACATGGGAAGGGCCTTTACTGCATTGCCGAGGGTATTTGAAGAGACAGCAAAAGCAACAGCTTCACTATGGTTGATGCGGAACGCTATTTCCTCAGGGGTAAGCTTGATGGAGAGAGGCACACTGATCATCTTCGCCTTGATCAAGCCAAGTTCACAAGTAACCCAACTACTCTTCCCCTCACTGAGAATGCCTATGGTATCCTGTGGTTTGAATCCATGGTTGAGTAGATATGCAGCCACATAATCAGACTCCACATCTGTCTTCTTGAAAGAACAAGCAACCCAGCCTGCATCAGTCTTTGTATTGGTATAGGTACGATCACCATAACGCTTCGCAGCCTCGTGCAGCATTTCTATGATAGTTCTTTTCATTATGTTCCTCTTCATCAGCTATTAGTCTTTACTAACACTTATACAGCCGATGTCAAGAAAACACAAGGAACAAACCATGTAATCAGTGGGAGAACATGAATTTTTATACAACATCAGATACTTGCAGAAACGTCTGATTGATCCTCAACAGCAAATTCGTACATAAGTCCATTGAAGACCTTGGTGCATCTTCCAATCACAGTCCCATCATCAAGGACGCAAAGGCCTCTGCACCAGAGGCTGGCAGAACTGCAATCGATACCAAGTTGTTTACAGATTTCTTCATCCGGGTTGATGGCGGCAACCTTGCCCTGGACGAAATGGCACTTCTGGCCGATATGCCAGCTCACCAGATCAAAAAAGGAGCGTTCACTCTCATCTCCAAGCAGGGCAATCTCTTGCCCAAAACGAGAGATGACATAGTAATCACTCAAGACTGAGGGTTTTCCATCCACAATATGCAAGCTCTTGAAGTGCCAGAGTTCTCGGTCGGTAGGATCATCGGAGAAATGCATCTGGGTAAGATCAGTACTCGATGCTTCCACTTTCTCCTTCAAGAGGATTTTATAATAACCATTCTTTTGGGAGTCTTCTCCCTTCATTGGTACTTGAGGATATCCAAGACCTATTACTTTGCGTTTAAACAAGACAAAAGACCCTCGCCCGCGAGTACGGGATATGTAACCCTGACGGACCAATCCATCCAAAGCGCGCCGGATGGTGACACGGGAGACTCCGTATTGCTCACAGAGTTCCATCTCGGTAGGGATTCGATACCCTTCTGGCCACTCCCCGAAAATGATCTTCATCTGTAGTTGCGAAAAAACAGTCTTGAACTTTAATGCCATGTTTGTGCTCCTCTGATTTGTGCAAGTATGTAGGAGTAATTTGAATACTAATATTATAATACAAATCGTTTTTCTATTCAGTAAGGATTTTGTCTTATTTGGAAGATACTTTCAATACCTATAAGCTATATACTTATACTAATTGCGATATTTATGAAATACTAATATTTCTTTACACGTGTAACAAAGCCCTATTTGCCACGATAACACCATACAAAGCTTCATAGAGAAAGAGATGAAAAGATACAAAATTACAGGCTCTTGTATGCAACTTATCAGTCAAGAGAAACATAGCTCAAGGTGAGTTTTCTCCCAATTCACAAGATTTTTGCATATCAGGCCTTTCTTTCTTGGCAAACCATGAGTATCATTATAGTAATACAAAGTCTTATTTAGGAGGATAGTATGGCTTACAGTGAACCTTATGATGCAATAGACGAAAAGACGCGAGATATCTCCCGTGCAATCACCAGCCTTCGTGAAGAACTCGAGGCGATTGACTGGTACAACCAGAGGGTGAACACCACAAAAGATACAGAACTGGCAGGTGTAATGGCACACAACCGCGACGAAGAGATTGAGCATGCAGCCATGACCCTCGAATGGCTGAGACGCAATATGGACAAATGGGATGATGAACTTAGAACCTATCTTTTCAGCAGTGGAAGCTTACTGGAAGTAGAAGAAGGTGGAGAAGGTACTGAAGGGTCCTCTGCAACTTCTCTCTCAATTGGTGACATGAAGAAATAAGAATGATCCAGGAGGTATATGTATGGATATGTTCAAACGTGAATTAGCCCCTCTCTCATCTGAGGCTTGGGCAGAAATAGAAAACAGGGCAAAGGAAGTATTACTCTCCCGCCTTACCGCTCGCAAAGTTGTCAACGTCAATGGACCAAAGGGAATTGACTTCACTGCCATCAGTGAAGGGCGTCTTACCTTGGTTGATGACGGAGATGTGAAAGCTGGAGTCTACACAGCAAAACCCTTGACCGAAGCCAGAATTCGGTTTTCCCTGAATAAGTGGGAGCTGGATAATCTAGCCCGTGGTGCAAAGGATATTGATTTTGATACACTTGATGCTGCACTTGAAAAACTGGCTCTGTTTGAAGAACGCGCCATCTACGACGGATATGAAAAAGGTAGTATCAAGGGACTGAAGGAATCGAGTGAGCATAAGGCTCTGACCTTCGGCAAGGAATCCAGTGATATTCTTGCCTCAGTTACCGAAGGTCTTATCCTGCTCAAGAAAAATTATGTGCATGGCCCCTACTCCCTTATCGTAGGAAAAGAGGGATGGATTGCACTGAACAAGGAAGCTCATGGGCAGAATCTGCTTGAAAGAGTAGAGAGAATGCTTGGAAGTAAAGTAGTCTACTCCCCGAATATCGAGGGAGCACTCCTGCTTCCTTATAATAGCGAAGACCTTGAGCTGACTATTGGACAGGACTTTGCCCTAGGCTATGAGACCCATGACACCAAGGAGGTAACCCTCTTTGCAACTGAGTCTTTCACCTTCAGGGTACTGGAACCCAAGGCTATCGTAGTCTACAAGTAAGACAAACCATCAACATATGTGCTCATTTGGAAGGCCGGGTTTAGTACCCGGTCTTCTTTCAGCCTCAAGACAGAATCATGTAGTATTCGTTCTCTGAGGAAATCGTACAAACGTTCACAGGAAAGAAAGTAGGCACCCCGTTTTGAAGCCTGTTATTTCTTCACTTAAGCATCATCAAACGAGATTGTATGCTGCAACAACCTTCTTGATGCTTTCCTTCCATTCAATCATCGGGTTGTCTTTGTATCTCTCCCAGATAGCAATAATGTTCTCATCTGATTGAGACTTCATCAGGGCTTTCACATATGCAGGTGTTTCAGAAGAAGCTGCGTTCATCCTTACCCTTCGATCCGGAAAATTCATTTTCCCGATCCAGATTGAACCGGTAACGTATGGATGAAGCGCATCATACAAGGCATCCGGAGTTTCATCCAACAAGGGTTCTGCAGAAATCGTAGTCGAATAGCCATGTTCATAGGCATATTTCAATGATTTGAGCCTGTCATTAAATTCGGTTGCTCCAGGTTCCCATAACTTCAGAACATCATCGGAAACAGATCCTATAGTAAATCTCATTTGTATAGCTGATTTGAAATCCTCAAACTGGTCGACAATCTGCTTCACGCAAGAAAAATGAGGCTTGGTGACTATGAGCAGCTCATTCCCGTTCTCGAGTAACTTGCCCATCACTTCCAATGCAAGATCAATATTGCCTGGGGTAATGTCATGCGAGGAAGGGATCATGATCCTTCCGTCACGCTTGCGGAACGACTTCCCCTTCATCGATACGGGTTCCTCGTCCTTCCATGTATCGGATGTTTTCCTCTTGAACCTGATGGCCATTTCCTTTGCGTAGCAATAGGTGCAATCGTTGGAACAACCACTCATGAAATTGAAATTATAAGGAGCCCATTCCTTGGTACCGAACAGGATATCTTCTTTACTCATAGTCTTCTCCTCTAGCTAAGAGTATACTATCCATTCAATCTTATAAACAGATGTTGATTCTTGGCTTCAGTATAAAATCTGCTCGGCTTCTTTTTCTTTGTATTTTCAGGATCTCTTCGTATTGTGATTTTATTACATTCTTCTAATTTCTTTAGAACATCAATAAGTTTGGCCGTAAGAAACTTTTCATCATAGAAACCGGCAAAGAATTCATTTCCTGTTAGTTCACCCTTTCCCTTCAGAAAGTCAACAACGCTTTCCTCTACTGAGGGCCTATTGAGCAAATCCTCTCTATCAAAAAGACCGAGGCAGCCCCCACTCTTTGACATCGAATATTGTTCATAAAGATAATTCTGACGGCCACGCATGACATCTCCCATTATGACTGCACCATCTTCATGATTTGTAGCATAAACCATTCGATATTTTGGATGGTTTGATTCATTGAACCTAATGGGGATGCTAAGCACGTACCTAAAACCAAGGACTTTCTTCAATTGAAGTTTATATAATTCGGCCAACTTCATTTCAGCATCGTATCCATCAATTATATGTTGCTTGTAATCTTCAACTATTGACCGCCATGCATCGGTTCCCATTACTGCATCAAGCTTGCAAAGTCGGTCTTCCTTTGGGTTGTCGTCCATAGTCTCGCGCTCAGAACCTACTTCTGCTTCTCTGAGTTCCGTCTCCCTTATTGCGCTAACACCACATGCATATCTGAGAAAACCAAATGAATTAAAATTGATCAAGAATTCGATACTGTTAAAGGGATGGTTCTTTATCTGAAGCAATGCATTCATCTTCAAATATTTCACACCAAATGGATCCAAGTAACAAAATAAGTTTGGGTTCTGCCAATGTTTGAAAACATTATCTAGAAACATGAAAGCTTCTTCCGGGAAAGTCCCGGCAAACAATCTATAGTGCACATCTGAATAAAATGATTTCTCAATGTTGATCTTGAGCATCTCGGGATAACATGGTTCAATAAAACAGGCAACACATGTAGGCTTGTACACTGAAGATTTAGCAGTTGCCTTGCTTATAGCTTCAAGCGCTATTAGTGGGGATCCATCAACTTTGTCTTCATAGGGAGTATCTTCTTCTCCAAATTTTCCAGCACCGGCAAAACAATCCAGGTAGATTGTTGGTTTCCCAGTACAGAACAACTTGACCAGATATGCATTCAAATAATGTTTTAATAAATCATCTTTTGCTTTTGACCAGTCTTTCTTATCATTAAAGAAGCTACAAGTAACCTTCCCCATCAGAATTCAGCCCTCCATCGATTAAAACTTCTCTGTAAACTTTTTCACTATTAATATATAATCTGACCAACAAGTTCTAATTTTGTCTTGATCTCTCTGCCATCTCCTTTCCCTAGTCCCTATATTGACACTTACAATGCCACAGATTCATGGATGCATGCATTGAGGCCTCATCAGGTTTCATGTTCATCATTCCTTGTTCAAAAGATATTCCGATAGCTTTATTATATAGCTAATAGTATTGAGAAATAAAGAAAATTTTATAAAATATCGCAAAATATCGCGATTGGTGATAATAATCTCAATTATCATATAGATAATGAAGTCGGTTACTATTTCTCGTTGTAACTTTGCTTGGCGGTATTGTAGTCTACAAGAAAGACAAACCATCAACATATGTGCTCATTTGGAAGGCCGGACTTGCTGCCCGGTCTTCTTTCAGCCTCAAACAATTAAATAGAATTCGGCATATTCTATAATTGCCGAATCTTATTCAATTCATTAACAGATACGATTGATACATCCCTGGGGTAATCTCACAATTCCTCAAATAAAGCAAAACCCCCTCAGTCAATGACCAAGGGGGAAAAGAGCGCCAGAAGGGAATCGAACCCTCGTCTCATGCTTGGGAAGCACGAGCACTAACCATTGTGCTACTGGCGCATCTGCCATTGGATAATAGCAAAATAGGCAGAGGATGTAAACAACTATTCCTCAGAATATGATTCTAGGTGAATAGTCGCGCTCCAATCTCCGTCTCCCCCTTCCCGCGGTCAAATACCACCAAGGAACCAAAGCCTGTGCATCCGTCTGCGTTGAAGGTATCAGTAGGGCTTGCCCACTCCTGGTGACTCAATACTATCGTATAAGCATCGTCTCCCTTCTTGATAGTGACAGCTTCGATCAGTGAGTCAGGGAACCTGATCTTCTTGAAATTGGAGAGTACCCGCTCCTTCTTGAAAACGGCATCCTCATTGATTGAAACCAAGGTAAACAATGATGCAAAGCCATCACTCTCCACCTCACTGACCAAGGTCTTGTTGTCGAACAGCTCATTGTAGTGACGAGAGAGCCTGGTACTCTTAAGATACTGGGTGACCCCTCCACTTGAGAGAGTATGGATGTGCATGGCATTCTGGGCACTCTGATATACTGCTCCAGGCTCTTGCAACCGTACCTTTCCCTTGTCATTGAAGTGCAAATAGCTTTGATACCTATGGTGTTCCTGGGATAAAAACTCATCACAGATCAGGATAAGGGTTTTCTCCAATACCACGATCGTCCTACGTGGAAGCACCCCGACATCCAGATACCCTTGGTGCGAGCCTTGGAAAGCAATATACCCATTTTTCTGGGCCGTGCGGAATCCTATGGGTGCGCTTAGCTTGGAGCACTCCCAACTGTCCTTGCATACGGTGAAGTTCTTATTATCTACTGTTGTGGTGTTATGGGCACTACTGTCCTTGAACTCATATCTCTCAGACTTTGGGACATAGGTGTACCGGCCGGCATCAACCAGAAGATCCTCCCCGTTTGCATAGAGGTCGAAATGCAACTTGTCACTATGCCCATGACCAGCGCCCAGAGTTCCACAGTGAAAGCGAAGATAAGTTCCTTCTTCCTTGTAGATGGCATTTCCACTCTCGTGCAATACAAAGAGGCATTGAGAGGTGGGGAGACTGGGTAGTTGATCGTAGCATTTCACCGCCCTGAAACCGAGATCCCAGATGGTATCAAAATTGAGATGGAGGTACCCGCCCTTCTTCAGCTCTCCATCCTGATAGAAATAGGCTGCCTTGGTGATCAGGTCCCTTTGGTCGATCGCATCACTGTCCCCCATGCAGGGCTCCGTTCCGTCGGGTTTCTGCCATGCGAGGGAGGCCTTGCACATCTTATAGGTTTTCTCTTTGATCACCTCAGGAAGGGGTATGTGAAGCCGTCTGGCCAGGATTACCACATCCAGATAGCAGTGCAGAACCTCATTATGGTACATGGGGGACTGTTCCCACTGCATTCCATCATCATATACCTGTATCTCGATCTCCCGAGCCAACCTCCTGATTGCTTCCTTGCAATAGGTTTCGCTGATCTCACTCTTCTGGAGAGCGAGGGAAGCAAGAAACAACCCATGGTTCTCCAGAACACCCCAATTGCTCATAAGATGATAGCTGTCCCATACGGAATAGAGAAATTCCGCATGGTCAGCTATCGAGGAGAGGAATGTTTCAAGTACCGATTCTGTTATTGATGGGCTTTCCTTGAAGTACTGCATCGCTTTAATCCAGTACTCCATACGTAGCCCAGCCTCGATGGATCGCCACGCCTTCTGGCTCTTTGGGTCAGAACGCCTGACATTCTTCACCCAGTGACAGAGCTGGGAAGCAAAGGCCTCTGCATACTGCTCATTACTGGTAAGTGCATAGGCTTGGCCCAGCGTAATCCAGAACCGCATCCTGTTGAATGCATAGACCCACTCACTATCATCGGATGGTTGATACAACCAGTCTATATCGTGGGGGAATACAACCGGCTCACTGGTACGTTCCATATCCCACCGTTGATTGAACAGAAACGACTGTTGCACAATCTCTTCGGCTGTAGCAATTATTATCTCCGCTTCTTCTTTCTCGTGCTGCCAAAGGTAAGCTGCAACCTGCTTTGGATCATCCAAGAAGCAGATTCTCCAATTGGAGAAATACGTATCTTTCTTCATATACTCCCCTTACCAGTAGGTAGTCCAACTACCACTAAGTCGCATCAGGGCTTCCATATAGAAATAATCACCCCATGAGACGCATTCATCAACCCCTTCAGGGGTGCATGTATTATAGGGACTCTTCTTGGAGTAGGTTCCGTGAAGGACCAATCCGTTGGAATGGGAAGGGTCTGTTACCCTATAGGATTCATAGAGGCTTAGCATGAGCTTCTTCGCCCAAGATCGATACAGATCAGCTTGCGTATCATCAAGGAGATCGGCCATTTCCAGGAAACCGCACGCAGAAATGGACGCACTGGAGGAATCTCGTGGTTCATTCCCTTCGGTGAATATCAGGTCCCAGTAGGGAACCGAGTCCTCGGGGAGTTTGGAAAGAAAAAACTCGGCGCTCTTGGAAAACTGGGAGAGACAGCGCTCATCCCTCGTGTACCGATAGCTGAGCGCAAGACCATAGAGAGCCCATGCCTGCCCCCGTGCCCAGAAGGAATCATAGCGGAAGCCCTGACAGGTCTCACCCCTAAGAGGACCTCCCCTTTCAGGATCCATAAAAAAGGTATGGAAGGTGGAGCCATCATCGCGGAATGAGTATTTGAGACAGGTATCTGTGTGGCGAAGAGCAATTGTGCGATATTTTTCATCCCCCGTTACCTCGCTTGCCCAGTAGAGCAAGGGAAGATTCATCAAACAGTCGATAATGAAACGGTAATTCTCCTTCTCATCCATGGCTCCCCATGCTTGCAGGAATGATCCTTTGTCCTGAAACCGGGTCAGCAACTGGTCTGCAGCTAACAATGCAGCTCGCTTTGCACGTTCATTTCCATCCAGCTTGTATAAAGAGACACAGCTTGGAGTATAGAGGAAACCCATGTCATGATGGTCGACCTCAATCTTGTTCTCAATACGGTGGAGAAAACTCTCAGAGAGGATGCTTGTAGCATGAAGAAACACGGGATCCTTGGTATGCTCCCAAGCGAGGCATACCTCTCCCGGCCAGAATCCACAGGTCCACTGAGTATTATCACAGGGATGATAGAAGTTTTTCACTGACGAGTGGTTCTGGCAGCGATAGGTGAACACAGGGAGATTCCGCCTCACCTGCGAAACGGCCTCATCCAATGCACGCTGAACGGCTTCCTGCGTTATTTCTTGCATACCTACCCCTTCAGCCCCGCAGTGGCCACTCCCTGGACAAAGAACTTTTGCAGGGAGAGAAAGACAATGACTACCGGAACCAAGGCAACCACGCTGGCTGCCATGATCAAGCCGTACTCACTGGAGTACTGGCTTATGAACATTCTCAGTCCAATCTGGATGGTCTTCAGCTCGGTCCGAGTAAGATAGAGCAAAGGACCGAGGAAGTCATTCCATGTGTTTACAAATGTGAAGATCGTCAAGGTGGAGAGTGCAGGCTTTGAAAGTGGCAGCATGATCTTCCACCAGATACTGTACTCACTCATCCCATCGATTCTTGCTGCCTCACACAGCTCATCGGGAACACTCATGTAGAACTGTTTCATCAAGAACACCCCAAAAGCACTGAATGCCTGAAGAAAGATAATTGCCAGGTGGGTGTTGTTCAGTCCGAAGGAGCGCATCATGATGAACTGAGGAACCATATACACATGCCAAGGCATGGCAATGGTAGCTACATACCCGAGAAACAGGAGATTTCTTCCTTTGAACTGCAACTTCGCAAACGCATAGGCAGCAAACGAAGAGGTTAAAAGTTGGAGAAATGTCACAATAACGGTCAGCTTGGCTGTATTCCTGATAAACAACCCCAAGGGGATGGTTGTCCAGATTTCTGCATAGTTTTCCCATCGCGGCTCAGAGGGGATCCACTGAATTGGAAAAGAAAACACATCCTTGTCGAGCTTAAGCGATGCGCTGAGCATCCAGGCAAAGGGCAACAACATCACCAGCGCTGAGAGGATAAGCAAGAGATAAACTGCAATGGTGGATTTGGTGGTTTTTCTGGTTCTAACTTGCATGGCGTCCTCCTAATGCATCCGCTTCTCACCGTTGAACTGAACCAATGTAACGGCGAGAACCAGGATAAAGAGCACCATGGCAACTGCGCTTGCAGAACCAAGATTCCAACTGATGAAGGCTTTGTTATAAATATCGTAAACGAGTACCAAGGTAGCAGTACCCGGGCCTCCCTGGGTAACCATGTACACAATGTCATATACCTTGAAGCACTGAATGGTAAGCATGACCATTACAAAGAAGGAAACACCACTAAGCTGAGGAATGGTAACATAGCGGAATCGTTGCCATGCATTGGTTCCATCGAGGCTTGCTGCTTCATAGAGCTCAGGGTTTATTCCTTGTAAACCAGCAAGATAAATAATCATATAATAGCCCATGTATTTCCAGACACTGAAGAAAACGATGGTGATCATCGCCCAATCCTTGTCGGCTGCCCATCCGGGTACCGACTCAAAACCCAATGTATAGAGCAACATATTGACAGGGCCCTTGGATGGGTTGAAGATCATATTCCAGACTGCCGCAACGGCAACCAAGGAAGCTACATAGGGAAAAAAACTCACTGTCCTAAAGAAATTGCGGGCTTTGAATCCCTGATTGAGAATGACCGCAAGAAACAGACTTGCGACCAAGGTAAGGGGAACCGTCCCTGCTGTATAGACAATGGTATTTTTCAAGGCAGCCTTGAACTGATCATCGTCAAACAGATCAATAAAATTGCCTAATCCCGCCCAGGTGATGGGATTTGAACCATCCCAATGCAGGAAGGCAAGTGCAAATGCAAATATGATGGGGACCATGGTAAACACGGCAAACCCAATGAAGTTGGGTGCAATGAAACTATACGCCACCAACTGTTTTTTTAACGTTGCTTTTTTTGAGGGCATGAAACCATCCTCGGCTCTGGAATGTGGCACAGGGGATGAACATCCCCTGTACCGAAAAAAGGAGAACTATTTTCCCAGAATCTTCTGGATTTGCTCATTCATCTTCTTGATACCGCCATCGACACTGATGTTGTTGGTCATGATTTCATCATGTACCTGATTCAACACCACCTCGATCTCTGCAGACTTCTCATGCAAAGGCATCTCAAGATAGGTCTTGTGCACCTGAAGTGCATCACGTGTTGCCTGATCGGTTGGGAATCCAGGCTTGGAAGCGATGATCTCGATAACGCTATCATCTTTGATTGCAGGAATGGTTCCGGTCTTTGCAATTATCTGGGCACCTTCAGGACCGGTTACGAACTTCACAAAATCAAATGCAGCATCTTTCTTCTTGGAAGCATTGCTTACGCCAATGCTGGTAATGGTTCCAAGGGTGGTTCCAGGAGCAACGCCCTCTGCATGGGGATACTTGACCAAACCCCACTCAGAGCATTCAGTCTTGCCCTGTGCAATCTGGTCGATCAGGGTGGCAATAAACCATGAACCCATGTTCATCATTGCAACGCTGTTGTTATAGAACACACCACTGTAGTGGGTGGATGAGGTCTTCAAGGTTGCATAATCCTGGACAATTCCATCCCTTTGCTGGGCCAGTACCATCTCATAGTAAGGAGCGAGGAAGTCATAGGTACCATCAACAATGGTATTCTTTCCATCTAGGATACCGAACAACTGCACAGCAGAACGCCAGGTATGATAGTGAGCTCCATACACCTTGTTTGCGCCCATGCCGCTGGTCATCTTACGGGCAAGCGCGTCAAACTCAGCAAAGGTCATATCATTGGAGGGATAGGCAACACCAGCATCATCGAAGAGTTCCTTGTTGTAGTAGACAATCCAGAAATCACTGCGGAATGGAATACCGTAAAGCTTCCCGTCAACAGAGATCTGGTCAGTGGTTCCACCATAGAGGGAAAGATCAACACCTTCGCTGGCGATCATTGGATTGAGATCCATCAGCAAATTGCGCTTCACCAGGTTGTTGTAACCAGGAATGTCCTTGATGGTGACAATATCAATTGAAGAGTCTCCACCAGAAAGCTGGGTCTGCAACATGGTCATGAAGTCAGCCGAGCCAAGATCGAGCATCTCGATCTTCACATCGGGGTTTGCTGCCTCGTATGCGGTGATCAATGGCTCATAATACGTAGTGGAAGCGATGTCCCACAGGGCCCATTTGAGTGTGGTCTGCCCTCCTACCTCCTGGGCTGCCTCCTTGGTTCCATTGGCAAACACAGAACCTGTCAGTAGTGCGAGTACAAGCAAAATCGTCAGTACTTTTTTCATGGATAAACCTCCTTACGGTTCATAACACAGAGGAATCTTTTCCTCTCAGCCTTAGGGTATGGCCCAATGGTTTACAATACCATGCAATTCAATGTGCAAAAGCTTTACTTTCTTCCGTACCTGCAAAAAAAGTTGTACTATTTTCTTTGAACCTGTACTTTTTTCCGAACATTCCCAAGATTCTCCTGTTTCCGGTTGCGCCCTCGTCCCAGCGTAGCTCATACTCTCCTGTGGGAGGAGTTGTATGCGGCTGAAAACCTTGAAGGGAAAGATAACGATGATCACCATCACATTTGCCCTTGTCATTGCCATCTTGGTGGCCACCTTCAGTTTCCTGCTCTTCCGTTCATTTGCCCTTGATAGCCAGATTTCCTGAACTGAGTTCAAACTACAGTTCATTGGAGCAAAAGCCCGTGAGAATATGGTTGCCATAGACTCCCTTATCAAGTGGTGCACCACCAATACCTTGGTATCTGCATATCTGGAACAGGAGGGAAATACCAATGCCCTGGAAACCTATGAACGGGTAAAGGAAGAGGTAATGAACAACCTCGCCCAGGCATACGTCAGCAGGATCATCATCACCGATATCAACCATACAAAACTCATTCATACCGGTCTCTGGATGAGCGACAGCATGCCGGTAAACACCACCAATGTAGATATGGTGCTGCCCCCTACCTTTACACAAAATGGTGGATGGAACCATATCTGGCAGGACCCCTTCCTCAGGGGAGAAGCACAAGTATTGCCCATCAGGAGAGTGCTCACCCGATCCTCATCCCCAGAGGTGACCGGTCAGCTCTACCTTGCGGTAAGTGCCTCGTTGATCCTTGACTTGGTAAAGGACTACACCCTTCCTGAGGGTTCATCCCTCTATCTGGGAATTGGGAACCATTTTTACCAACTGAAGAACAACCGCTTTCATCTGATGCAAGCCCCTGCCATGGAAGTAATGGATGCAGATACCGATGGAGAGCAGACCCAGGTTGCAAAGATCCTCCTGGATGGTCAACAGCAGTTGCTGATCACCTGCCCCACTGGGTTTCAGGACATTACCCTCAGCCAGACCCTCTCATCTGACAAAGTACGTTTTGAGCGTACCACCTACCTCTCCATGCTGGTCATTATCCTGTTGGCAGTCTTGCTTTTTGGAACCATCCTCGCCCTCTTGCTAAACCGGCTCTTCAACCGACCCATCGCAAAAATCCAAGAGAGGATGAAGGCAATCGCACATAGTGACTTCTCCAGCGACCCAAGCATAGAATGGGAGGATGAGCTGGGTGATATTGGAAGAGGAATCAATGAACTGGCAGGACGGGTTGATGAGCTGCTTGAACGGCGTGTCACCGATGAAAAAAAGAAACAGGAACTGGAGTACCGTATGCTCCAAAGTCAGATTAACCCCCATTTCCTCTATAACACACTCAACTCCATCAAATGGATGGCTACCTTGCAGAAAGCAACCGGAATTGCTGAGATGACCACCAGCCTCTCCCGGCTTATGAAGAATGTGAGCAAAGCCGATGAGCCGATCATCACCCTGAAGGCTGAACTTGATTTGCTAAATGACTACTTTGTCATCCAGAAGTACCGCTACGGAGGAACCCTTGTCCTGCAGGTCTCTATAGATCCAAGCTACTACACCATCGGCATTCCCCGGTTCACCTTACAGCCACTGGTGGAAAATGCAATCTTCCATGGTATTGAGCCAAAGGGAGGAGCAGGAACGGTAACAATCGAGGCAAGAATGGAAGAGGATGCATGTAGCCTTATCATCACTGATGACGGAGTAGGAATGGATCAATCCATGATTGATGCCGCCTTCGACTCCAGCAAATCCCCAAACAAGGGCATGTTCACTGAGATAGGGATCAAGAATGTAGCAAAACGAATCGAATATATGTTTGGTGTGAACTACGGACTCACCTTGCAAAGCGAGAAAGGGCTATACACAAAAGCCATCATTCGTTTACCGCTGCTGAAAAAGGATGGAACTGCATGGCAACCAAACTGATCATAGCCGATGATGAACCGTTGGTCCTGGTCGGACTGCAATCCATGCTCAACTGGCATGAGCTCGGTATCGAGATTGTTGCAGTGGCACGCAATGGGTTGCAACTCCAGCAGGCAATTGAGAGAGAACACCCTCGGCTGGTTATCACTGATATCAAGATGCCCATCAAGAGTGGTCTGGAAGTGCTCAAGGAGAGTGGTGCGGTTTATGGAAGAGTACCCCTGTTCATCCTCCTTACCAGCTATGAGGAGTTCAGCTATGTCAAGGAAGCGCTTAACTACCAAGCAGTAGACTACCTGGTTAAGCTTGAATTGACTGAACAGAGCCTCGCTGCCTCGGTACAGAAGGCCCTGGACCTCCTACATCAGATCAAGGAACAGGGACACCCTCCCTACCCCATTTATGAGCGTGGAGTAATGGGAGCATTCAGAGACAAGTTCTTTGTCCGGTTGTTCAACGGTCTTATCGACAGCCGGCAGGCATTCGATTCCCAGAAACAGGAACTGGCTCTCTGCTTTGAAGAGAAATACTATGTTGTCTGCTATGTGACCATTGAAACCAAGGAAGAAGAGGAGCGTGATGTGAGCCTCTACTACAGCAGTACCGGCATGCTGAAGGAGACGCTCTCACGCTATCTTACATGTCATATAACCAGTTTGGACTTGCACCATCTATCCATCACTTTCTGTTTGAATGAAGAAAAAGGTGCTCACTACCGCACCATTATCCACCAGGTTCTGGAGAAGGCATTGCACGTCATATACAACTATTTTTCCGTGCATCTTCTCTGTTGTGTAGGACTTCCGGTGAATGACCCATACCACCTCAGTGACTCGTTCAACTCAGCGCGTCAGTTGCTCACCAGTTCTCAGGAAAAGGTGGCCATCACCTTCGCTGAGCAGAAACAGGTGCAACGCTTTAGCCTGGATCCCTATCGCAGCCGCCTTACAAGAGCTTTTGAAGAGCTTGATGCAGAAGAACTGGCTCAGATCATGGAGGATGTAGCACAAGAGATGGAGAGACAGGGCATCACACCATTGCAGGCTGTTGAGAGTGCAAGCAATATCCTCTATATGGCTATCAGTCTGATCCCGGATGGACAGAAACTTGTTGAACAGATCTTCCAGGAGGAACATGGAGGTTACCGGCAACTATATAGTTGCACTACCACCAACCAGTGTTGTTCATACCTTCGCCATCTCGCCGAGGGATTGGGCAAGTATCTGCAGTCCAGAAAGCAGGACTATCGCGCAAAGGTAGTTGCAAATATCCAGCAATACATCCAGGAAAACATCACCAGGAAGCTCAACCTCACAGAGGTTGCCCTACTCTTCGGGTTCAGCCAGAACTACCTCAGCAGTCTCTTCTCCCGCTATAGCGAGTGCAGTTTCGTAGAGTACATCACCAAGGAGAAAGTGCATGCGGCAAAACAGATGATGGCTCAAGGTGAGTACAAGGTGTATGAGATTGCAGAAAAACTTGGGTTCGAAAGCTCCTTCTACTTCAGCAAGGTGTTCAAAAAGGTGGAGGGACTCAGCCCAAGGCAGTACCTGCAACACCTTTCACGTAAGGGAGAACACGTATGACAAGAGCATACATACCGCTTCTGTCGCACATGAAGGGAGTATATCGAACAGCTCCTCCTGCAACGGACAGGAAATTCTGGGATACCCTCACATCCCCTGTATCCTCTCTTATCATCGAGCGTGCAGAAAAAGTGGTTGCTCAGGCAATTCCTGCGCTGCCAGCGTCTCTGTATCTATCATTCAGCAGGACAGGCAATCGTACAGCTTATGAAGAGTGCTATTTCACCAGGAGACGGATGCTTGGAACACTGACATTGGCCTACTGCCTGAAGCCGAAGGAAGTGATCTTGGACAAGATCATCGACCTTGTTTGGGCAATCGTCGAGGAGACCAGTTGGTGTCTTCCTGCACACAACAGCTATATACGCGATACAGAGCAACTCCCATTGCCCATGAAAGACCATCCTATCATCGACCTCTTCAGTGCTGAGACCGCCTCAACGCTTGCACAGGTCTACTCCTTGCTGAAACCAGACCTTGATGCAATAACCCCCATCATCAGAGAGCGTATTGAGACGGAACTTGAAAGAAGAATACTCACCCCCTATCTTACCACCCACTTCTGGTGGATGGGCGATGGGGATGAACCAATGAACAACTGGACTGCGTGGTGTACACAAAATGTGCTGCTTACTGCATTTCTGATCCCTGTGGACAAGGAAGACCAGCTACACATAGCAGAAAAGGCTCTCAGCAGCCTGGACTGTTTCCTGAAGGACTACGGGGAGGATGGATGTTGCAGCGAGGGAGCCCAATACTACCGACATGCAGCCCTTTGCTTATACCTCTGTATAGACATACTGAACAGTGTTACCAATTTCCAGTTTGATGGATTGCCAAGAGAACCCAAAATACAGAACATGGCTTCCTTCATCCGTCATATCCATGCACAAGGACCATACTATTTCAATTTCTCCGATTGCTCTGCCCTTGCTGGTCCCTGCTCAGTGAGGGAATATCTCTTTGCCCAGGCAGTACAGGATCCAATTCTAGCCTCCTTTGCAAAACATTCGGCAGGTTTGCGGGAGGAACAGGAGAGAGATCTTCCCCAGGAGATCAACCTCACCTACCGCTTGCTTGAACTACTGGGAATTACAGAGGAAGAGCCATTGCCCTTGCTGAAGGAAGAGGACCACTACTACCCAAGTGTGGGTATCTGGATCAGCCGGGATGAGCATCTTGCCTTGGCAGTCAAAGCTGGAGGAAATGATGACAGCCACAACCATAATGACACTGGCAGTGTAACCCTCTACAAGAATGGAATTCCCATTCTCATTGACATCGGTGTAGAGCAGTACACCAAGCAGACCTTCAGCCAAGATCGATACTCTATCTGGACCATGCGCTCAACCTATCATAATGTGACCAACTTCCCCCCATACGAACAGCAAGCGGGTAAAAAATACCGCTGTACTGTTGAAGAAGCAGCAACAGGGCGAATTGTCATGGAGTTATCTCATTGTTATCCAGAAGCAGCTGGATTGGAATCCTACAGGCGAACAGTAACTCATGGAAAAAATGGTGGAATTACCATCCTAGAACAAGTGAAAGGGAGTACCGCCCCTGTCCTGACCCTGATGTGCGCCATGCAGCCGGCCATAGAGGGAAAGATAATCCATTTTGGTGATACGGCCACAATGCAATGCAACGCAGAGGGACTGGAGATTACCTGTGAATCGATCACAGTGGAAGATAAGCGATTACGTACAGTATGGCCTAAGGTTATCTACCGGCTGCTCCTGGGCTATACCAAAGAGCTCTCACTTCACATAGAATAGGGACAAGGAGCAAAAAATCATGGCATCGACACTGGAGTATGTAGAGTTTATTTGCAATCAGATTGACGAAGAGTGGCACCCCAGTTACCGGAAAATGTTTGGGGATTACTTTATATATATACGAAACAAGCCAATCATATTGGTCTGTGACGATGTTGCATATGTCAAGAAACTTCCCTGCATCGCCTCCCTGATGGAAGAGGCAGAATCTGATATCCCGTTCCAAGGGGCCAATGAGTGGTACATTCTTGATATCGAGAACCGTGCTCTGGTGGATGAAGTGGTTTCTGCATTGGAGAAGGTGAGCACGGTTCCTCTTAAACGTAAACGGAAGAAGACTCCTTGAGACAATCCACCATGACACATAAGGAATGGTTGAACATGTGATAGGCTTTCCTTCTACGATTATCCTATTTCTTCTTTCTCTATATAGTTTTATACATATCCTTCATAGTTTTTTATACATTTTTTGTTTGACACCGTACTCACTCTGGGTTACAGTTGTTATTAGATAAAATAATTGGAGGCAATATGGCCACAGTACAACTCAAAAACATCTCCAAGGTGTATGACGGTGGAGTCAAGGCTGTTGACAATGTCAACATTGATGTGCAAGACCGACAGTTTGTCGTTCTCGTCGGACCTTCGGGTTGTGGAAAATCCACAACACTCCGCATGGTCGCTGGTTTGGAAGATATCACCAGCGGCGAACTCTACATTGACGGCAACCTCGTCAACGACGTTCCCCCCAAGGACAGAGACATTGCAATGGTATTCCAGAACTATGCTCTCTATCCCCACATGACCGTCTATGACAACATGGCTTTCGGATTGAAGATCCGCAAGTTCCCCAAAGAAGAGATTGACCAGCGTGTTCGTGAAGCAGCAAAGATCCTCGAGATTGAAGAGCTGCTTGACAGAAAGCCAAAGGCTCTCTCTGGTGGACAGAGACAGCGTGTTGCAGTAGGAAGAGCTATTGTTCGTAAGCCTAAGGTATTCCTTTTTGACGAACCCCTCTCCAACCTCGATGCAAAGCTTCGTGTCCAGATGCGCGCAGAGATTTCCTCCCTGCATAACCGCCTCAAGGCAACCATGATCTATGTCACCCACGACCAGGTAGAAGCCCTGACCATGGCTGATGTGATCGTTGTAATGAAGTTTGGTGTTATCCAGCAGATTGGTGGACCTCTTGATCTCTACAACAACCCACAGAACAAGTTTGTTGCCGGATTCATCGGTTCTCCTCCAATGAACTTCCTCGAGACTGCTATTGAAGCTGACGGTGATGATATCTACGCAAACGAAGGCACCTTCCGCCTCAAGGTCACTGCAGAGCAGAAGAAATTCTTGACTCCTTATGTCGGTAAATCTGTAACCTTCGGCATCCGCCCGGAAGATGTTACGTTCAGCAATACCGCCAAGGATGGAGAGACCATCAATGGTACGGTAAGTGTTGTTGAACCCCTTGGTAGTGAGACCCACGTTTACACTTCCACTTCCAAGAGCCAGGTTATTGGTAAGATTGAACCTACCCTTGTTCCTACACCGGATACCAAGATCTTCTTGATTCCTGACATGGCAAAGGCTAAGTTCTTTGATCTTGAGACCGAACAGGTTATCAACAAATAACCATCAGTTCATGTATAGCCGGCCCACTTAAGGGCCGGTTTTTTTAGGCGTAAGCACGCATCTTGATATCTTCGACTACAAGGTAACAGGTTGGATCAATGGAACGGGTAAGTTTCATGACTTGCTTCACTGATTTTCTGGGAACTTGTACGAACAGGAGATAGATAGTGCCATCCCGTCCATTCCCTTGAAACTCAGTTACACGAAATCCTTGGTCTCTCAGCACCTGCGCAACTGCAGAGCCCTTCTGTGTGAAGACTTTCACCACTTGATCCCCGATTTTCAGAATGCTCTCCAAGGTGATTCCCACAAAAGTCCCAGCAGCAAATCCAAATGCAAAGGCAATAGCCATGAGAGGATCTGACAGGTCATTGATGACCCTCGATACAGCAAATACCCAGATGATGGATTCAACGAATGCAATCATAAACGTAAGAGCTCTCTTGCCACGAATGACAAGAGCATGACGCAAGGTACCCAGAGAAACATCCACCACTCTCGCGAGGAAGATCATCAAGGCCAAATAGAGCGAAGCAGAATCGACCACTACACTACCCTCATATGTACATATTCCCTATACCATAGGAAAAAAAGAGGAAGTAATCAACATTATAAGTAACGTTCTTTCATTCTTTTTTCGGTATGTTTAATTGGTAAATTATAATATTTTTTGGTAAAAAACTCCCTCCACGGGAAAGTGGAGGGAATAGATGCTTAGAACAATGCGTTATACAGTGTGATTACAGCGTCTTGTGTTTTATCAGCATGGACTCCAAGCAGCAAGGAGGTATCAGATGCACCGAAGTTGAGGAAATTCAACCTGATGGATTCCTTGTCCAAGGATCCAACCACTTTAGCAATCAGGTCACGGTGATCCATGACGCCCTCTCCAACAACACCGACAATTGCATGGTCATGATCAACATCAATGGAGTCCAGAGAGAACTCACTGGTGAGACGGGTGCACATTGCTTTCAGGACGCTGTCACTTGCCTGGCTTGTTTCAAAAAACCAGACGATACTGTCCACGCCAAACAAGCTGAAAGATGGCCTGATGCCAAACACATGCAACATGGTAAGCAGTGCATGCCTGGTCCCGGATTGCTTGAAGAGCATCAGCTTACGCAGGGTTATCCTGCTATAGCCTTTCTTGGCCGAGACACCAGCAAGGGGTGCTGTTCCACTCGCTCGTTCATTGACGATCATGGTGCCCATATCCTCTGGTGAATTCGTGTTTTTCACATTGATGGGAATCTGGGCGGCGATCACGGGAGCAATTGCTTCTTCATGAAAGACATTTGCCCCAACACCTGCAAGCTCACGAAGCTCACGATAGGTCATCGTCTTGATCACCTTAGCATTATGCACCAAGCGTGGGTCTACTGAGAACACCCCCGAAACATCAGTCCAGTTCTCGTACGATTCAGCATCTGCTGCACTGCTGAGAATGGCTCCGGTAATATCCGAGCCACCTCGGCTGAAGGTTTTTACTTTTCCTTCGATATCACAGCCATAGAAACCAGGAACAATATACTTATTGCCTTTCTTCAATACTTTTCTGAGGTTCTCATAGCTCTGTTCATGCACGGTCCCATCAGGGTTGATAACGATATACGGATCAGCATCCAGGAAATCCCAACCAAGGTAGGCGGCAATCATCCGGGCACTGAGATATTCTCCGCGGCTTGCTGCATACTCTGCACCATGGCCTGCATCAATCATCTGACGAACTTCCTCAAGGACAGCGACAAAGGGTTTTTTCTCGATGCCAAGGTCTTCAAGAATAGAGGTATAACGGTCGGCAATCTTCTTGAAGACTGGTTTGCAAGTCAATCCTTGCTGGGCAAGTGCATTACATGCATAAAGCATGTCTGTCACCTTCTCATCATCCTTGTTTCGTTTTCCTGGAGCAGAGACAATTACTATCTGTCGCTTTGGATCAGCCTCTACAATCGCTTTCACTTTTTCTATCTGTTTGGCATCAGCAACAGAGCTTCCACCGAATTTACATACAATCATGGGAAATAACCTTCCATATTTCTAGGATATCTACAGGAGCGTATTGTATTGAAGGATAGCACGTTGTGCAATACAACCATGGTGAAAATAGCGCATGACAGAACGGGCATTCACTGGTACGCTATGAGAAAGAAGGTACACACAATGCAAGATTCAAAACGCTCGATTGTCGCATGGGCATTCTATGACTGGGCAAACAGTGCTTTTGCTACTACCGTGATGGCAGGGTTTTTCCCTGTCTTTTTCAGTGCCTATTGGGCAGTAGGGGCAAGCAGCCAGGAAGGGACTTTTTATCTTGGGCTGGCAAACTCCTTGGGATCATTGATTGTTGCGCTCTTGGCCCCCATACTGGGCGCTATCGCAGACTGGGGCACCTACAAGAAACGCTTACTTGCATTTTTTGCATTGATAGGCTCAGTGATGACGGCAAGCCTCTATGTATTACAGATGGGCTCATGGCCCTTAGCAGTACTCTTCTACTCTGTTGCTGTGGTCGGCTTCAGCGGAGCGAACACCTTCTACGATGCACTCCTTCCTTTTGTAGCGTCAGAGAAAAAGGTAGATTTTGTCTCCTCACTCGGATACAGCCTGGGATATATCGGAGGGGGATTGTTGTTCCTGGTAAATGTTCTGATGTATCTCAATCCATCGTGGTTTGGATTTGCAGATGGGGGGGAAGCGATCAGGGTATGTTTTGTCATTGTAGGTATCTGGTGGGTGGTATTCACACTCCCTTTGCTCTTCTTTGTGAAGGAAGAAGTAACTGCAGACAACCTTCCCTTCAGGCAGGCTGTAAAGAAAGGGCTCTCCATCACACTACAGACCTTGAAGAGTTTTCGCCAACTGAAAACATTGGCAATCTTTCTCATCGCATATTGGCTCTATATTGATGGGGTGGATACCATTATCAGAATGGCAGTGAATTATGGGACAAGCCTCAATTTCCCCAGTGAGTCATTGATCATCGCCCTGCTTATCACACAGTTTGTGGCATTTCCTTCAGCACTTGCCTACTCAGCCTTCGGAAAGAAAGTGGGAGTTCGCAAAGCCCTGGAGATTGCCATCGGCGCCTATGCAATCATCGCAATCCTTGGATACTTCATGAGTGAGCCTCTCCATTTCTATCTGCTTGCTGTATGTATCGGGCTGTTCCAGGGAGGAATCCAGGCACTCAGCAGGTCATACTACACACGCCTCATCCCAAAACAACGTTCGGCCCAGTTCTTTGGTTTTTTCAATATGCTCGGTAAATTTGCTGCAATCATCGGTCCACTGCTCATGGGAGTTGTTACATTGGTCACTGGAGACTCCAGAAATGGAATTGTTTCACTGGTCTTGCTCTTCATTGGTGGGTATATCCTGCTCAGGCAAGTTGATGAGGAGAAGGGAAAAAAGGAGGTGGAGGCGTTCCTCAAGAAGACCAACTGACAACATGCTTTACTAAGCTTGTATGGTATGGTATGACTGTACCAGAATCTGAAAGGAATACCCATGCAACCCGTCCAAGAAAATAAAATGGGGGTCAAACCGATCCCCACCCTCGTTTTGTCCATGTCGTTTCCCATCATGCTCAGCATGTTGGTGCAAGCACTCTATAATATTGTAGACAGTATGTTTGTCTCCCACTACAGTCAGCAAGCACTGACTGCTGTTACCCTTGCCTTCCCTATGCAGAACCTGCTTATCGCAGTAAGTGTGGGGACCTCTGTGGGGGTAAACTCATTACTTTCCAGAAAACTCGGAGCAAAGGACATATCTGCTGCTCGAAAAGCTGCAGGAAATGGTCTCACACTCTCTGTGATCAGTTGGGGATTTTTTGCGCTTTTAGGCCTCTTTTTCTCCAAGACCTTCGTAGAGTTCTTCAGCAATGACCCACAGCTCATTGTCATGGGAAAGCAATACATCTCCATCTGCCTGATCTTCTCCCTCGGCTTGTTCATTGATATCACCTGTGAAAGGATCCTGCAGGGAACAGGCGATACATTCCACCCCATGATCATTCAGAGTACCGGGGCAATTGTAAACATCATCCTGGACCCCATCCTGATCTTCGGCCTGTTTGGGATGCCGAGAATGGGGGTCATGGGAGCTGCCATCGCTACTGTCTTCGCCCAGCATGTCTCTGCCGCTCTCGCTATATACTATGTGCGGAGAAACAAGGAGATTGTACTGAAAAAAGCTTCTTTTCGCCTCGAGAAGCAGACCGTCAAGGATATTTATGCAGTTGGGATACCCACGATCATCATGCAAGCGATCGGTACCATATTGATAACCAGCTTGAACAAGATCCTTATTGGGTTCTCAACCTCGGCAGTGGCGGTCTTTGGCATCTATTTCCGCTTGCAATCGTTCATATTCATGCCAGTATTTGGTCTGAACACAGGTATGATACCAGTGATCGGATACAACTATGGAGCAAGAAAACCAAAACGGATAACAGCAACCATCAAGGTGGGTTTGATCGTTGCTGTTACCATCATGGGGATTGGTACTGCCCTATTTATCCTGTTCCCCCATGTATTGCTGAGCTGGTTCAACGCAACACCGGAGATGGTTGAGATCGGCATAGTTGCAATGCAACGCATCAGCCTGGGATTCACTTTGGCAGGAGTCAGTATTGTCCTGATTGCACTCTTCCAGGGAATGGGTTATGGATACCTGTCTATGATCAACTCGGTAACACGACAGCTGGTATTCCTGCTTCCAGCAGCCTACCTTCTGGGAAGATTTGTGGGACTCGATGCACTGTGGTATTCGTTCTTCATCGCCGAGATAGCATCCTTCAGCTTGACCCTCTACTTCTTTAGAAAGATCTACAAAACGAACATAAAGACCATGGTATAGAAAAAGTATATCTACAGCATAACTCGAAGAATTTTTGCGGAATCCGCATTTTTTTCTTCGTCTGAAATCTTCTCTATCGAATATGTGTGCCAGAGCCAACACTATGTAAGGCGATACTTGAGAAAAGACCCCAGCAATTGGAGTCTTTTCTCTCTTTTATAAAGAACTATACAAACTGTAATTTCCTTGTGGGATTACTCCCACTCGATAGTCCCAGGAGGTTTGCTCGTGATGTCGTAGAGTACTCGGTTGACTCCCTGTACCTCATTGCAGATCCTGGCTGAAGCGTGTTGGAGCACTTCAGGAGGAAAGCGGAACCAGTCAGCAGTCATGGCATCTTCACTGGTTACGGCACGCAGGGAGCACACCTCTTCGTATGTGCGTTCATCCCCTTGCACTCCCACGCTCTTGACTGGAAGCAAACAAGCCAAGGCCTGCCAGATATCATCATACAGATTGGCCTTGCGGATCTCCTCGATAAAGATAGCATCAACATCACGCAGGGTATCCAGGCGTTGCTTGGTTACCTCGCCTACACACCTGACCCCGAGCCCAGGACCTGGGAACGGATGACGATTCACCATCACTTCTGGAAGCCCTAGTTCTCTTCCCAACGCCCTTACCTCGTCCTTGAACAGTTCACGAAGTGGTTCGAGCAGGTCCCATTTCAAATCTTCGGGTAATCCACCCACATTGTGGTGACTTTTAATGGTTGCAGAAGGACCACCGGAAGGGCTCTTGCTCTCGATTACATCTGGATAGAGCGTTCCTTGGGCGAGGAAGCTGATCTCTCCAGCCTTTCTCGCCTCATCATAGAAGGTATCGATGAATATCTTACCAATGATTTTTCGCTTTGCCTCAGGCTCTGTGACTCCCTTGAGCGCAGAGAGGAATGCATCCTCAGCATCAGCATATTGGAGACGGATATTGTAGTGATCCCTGAACAGTTTTAGTACCATGTCCGCCTCGCCCTTGCGCAAGAGACCGTTGTTTACAAATACACAGACCAACTGGTCGCCGATCGCCTCATGGATAAGTACCGCTGCAACAGCAGAGTCCACACCACCAGAGAGACCACAGAGTACCTGCTTATCTCCGACTTTCTCACGAATCTCCTGGACCGCCGTGCTGATGAAGGAACCCATATCCCAGTCCTGGTTTGCCTTACATACATCAAGGACAAAATTCTGCAGAAATTGGTTTCCTTCTGCCGTATGTACTACCTCAGGATGGAACTGAACTCCATAGAATTTCTTTTCATCATTTTCAATGACCGTGAAGGGACAGTTCGGGGTACTACCGGTCTGTATGAATCCCTCGGGAAGTGAGGCAACGGCATCACCGTGGCTCATCCAGAGGCGGGAGTTCTCACTGATCCCCTTGAGCAGGGAAGCTTCCCTCTTAAGCACGGTAAGGTCTGCGAAACCATACTCACGCTTCAGGGGGCGCTCAACAGTCCCTCCATTCTGGATGCTCATTACCTGCAAACCGTAGCAGATACCCAGGATGGGAATACCCAGGTCATAGATTCCATTATCTGGTCTGGGTGACCCTTCAGTGCGCACCGAAGAGGGGCCTCCACTGAAGATGATCCCTTTTGGTTTCATGGCGGCAAGTTCTGCTGCCTTGATGGTATAGGGAACAATCTGGCTATATACGTGCATCTCACGTACTCTACGTGCAATCAACTGGCTGTATTGAGCCCCAAAGTCTAGTACAACGATGGTGTCATGGGGGAATTGTTGCATGTGCATTCCTCTCTGTTTAGGTATATTCGGAGTATATCGAAAAGCTTCAGCAATGGCTACCAAGCAAGTGAACTGACCGGGGGATACGCACGTTTCACCGCCGCCGATACCGCAAGGCCAAGTGCGAACCCTACTGCACTCTGTGCGATGTTTCCAGGAATCTCAGCTGCAGCAACACTCACTGTGCTGATAAACAGGGCAGACAGTGCAAAATACCCAAGAGATACTGTTGCGATACAAACGAAGGCTGCGAGGGCTTTTCTTCCCAAGGATACAGCAACATCTCCCTTCTTCTGGACGATCAAGGCAACCAGGAGCCCTTCCACTCCATGGACAACAAAGCTGATAGGCGCCCATTGTGCATACCCACTGATCAGATCAGCAAGTGCCGTTCCAAGCCCTGCTGCTATGAACGCTGACCAGGGTCCGAAGGTAAAGGCGATGAAGCAGATAGCTACATCACAGAGATTCAAGTATCCTTTTGCAGTTGGGATACGAACAACCATCGTAAAGACCACTACCACTGCAGTCAGTACCGACACCATGGCAACTTTCAAAGCATTCCTATTTCCCTGCATATACGGCCTCCTAGAAAAATATATTCGCAAACCAAAACGCCACTGGAATAATACAAGAGAGGAGAAAATGGGTACATACATGATGATAAGCATCAAGGCTATGGTAACTGGTACGTCGTTCATCTCTCCCAAATCCACGCATCTCCAGACTCATGGCAAGGTTCGGGATTGATCTGAGCGCAACCACCAGGGCACTGGTAAGGGTCGGAACCAAATCCTTGAGTCGTTGGCCGAATTTTCTCTTTTTCTCATCCTCAGCCTCGCGTAGGCGATGAGACTCAGATATCTGGCTGAAACTATCCGCAATGAACGGAATATAGGTGAAGGCAAGCGTCACCACCAAGCTAGCCTTATAGGGAAGATGGTACCACCTCAGGGCAAGCATAACTTCATGCATAACCGTGGTGGCAAACAGCAGAGTACACACGTAGGTTATACCGATAAAACGACTCATCAACCTCAAGGCTTGTTCCAAACCTTCAGCCGTGATCACGGTAAAATCACCAATGGAGAATAGTGGAGATCCATCCCGTACATTGAATGGCATGAAAAGCACCATAAAGAGTAGCATCGGCGAAATGGAAACAAAGGTTCTCCATGCATGGCGCCAACCTGCATTGAAAGAGCCGGATAGAATAACCAAGCCGACCACAAGGGAGAGATGAAGCAGGGAGACAGGGAGAAAGAACCAGATACACATCAGGAGCATCAACAGGAGTTTTGCACGTGGGTCAAATCGATAGAGCCAACCCGTTCCTGCAATATACGTATTGGTCGTCATACTGCGCTCAGCCTCCCATCCTCAATCGTATAGGAACGTTGCGCTACCTTGTCGGCAAATTGCCGGTCATGGGTGATGAGTAAGATTCCTGCCCCGTTATGTCGCAAGTGGGCAATGATGGAAAGCGCACTTTGATAGGTCAAGGCACTGTCGAGTTCATCCAGAATATAGAAGGGACGGTCAAGAAGATAGTACACCGCTGCCTGGAGCGCCTTACGCAGTGGATAGCTCATGGTAGTGGGGGTATCATCAAGATCGAGGGAGAACAGTTCAGCACAAGCAGCTACCTGCTTATCTACTTCTTTCCTGGACAGGTCAGAGCGACGTTTCAATGACCAGGAGAGCTCTTCTGCAACCGTAGGAAGGAAGATTTGCAGGTCAGGACTCTGGAATAAGTACCCTACCCGTTTGGACAGTTGCTTTCCCTCATGTTGTTTTCCATCGATGGCAATCTGCCCACCTAGGGGAGTATCCAAGCCACAGAGCAATCGACTGAAAGAACTCTTGCCACTCCCGTTTGGTCCAACAAGGGTTACCAACTCTCCACTTTGCAGTTTGAAATGAGGTACTTCCAACGTAAAATGGTCACTCTCGGTTGTGCTTACCCTGCTCCTCTCTGCCTGGAGAGACTGACAGGAGAGTTCACGTATTTGGGAAGGATGAACGTGTTCTCTATCCAATGGGCTGGGAAGATCATCACCACAGAGGTGAGCAAAGCGAGGAAGCAAGGTGTTTGTCTCACCTTTTTCAACAACTCCTTCATCGAGTAAGAGAACCTGGTCAAAGAGGTCATCGAACTCACCAAGATACCGGCTTGCAAGCACCAGCACCGTCTTATTGTTCGTTGCTATCAAGTCTTTGAGTTGGTCTCTCCAATGTTGATCCAGATCATCGAAGGCTTCGTCGAGCAACCAGAAGGAGGCATCAATAGCCTGCATCGTGGCAAGGAGCACCCTTTTGCGTTCTCCTCCACTGAGCTCCTGCTCACTACTGGTTCTCAAATCCTGGAGTCCCCACTGTGTGATTGCTTCCTCGATTCGCACCTTCATGGTTTCTCTATCCATGCCCATCGACTCAAGGGGAAATGCAATCTCTTCCTCAACCGAGGTAGCTACAAACTGCTCTTGGGGGTTCTGGGAGACATAGGTGCATACAGGAAGGAGATCCCAGGGATCCAGATCTCCAAGTGATTTCCCATAGAGATGTATCTCACCCTCCAGTTCTCCCGGGAAATATTTGGGGCAGACCCCACAAATGATCTTGGCGAGCGTAGTCTTTCCCCTGTTGAAGGGAGCTAGCAAGAGAGTCTTGCTTCCCGTAGGGATCTGCAGAGAGAGCCCACGAAAGAGTGGATCATTCTGTTTCCCTGTCCATGACTGATAGGTGAAAGAGAGATGCTCTATGGAGAGTGCGTTGATCATGGTCACCCTTAGACTTGGCCGGGAAGTTCGTCAAACCGTTTGGCGATGGTTCCATAGACCGTTTCATGAAGCGTTGCCAGCTCTTCAGTGCTCAGATTGTCCGTGTAGATAGGTTTTCCAATGGAGACATATGCGTGAACACGCTTAAAGCCCTGCAACTGTTCTAACCCGGCACGCAACCCCTTGATGGTCATGGGTACGATGACCGAGTTTGAGCGAGTCGCGAGTTTTAGACTCCCTTTTTTCAATTCTCCAATGCTACCACTCTTGCTTCTCGTACCTTCGGGGAAGATCAACATACTTTTTCCACTCTTGAGAAGTTCCACACCCTTGAGAATGGCATTGATGGCATCACGAGGACTTATTCGGTTGATGAAAACACAGTCCAAGGCATAACACCAGAGATTGATGACAGGAATCCGCTTAACCTCTGCCTTTGCCATAATGGATGCCCAAAGATTGACCGGCCCTACAAAGGCAGCTATGTCGAGCATGCTCTGATGGTTTGCCATGTAACATACTGACTGCTCCGGTGGAAGGTTCTCCTTTCCATCAACATGGACCTTGATCCCTAAGAAGAAAATGATCGAACTACCAATAAAGTGTCCACAAGCACGCAAATATCGATCCCCAGCTTTTCTGAAGCCGAGGAGGCGCAACAGGTAACCAAGAGGAAATGCATACACAAGTGAAAGCGCTATAATTGGGATCACAAATAATCCTGCAAATGCTATGCGTATTTTCTTCATGCATACTCCTCCCGCTAAGAAAAGTCCTGTGTCTTGTAGAGTTTTGCATACTGGCCATCAGCCTCAAGCAACTGCTCATGGGTTCCAGACTCTACCAGTTTACCCTCATCAAGGACCAAGATGCAATCTGCATGTTTGACGGTTGTAAGACGATGGGCAATGACAATGGCCGTACGACCCTTGGACAGTCGGTGGAAGGCTTCATTGATCAACTCTTCACTCTCTGTATCCAAGCTGCTGGTTGCCTCATCAAATATGAGAATCTGGGGATTTTTCAGGAATACCCGTGCAATGGAAATTCGTTGTTTCTGCCCACCGGAGAGCAGTGTACCCCTCTCCCCTACCTGGGTATCGAGTCCAAGTGGTAGTGAACGGACAAAATCTCCAAGATTTGCTGCGTCCAGTGCCAGCCAAAGCTGATCATCGGTTGCATCAACCTTTCCGTATTTCAGGTTCTCCCTGATTGTGTCATCAAAGAGGAATACATTCTGCTGGACAAACCCAATATTCTGTCTGAGGGAGTGCTGGGTCAGTTCACGAATATCTTGCCCATCAATCATCACCTTGCCTTCGCTTGGCTCATAGAAGCGAGGGATCAAGCTGGCAAAGGTACTTTTTCCAGCTCCTGACTCGCCTACCAATGCATAGGTAGAACCGCCTGGAACCGTGATATCCACATCCTTGAGAATCACCTCAGAAGAGTTTTCATAGGAGAATGAGACATGGTCGAACCTGACTGTACCATCCTGGATTTTCAGGCTCTTTGCATCCTTCACATCCTGGATGTCCGGGTGCTCATCCATCACCTGGGTGAATCGCTCAAAGCTTGCCATTCCTTGCTGCAATTGCTCAGTGAAGTTGATCAGGCGATCAATGGGAGGAAGTACCACACCAACATAGAGGATGAAGGTGACCAAATCATAGGACTGGACCTTTCCCATGAATATCAGCAACGTTCCACCAGCGATGGTACAGAAGTAGTAGAGCTCACGGAAGAACCCCAAGATGGAGTGATAACTTCCCATCACTTTGTACTGCTCCATCTTACTGTCACGCAGGATATCATTGACATGGTTGAATTTGGCTTCTTGGTAGGACTCACGGCCATATGACTTGACCTCCCTGATTCCCATCAAGGAGTTCTCTACATTGCTGTTCACGTCAGCAACGGTTCGCCGAACACGACGGAAGGTTGCCTTCATGCGTATTCCATAATACACCCCGTAGAACACCATGATCGGCAGGGGTATGAGGGAAACCAGGGCAAGAGGAACACTGTAGCTGAACATAAGGATGTAAGAACCCAGAATGGTAGCAACGCTGATGATCAAATCCTCAGGAGCATGGTGAGCCATCTCGGTGATCTGGAACAAATCATTGGTGATGCGACTCATCATATGCCCGGTCTTGGTCTTGTCAAAGAACCCAAAGGAGAGTTTTTGCAAGTGACCGAACAATTCGCTTCGCATATCGGTCTCCATCTTTACCCCAAGAATATGTCCCCAGGTTACCCGTATATACTGACAGATTGCCTGCAATATGTAGATGAGGAGCATAAAGCCAAAGATGATGACCATATTCTTCAGATTCTGGTCAGGGATCTCCACCCTGAGCAGTTGTCTAGTCAAGGTGGGAAAGAGAATCGAAAGGATTGAAGCAAAAATTGCCACCCCCATATCAAGGAAAAACAATCCCTTGTATGGACGATAGTAGGCGATGAACCGTTTGAGCATGCTACTTGTTTCTCCTGAACAACCGGGTGAAGAAATTCTGCTTCTTCTTCGTCTGGGTGGTCTCTTGCTTCTGAGCAACAGACGGCTTAGGGGCAGGGTCTTTTCTTACAGGACTCTCCTTCTTCACAGCAGGCTGGCTCTTCTTGGCCTCAGGGGATCCTTCAGGAATCTGGCCCCCTTCACTCTTGTACTGCTGCTTGTAGTAGGACAGTCGTTCCTCAAGTGAGAGGTTCTGGATCTCTGCATAGCTCTTGGAGCCTGGACGACGACGTCTTTGAGGTTCCTGTGATCTCTCTTTCCTTTCAGGTTTAGGCCCTCTGGGTTTGTTGTCTCGTTCGTCCTTTGCACGCTTTGGACGGCCAGAGGATTGTGGTTTCCCTCTCCTGGGTGGCCTGGACCCACCACGGGAAGGTTTTGCCCCACTTCTAGGTCCGCGACTCGGACGCCCACCATACTCGTCATCCCTCACCAAGTCCCTGAAGGAGTATGAGGCACTCTTGTCCTCGACGGGTTCAAGGTCACCCTCCTCAGGCCAGATTACGGGAATCTTCATCTGAATGAAGTTCTCTACTGCTTCCAGGTTGAATACATACTCTTCATCTGCAAAGGTAATGGATTTACCACTCTTACCAGCACGGGCTGTACGGCCTATACGGTGGACGTAGTTCTCAAAATCATCAGGGATGTCGTAATTGACAACCAATTCCAAGTCATCGATCTGCAACCCGCGGGCTGCAACATCAGTTGCCACAAGAAATCTAATCTTGCCTTCCTTCATGCGGTCGATTGTCTGTAACCGCTTTGATTGTGGCAGGTCTCCCATCAGGTACTTGGTCGGGTATCCGTTCAGAGAAAGCCGCTTAGAGACCTCAATACATCGTGCCTTGGTATTGGTGAATACCAGACAGTTCTCAGGATTCTCTTTTTTCAGGAGTTGTAGAAAAAGTGAGAATTTCTCATCCTTCGCAACATGGAACAACTCCTGGGTAATTGCATTAACGGTAATTTCCTCAGGATTAACCTCAATCTCAGCTGGTTCATTCATGAACGACCAGGCAAGATTACGTACCTTTGTACTGAGCGTTGCTGAGAACAACATCGTCTGTCGTTCTGTGCAATCACGAAGCAAGCTGAACATCTTCTGGATATCGGGATAAAAACCCATATCGAACATTCGGTCTGCCTCATCAACTACAAAGATGTCAAATTCTCTGAAGTCGATCTTATGCATCTTCTGGTAGTCAAGAATACGGCCAGGGGTACAGACAAAGATATCACACCCCTTCTCCAGGATTTCATCCTGCTTCCCGTATCCTACACCACCAAAGAAACTTCCGATGGTGAGGTCTTCGATACCAGATCCAAGGAGAATGGTATCTTCCTCAATCTGAACAGCCAATTCACGGGTTGGAGCAACAATCAATGCCTTCGGTTTGCCCTTTCCAGCCTTTATGGCCTGGACAAACGATTCAAGAATCGTCAACACATACACTGCGGTTTTTCCGCTTCCAGTCATTGACTGGACCATGACATCACGACGAGAGAGGCTTGTGGGGAGTACTTTTTCCTGTACGTTGGTACAGTCACTAAAGCCTGCAGTCTCGATGCCTTTGAGCACTTGCTCACTTAAGGGTAATTCGGTAAATTTCATTCGTTCTATATTTCGCCTTTATAAGTAATTGCAGTATTCGCAATAAGAGAGGTTCTTTTTTCAAACCTTATAATAGTAAGATAGAGGAAATTAAAAGCCTTGTCCACCTCTGCTAAAAGTGAACAGAATATTCATGGTGAAAGATCACAACCAACTTTGGATTGTGTATTTCATGTTTACCTCTCTAGAAAAGGAAAAATGGTCAATCCTCCAGCTCCCACTGCCTGACAAGACTGCTGATCTCACGGGTTACGGTATAAGTCTTTCCAACAATGTTTCCATTGACGTGTGAAATTGGCATTGCAGCCATGCTGGTCGCGGAGATGAACAGCTCATCATAGAAACCACCAACCACTTTGTTCAAAGAAGGTGCTTCGTAGCATATCTGCAAACCCAACAGCTTTGCTGCCTTGATAACCCGATCCCGGGTGATACCCAGCAAGACTTTCTCATCTTGTGCAGTGAAGAGCTGCCCATCCTTGATTGCAAAGAAGTTGGAACGTGTTCCCTCCAGGATTTTCTGTTCCTCATCGACCAGAAGTGCCTCGAAACATCCATTTCTTCTGGCTTCTTCCAGGGCAAGATAGTTCAGTAGGAGATTTCCCGTCTTTGCGCCAGGAAGCAGACGCTCCCCTTCATACGTAAGTGATTTCACACCTTCTGTATAGAAGGATTCTGGATAACTCAGTATCTCACTCGTGGTGATGAACAGTTGTGGTTGCTTGCCTCCATAGATCTGGATTCTCAGGGAGGCTTTCTCAACCAGATCCACCTCGATCAGAGCATGTACCCAGGAGCCAATCTCTTCCCGACTGAACGGATAGTCAAGATGTATAAGATTTGCAGAGTTCTCAAGCCTTAATAGGTGGTCCTCCAGGTGCACAGGGTGTGCCTGAATGACCCTGAGGGACTCATACACATAAAACCCCGACTGGATCTCTCTCTGGGTTACCGGTACTACTGCCTCACTCTGCAATATGATTTTTCCGTTGTAAACGGCATGTTCTCCAACCATTTGGTTCTCTTCTCCTAGGGGTACTTGATCAATTCGCGTGGTTTGCTCCCATTGGGGGGCCCAACATAGCCCAGCTCTTCCATCTGCTCAACCATACGGGCAGCTCGGTTGTACCCAATCTTCAAACGCCGCTGCAGATAGGAGGCTGAAGCACATTTGCGTTCAACGACAATCGCAAGCGCTCTCTCCATCAACTCTTCATCATCGTTTGAATCAGCAACATCATCATCACTGCTCTCACTTGCCTTCGGCTCATCGTCCTCAAAGAATGACTCGTCGATATATTCAGGCTCACCTTGCGAGCTTACAAATGCTACCACCTGTTCCACTTCATTGTCACTGAGGAAGGAGCCCTGTATCCGTTCGGTTGCAGGGCTGCTGCTGGACATATACAGCATGTCTCCCTTTCCGAGTAGCTTATCTGCGCCAGGTTCATCAAGGATGATTCGACTATCGGTTGAGCTGGTAACAGCAAAAGCAATACGGGTTGGAATATTGTTCTTGATAACGCCGGTGATAACATCAACAGAAGGACGCTGGGTAGCCAAGACCAAGTGGATACCCACCGCACGGCTCATGGCAGCAAGACGACTGACCTTGCTCTCCATGTCCTTACCAACAAGATGCATCAAATCTGCAAATTCATCGATAACCACCAGGATATAGGGAAGTTTCTCACGAGCGAGGCGACTACTCTCTATCTTCTCGTTGTACCCGATGATATTCCTGACACTTAATGCCTGCAGTAGTTTGTACCGTCTATCCATCTCATAGAGACAGAAATCAAGTGCCTTCAGGGTCTTTTTCGCATCAGTGATGACGGGAGTGAGCAGGTGGGGAATCCCATTATAAATATTCAACTCTACAATTTTTGGATCGACCAGGATCATCCTTACTTGCTTTGGACTACGCCTGAATAGAACCGAACAGATCAAGGAGTTCACACATACACTCTTACCACTTCCAGTACTACCGGCGATCAGGAGATGAGGGGCCTTGATCACATCAACAACCACGGGATCTCCCATCAAGCTGCGTCCCAAGACCATGGGAATACCCAATGATGCAGTCAAAGAGGGGAGCATTTCTCGGAAACCTATGATATCCCGCTTAAGATTGGGGATCTCAACACCCACAGCAGATTTCCCAGGGATGGGTGCCACGATACGGACCTGGGTGGCAGCGAGTGCGAGGGCAATGTTGTCTGAAAGGTTCACGATTGAATTCACTCTCACCCCAGGGGCAGGAAGCAACTCAAACATGGTAACAGTGGGACCGCGTACAATATTGGTCAATTCTGCATTTATATTGAACTGTTCAAGTGTTGCAACCAGGAGCTTCCCTTGGTTGACCGTCTGTTCATCAACCACATCACCAATCTGTGGATACGTAACCAAGATGGATTCATCAGGATACTGATAGGTGATGCGCTTACGGTTGATGAGAGCACTTCCTTCACTCCTGGAAGAGAGACCACCCACCCCGCTGGCACTCTCCAGAGGATCTTCTTCATGCTCCTTGCTCTCTGTCTGGACCGCTTCTCCTACCAGCTCACCACCACCAGTTGGCTGAGCAGTACTCTTGGGCGCAAAACCAGGTTCTGGAGTCATCTCAGATTTGGGAGTGACAGGAAGTGGCGATTCTGTCTTTGGTTGATTGGGCCGGAAGAAGGGGTCGGCTACTTCCCGATTGGGGGGGCGCTCCTCCTTTCCCTTTGGTTCATACCGCACCGAGAGAATACGTTCCCTGATATTCATGTGTTGAGAGGGTTTGGCAGGAGGTTCTTCCCTCTTTCCTTGTTGCTCCTCCACGGCTTGAGCAAGCATGCTCTTTACCTTGCCTTGGGGTTCATTCCTCCGTGCATTGTTCTTCCTTGGGGCCTTTCCTACCGCTTCCAAAGCACCCTGTAGGAACCCTGAGAGCTGAACAGGCTCTTTCTTATGCTTTTCCTCGTCTTTTGGTTGGGGATGTGTTTCAGCCTCTTTTTTCTGGGTTTCCAGTTCTCTCTGTTTTCTCTCCAGGTAGGTTAACCCGTTATTTCGTTTTCGCTCTTCCCCAAGTGTGTGCAACGCTCCAATACTTACCTTTCCTACCTGCATCTCCTTCACCGCGATTGTATCCTCCAGCGGTGTTTTTCGGTCACTCGGTGTATGCTTTCTTGACAAACTCTCCAGCGAAGGAACCTCAGCTATGGGAGGAAAAGCAACCTGTTGGTCTGCGAAGCTTGCCCCTTCAACAACCTCTTCGGCTTCTACGGGTTTCTTGCTGAGGGTAATGGTTTCCTCTTCGTCCTCAGGAGCTTCCTGGTCTTTAGAACTGTGTCCTTTCTTCCTTTCTCGTTTCTCTTTTTTGACCTTGCCCATCTCTGCCCTGGCTATCTTGTACCGTTTCATTCCGTCCCCGATTAAGGTGAGAATGACAAAGAGAGCCATTTCGGCGAAAAAGATTAACACCACACGGAAAGAGGCACTACGCAGATCTTCGGGTATGGTTCGTATCAGGATTGGGCGAGTACTTCCCTGCATAAGATGGCTAAGGGAATAGAGCGTATAGGCCATGATTCCGGTAAGGGGGATTAATACATAGAGAAAGCGATTTTTGACTCTGAAAGTAAAAATCATGATCGTCCAGAGGCCAAGCAGTACAGCAAGTGGCACGAGAGAAAAGGGTGCTGGGGAAACGGTAAAGGAGAAGAAACGATTAAGAAGGGAACTTGCCCAGGTGACTACACTGAGTTCAATTCCGAGAGGCGGCAAAACTTCCAACGCACCTACCAATAGCGTCAATAAGAGGCAAACCACCCCTGCAACAAGAGAACCTTTTCCTCTACCTTCCTTCACAACTCGCTCCTTTCTAGGTAAACACCCTTGCCTTCAGATGGTATCAAATCTTTATGAGAACGCAAAGCGTGCGATTTGCATCCAATTGGGGAACCGTGAGAGGGATATACTGGGCACTCCACCTACTTTTGCATTGTGATGCAACTTGGTCCAGCTCTGCTTCAACCTGGTCTAGCACGCCTTTGTATGCACAGACTACACCACCATCACTGAGGATGGGGTCCACAAGATCAAGTATTTCCACCAAAGGCCTGAAAGCCCGGAAGGTAATCACATCGAACTTCTGGCGTACCTGTTTCAAGTCCTGGGAGACAATCTGCACCCGTTCAGAGAGACCGGTCGCTACAAGAGCGTTTCGTAGAAAATTCACTCTCCTCTCCATCCTTTCCACCAAGGTGAAGGAGTAATTTTCCAGAGCTATTGCCAAGGGAATCCCGGGTAGACCTGCACCTGAACCAAGATCTGCAAAGCAGGGGTTCTCATACTTCCGGGCGATTTCACTGATTGGAGAGACTGCGGCCAGGCTATCGAAAATATGGCGGATGACCAACTCTTTTCCCTCAGCTCCAACCAACTTGTAAACGGGATTAAAAAGCTCAACCTCTGCAATATACCGCTGCAATTGGAGCAACTGCTCATCGGACCATACCAGTTGCATGGCATCGAGGCCTTCCTGTATCAAGGCAGCATACTTACCGCTCACGGTTCCCTCCCCTATCCAGATGAACGATCAAGAGGGCAATATCACTATTGCGAACACCGCTGATTCTGGATGCCTGTCCCACTGAGATCGGCATCACTTTTTTGAGCTTCTCCTTGCCCTCTGTACTTAAGCCATCCAATGCATCATAGTCAAAATCCTGACTGATATGGAGACTCTCCAGTTTCTCAAATCGGTTGATCTGTCGCTCCTGGCGGTTGATATATCCTTCATATTTCACATCCAGTTCCACCTGGTAACGAATCGGCTCCTCAAAGGCAGAGAGCTCTGGAATCGTTTCCTGGAGGCTGGCCATCGTGACTTCAGGCATCTTGAGTGCCTGAATTGCACTCTTCTCGCCGACCTTCCGCTGACGGAGCAGATCCTTCACAGTTTCCATCTTCTCCATTTTCTGCTGAAGACGGGAGAGGCTCTCTTCAGATTGCAATCCAACGCGGAACCCTTTCTCGGTAAGGCGCTGGTCGCAGCTGTCATGACGAAGATTAAGCCGATACTCTGCTCTGCTGGTGAACATACGGTAGGGTTCCTTGGTCCCCATGGTTACCAAGTCATCAATAAGGACCCCTGTATAGGCTTCATTACGACTGAGCACAAGAGGGTCTTCCCCCTTGAGCTTCTGCGCTGCATTGATTCCTGCCATCAATCCCTGACAGGCAGCTTCCTCGTATCCACTGGTACCATTTGTCTGGCCTGCAATGAAGAGATTCTCAACCAGCTTGCTCTCCAGGGAAGGGAATAGGGCTTGGGGATCGATGAAATCATATTCGACTGCGTAGGCGGGGCGCATGATCTGAGCATGTTCCAAACCCGTAATGCTGTGGACAAAGTCCCACTGCACATCTTCAGGAAGGGAGGAAGAGATACCGTTTAGGTACATCTCCTCTGTCCCGATACCCTCAGGTTCCACAAAAATCTGGTGCCGGTCACGATCGGGGAATCGAACCACCTTGTCTTCAATTGAAGGACAATAGCGTGGTCCGGTCCCAATGATCTTCCCACCATAAAGGGGGGAACGATGGATATTATCCTGAATGATTGCGTGGGTTTTCTCATTGGTCCAGGTAATGTAGCAAGGAACCTGGGGCCTGTTGATGCTGTCATAATCATAGCTGAAGGGCATCATAAGCTCTTCCCCATCCTGCAACTCCATCTTGTCAAAATCCAGGGAGGATTTGCGTACCCTGGCAGGGGTGCCGGTCTTCAACCTCCCCACCGGGAAACCCTTTTTCCTGAGATTCGTGCCCAGTCCAATGGCAGCCGGTTCATCCAAGCGACCGTTGGGGGCATCATACTCTCCTATGAAAATTCTTCCTTCCATGAAGGTTCCGGTGGTAAGGACGACTACCTTTGCGGAGATGGTATGCCGTCTTTGGGTAATTACCCCCACAAGGCGCTTGCCGGTTGCATCGAGCTGGAGGTCGACAACCGTGTCCATGAACAGGGAAAGGTTATGTTCACGTTCCAGTGTTTCCTTGGCGAGTCGTGCGTAGGTGAATTTGTCAGCCTGGGCACGGGGAGCCTGTACAGCAGGACCGCGTCTCCTGTTGAGTATGCGGTACTGTATCATGGAGTGGTCTATCAGGTGGGCCATCTCACCACCAAGGGCATCAACTTCCCTGACAATATTTCCCTTGGAGAGCCCACCGATTGCCGGATTACACGACAAACGCCCGATTGCATCGAGGTTCTGGGTGATCAAGAGCGTCTTGTATCCTATTCTGGAGAGAGCCAAGGATGCCTCAATACCGGCATGGCCCCCTCCCACTACGATTGCATCATAATCCATATATTATTTTCCTACACAAAATCCACTGAAGATTGTCTCAAGAATATCGGAGGGGGTAACCTCTCCGGTCAACTGACCAAGATTGTCCAACGCCTCTCCCAACTCTACAGCAGTGATATCCAATGGGATATCCTCATCCACCAGTTCGAGCGCTCGGCCAAGCGCCACTTCGCTTGCATCCAAGAGTTGGTACTGCCGCTCCGATTCAATGATCAGGAGTTCATCACCACTGACGGAGAACCCACTGGTCAGGCGAGTAGAGATCTCATGGAGCAAACGATCCACTCCTTCCCCACTTTGGGCGCTGATAGCAAGTTTCCCTTTGGGTGGCCTTGCAAGATCACTCTTGTTGTAGACCACCAAGGTCCGTTCATCCTCTTCAGGTACATGCCCCATCATGGTGCTGTCAACAAGAAATACCACCAAGTCTGCCTGGCCTATAAGGCGTTCTGTTCGTTTAATGCCTTCACTCTCAATACTGTCAGAGCTCTCCCTGAGTCCCGCTGTATCGTACAGGCGAATCGGGATACCCTCGATCGACAGGTCGGCTTCTATATAATCACGGGTGGTTCCCTTTACAGGGCTGACTATCGAACGCTCCTGCTTGAGCAACAGATTGAACAAAGAGCTCTTTCCTGCATTGGTGGAACCGGCAAGCACAATTCTGGCTCCACTCTTGTACAGTTTTCCTACCTGGTACGTCTCAGAGAGATGGTGGAGTTGGGTTATCAAATCAACGAGCTGGGCACGGGGAAACACAAATGCATCCAGCTCATCCTCCGCATAGTCGAGTTGTACCTCGACAGCAGCCATGACCTGCATCAATTGTTGCTTCAGGGAACTGATACGTTCCTTCAAGCTCCCTTCAAGCCGTCCCAGGGCAAGAGCCCTGGAGCGTTCACTCTGGCTCACCACCAGCTCCTGCACAGCTTCTGCCTGGGTCAGATCCAACCGACCGTGCAAGAATGCACGGAAGGTGAATTCACCACCTTCTGCACTACGCATACCCAGTCGGGAAAACAGTGCCAGTATTTCCTTGATCACAGCAAGAGAGCCATGACAAGAAAACTCAATAGCTTCCTCCAGCGTATACCCGTGTCCTTCCGTATAAACGGCGGCAACAACCTCATCTAGCTTTTTTCCTGCTTCATCCTGCAGGTACCCATGGACCAAAGTGGCATTACCAGCTTCTTTTAAGGCTTTAGGTCGGGAAAAACGAGTTGCAAGCAGTGCTTTGCACCCTTCCCCACTGACCCTTATGACCGCTAACGCGCTCTGTGCCCATGGCGTGGCAAGGGCATAGATGATATCGTCGGTTACATACTCTCTCATAGGAGTGAGTATACTGTTTTGCATGGTATGCTTGCAACACAAGCGGCCCTCTGGCTATGATACACCCATGAAAACAGCAGCACAGCAAAGGAGCAGGATGAATAGGGCTATCCGCACCTTTTTTGACGAACGTTCCTACACGGAAGTCGACACCCCCATACTCAGTCCCACTCTGATACCTGAAGCTACCATCGAGAACTTTTCCACACGGTTTGAGAACCCCTTTCTACCCTCCAAGGATCTCTACCTGGTTCCTTCACCCGAGATTTTCATGAAGCAGCTTATCGCGGAGGGAATCGG
>JAQQAR010000008.1 GCA_028532765.1 Sphaerochaetaceae bacterium | reverse complement strand
TCCCAGGGCTGCCAAGGCCGGTCGTGCGAGATCCCTCGCGCTCCCAGGCGTTGGCCGGCCCGGTGGCCACAGCAGGGTGGACACACCCGTTCCCATCCCGAACACGGAAGTTAAGCACCCTCACGCCGATGGTACTACGGTTAGCCGTGGGAGAGTAGGTAGCCGCCGGGCCTTTTTCTTTTTCCCTTCATCCCCTCCTTAAGCAGGAGGGTATTTTATTAAGAGAGAGTTCTCCTCCCCATTTTGTACCTTTCAATTGCCAAGGAATCCGGCTATACTTGCCCGAGGAGGAACCTGTGGCTTTAATCCCATTCTATAAACCGACCTTACGCAGGAAAGACATGGATGCAGTATTGCAGACCATGGTAGATGAACGTATTGGGCCGGGAGAACGCAAGAATGAGTTTCTGAAACAGTTTTGTACCTATATTGGAGCCGGAGAGGGGATTGCTCTTCGCAGTTATCCTGATGCCTTACGTGCATCATTGCTCACGCTCTCTCTTCCACCAGGGGCAAAAGTAGGGGTGAGTGTGCTCTCTCCTTCACTCTACGCCTTAATTGCAAAAGAAATGCAACTTGAATTGGTACTCGGTGATATAGATGAGGAGAGTGGTTGTCTCAGTCAAGAAGAGGCCACTCGCCTTGTCGAGGAAGGAGCACAGGCACTCTTGATTCATGAGCCAATGTGCCAGATACCGCTGCACTGTGAATACCGATCACTTGGAGTTCCTGTCATTGAGGACATCAGCCAAAGTCTAGGTAGTTGCTTTGACGAAGAGAAAGCCGGTGGTTTCGGAGACCTGGTTGTGTGTGCATTGGAAGAGGATGCTGTGGTCAGTGCAGCTGGGGGAGCAGTACTCGCCATCATGCATGGTGACTACCAGAAGACACTCAGTGCACTATTCCGTGAATATAGGGAGTATGTGGAACTTCCCGATATGAATGCTGCACTGGGATTGATCCAGCTTTCCCACCTTGATGACCATCTTTCCAAGAGAAGGGAGTTCTATACGCTTTTTTCCAATGCACTTCTCAAGACTGAACACAAGCTGTATGGAATTGGGAACATAGATTTCAAACCCAATGGATATGGGTTCTGTGTTGTCTTGGACTCCAGAGCCGAGGATGCCATCAAATTTGCGAACAAGTATCAGGTTTCTGCACAGAAAACGTTCTCAGACACCTTGGCTAAGGGTTACAGCGACCGGTTTGATCTTTTCCCGAAGGCCCTTCCTCCCCATCTCAGAGGAATATCGCTTCCTCTTTACCCATTCCTGAAACAATCAGATACTGAGTTATTGATGAAGGTCATCAGCCACCTTCCGTAAGGAGTCAACTATGGAACAGAGACAGGTACGTCATGTATTGATCATTGCAAACTGGAGCAAGAAGACATCCCATACCCTCTCCCAGACAATTGTCGACTACCTTGCTGAGAAGGGGATTGAAAGTAGTGTAAGCCGAACGAACAAGGGAAACGAACCCTTGGTCGTGAATAAGGACACCGACTTGGTCATCTGCCTTGGTGGGGACGGGACGGTACTCTACTGTGCGCGCTACCTCCAGGATTTGGGAATCCCCATCCTTGCCATCAACGTAGGAACCTTTGGTTACATCACGGAGATATCGGTGGAGGAGTGGCAGGAAGCTATTGATTACTTCCTGGAAGGAAAGAACACCATCAGCAGAAGACTGATGATCAGGGTAGGGGTATTCAGGAAAGGCAAGAAGGTATTCACCGCTCATGGACTAAATGAGATGGTGGTATCCTCCAGTGGTATCAGTAAAGTCGTCAGTCTCTCGCTGCGTATCGGGTCAACCGAGGCAGGATTCTTTCGCTCAGACGGCATGATCATCGCAACCCCAACTGGTTCCACAGGCTACAGCCTTGCAGCCGGAGGTCCCATACTGGATGTGGATCTCACCTCCTTGATCATAACCCCTATTTGCCCATTCACCCTGTCCAACCGACCACTGGTGGTAAGCGGGGATTCAACCATCACTCTGACCATCCCAAAAGGACAGAGAACTGGATTGATGCTCTCCGTGGACGGACAACAAAATTTCTGCTTGCAGGAAGATGATATGATTGTTGTGGAAAAATCGCAGAGCAAGGCACTGCTGGTCGCAAGCGAAAAGCGTAACTATATAGAAGTATTACGTGATAAACTAAATTGGTCCGGGGGAGGATTGCATGCTTGAGCGGCTTGAAATACACAACTATGCACTGATCGAAGACAGTGTCATCGAGTTTCCTGATGGATTCACGGTGATAACTGGTGAGACCGGTGCAGGAAAGTCAATAATCCTGGGAGCCCTTTCCCTGCTCTTGGGTGAGAAAACCGAAGTACAATCCATCCGAAGCGGACAGGAGAGTGCAACGGTAAGAGCCTCCTTTGCCCTTGAACCTCCCTATCCACCCAACTTGGCTGCGTATCTCGAGCGGGAGGGCATTTCCCTTGACAATGAGAGCCTGGTTGTCAGCAGGACCATCAAGAATAATGGGCGATCATCGGTATCCTTGCAAGGTCGTCTATCCAGCCGGACAGAGTTGGCTGCGATCAGCAAGGAACTGCTTGATATCAGTGCACAGAGAGATCACCAGAGTTTGCTCAGCGCGTCAAACCAGCTTGCGGTGCTTGATGTCTATGGAAATTGCGAGGAAGAGAGAAGCGCCTACCGCTCTGCATATGAATCATACCAGGCACTGAAAGATGAACTGGTGAAGAAGAAACAACAGCTTGAACAATCACAGAAGGAAGAGGATTTTCTTCGGTTTGCTGTTGAAGAGATTGCAAAGATAGATCCAAAAGTAGGGGAAGATGACGAGATAGCTGAGCAGGTTAGGGTGATCGCTAGTTATGAGCAGATCCATGAATCCTTGAGCTCAGCCATTGGAGCATTGCACGGTGGGGAGGTGGGGACCAGTGCCCTTGCCTCTCTCTCCCTTGCAGGTTCCGAGATTTCCAATGCTGCAAAAGCCGACCAATCCTTGGCGGAGTATGTTTCCCGTCTTGAAAGTGCTACCATTGAGATCGAAGATATCTATGAGAGTATCCGCGACTACCGCTCATCCATGAGCTACAGTGAGGAAGAGCTCGACAGGTTGCAAGGTAGGCTTGCCAGCCTGCAACGGTTGAAGAAAAAATATGGACACACGCTTGAAGCGGTCTGTTCCTTCTACCAGGAGAGCCAGAGTCGTCTCAATCTTACTGAGGAACAGGAAATCTGGCTAAGCAAACTGGAGAAACAGATTGCTTCTGCAGCAGATCTGGTGGCCAGCAAAGCCGAAGTGCTCTCACAAAAACGACAGAAGGCTGCACAGAGGCTTTCCTCCCAGGTCGAGCAGAAACTCAGGACCCTCGGGATGAAAGAGGCTGTATTCTCTATCGCCTTCACCCAAATACAGCCAGGACCACAGGGAATTGATGAGGTAAGCTATGATATCTGCGCAAACCCAGGTCTGGAAATGCGTTCGATCAAGGATGTAGCCAGTGGAGGGGAGCTGTCACGTATCATGCTTGCAGTGAAAACCAGTCTGGCAGAGAGTGATGCCGTTCCGACTCTGATCTTCGATGAGGTTGATGCCGGTATTGGAGGCAGTGTGGCGCTCTCTGTAGCTGACCAGCTGATGAACCTCAGCCATTCCCACCAGGTTATTGTCATCACCCACCTTGCTTCCATTGCAAGCAAGGCAGATACCCATCTGGTGGTGCACAAGGAGATACGGAACCAGATGAGTTACTCCATGATCAGAAGGGTGGAAGAGGAAGAACGTCAAAAGGAAATTGCCAGGATGCTCAGTGGTGATGATTCAAGTAGCGAAAGCCTTGGGCATGCAAAGAAGCTACTGCAAACAGGGAGGAGCTGATGGACTATTACAAAGCAGATAATGGATTTGCCTACGGAAAAGAGAATGAGATTCCCATGGCCAGAATCACCATGCGCTCCCTTGGTGATAAACGAATCGCAATTGATCATACCTATGTTTCTCCCAGCCTGAGGGGACAGGGTATTGCAAGGAAGCTGGTGATGCTTGTTGTAGAAGAGGTAAGGAAAGAGGGGAAGATGATAGTTCCCCTCTGTTCCTATGCCCAGATGGTCCTTGAGGAGGACCCTGAGCTTGCCAAGCTTATTGCCAATTAATTGATATAGATATCGAAGTTCAATTCCTTCGCCAACGCGTTGATTGAGATAATATCCTCTTCCTTCGGTTGTTTTTGCATGCTTACATACGGATATACTGCATTCTGCAGTGCTGTCAGGTCAGGCTGGAATCCTCTCTCCCTGACAATCTGCAAGAACTCCAGAATGAAACGAATATTGTCCTCATACAGCCCATGTTCCTGAATCTTTTCACCTAGGTTGGTCATTTGGGTGTGGAAGATGGTAGCGACCAGATCAATATCCGGTTGTTTTCCATACTTCTTGAGGAACTCGAGCATCAAGGCAAAATCCTGTTTGTATTCATTCCATTTATCCAGGCTGCCATACATGAACAGACTCTTGATGGAACTCAAGGATGAACCAATCAACTCTTCGTAGAGGGACCCCATTGGTAGATATGGTACATGCTTAGCCAGTGTGGCATAGTGGAAAATGTTCTTTGACAATCTCCTGAGCGCTTCATAGTCAAGGGAGCATACACTCCTGTCAATTTGGTCGAATAGTTGGTCACGCATGCGCAAGGGAATCTGCTTATGCCCGATATTCGTGGACTTGACTGTCTCAGAGCCTTGCTCTTGAACTTCCATGAGATACTCGAGCGTGGCTTGTTTTGGATTTGGGTCACGTGCCGTGCAGAGGTATTGCGTCAGTGTTTCTGTATTGGTGACATGGAGCCGTTCAGTATGTTCATCTTCTTCTATGTATGATTCCAAGTGGAACCATCCATAGGTGTCCTCATAATCCGCTTTCTCGGCAATGCGTCGATTGAGCGCAAAGAAAAGTGCTGCCTCTACCTCACCGGGAAGTGTATTCATGAGTTCCTTGGCTATGGTCTTTCCATTTCCGTCCTGCTTCCTGTTTGCCTTTGCCTTTGCCAGATCTTCCAGAAGTTGACCCAGAAGGTCCTTTTTGCTGAACGGATTGTATAAATCGACAGCCATGAGCGCATAGGCAATATTTTGTTTCGGTTCCAATCCGGCAAGGTCATTGAAGAACCAACCACAACTGGTGTAGGAGAAATGCTTGTATTTCTGCCCTTCAAGCAACATTGCCAAGATATGTTTCTTCTCAGCATCATGCGTAAATGAAGAGAGGAAGCTGTCCATATCCTTGAGATGGCTGGCAACGGAGGAGAATTGGTAGAGCAATTCCCTGGAATCAAAGTCTTTGCCCAGGATTTTCTGTACTTCATCAGCATACATTACATCGATTTCTCTTGAGAGATTATCAAAGGCAAGACGAAGAGGATTTCTCCATGCTTGGTTCCAGCTCTCTTCACCGCCTGTATGGCAACCACAATCCTTGTACCATCGTGAAACGCCATGACTGCATGACCAACTGGTACCCTTGTTGTCTTCCCCATCATGCAGGTAAGCCAGCTCAGTAGCCGGATGATCCTTGAGATAGGTGGCATAGTTGGTGAACGTAAAGTCTTCTCGCTCTTCGACCTTCTTGATTAGGGCGGAAAGAGCCATATCTCCATAGGGTTCATGATGACCGTAAATCTCACCATCGGTAGCGGTATGAATGAGGTTTGGTTTCTCATCTTCCCTGATGGAAACCAGCCGTTGGTACAGTGAATCTGCGTCCCTTAGGTAGTGGCCAAAGCTGATGCCTTCTGCCAACTGGGGATTATAGAAGAATGCACTGATGGTCTTTCCCTTGGCACCTTGCAGGAGAAATGGTCTGTCGTAGGGGGCTCCTCTGCCATCCAGTTCAATTCGTCCTTTCTCTATGTCTTCGATTGCCTTGCATTGCCAAGGGGAGAGGATGACGTAGGAAACACCTTCTTCAGCAAGGATATCAATGACCATAGGACTGATTGCTGTCTCTGGCAGCCAGATTCCATCAGCCTTCCTGGAAAAACGCTGTGCAAAGTCCTCCAGCCCCCAACGGATCTGGACTCTTGCGTCCTCTTCTGTGCAGAGGGGGAGAATGGTATGATTGTACGCTTGGGCGATGGCATTGCCAAAGCCGAGACGTTCTTTGCTTAATCTGTCCGCTTCCAGGATGAGCTGATAGGTATTCTGATGATACTTTTCCATCCAGCTGAGCAGGGTTGGCCCGAAATTGAAGCTCAGGTACTTATAATTGTTGGTCAGGCTGAGGATTCTCCTGACTCCTGAAAGATATCGAGAGAGGCTGTTTGCTCTGTAGCAATCTGCATGTATGCGTTCATTCCAGTCTGGGAACGGACTAGCAGTAAGCTGTTTGCCGATGAGTCCCGTCTGGGGGTTTTCTCTTGGTGGTTGATAGAAATGTCCATGAAGAATCAAGGACGTCTTGTCCGGTTTGTTTGTTTTCATATAGCTTGCCTAGTATATCATAATACCGAGAGGACGGACTACCGGTTGGCGCCCTATCTTGCACATTGTTGCATTCTGGTGAATGATACGGTAGGAGGAAGCCATGAGTATTCATATTGTTTCAGATAAAAACAGCATTGCTGATACCGTCTTATTGCCCGGTGATCCACTGAGAGCAAAGCATATTGCACAAACCTACCTGGCTGATGTGGTGCAGTATAATGAAATAAGGGGAATGTATGGTTTTACCGGTCTGTACCATGGGCAACGTGTCTCAGTACAGGGCACAGGGATGGGCATGCCTTCATTTTCCATCTATGCCCAGGAATTGATTGACAGCTATGGAGCCAAGCGTCTGGTACGTGTGGGTACCTGTGGGACCATGAGTGAGTTACTCAAGCTCAAGGATGTTTTGATTGTCCAGGGAGCAGACTCTGACAGTGGGATGAACGTGAGCCGTTTCGGAACCTACCAATTCGCCCCTACTGCAACCTTCCCCTTGCTTATGAGAGCCTATGAGAATGCAAAGTCGATGGGCATCGGGTATGCCGTAGGGAATGTATTCACCAGTGATCAGTTCTATGACATGAAGGGTGATGAGAAAAAGGCAATTGCACAGTCAGTGGGAACAATGGCGGTCGATATGGAGACATGTGAACTCTATACCTTGGCCCGTCTCAAGGGCATCGAGGCCCTGACCTTGCTTACCGTTAGTGACTCCTTGCTTACCGGTGAACAGGTTGCTCCAAAAGAGAGGCAGACAACCTTCGATTCGATGGTAGATCTTGCCTTGCAAACCCTCTTTGACTAAGGGAAAAAGAGCCATTGGTTGACTAAGCGCTGTGATTCTTTTACGATTGCGTAGAAGAACGTCCGTCAGGATACTTTTTGGGAGTAAGCATGATTCTCATCAACATTGATTCCTTGTCTACTACCGAGTTGCAATATATCGCCCAACAGGAATGTTTGGAAGATTGGCAGACACTCGATCGGGAGGAGCTCATCGACGCCTTGGAGGAAGCCTTCGGCGAACAAGACGATGAAGTCTCTTCGGCACAGAAGGGAAAAATCCATAGAAACAGGTTTTGCAACTCCCTTACCGACTATCGGGGGGACAAGCAGAATCTGAGTGATCTCCCTGGCGTTGAACAGTTGCCTGAATCCTATCTGGATACATCCATCCATCTCTTGATTCGTGACCCTCAGTGGGCCTATGCCTATTGGTCCCTGTCACCGGCTTCCCTGCAAATGGTTTTCGGTGAGGATGGACAAGCTCCCAGCAGCTTGTTCCTTCGTGTTCAGGAAACCCGACTCGAGAGCGGGGAAGTGTTGTCCTTCGATATCTCAGTGGAACGTGAAGATACACAATGGAATATCAACCTTCCCAATATGGGATCTTCGTATCTGGTTGATCTTTGCTGGCGTGACCGTAAGGGAAATGAGATGTCCTTGGCACAGAGCAAGAGTATCGAAACCTATCCTGCCTACTGGCAGAAGCATAGTGAAGAATTGGTGGGAGATTACTCCTCATTCCTGGCAAACTTCTCCTCCCTGGTGACAAAGGAAGGGGAGATTGTTGATAATCCAGTGATCAGGGATCTCGCACAGCATCTGAGTAAGGGGGTACTGTAATGGCCAAACCATCAATTGCATTCATACTGAACGCACATCTCCCCTTTGTCAGACATCCTGAATACCCGCGATTTCTTGAGGAAGATTGGCTCTTTGAATCCATCAGTGAGAGTTATCTTCCCCTGCTGAGGATGCTCAACCGACTTGTCCAAGACAAGATTCCTTTCAAGATGACCATAAGCCTCTCTCCCACGCTTTGCTGCATGCTCACCGATCCTGTACTTCAGGAACGGTTCCTCGAGTATCTTGAACGGCATATTGAGCTGGGGGAGAAGGAGGTTGCACGTTGTACCAAGGAACAACCAGAGTTCCTTGAGATGGCTCAGTTCTACCTGGACCAGGCACGAGAGAACCTTGGAGATTTCCAGGACCGATATCGTGGCAATATCCTCGATGGTTTCAAGGCACTGGAGATGAGTGGTCATCTGGAGCTTGCAACCACCGCTGCAACCCACGCATACCTCCCGCTTTACAAGGATTATCCAACTGCGATCAATGCGCAGGTGGAGCTGGGGGTACAGTCCTTTCTTACTACCTTCGGCCACCTTCCTAAGGGATTCTGGCTGCCTGAATGTGGATATTATCCCGGACTAGAGGAATCGTTGAAATATCATGGTATCTCATGGTTCCAGACAGCCAGCCAGTCCATGTTGCTCTCACCTGACAAGGTTGAGTATGGTACCTATCGTCCTGTACAGACCCCTAACGGAGTGGCTGCCTTCCCGAGGGATTTCCAGACTACCAGTCTGGTTTGGTCCAACGCCTCTGGGTATCCTTCCGACCGTTACTATCGTGAGTTCTACCGCGATATCGGTTATGATCTGCCGATGGACTACATCAAGCCCTATATCCATGAACCCTCGGTACGGGTGTTCACCGGGTATAAGTACTGGGCGATCACTGGTCAGACAGACCAGAAAGTTCCCTATCGTCGGGATCTTGCCCAGAAGCGTGTGGCAGATCATGCAAGGAATTTCCTGTACAACGTCAACAATAAAGCAAAGACCCTGGAAGGTGTACTGGACAAGGATCCCGTTTTTACCTTGGGATATGATGCTGAGCTGTTCGGCCACTGGTGGTTTGAGGGCATCGATTGGATTGAACAGGTGTTTCGCCAGAATGCGGAACTTGAACAGCCAACTGCCTTTGTCTCTCCCTCTTCCTTCCTGGGACAAGAGAAAGATACCTTGCAGAAGGTCAGACCTGCTTTGTCCTCATGGGGACAAGGTGGCTATAGTGCAGTATGGCTTGATGGTTCAAATGCTTGGACCTACCGGCATATCCACAAGGCCATTGAGAGGATGGAGGAACTTGCTGTTCGGTTCAATGACCAGATCAGCCTGAAGCAGAGATTCCTTAATCAGGCTGCACGGGAAGTGTTGCTTTCCATGGCAAGTGACTGGCCGTTCATCCTGTTCAACAAGAGCAGTACTGAATATGCACAGAAACGAATTGGAGACCACCTGAGGAACTTCAATGTTGTCTATGGGAATATGTGCAAAAATGCCGTGAATACTGAGTGGTTGGTAAAGGCCGAAAAGCGAGATATTCTCTTCAGCGATATCGACTACAACATCTTCAATCCTGAAAGATAAATAGAAAATTATTCATTACTCTGTCCCCTTCCTTTTTGGAGGGGGATTTTCTGTATCCAGGCAAAAACCTCAAAATATCGCTAATTAGTCTACGCTTGTTAAGCAGTGAGTGACATTTTTACCTATTATACCGGTGGAAAGATGGAAAAGTTCGGTTGTGCTGTAGTGGTAAGAAGTGTACATTTATGGATGTAAGTGGGAAAAAATCCCAAATAATGAAAAAGGTGAGGAGCCTGGTCATGTTGACTGGTGAATTTTACAACACCATAGACGACAAGGGTCGTATACTCATCCCTTCCCGATTGCGGAGCGCTTTGGAAGGGGAGGCCCTCTATGTGACCAGAGGTTTGGAGAACTGTCTCTGGCTGATGCTTCCCACCGATTTTGAGAAACTCAAGAACACGATCATGAATGGTCCCGGTGCAATGTTCGACCGGAAGCTCAGGATTCTGCAACGCGGCATGATAGCTCCGGCGCAGTTGTGTGAGTTCGACAAGGTTGGGAGAATCAATATCCCACAGAGCCTCAGGGAGAGTGTCTCCCTTGCCGCCAAAGAGGAGTCGGTACTCCTTGGCACCGGCAATTATCTGGAGCTCTGGAACCGAAGTGCCTATGAGCAATACCTGCATGCAAGCATGGACGAGTTCCTTGACGCTGCACAGTCGCTCAGCGAAATGATCAGGGAGGACTTCTGATGGAGTACGTTCACTACTCGGTAATGACCCAAGAAATCCTCGAGTACTTGGTACCACCGAATGATCGGCCGGCTAAGATGGTCGACTGCACCTGTGGAGAAGGCGGACATACGTTCCTCTTCCTCTCCAAATACCCAAATCTGGAAGTGACAGGGTTGGATCGTGACCGTGAAATCCAGAAGAAAGCGATCAAACGGATGGAACCCTTTGGAGAACGTTTTACCCCCAGGAATATCTGGTTTGATGATTTCTTTTCTGAATATGGGCAGCAGGATCTGGATCTGGTTCTCTTTGACCTGGGCATTTCCAGCTTCCACTTTGAAGAGTCCGAACGCGGTTTTTCTTTCAGGAAGGGTGAAGAGCTCGATATGAGGTTGGACAAGGATGCCCCCATCAGTGCCCAGGATGTGGTGAATGGATACCAGGAAAAACGTCTGGCTGATGTCATCTATCAATTTGGTGAGGAACGATACTCCCGTCGTATTGCCCGGGCGATCGTGGAGGCACGCAAGCTCCATAAGATAACAGGTAGTGAGGAACTGGCTTCCATCATCTACAAATCAGTTCCCCCCAACTATCGCTATGGAAGGATTCATCCAGCTACCAGAAGCTTCCAGGCTATCCGAATCGAGGTGAACCGGGAGCTGGATAGAATTGAACCGGCACTAAAAGGTGCCGTACAGGCCTTGAGGAGTGGAGGAAGACTTGCAGTCATAAGCTTCCATTCATTGGAGGACCGGCCGGTGAAGTGGCTGTTCAAGGGAATGGCAGAGGGGAGTGAGGCAACCATAAAGATCCTTACTAAAAAACCCCTGATACCCAGTGAGCAAGAAGTAAGTGAGAACCCAGCAAGCAGGAGTGCAAAACTGAGAATCATCGAAAAGCTGTAAAGGAGGCGAGCTATGGTACATGACTGGTACACCGTGGAGATTGACAGACAGACGTCTGCTAAACCTTGCTACGCTGAGCGCCTCCAGCACGCCATGATTCTGGTCATGCTACTTCTCCTGATGGTCGCAATCTTCCTGCCGCTCTGGCAGCGGGGGATCAATCGCTCGCTTGAAGTGGAATACCAGACACTCTTGGAGAATCGCCAGGCATTGGAAGAGGAACAACAGGTCCTGCGTGCCAGCATTTCCTCACTAAGTATGCCTGAGTCGTTGGCTGACGGTGCCTGGAGAGAGGGAATTGTATTCCAACCAATCAAGGCCGCGGCAATGCTCCCCATCTCACGGAGTAGCCAATGAACACCTACCAACATATAGACCAGTTCTCCTTTACTCCTTCATCCATTGCTCCTCTTTGTCAGGCAACATGTATCAGAGGTGGTTCCTTACGCATTGTTGATGTGCAGATTGACAGCAGGCTCTGTGGAAAGGGAAGCCTTTTCTTTGCCTTGAAAGGGGAACGTACCGACGGTTTTGCGTACATCAAGTCAGTATCAGATAAAGGGGCTGCTGCAGTTGTAGTGCCTACTGAACGTGCACAGGAAGCCTTGCGCTCATGTGACTGTGCAGTTCTGGCCAGTGATGACGTACTTGCCGGTTTGCATGCACTATCCCGTTCCTATCTATCCCTGTTCCCCCAATTGAAAACGGTGGGCATCACCGGCAGTTGTGGGAAGAGTACCACCAAGGAAGCCATCGCATGCATTGCAGGACAACTCGGCCCTACAGCAAAGACCCCTGGAAATCTCAACAGTGAGTATGGACTTCCCCTGAGTACCTTCTCTTTGGAGAAGCAAAGCCGCTATGGGATCTTTGAGATGGGTATCGATCATGTCGGGGAGATGGATAGAATGGTTTCAATCCTCAAACCCGATATTGCACTTCTCACGAATATTGGGATTTCCCATCTTGAGAAATTTGGGAGTCAGGAGATCATCGCTCAGGAGAAGGCCAAGATTTTCCATCCAGGGATCGAAGCAGGGTTTGTCAGTCGTTCCTGCAAGCATCTGCCAAGCATTGAGAAACAAGCCTCAAGGACCTTGCATCGCTATGATGGGGATGCAGTGAAGGCTGTTGACCTTGGGCTGGAAGGCTGGTTGGTGACCTATGAAGGGGAAACCTTCCAGATCAGGGCAGTGGGCAAACATTTGCTCGAAGATGTCGTTGGTGCCATTGCCATTGGAGCCTATCTTGGGGCAAGTCCGAGGGAGATTGCCCAAGCACTGGAGGGATTTACCCCGATGCAGGGAAGAAGCTCGGTATACCGTAGTGACATCACCATCATCGATGACTCCTACAATGCCAGCCTGGATTCCACCAGAAGCATTCTCTCCTATATTTCCAGCCTCAAATGGGAGGGGGAGAAGAAAGTTGTGCTCGGTCCTATGAAGGAACTGGGTAACCAGTCTCGTATTGCACATCGCTCGGTTGCGAATCTGCTTGCAAGATCCTCTTTTGGCAGAGCTTACCTCTATGGAAGTGAAATGAAAGAGGCGGCAAGCCAGCTTAGACGTCAGGGATATGCAAAGAAAGTCTCATTTACTGAGAGCTTCGAGGAGTTGGAAAATACTGTAGAGAGGCAGAGCAACCGAGGTGATCTGTTCTTACTCAAGGCCTCTCGCTCAGTTGGTATGGAACGGCTTATTCCGTCCCTCACTGAATATGCTGCAAGGAGGCCGATGAGGTATGCCTGATAGGTTGCTGCTCCTGTTTGTACTCTCCTTTGTCGTAACCTTCGTTATCTCGAAGGTTCTGTTGTCTTTTGTAAAACAGAGCGACATTGCGGTCAAACCGGAGCTGAGGGCCTTCCAGAAGCAAAAAGCTGGGACTCCCGTCCTTGGAGGCTTGGCATTCACCTTGGGCACCTTGTTGGTTTCCCTCTTCGACCCTTCGCTTTCCAATCCACAGGTGTTGTTTCCCTTGCTTGCATTGGTCATATTTGCCGGTATCGGTTTCCTTGATGACCATATGAAGAGCAAACACACCAATGGCGATGGCTTGGCTTCGGTAGTGAAACTGTTGTTGCAGATGCAGGGAGCCCTCTTGCTCCTGGTCCTTGCCAAGGGTCAGAACCTGCTCAGTACCCGTATCGATTTGGTGGTATTCCAGCTTGATTTGGGTATAGGCTACTATCTGTTTGCTTTGCTGTACATCCTTTATTTCGTGAATGCAGTGAACATTACCGATGGGCTTGATGCACTGGCTGCAGGAAGCAGCCTTCCAATGCTTCTCTTGCTGGTGATGCTTTCCTTGAAGACGGGGAGTATAGCTTCCAGTGCATTGCTTGGTTCCTTGATTGCCTTCCTTTTCTTTAATCTTCCTCCTGCCCGTTATTTCATGGGGGACTGTGGGAGCCATGCGCTTGGGGCATATATTGCAATGTCAGCTCTGCTGATGGGCTCGGAGCTGGTATTGTTTCTTGCCAGCGGATTATTCCTTCTTGAACTGGCTTCCAGCCTGATTCAGATCATTTCCATCAGACGGTTTGGCAGAAAGGTATTTACCATTGCGCCACTGCACCATGCATATGAACTCAAGGGAGTGAAAGAGAGCCGTATAGTGGTTGCTTTCACTTTGGTATCCTGGTTGTTTGCAGCAGTCTCACTGCTGATTAGTAGGTGAATGCCATGGATATACGAAGAGATTTTGATGATTGGCGGCAAATAGAGGAACCACTTGAGGAGAGCGGAAGAAACCTGAGTGCCTTCACTTTCCTTTGTGTCGTCATCCTCATTACCTCTCTAGGGCTGATCATGCTCTACAGCGCCTCATACAATGAGGCCTTGGTACATGGACTACCTCATCACTATTTCTTTACAAGACAAATGATGTTTGTCGCCTTGGCAGTGGTTGGTTGGTTTGTCATCCGTTATATACCCCTTCGTTGGATAGAGCATATTTCCTATTTTGCATTGGTTGTATCCATGATTCTCCTCCTGATGACCCTCTTCACTCCCTTTGGACAGGAACGTCTGGGTTCCAAGCGTTGGCTGCAGATTGGACCCATTCCATCCTTCCAGCCTTCAGAGTTTGCAAAAGTAGGGATCATTCTTTTCTTTGCTGCCTACCATAGGAAGGACCGCAGCGGGCAATCCATGCTTCTCCGTCATGGACTGCCCATAGTGATCAGCTTGGTGATTACCTTGCTGATCTTTCTTCAGCGGGACTACTCTTCAGCGATCTTGTTCCTGTTTATCTGTTTTGCCATGTTGATCGCCAGTGGGTTCAGGATTCTTCACATGGTCATTCTCCTTGCATTCCTGGTTCCCCCAGCGATTGTTGCGATGTTCAGCCAATCCTACCGTGTCAAACGCATTTTCTCTTTCCTGTTTCCCTCCCTCGATCCTAGTGGGATGAGTTATCAGGTAAGTACCGGGTTGAAGGCAATCTCTTCAGGAGGGCTGTTTGGGGTAGGCCTGGGCAATGGTTCCTACAAGCTTGGACTCCTGCCTGAAGTCCAGAGTGACTTCATATTTGCCTCAGTTTGCGAGGAGTTGGGACTTGTGGGGGGAGCTTTCATCCTTGCACTCTTTCTCATGTTTGCGATTCTTGGATACCATGCAAGCCGAAAGATGCAGGACAGGGATCGATTTCTCAGCTTGATGGCCTTCGGCCTGACCAGTATGGTGCTATTCCAAGCTATCCTGAATCTCGGAGTGGTAACTGCATTGTTACCACCCACCGGTATCCCCCTACCGTTCTTCAGCCAAGGGGGAACCAATATTCTGGTGGTATTATTGAGCTGTGCGATGCTTTACCGAATTCTACTGATCAGCAGTGGCAGGATACCACTGTACAAGAGTTCCTTGGGCAAAGAGGAGCGAGCAGCGATTCAGTTTCCCTCCCAAGGGGGCGTTGAATGAGACGCATACCGATTGGGGTGAAGTTGACCGCGATGATTCTCCCCTTGGTTGTGTTCCTGGTATTCATTGCACTGCGCACAGTTCCGCAGTTCAAGATCACCACAATCAAGGTTGTTGCAGAAAATGGGAAGGAGAGAATTCCCACTACACTCAAGGAACAATTGGCAACCTACGTGGGGCTCTCACTTTTTGAACTGAATCTCAATCATCTCGAGCGGGAGTTGAGCTCATACCCGACAATCAAAACCCTGAAGCTTAAACGAGTCTTGCCTTCCTCTCTTGTGGCAACCATCTCCTTGGTGGAAAGTCCTGCCTTGGTGCAGACCACTGATGGGTTAGAGACCTATCTGGTTGAGGAAAATGCATTAGTGAGATTGCCTGCCGAAGAAATTGATGCATGGAAACAGGAGATGGTTACCATACTGGTACCTCCCTCCTATGCACAGATGCTGAGAGTCTATGGACTTGATAGCTCATTTCATCAGGTTATGGAATTGGCAAATTCCCTTGGAGAGAAAACTACCTTGATAACAAGTATAAAATACGATAATAATAGTAGTAACAGCTTTGGAAAGATGGTTTTGGAAATCTCCTCTCTCAATGCCCAGATTTGGGTGAGAGAGCCTGTAGGGACGGCCCAGATACAAGCGGCCGTAGCACTGGCCCAACAGGACCAGAAGGATACACTCTCCTTCCTCAGCTCGGAAGACAAGCGTTATGACCTCTATCGAGAGGGTTTGGTGCGCAGGCAATGAGACCGACCAGAAGGGGGTTGCTGTAATGGCTGGTGATAAGATGTTGATGGGACTGGATATAGGCTCAAGCCGAACTAGATGCGTTATCGGCTCAGTGAGTCGGGATGGCCAGTTGATGGTAGACAGCATCTGTGAGCACTCCAGTGAAGGAGTTCGAGCCGGTTCCATCGTTAATATTGAGCAGACCTTGAAGACCATCCAAACGGTAATCAACGAAGCGGAGCTCCAGGCAGGAGCTGAGATGAGTGAGGTCATTATCGGAATCGGTGGGGAGAATATTGTTGGTATCCCCAGCACCGGGGTGGTCGGAATCAATAGCAAGGACCAGGAAATAAAAAGAGAAGATATTTTTCGCAGTCTTGAGGTTGCCAGGGCGTTCGAACTACCCCAGGACCGAGAGATTCTCCATACCTTGGTCCAGGACTTCCAGATTGATGGCCAGATGGGTATCAAGGATCCCATCGATATGCTTGGGCATCGGCTCGAGAGCCGAGTGCTGATCGTAACTGCTTCTTCTGCAATTTGCCAGAATGAGCGAAAGTGCATCCAGCGATCTGGTTTGAGCGTACAGAGAATGGTATTGCAGAGCCTTGCTGATGCTGAGGTAGTCCTCAGCGGTGAGGAAAAAGAGATGGGTACCATCCTTATCAATATCGGCAGTGGTATCACGAATATGATCGCTTATACCAATGGAGCTCCCGTCTACACAGGTGGGGTCAACCTTGGAGGCGATGCTGTCACCAATGATATTGCCTACATTCTGAACAAGACGCGGGGAACTGCGGAGCAGATAAAGTGTGAAAGTGGTCACAGTTATGTACCTTCTGTCAGTAGTGAAGATATGGTACTTATCCCCCAGGTGGGAGGCCTTCCTCCCATCAAGATGCCCAAGAAAGAGCTCAGCAAGGTCATTGAACCAAGAATGGCTGAAATCTTCAGTAGATTGCAGAGTGACTTGGAAAAGGCCCAGGTGCATGGTTCCTTTGGTGGTGGAGTGGTATTGGTAGGAGGAGGAGCCCTGCTCAGTGGGGTTACCGAACTGGCAAGTGAGATTTTCCAGCTTCCCGCACGTCTCGGATTTCCTGAGGCGATTGGGGGCTTGGATCGGAGTTATATCAGTCCCCAGTACACAACGGTACTTGGCTTGATGAAGAGTGAAGCCCGTAAGGTAAGGGACACTGCTACCGGAACACGTTCACGCAAGGAGCGGACGCGTCGCAAGGAAGGTGGGGCAGTCTCGAAGCTCCGTGGTTTTTTCAGGACACTGTTTTAATCGTGCCGAATGGCGAAGGAATAGAGTATGGATTTTGGAATGTTTGAAGTTGAGGATATGGTTCAGGATGAACAAACCACTGCCACGGTCATCAAGGTGCTCGGGGTAGGCGGTGCTGGTGGAAATGCGGTTAATCGTATGATTGCCAGTGGCCTGAAAAAGGTGCAGTTCGTTACCATGAACACCGATATGCAGGCCTTACAGCGATCCAACGCACAGGTCCGTCTTCCCATCGGCAAGGAGTTGACAGGAGGCCTTGGTGCTGGGGGCGTCCCTGAGGTGGGTGAGAAAGCCGCCCAGGAGAGCAAGGAAGACATCCGCCGCGAGATAGAGAATGCCGATATGGTTTTCATTACCGCCGGTATGGGAGGCGGAACCGGCACTGGTGCTGCCCCGGTAGTAGCTGAGATTGCCAAGAGCTGCAATGCCCTCACTGTTGCGGTGGTAACCACCCCGTTTGCTTTTGAAGGGAAGAAAAAATTGCTGTTGGCTCAGGCAGGAATTGAAAAGCTGCGAAAACAGGTTGATACCCTTATCATCATCCCCAACCAATATTTGCTGAAGGTAGTGGAGAACAATACCCCTATCAAGCAAGCCTTCCTGATGGCGGATGAAGTCTTGTATATGGGTGTACAGGGAATTAGTGAGCTGATAACTGAACCAGGTGAGATCAACATTGACTTTGCAGACGTCAGGACTGTCATGAAAGGCAAGGGTGATGCTCTCATGGGTATCGGATTTGGAGAAGGGGCGAATCGTGCAGTTGATGCTGCTCGCCAAGCCATCAACAACCCCCTCCTGGAAAATGCCAGCATAGAAGGGGCCAAGAGTGTCCTGGTCAATCTTTCGGGTAGCGACAACCTTACCCTCCAGGAGTATCAGGATGTCGTTGAGTTGGTAACCGACAAGTGCAGTGATGATGCCCTGATTATCGCTGGTCAGGCTTTCAATCCTGAACTGGGTGACCGTATCAAGGTCACGGTAGTTGCTACTGGCTTTGAACGGAAGGAAGAGGTCGTTGGTGCTGAAGTGCCTGAGATGGATATGGTCAAGCGCCACTATGCCGCTGCAAAAGTTGACGAAAAGAGGCAGGAAGAAGAGGCTCCTGCAGCCAAGAACACCCAGGAGGACGAGGAACCAATTCCCGCAATCCAGGTAAATCGTTGGCAGGATCTGCAGAAACAGTTGGGCAAGGGGCCGGGTAGTAATTCCAACGACTATACCATCCCTGCCGTACTGAGGTACTCCAGGAATAAAGCAGAAGAGAAGTAGGTATGGCTCTCCCCGTTGACCAGCTCTTGCTCGAAGAGTACGAGGATTATCTAATGATACAGCGTCGTCTATCCCAGGCGACGCTGTCGGTCTATCTATACGAAGTTTCTCGTTTGCTGGAAACAGCACTCCCCCTTGAAAAAGTGGATGCAACCCAACTGGAAACCTATCTGATCGGGGAGAGAAAGGAGCGTAACCTCAGTCCTGCAAGTCTTGCAAAGGCGCTCAGTGCACTTAGGTCATTCTTTTCCTTTCTGCAACTCCAGAAGATAAGACAGGACAACCCTGTTCTCCTGATCAGTCATTCACAGAAACCGCTCACGCTTCCCCTGGTGGCAAGTGTCAAGCAGATTGATGTACTCCTTGAAAGTATTGATACAAGCTCCCCTCTGGGATATCGGGATAGGACCCTGTTTGAATTGATCTACTCCTGCGGATTGAGAATCAGTGAGGCATGTAATCTTGAGGTTTCCGATTATCAGGATGGAAAACTGCGTGTGCTGGGAAAGAGGGATAAGCTTCGTATTGTTCCTGTAGGGGATATTGCAGCCTACTATCTGGATGAGTATCTCAAGGATATCCGTCCGGATCTTATTGGTATGCGCTTGGCCAACAAAGCCCTTTTTGTCGGACGTAGGGGCAGGAAGCTCACCAGGCAGGCTATCTATAAGCGTTTTGTCAGCTACTGTGGGGAGTGCGGCCTTGATGCAAAGGTGCATACGCTTCGCCATAGCTTTGCCACCCACCTCCTCGAGGGGGGAGCTGACCTGAGAAGTGTCCAGGAGTTGCTTGGACATGCAGATATCAAGACAACGCAAATCTACACCCATGTGGATACTGCCTCCCTGCAGCATGCATATGATGCGTACCATGACGAACAGGGAAGTGAGGAGTAAGCGTGAGTGTTTTATGGATTCTCTGTCCCATCATCGCCTTCGGTTCTGCTGTGGATGCCATCGCTGGTGGTGGTGGCCTGATCACCCTGACCGCCTATGTAGCGGTGGGGCTTCCTCCAACCACCGCCCTGGGGAATAATAAATTTGCCTCTGCAAGTGGGACACTGGTTGCCACCATCCAGTATCTGGCCAATAAGCAGGTCAGCTTTCTGGTAGGGGGGATAGCCATTGTTACAACCTTCATAGGGTCTTCCTATGGATCCTACCTGGCTACACAATATGCAGCAACCTATCTTTCCTATCTCTTGATCATACTGGTACCCTCCCTTGCCGTATTCATGTTGGTAAACCCGAATTTCGGGAAGGCCCAACCAAGGGGAAGGGCTTTCACCCTATCCCTCAGTGGCATCACAGGATTGGTAGTTGGGATGTATGATGGCTTCTTCGGGCCAGGGACAGGCATGTTCCTTACCATCATTTTTACCGCTGTACTCGGTCTGGACCTGCTTAAGGCATGTGGAACTGCACGGATAGTGAACCTTGCCTCCAATATCGCAGCCTTGTCCATGTTTCTCTACCATGGGGTGATTGATTTCTCCATTGCAATTCCCTGTGCCATCAGTGCCATCATTGGTGGGTACATCGGCAGTCACTTGGCACTGAGAATCGGAGGGAAGGTAGTGAAACCGGTCATGTTGCTGGTACTCTCCCTCTTGCTCATCAAGGTTGTGTTTGAACGGTTTTGAAGCAAGGATCCTGTCTTCCTGCCTTTAGGAGATATGAAACTTTCAATACTACTGGCACTCAGTCTCCTGCCACTCTCATGTGAGAAGAGGATAGCGTTGGCTCATTCTGGTGTTACATTGCAGGAACTCGTAAACCGTGGAGCAAGCATGGCCCGGGTGAAGCGGATGCTCAGGTTTCTTTATGAAGAGCAATCACTCAAAGTCTGTTTCTGGGGAATGGAAGGGTATCCATCCGTGCTTTACCAGATGGAGAACCCTCCATTCAGGCTTATGTACAATAAGCTTCTTCCTGACCCCTCTTCCCCTCTGCTTACCCTCTGTGGAACCCGTTATCCGGATGGCAACGGTTCTCAACGGGCATACCGGTTTGCACTGGAAGCCTGCGCAAACAACACCACTCTGGTGACAAGCAACAGCCGAGGGATTGATAGGACTGCGCTCTATGCCAGCGAGGACCTGAAAGTCAATGCTTTCGTCATCTGTGACTGTGGATTGGCTACACATCGCGTCAAGGCATATCATGCATTACCGTTTGTCTCATTGCTCTCCCCCTATGAACCTGATGATACAGCTTTCCCTTCCCGTTGCCTGAGCCGTAATATGCTCTCAACTGCACTTGGGAGTGCTACGATGGTCATACAGTCCCCTGAGAAAAGCGGATGCCTGCACTGTGCCACCTCTGCGCTGGACCAGGGAAAGGACGTATTTGTCCACACTGATGGGCTCTTTGGTGGATCACTGGATGCTGGCATCGCCTCTCTTGCAGAGATGGGAGCCACTGATGTTGCCTCCTTCCGTGACCTTGCTTCCCTTCTTGGTTGGGAAAGCCCATGCAAGGTGGAAGAGAGAAGAGGGGGAGCGGGTACGTTGTACTGTTTTGGACGGGCATGGTATAGTCTAGAGTATGCATGAATCCTTGATCCAGGAGTTCCTGGAAACCCAGAAACAAATCCGCAATCTCAGTGACCATACACTGCTTGCCTATAGGAGGGACCTGGAACAGCTGTCCGCTTATTTCTCTTCCCTTGGGATTGGCCTGAAAGAGGCTGGAAGGGAGGACGGGAGGATGTATCTTCGGTTCCTGAAATTCGACAACCACTACAGTGAGACAACAGTGAACCGGAAGATCAGCTGTGTAAGAACTTTCTATACCTCACTATGTAAACGTGGGGTATGTTCGGTGAACCCATTCTCACTTGTGGCTACACATAGGAGCCAGAAACACCTTCCCACTGTTCTTACTGCCAAGGAAGTGGCTCAGCTGCTCAGCCAGAGCTGTGATGATTTCCGCTCCGCTCGCTCTATTTCACTCTTTTTCCTGCTCTATGACACTGGTTGTAGAATCAGTGAGGTGCTTGGTATCAAAGAAGAGTCAATTGAATGGGATAAACGACGTATACGAGTCTTGGGAAAGGGATCAAAAAGCCGCTATGTCTTTTTCACCAATCATTGCAGGAATGTCTTGCAAACGTATTTGAGCCTGAAAAGGGAACGATTCGAATGTCCCTTCTTGTTCTGTTCAATACAGGGAAAACAGTTGCCGATGAGCACTGTTGGTAGTATGTTTGCTACATATAGAAGAAGGCTTGGGTGGCAGAAACAATTTACGCCCCATGTACTGAGGCATACCTACGCTACCCATCTTCTTGACAACGGGGCAGATATCCGATTGGTACAGGAATTGCTTGGTCATGCCAGCATCTCTACCACCCAGATTTACACCCATGTATCGAAAGAGAGGCTGGCACGGGTCTACGCATCCTGTCACCCCCATGGAAGGAAGCAACATGAGTAGTTTTAAAGGAACAACCATCGTCGCAGTGAGAAGAAACGGACACGTCGCCATAGCTGGCGATGGTCAGGTCACTGCAGGAGATACGATTTTAAAGTCAAACGCACATAAGGTGCGAACACTATATGACGGGAAGGTAATTACCGGCTTTGCTGGCACAACTGCCGATGCATTCACCCTCTTTGAACTTTTTGAGGGAAAATTGAAGCAGTACAATGGGGATCTGACTCGCTCTGCAGTGGAACTGGCAAAGCAGTGGAGAACCGATAAGCAGCTGCGCCAACTTGAGGCAATGATGCTTGTAAGTGATGGGAAGAGAATCTTCCTGATCAATGGAGCAGGGGATGTGGTCGACCCCGAACGAGATGCAATCGGCATCGGAAGTGGGGGTAATTACGCACTCAGTGCTGCATTGGCATATTTGGAGGCAGACTCCACCATGTCAGCGGAGGAGATTGCGAGAAAGAGTGTACAGATAGCAGCATCAGTCTGCATCTACACAGATGATCAGATTAACGTAGAGGTACTATAAGCATATGGGATATTCAGCAAGCAGGAAGCTTGATGAGCTCAAGCCTTCTCAGATTGTTTCAGAACTAGATAAATATATCATTGGCCAGCAGAAGGCCAAACGAACCATAGCAGTTGCGATTCGCAACCGGACTCGCAGGAAGCGGCTTCCTGAGGAAATCAGGGATGAAGTCTCTCCCAAGAACATCATCATGATCGGCCCCACTGGAGTGGGAAAGACCGAGATAGCAAGGCGTATCGCAAAGCTGTCCAACGCTCCATTTATCAAGGTAGAGGCTACCAAGTATACAGAGGTAGGGTACGTCGGTAGGGATGTTGAATCGATCATCAGGGACCTTATGAGCATTGCTGTCCAGCAAGTGAAAGCTGAACTTGCCGAGGCTGAGAAGGAAAAGGTGGCAAGCAGGGTAGAGGAGCGTCTTCTCGATATGTTGCTTCCCCAGGCCAAGGGTGATGAGAAGAGTGATGTGGTGCCGGCCGGCAGTACATTCACCGACAGTCAGAAGGCTACCCGTGAACGCTTCAGGGAGATGCTTAGGGACGGTAAGTTCGATGACCGAGAGATAGAAGTCAATGTCCAGAGTAGGAAGCGGGTCGGAATTGAGGTCCTTGGTCAGCCGAATATGGAAGAGCTGCAGGATGCAATGCAGAGCCTTGGATCTATCTTTGGGAACGGACGTGGACATAACCGAAAGTTGACCGTTAAACGTGCCCGGGAGATTTTTACCGAGGAAGAGACTGAGAAGGCAGTGGACAATGACCGTGCCATTGATGAGGCCAAGGAACGGGTAGAACAGATGGGGATTGTATTCCTCGATGAGATCGATAAGGTCGCTAAAAGCGGTGGTGGTGGATCCAGCATTGATGTAAGCAGGGAAGGTGTTCAACGTGATATCCTCCCCATCGTTGAAGGTACCAGCGTTTCCACCAAATGGGGCGTGATCGATACCACACATATTCTGTTCATTGCCAGTGGTGCATTCCATGTTTCCAAACCCAGTGATCTGATCCCTGAGTTGCAGGGACGTTTCCCGCTTCGTGTTGAATTGGATGACCTGAGTTCTGACGATTTCTACCGGATACTTACAGAGCCTGCAAATGCGATGACCATGCAGTATCATGAGTTGCTCAAGACCGAAGGTGTGGAGATCATATTCGATGATGCGGCCATCAGGAAAGTCAGTGAGATAGCCTATGAAGTGAATGCAACGAATGATAATATAGGTGCCAGGAGACTGTTCACCATCATGGAAAAGCTCTTGGAAGAACTATCCTTCAGTGCAGATGAGCTTTCAGGGCAGACCATCACCATCACCGCAGCATACGTCGATGAGCGGTTGCGTGATGTTCTCCAGGATCAGGACCTCTCCAAGTTCATTCTCTAAGGGGGCAATTTGGAATTCCTAACGCTCGAGGCAGAAGACTATGAACATGCATTGAAAGAAGCCCGCACCCAGTGGGGAAGTGCAGTGCGTGTTCATACGCGTAAGGATTTCCAAGTGAAAAAGGGTATGCGCAAGGAAAAACGTTGCCGCATCACCTTCTTCCTGGTGGAGGAGCAGGAACCCATTGAAGAAGCGGTAGTTGAGGAGCCTGTCTTCAATGCAGAGGAACATCTTTCCTACCTCATGGAGCAGAATGAAATTCCTTCTGCCAGAATCGAACAAATCAGGAGCATGTTATTACCCGATGAGAAGACCTTGGGGCAAGCAGAGCTTGAAGTCCAGTTTTTCCAGTATCTTCTTGAGGACCTGCAATTTGAGGATTCAGTCCAACATCGGTATGTAGTGTTGGTAGGACCGGCAGGGGTGGGGAAGACCACCAGCCTGGTAAAACTTGCTATCCATCTCCGGGCAAAAGAAGGAAAGAAAGTTGCTTTGCTCAGTTTCGATGTGCATCGCCCTGGTGCGTTGGAGCAGGTCAGATTCTTTGCAAAAGAGTACTCTCTCCCGCTATATGAGGCCACCGATGCAGGAGTATTGTCTGGATTGCTAGATGTCCTGGAGACCTATGACCATGTTCTGGTCGATACCACCGGTCATAGCAGCAAGGATGTGATGCTTAGGGATTCTCTTTCCGACTTGTTTTCCTCATTTGATGACAAGGAACGTGAGTACACCTTGGTGGTCAGTGCAAGCAGTAAATTCACCGACCTTATCGCGCAGTATGAACTGTTCAGTGAATATAACCTACGAAAATTACTGGTGACCAAGCTCGATGAGACACAAGGAATAGGTAATATTCTGATCTTTGCCAAGGAGGCTGGGATTCCTCTCTCTTTCCTTGCTGATGGACAGGGAGTGCCTGAGGATTTTCATCGCGCTGATGCGTCGGTATTGGTCCCCCGATTGCGTGGATTTACTCTTGAGCTTGATCAATTCTTCCCATCACTCTAGAGGAGGGGTGTATCGCTTGCAATCAGTTTCCCCTGACTTATAAGCGTTCTGACGATGGCTCCAACCGCTGGTGCTGCTACATTTGATCCATACAAAGAAGCCCCTTTTGGATTACCCGCCCCTACATAGAGTATATACTGTGGGTTCTCAATCGGTACCATGCCAAGTGTCGATACGAGGATGGTTCCATCCTCATAACTTTTTGTCTCCTCATTGAACAGTTGGGCTGTTCCCGTCTTGACCCCTAGGTCCACACCTTCAACACTTGCCTGGATTCCCGTGCCTCCTGGAAGTGTAGCTTGGTGCATTCCTTCTCGGATACGTTCAGTGACCGAAGGTTCCAGCACCTGTGAGATTACCGTACGTTCCCGTTGGTAGCTTTTCTCTCCGCTCACGGGAGAGGAGCGGGAGAGGATAAGATGTGGAGCAATGAGTTCCCCTTTAGGAGAGAGTGCGGTAGCTGCAGTACAGAGATGCAAGGCACTTACCAAGAGCTCTTGTCCAAAGGCAATGGTTGGGAGGGTTCTTCCGGACCACTGGGAAGGGTTTGCGATATATGCCTTTGCCTTGGATGGGAGCGAGATATCATAGCTGGAGGTGAATCCCATTTGTTCCAACATAGTATAAAAAGAAATAGGGTCAGTCTGGAGTGCCCAATGCGAAATTGCCCCATTACATGATTTTGCAAGCATGGTTTCCACATCAACCTCCCCATGGACTGAGGTGCAGTTGATTGTCACATTGCTGGATCCTGCATTGAAGGTGTAGGAACCATCACAGAGAAAGGGTTCTTCAGTCTGTGCTTCTCCAATCTGTAGGATAGAAGCCATACTGAAGAGCTTGAACACTGATCCTGGCTCATACAGAAGGTTCACTGCATTGTTTCTTCTCTGTTCTTCCTTACTACGCCCCAGTGCATTGATATCGTACCAAGGGTAGCTGGACATACCAAGAATATCACCATTTTGGGCATCGAGTACGAGTGCCATTGCATAATCAGGGTTGAATTCATCGGCAATTTGTTGCAGCTGTACATCCAAGGCGTATTGAATATTTACATCCAGGGTGAGTATGACATCCTCCCCATAGGTAGTGCCGCGGTTCCCGATTTCTGGATAAGGATTGAGGAATTCTTCCTGACTCAACTCAATTCCTTCAATTCCCTCCATCTCTACATTGGTGAATCCAATGGTCTGCGATGCGTGAAATTGTGCAGGATAGGAACGCCCTATCCGTTTCTCAACGTTTACTTGGTTCTGCAGGCCATGTTCCTGTAAGATGCTGCGAAGGGGTTCTACCTGTCTGTCGTCTATCTCCTTCTTGATCTGTGCATAGGTGGTGTAGTTGCTAGCTTTCTGTTGTATCTCTGATGGGCTCATCTCTACAAAAGGCGCAATGACCTCACTTACCTGAGCGATGTCCACGATCTTGTTAAGATGAAGGTAAACGCCCCAATAGGGGCGTTCAATGGCGAGAATTCTTCCATTTCGGTCATATATTGTACCTCTTATCACGCTTTCTGCTACCTCAGGATTGTCGTATGTTTTTGTCTGTGGCTGGTTAAAAAGCATCAGAGAGGCCAATCTGACGAAAAAAATCCCAAGAACAAGGGAAATAAGCATGGTGAAGAATTTGATATATGTATGTTTTGGACTGGTAGCCATGATTGATTTATACTACTATGTAGGAAAGGTAATGTCGAGCTATGGGAAAAGACTACTATGATGACATGCAAGAGCGGCCTTCTTGGCGTTCAGGAAGGGATGGCTCTGAAAATAACCGACCGAGCAAAGGGCTGATCTGGACGATTGCACTGGGTATCGCTATCTGTGTGGTGGTAATCGTGATCTGGTATCAGTTTTTTCCAGCGCAGAATCAAGGTTCTGAAAACCAAGCTACGGTGATAGAAGAAGTACTGCCTGAGGTGAAAGAAATTGCTGATGCACCGCAAATCAGTAGTGATGAAAAACCAGAGGGAGCAGTATCTCCATCTGATGCACCGGTAGTGGATACGGAGAGTGCCAGGGCAATCGATGATTCTTCTCCCCTTCGTAGAGCTCCCACCACCAGTAGTGCTTCCATCCAGTATGCAGAACATCAGGTCAAGGAGAGTGAGGATCTTGCGTCCATCGCAGAATTGTATAGTCTCAAGCCACAGACCCTGATCAGTGTGAACAAAATCCGGAACATCCAAGCTGTCAAGGAAGGGGTTACCCTTACCATTCCCGACCGTGATGGTCAGCTCTATACGGTCAGGGAAGGGGATATGCTCAGCACAATCGCCCGAAAGTACAGTCCTACCTTGGGCTGGAAGACCTTGCAGGAGCTCAACAACCTGAAGAATGAGAGAATTTTCGTTGGTCAGGAGCTTTTCATTCCTGATACCTCATCATCGTCTCTTGCTCAGCTCACTGATGTTTCCCCCATCCAGTTCCAGAAACCGTCCCTAGGATCTATCAGCAGGCTCTTTGGCCAGTCTTTCGAGAACCCGACAACCGGGGCCAGTGAAATTCTCACTGGAATCCTCATTGAAGGAGATTGGGGAGAAGCTGTTGTAGCTTCAGCCAAGGGTGAAGTGGTAGATGCAGGATATGAGCAGAAGGGCAGGGGAAGGTTTGTAATTCTCAGCCATGAGGGTGGATATCGAAGCAGCTATTACCATCTGGAGAATGTAAGTAATGATGTGCGCATAGGTGCAAGTCTCGAAAAGGGACAGGTTATAGGAAGTATCGGAACCAGTGGCACCGATTATGAGCAGCCGACGCTCTTTTTCAGTATCGAACAATCTGGAATTGCGCTTGATCCCATGCAATTCTTCTAGAATCAAACGTTTTTAAAGCATAGCAAAAAAGGAGACCGCAAATGCAGTCTCCTTTTTCAGTATGACGGGCAAATCCTCAAGCATTCTTTCCGCAGCAATGCTTGTATTTCTTACCGCTCCCACATGGGCATGGATCATTCCTTCCCACCTTTGGGGTCTGTCTTCTTACCGTAACGGGAGCCGTGTCTCCTCCACCTTGTACTCTCCTGGGGCCTTGGCTTGCACTACTGAAAGCACCTTGTGCCTGGTGACTCTCCACCGTCTTGGCTTCCTTGGCCTTCTGTCGGTACTGCTGTTCCGGTTTGGTAATCTTCACCCTGACCAGGGTTTGTGCCATGAATACCTTGATTCCTTCAAGCATCTCAGTGAAAATCTCAAATCCTTCCACCTTGTACTCAACCAGGGGATTACGTTGTGCGTAGCTTCTCAAGCCCACGGCATCACGAAGATCCTCAAGAGCAGTGAGATGGTCCTGCCATCTGAGATCGATCTGACGGAGGTAGTTGAAACGGAGGAAATCGTTGAATGGTTTCTCTCCAGTGAGGGCAACCTTGTCATCAATCTCCTTGTCGATATACTGCCGTAGTTGTTGTTTGTACTCCTCTGCAGAAGCTTGCTCGGGAAGGGGAGGAATCTCAAGGTGGAATGTGGTGAGCATCTCCTCAAGTAATTTGATTCCTTTCTTGTCATCCTTGCCATCGGAGAATACCTGGTCAACCATATCATCGCTGATATCATGACAAATGCCCCTGACACGTTCCAGTAGATGCTCATCGCTAAGGATTGCATCACGCTCGTCATAGAGATAATTTCTCTGTTCATTGAGCACATCATCATAATCAAGAAGGTGTTTCCTGATTTCAAAGTTGCGATCCTCTACACGCTTCTGGGCTTTCTCGATTGCATTGCTCAGCATACGGTGTTCAATGGGCTCCCCATCTTGCATGCCAATCTTGCCGAGCATGGTCTTCAGGTTTTCAGAGGCGAACAGGCGCATCAGGGGATCATCCAGGGAGACAAAGAACCGGCTTGCACCAGGGTCACCCTGACGGCCACTTCGACCACGCAGCTGATTATCGATACGTCTGGATTCATGTCTTTCAGTGCCAAGGATATAGAGCCCGCCGAGCTCCTTTACCTCTTCATAATCATGCTTCCATGCTGGATATACTTTCTTGATTGCTTCAGCAAGCTCCTCTGCAGTAGCATCAGCCCCACAGATGGCTCTTGCTCTCCCGTCAAGGCTGCCACCAAGCTTGATATCGGTTCCTCTTCCTGCCATGTTTGTGGCAATGGTAACCGCACCTTTGGCACCAGCGTTCTCGATGATCAAGGCCTCTCTGGCATGGTTCTTGGCATTGAGTACCTCGTGCTTGACGCCCATCCTGCGAAGCAGGACTGAGAGCAGCTCGCTCTTCTCAATACTGATGGTACCGACAAGGATCGGTTGACCGGTACTATGGACCTTCTGGATCTCCTCACAGATGGCCTTGAACTTAAACTCTTCATTATAGTAGACCAAATCCGGAAAATCTTTTCTGACGATCGGCTTGTTGGTCGGTATGACCACAACATCGAGGCCGTAGATCTTGAGGAACTCAGGAGCTTCGGTATCTGCGGTACCGGTCATACCACTGATCTTGTCGTACATCCTGAAGAAGTTCTGGTATGTGATTGTGGCGAGCGTCTTGTTCTGTCCAAGGATCTTGATTTTTTCCTTTGCCTCAATTGCCTGATGAAGACCCTCGCTGTAGCGCCTGCCGTGGAGTATACGGCCGGTGAATTCATCAACAATCTGCACCTGTCCTTCAACGACCACATAGTCTACATCGGCGGTATAGAGACGAAGAGCCTTTACTGCCTGGGTGACGTAGTGGACATACTCGAAGTTCTCATCCTCATAGAGTGAACCGTTGATGATATGATACTTGTTCAGTAATTCCTCGATATGGTTCATCCCTTGGTTGGTGAAGGAAACCCGCTTTTGCTTTTCGTCCAGCTTATAGTCCCCATGTTCCTCGAATACGGGAGCCTTGCGGTCGAAACGGGCGAGTGGGTCGGGTTCATAGTAATCACCGGTATCAGGATTCTTTTCACATTCAGTGAGTAGAGGTGCTATCTTAGCTGCTCCCAGTACCTGTGCAGAGTCATCCTCACTCTGTCCGCTGATGATCAAGGGGGTCCTTGCCTCATCAATAAGGATTGAGTCAATCTCATCGATGATACAGTAGTGGTGTTTTGGCTGTATCTTTTCCTGCTCAGACCACTTCATGTTATCCCTGAGATAGTCAAACCCAAACTCATTGTTTGTACCGTATGTAATATCCTTGGAGTAAGAACTCCGTTTTGCCTCATTATCCATGGATGAGAGGATTACACCCACAGAAAGGCCCAGGTACTCATAGACAGGGCCCATCCAGGAAGCATCACGACCTGCAAGATAGTCGTTGACGGTCACTACATGGACACCCTTTCCTGTAAGCGCATTCAAATATGCAGCCGGAACACAGGTGAGGGTCTTTCCTTCACCGGTTTTCATTTCCAGGATCTTTCCCTGATGAAGCACCGCCGCTCCCATGATCTGCACATCGTAGTGTCGTTCGCCCAATACTCGGCTTGCTGCTTCTCGTGCCAGTGCGAATGCCTTGGGTAAGAGGGAGTCAAGGCTTGCACCTTGTTCCACCTGATCCTTGAAGCTTTGGGTTTGCTGGCGCACCTCTTCAGCACTGAGGCTCTCTGCCCAGGCTGCTTCCTTGTTAACCAGCTCTACGAGTGGCTTGAGGGATTTGAGGTCCTTATCTTGTTTGGTTCCGAACAGTTTGGTAAATAGTGAGGTGCCCATGAATTTCTCTCTTGTTGCGAATATAGGGGCTTGGCCCCTTCTTGTAAGTATACTCATACTGGAGTTGCAAGAAAAGTAGAAGTGTCTGGAAAAGATGGGACAATTCTGCCCATGGTGTATCAAATTGATACAATTCCACTGGAGCAACCACTTCTGTTGTGCTATAATGATGCCATGGTAGTCTGTTACACAGGGGGAGGAACCCTCGGACACGTTTTTCCTGCCTTGGCAGTTCATGAGGAGCTTGCTCTTTCTCCGGGGTACCGCTGCCTTTGGATTGGGCGTGAAGAGGCCTCGGAGAAGGAGGCTGTAGGGCGTTATGGTATTCCCTTCTTTTCCATACGGTGGGGAAAGCTACGAAGATACTGGTCCTTTAGGAACTTTCTCGACATCGGAAATATATGTATTGCATTCTTCCAGGCGCTTCGTATCCTGAGAGACGAGAGACCTGAGGTACTCTTCTCCAAGGGAGGGTTTGTATCAGTACCCCCAGTATTGGCGGCGGCAGTATTGCGTATTCCGGTGGTAAGTCATGAGAGCGATGCAACACCCGGTCTGGCGACCAGGATAAATGCAAGGTTTTCATCACGTATCTGTGTTCCCTTTCCCGAGGGGTTCACATCGCTGAAGAAGCATAAGCTGGTGGTCACCGGCAACCCGGTACGCCGATCTCTGGTGCTCGCATCAAGACAAGATGCATTGCAAAGGCCAGCGTTCTTAGGGCCGGCAGAGCCCTTGATTCTTATACTGGGAGGCAGTAGTGGTTCTGCACAGATTAATGAGTTGGTGCGAGAGTCTCTTGATTCCCTCACTGAGATGGGATATGTCTATCATCAGTGCGGGGCAAAGGATGTACAACATATAGTACATGACCACTATCAGGAGGTGCCATTCATTGATGAGGCGTTGCCCCTCCTGTTGAAACATGCCACAGTGGTTGTTAGCCGATCAGGGGCGAATACCTTGGCTGAAATTGCGTTGTTTGGGTGTCCATCCCTGCTCATTCCCCTTGGTGGGGCAACGAGCAGAGGTGACCAGATAGACAATGCTCGTCTGTTTGAAGAGAGGGAAGCGGCAACAGTGCTCTATCCAGACACCTTGGATGTGAAGCAATTTCTGGAAGGTGTCTCTTCCTTGGTTACTGACGAGAAGCTTCGCTTCAGGTTGCGTGGCAATCTGGGAAAGCTTGCTCATGAAACGAGTGCACAACAAATAGCAACTGTGCTGAAAACAGTGAAGGAGTCAACATGCAGTGGGGTTTGACTATAGGTTCTGTATATTTCAATTCGATTGATATTATCGTTTTCTCGCTTGCAATCATTGGAGGAATCGCAGACACCCTTAGCGGGTTTGCTGATGCATTCAGCCATCGTAGTGGTTACATTGTCGGGTTTTTCTCTGCACTGATGTTCACCAAGCTGATCGCTGCATTGTTGGTTCAATCATTCGCACTTCCCAGTCTGCTTGCAAGTCTTATCAGTTTTGTAATCCTGTTCTTGATTGGCTATGCCTTGATGCGATTTGTAGGAAACCTCTTGGAAACAGCACTGAATGCAACCGGCCTTCGCTCGGTCAATGGCCTGCTTGGTTTCCTGTGGGGAGTCGTTGAAGTTGGCATTGTGTGTGCCCTGGTGATCTATGTGCTGGAACTTCAAACGGTCTTTGACCTCTCGCAAATATTCGATAAAAGCCAATTTACCCTCAATGTAGTGAGGCCATTGGTTCCTGAGACCGTAAACTGGTTCGCTTCAACAGTGCAGGCACCGAATGTTTGAAGTATTGAGGGAATATCAACAGGGAGTGGCTGACCAATTGCAGGACCAGATAACCTCTGGTACCCTGAGTCAGGTAAACCTGTTTGAAGGAAGTCGGTATAGCCTCAGAATGAGTTTTGCCCTTGAGACTGCAAGGGGTCTCTCCTGCAATCAAGGGGGAGATGATCACTGTAGTTGTGATAGTTGTCAGAAATTTAGAAACCTCACCGTCTCAAATGTGGTCATCATCAGTCAGAGGGATCACCGAAGTGTTATCGAGACAAGCCTCTCCACCTTTGAAAGGCTTTATAATGATTTTTCCCGGCAATTCGTCATACAGAGTATCCGGCGGATGTTGCTGCAGTATCATCCAGCCTTGCTCTCAGGTGCACAGACACAGAGTCAGAATGCAGCTGCATCACTTGCGGGTCAGGTCAATGAACTCCTGGTGGATTTTGCACGGATGGAGATAGGGAATGCCTCCCAGGCCAAGAAAGCAGCAAAGGAAATACGAAGTTCACTTAAAGGACTCTTTACTGCAGCCAAGAAGAATACCACGGTGACCATCTCTCAGGTGCGGGCACTGGAACATTGGAGTGGCCAGACCAGCATGGGGGATGGGAAGCGATTCATCATTCTGGAGGCGATGGAGATGACAAACAGCTCTGCGCGCAACAGCTTGCTGAAGATGCTTGAGGAGCCAGCGAAAGATACCTACTTCTTCTTGATCAGCGAGTATCCAAACCGGATTATGCAGACAATCCTTTCCAGGGTGCGCAGGTACGCATTTCCGCCACTCTCCCCGGAGGCCGTTGCTACGTACCTCCAACCATTTTATCTTCACGACAAACAGTACGACTCCTTGGAGTCATTCTTCCTTGAAGGTGGTGGTATGGATCTCTCCCGCGCCACACAGATTGCGGAGCTTTTCGTTGCTTCAATACAGGAGCAGCGATACCTACAGAGTAGTGAGATTGCATCACTGCTCAAGGAAATTGATGATATGCAAGGGTATGAGTTTGTATTGAAGGCAATGCTTGAATCGCTTAGGCGGGTGATGCCTTCCAGGTCACTACTCTCTCTCTCATCGCTGGTCAATACTGCCTACAATAGGGCGCAGCTCTACAACCAGAACAACCGCTTGATGCTTGAATCCCTGTACTATCAAATGATGGAGGAAGCATGAAAAACTTTGTCCAACGGGCAATCCAGAAGATTGACCAACTTGATACCAACCAGATAGTGGAGATTCTGAAGAGTCAATCCAGTGATCTTGAGATGCTGGAGAGTGTGCTTGAGTCAATCCAGGATGGGGTAATCCTGACCGACGAGAGAAAAATCGTTCACTATGCAAACAGCAGATGCCGTACCCTTATTCCCATGGCAAGAATGCGGAATTATGAAGGGATGGCCCTCTCCAGGGTTATTGAGGATGAACATGTCCTCCACTATATTATGCTGGCACTCAAGGGAAAGCATCAGGATGAAGAGAACGAGTTCACGTTCCAGAAAGGAACCAAGATGCAGACCATCGCTGTGACGGTTTATTCCTACTTGAACAGCTCTGAGAGAATGAGGTCTTCCTTTGTGATCATGTTGAGTGATGTCACTGAGCATAATGCAAATGAGGCAAGGCTCCGCAGAAGTGAAAACCTTGCATCGATGACCACCATGGCCGCAGGGGTAGCCCATGAAATCAAGAATCCGCTTGCAGCGATGGGAATTCATTTGCAACTCCTGAAAAAAGCATTTGAAAGGAAGGAGTCACTTACCCTTGATGATGCAGAGCGGTATCTCTCTGTCTTGGAGGAGGAAATCAGTCGCCTCAACGGTATTGTGGTGGATTTTCTCTTTGCGGTACGGCCCATGGATACACGCCTCCGCCTTGCTCAGATGACCAAGACATTGGAGGATATCTGCTCGTTCGTGGAGCCGGAACTGGAAGAGCATAGCGTTTATTTGATCAAGGACTTTGCATCTTCCCTGCCCAGGTTGGAATATGATGAACATCTGCTCAAACAGGCAGTACTCAACCTAATAAAGAATGCAATGAACGCCATGGAGGGTGGGGGTAAACTCATTCTCCAGACCAGACTTGATGGGGACCATGTGGTCTTGAAGATCCAGGATACCGGTATTGGTATGGATGAGGAGACGCAACAGAAGATATTTGAGCCATACTTCACGACCAAGGCAACCGGTACGGGGCTTGGACTGACAGTGGTCTACAAGATTTTGAAAGAACACAAGGGAGATATTACGGTGCAGAGCAAGCTTGGAGAGGGAACTGTTTTTACCCTTACATTCCCGGTTCCCAAGAGTGAACGGCTTGCGCTGAAGTGGGATACGGTAGCGGAGGTGCACTATGAGTCGTAACATCCTGATATGTGATGATGAGAGAAATATCAGAAACGGCCTAGCCTTAGCCATGGAACTTGAAGGTTTTGAAACCCTTGAGGCAGAGGATGGAAAGGTAGCCTGGGATATGGTGAACAAGCAGTCGGTTGATCTTGTCATCACTGACCTGAGAATGCCGAACATGAGTGGAGAGGAATTGCTGAAGAAGATCAACAGTGCCTATCCCCGCATGCCGGTTATTGTACTCACCGGTCATGGGACCATTGAGACTGCAGTGGAAGCAATGCGCTCGGGAGCCATCGATTTCTTCACCAAGCCGGTGGACCTGGACCGCTTGACCCTGGTGGTTAAGAAAGCACTCTCCAATAATGATCTCTATGTAGAACATGAGCGGCTGAAAGAGGAAGTTGCCCAACTCAAGGCTCGTAATCGGTATGACAGAATCATCGGCAAGAGCCAGAAAATGGTGGAGCTGATGGACATTGTAAGCCAGGTTGCGCCAACAAAGGCCTCGGTGCTGGTCACCGGGGAGAGTGGTGTAGGCAAGGAGCTTGTTGCCGATGCAATCCATGAACTGAGCAATAGAAGCAAGGGGCCCTTGGTGAAAGTGCACTGTGCTGCCCTGACTTCGAGCTTGTTGGAAAGTGAGTTGTTTGGACACGAGAAGGGGTCCTTTACCGGGGCGGTGAAAGAGAAACGCGGACGGTTCGAACTAGCTGATGGAGGAACAATCTTCCTCGATGAAATCGGAGAGATTGATGCAGCCACCCAGGTGAAACTACTGAGGGTGTTGCAGGAGAAGCAGTTTGAACGGGTAGGTGGAGAGAAACCCATTTCTGTCGATGTCCGTATCGTGTGTGCAACCAACCGGGATCTGCTCAAGGAGATTGAGAAAGGCAATTTCCGTGAGGATCTATACTACAGACTTAATGTCGTTCATCTCGAGGTACCTCCACTGAGGGAAAGGAAAGATGATATTCCACTCCTGATGACCTCATTCCTTACTTTGTTCAGCAAGGAGAACAACCGTAGTATTGAGGGGTTCTCCCCTCAGGCAAAACGCGCCTTGCTCAGTTACGACTGGCCGGGGAATATCCGGGAACTCAGGAATTGCATAGAGAGCGCCGTTGTGCTTGCCCGTGGGTCGGTCATTGAGTATGATGACCTGCCCCCAAGTGTCACCAAGGCGGAGAATTCACAGAATCTCTCCCTCGATGTCGGCATAACCTTGGCTGAGGCGGAAAAGCAGTTGATCATCAGCACCCTTGCACAGTGTGGGGGAAATAAGACCAAGGCAGCAGAAGTCTTGGGTATTGGAAGGAAAACCTTGCATAGAAAAGTACAGGAATATCACATTGACCAAGCATGACATCTATCAGATTTTTGATAAGGATGGGTTGTTGGAGCAGAACTTCCCCTCTTATGAGTATCGCGAGGGACAGCTCAATATGGCTGACCTTGTCAGGGAGAGTTTTGAACGCAATGCCATAGCAGCAATCGAGGCGGGGACAGGTATCGGTAAATCCTTTGCCTATCTTGCTGTTGCACTCTATGCAGCCATGCAATCCCCTGATGAGCGCACGGTGGTCGCAACCAGTACGATCAACTTACAGAAACAGCTGTATGAGAAGGATATTCCCATGCTGTTCAAATTTCTCGGTTTATCCTGCAAGATTGCACTTGCTGTGGGCAGGGGGAACTATCTCTGCATAAACCGATTCATGCAGGCAAAAGCTGATTCCTCTCTGCTTGCCCAAGACCCGGCCAGTGAGCTTTACCAGGTTGGGCAGTGGATCAAGGAGAGCGAAACAGGCCTATTTGCCGACTTTCCTGGAAGACTGAGTGGAGAACTGAAAGGGGAGATCTGCAGTGACGGGGACCTCTGCCAGAACCACGCCTGTGCATACTTTCGAGACTGTTTCTATTTCAAGGCAAAGGCAAAGGCGAAGGATGCGAAAATCATTATCAGCAACCACCACTTGCTCTTTACCGATGCCCAGAGTCGATTTATCAGTGATGTAGGCTACGAAGAGGAGATGATTCTTCCTCCGTTCAATCGCCTGATCATCGATGAGGCTCACAATATTGAGTCGAATGCAACCGAGTATTTCACCGAGGTGTATGACTCACAGCAATTGTTGCGCCAGATCTCGAAGATCCAACGCTCCGGCCGGTTCAGGGGAAAAAGTCTCTTGGAGCAACTGGGAGAATACAGCAGCGAAGCTGATATCATTGACCGAATCCAGGATGACATCCATCTCCTGACCCAGAACGTGGGTACGCTCGACCAGTACCTGCTTGGTGTTTTCCAGAAGAACGACTACCAGCCGGTGCTGATAAAACCGGAACACCAAGGTCGTTTGCAACAGTTTGTTGAGGCGGCCACCAGTGTATCCCAGGCAAGCGGGAGACTTGCTGCGAAGATCAATACCTTTCTGGAACAGAACAAGGCTCCCCAGGAACTGGATACCAAGATTAATGAGCTGAAGGTACGCGGTACACGGATTGCCATGATGAGCGAGGTGCTGACCAAGTTCTGTAATTTCACACTCTGGCAAGATGAAGTGCACTGGTTCAATGCTGAATCCTATGGATCCCACCGGCAGGTGCAGGTATGCATAACCCCCCTTTCCATTGCCCCCCTGCTTGTAGAGGCGGTCTTCCAGAAACTCGATACCGTGGTATGTACTTCTGCAACCCTTGACCTGAATGATGAATTTGCATTTTGGTCCAGTCGGGTTGGACTTCCCTATGATGAGGAACGTCCCTTTCTCAAGGGAGCTTTCTCCTCCCCCTTTGATTACCGAAACCGATTGTTGCTTCTAACCCCATCAGATGCTCCCTTGTACAGCAAGGATAAGGAAGAGGCATATGAGGCGTATCTTGTAGATACCATTATGTCCTCAGTACTTTCAGCAGGAGGGGGAGTGCTGGTTTTGTTCACCAGCTACTCCATGCTGAAGAAGGTACACCAGAGACTCAGTGAAACGTTTGAGAAAGAGGGTTTGACCTTGCTCTGCCAAGGGGAGTATGACCGGTATACATTGCTCAACAGGTTTATCAATGAGAAGGACAGTGTTCTCTTCGCTACCTCCTCCTTCTGGGAAGGGGTTGATGCACCAGGGGAGACTCTTCGCATGGTCATCATCGTGAAGCTGCCATTCACTGTTCCCTCTGACCCGGTGTTCAAGGCTCGTTGTGAGGCAATAGATGCCAATGGGGGAAGTGGGTTCTACCAACTTGCCTTGCAATCGGCAACCATGAAACTGAAGCAGGGATTTGGACGATTGTTGCGTTCAGCCTGCGATCGTGGTGTAGTCCTCATTCTGGATAGCCGGGTGGTGAGCAAGAACTATGGTATGTACATGATTCGTTCATTACCTGAGAGCTATCACCCTGAGAGTGAGACTTCAGGATTATCAGATAAGGTAGAGAATTTCCTCTATGGAGGATGATATATAAAAAAGCTGCTTCCCGGCAGATGCCTGGAAACAGCTTTTCTGATTTGATGCTAGCAACTACTCGATGATTGCAAGAATATCCTTCATGCTGAGAATCAGGTATTCGGTGCCATCGGCTTTTACAGAAGTTCCGGCATACTTGTCATGCATGACGCGATCCCCTTCCTTGACGTTCATCTTTACGTCTTCGGTTCCTTCGCCGACTGCCACGACCACTCCGATCTGGGTCTTTTCTTGTGCTGTCTGGGGAATGTAGAGACCGCTTGCGGTCTTCTCCTGCAGCTCTTCCATCTTTACCAATACTCTGTCTGCCAAAGGCTTAATGGTCATTGTATCTTCCTCCAACCAAATATGAATGTGAAAGTGTAGTAGAGAGGGATGTACCCTCGCTGGGGATAATATAGTCAAAAGAAGGAGAAGGGGCAAGCTGATTCTTCTTTAGTGCGCAGATCCTTCTCACTGTGCAAAAGAGGCTTGCCCCTAGTAGGAAGTATTACTATATTCAGTGCGAAGCAAAAAAAGAAGGAAACTGGTATGGAGAACAGGCACAAAGACAGTAACTATCCTCTGGCCCTCAAAGACAATCCTGCAGATTGGGGCACCCAACAGGTTTGGAGGCATTTCTATCGTCTGGCCTGTCTATTCGCCCGTTCCAAGGATTTGGACAGGAGTCTCAATTGCTTTGTTGATGTGTTTTTGATCAGGGGGAATGAAATGCACAATCCAGACAAGGATTGGATTGATTTCTTCAGGCGTCAGTTTGCCATCTACCTTTTCGGGAAAAAGAGAATCTCCTGCTCTCTCAGTGAGGGGGACATGATTCACGATTTCCTGAAGATGGAATATGAGCAGATCAAGAAGGAACTCAGCGAAAGTGAGATTCCTTTCAAAGGAGAATGCCTTGCCCCATGGTTTGCTTCACTCGAGCTTGATTTCCCCTGGCTGGTTACTGAATCTGAGCCAAAATGGTCAGTTGGGTAACGATGAATTGCCATCTTATGCTTGGTTCGAGTCAGAATGTCCCGGAAATCCTGGGATATTTTTTTTATGAGTCAAAATGACACTTTTTTCTAAAAACCTCTACTCAATGTGATCATATTTCACTTATTTTATCTGGAAACGAATATGTATGTATATAAAATAAAAGCAATTAAAAATCATTATGATAAGTTGGCACGCTAGTTGCATTTACCTTTCCAACGACCAAACAGGAAGGTACATAATGAAAAGAAACCAAACGATGTTGAATGCAGTTGAAAAATCTTACGCTTATGATGACGCAAACATTCTGAGCATGTACTTCAAGGAAATCAACAGGATTCCCTTGCTTACTCCTGAAGAGGAAGTGGAACTTGCAAAACGCGCACAGAACGGCGAAGAGTTTGCACGAAAGAAAATGATTGAGTCAAATCTTCGCTTCGTTGTCAATGTGGCAAAGAAATACCAGAACCAGGGCTTGCCGTTGGTTGATCTGATCAATGAGGGAAACATTGGATTGATGACAGCACTTGAGAAATTTGAAGTTGAAAGAGGATACCATTTCATCAGTTATGCTGTGTGGTGGATCCGCCAGGCAATCATGAAGGCAATCAATGAAAAGAGTAGGGCTGTTCGTCTCCCACTCAATAGGACCAATGAGTTGTTGCAGATCCAGAAAGCCCAGAAGGCACTGATGAAGGACAATAACTCTGAGGACGTGAGTGCAGAAGAGATTGGGGCTCTCACCGGTTTCGATCCTGAGCATGTAGGTAACTTGCTCGCCATCAGCCGGGATATGGTTAGCCTCGATGCACCCATCTTCAATGATGGAAGTGCAAGTAATATTGGTGATTTCATAGAGGATGAGTCACAGATGAGTCCTGAGGACAGTCTTCTTGAGCACTCCTTGGAAGAGGACGTTCGTTCGCTGCTTTCCACATTGAGTGACAAGGAGCGGGAAATTATAGAGTTACGCTTTGGTCTTGAAGGAAAGAATCCAATGTCTCTCAAGGAGATCGGGGAACTGTACAACCTGACCAAGGAGAGAATCCGCCAGATTGAGAAGAAAGCAATCGAGAGATTGCGTAACCCCTCCCGATCAAAGATGGTTGAGAGTTATATCGCATAACAGCACCAAAAGGGTGTATCTATATATATTGGAAAAACCGGGCACAGGCTGTCCGGTTTTTTCCCTCTCTAGCCCAATCTGACAATAGGCTCGGATACGTGATTTCGACAACAAGAAACAGGAGATCGATTTACTCGGTCTCCTGTTTCTTGCTATTCCTGTAAATAGGTTGCTAGAATTCTGGACGATTGGATTTCCCCGTATACCCCATATTGTAGCTGATGGTAGCTGCACAACGCATAACCAACACAGCCATGGTCTCAGGCCTCATCTCTGGGTGCTGGGCCAGTACCCAGGAAGTAGATACTGCAGCAATGACCTGTCCACGGTAGTCGTGGATAGGGGCAGCCACACAGTTAATTGCAGGCTCCGCCTCCTGGTCATCAAGTGACCATCCCCTTCTTCTGCATTCACGAATGTCCTGGAGCAGACTCTCAATATTGGTATGGGTGTTTGGTCCTTGACGAGAGAAGGTTTCATGGGCAAGGAGAGCCCGAATTTCTTCGTCACCCAAACCCATCAACAAGGACTTTCCAAGTGATGTGCAATAGAGGGGTTTTCTCTGTCCCACGATAGCATACTTACGAAGGCTGTTGATTTGTTCCTTGCTATCCACATAGACCATCTTGTCCTCCTGTCGGATGGCAAGAAAGACCACATTGCCTGTAGAAACGGAAAGTTCGTCCATGGCAGGGGAGCTCTCAGTCTTCAGTTCAAGGTTGTTGAGATAGTTGCTGCAAAGAGCAATGAAACCAGGGCCAAGGCGATATCGGCCGGTATCTTCTGATTTTCTCACATATTCACGTTGAATGAGCACTCCGATGAGACGGTGTACCGTGCTTTTGGGGAGCTTGAGCATCTCAGAAATTTGAATCAGGTTGTAGCCGTTCTGCTCGTTTCCCAACAACTCCAAGATGTCAAAGGCTCGATCAAGTGATTGTACTTTCAATTCTGATGGCACCTCTCATCCTCCTTGTTATTTCAATATATTCCATTTATTTCCCCTTGACAAGAGAGGAAGGTGTCTTATAATGGAATTAGATTCCACCATGTGGAACAAAATTGGGAATATTGAGAAATATGTGTACATAATCATATATTAATTCTTCAATATGAAAAGCAGTTCCACGATATGGAACATAAATTTAGGAGGAAAGCATGAAAAAAACTGTGTGTTTGGTGCTTTGCATGTTGCTTGTGTTCTCTGCAGTCTTTGCACAAGGACAACAAGAGGCAGCAGGGGAGAAGACGTTTACTATGAAATTGGGGCACGCTTCAACAACAGAGTCAACAAGGCATAAGGCCCTGCTGGTTATGGAGGAGTATGTAGAGAAAGAATCTGATGGTCGCTTGCAGATAGAGATTTATCCAGCAGGAACCCTCGGAAACGAATCCGACATGATTGAGGCGATGAAACTCGGTACCCAGGAGATGTTTGTTGGTGGTGTCTTTGCTTCACAGACCCCGAAACTTGAGATTTTCCTGATGCCGTTCTTCTTCCCCACTCAGGCAGACCTGATGAAGGTTTCCCGCAGTGATTTCGGTGCAGAAATCATGGCAACCGCAGAAGAGTATGGGATCAAGATGTTGGCAGTTGGTGACGGTGGTTCCCGCCAGATTACCAATAACGTTCGTCCTATCAAGACCCCTGCTGACATGAAAGGCTTGAAGATCAGGACTCCACCGATTGAATCCATCATCAAGAGTATGGAAGCATTGGGTGCAAATCCTGTTTCCATTCCCTATGGAGACACTTACATGGCACTCAAGACCGGTGTTGCAGACGGTCAGGAAAACCCCTTGGCCAATATCGGCGACATGAAGTTCTTTGAGGTGCAGAAGTACATGACCATGATCGATTATCAATTCCATCCAGAGCCGATTGATGTGAACCTCGATGTCTGGAACTCCCTTCCCAGCGATCTGCAGGAAGTTCTTCAGGCTGGTGCATGGATCTATACCGATGAGCAGAACCGTCTTCGCCGCGAGCTCAACGAGTATTACTATGACATGATTGTTGATGGTGGTGTGACTGTCTATTCACCAAGTGATGCAGAAATCCAGAAGTTCATCGATGCTTGTCAGCCGGTATACTCCTATTTCGTAAATAAAGGTATCTTCACTCAGGCTGAACTGGATGAGATGCGCAGAATTGTCAACGAAACATGATGCTGTGGGCCCGTCTTCTTCGGGGGACGGGCAATCTATGTCTAAAGGATAAGTGTGGTTTTGTATGAAAAAACTCATTCTGGGAATCGATCGGTTCCTTTCAGTGGTAGGCATTGCCCTAACCGCAATTCTTGCAACAGGAGTAATCATCTCGGTGATACTCCGCTATGTGTTTTCTATTGCCTTCGTCCAGTCTGAGGAGTTGTTGACGATGGTCTTTGTGGCCACCACGTTTTTCGGGGCTGCCCTTGGTCTCAGGGAATCTGAGCATATTGCAGTTTCCAATTTTGTCTCGGCAATGCCTGCAAAGCCTCGTAAGGTTTTTGCTGTCATTGGGCAGGTAGTGATTATCGTGGTTTCCATGGGAATGATTTATTACAGTTACCGGATGATCATGAAGGTGGGGAAAGTTCCTTCACCCGCAACAGGGATACCTCGTGGGTACTACTACGCAATGATCCCCATTTCCTTTCTCTTCACCACCTTCTATGGTGTGGTGAATATTCTAAAAGAGTTTATTGACATCCCGCAGCCCGTGAAAGGGTACAAGGATGATTATGAATTGGGTATGTCTGATACCGAAGGAGGCGTATAATGGAACTTTCATTGATGTTTTTCGCCTTGATCGTCCTCCTCGTCATTGGTGTGCCGATTGCATATGCCATTGGAGCCTCTGGGATCATCTATATGCTCATGAGCAACCCGACGTTTCTCTTGACCTTTCCCCAGCGGGTATGGTCGGGAACTGAAAGTTTCATCATAGTTGCCATGCCGCTGTTCATGCTTACCGGGGAGTTGATGAACCACAGTGGGCTAACCAGGAGACTGATTGATTTTTCCATGCTTCTGGTGCGTCCTGTTCGTGGAGGACTCGGGGAAGTGAACGTTGTCGCATCGATGATATTCGGTGGTATCTCTGGTTCATCTGTTGCCGATACCTCCGCCCTCGGTTCCATTCTGATTCCAGATATGGTTAAAAAAGGATATCCAAAGGGGTTTTCAGCTGGTATCACGGTAGCTTCCTCGACCATTGGCATGATCATACCCCCTTCGGTACCCATGCTCATGTACGCCATGGTCAGTGGTGCCTCGGTAGGAAAGCTGTTTCTTGCAGGACTCATCCCTGGCATTTTGGTTGGTGCAACACAGTTGATCATGACCTTTGTGATCTCCAGGCGCAGGGGCTACCACCCTGAGAAGGAGAAAGTCGAGTGGAGACAGGCTTTGAAAGTGACCAAAGATGGATCGCTTGCCATTGTTATGCCTCTCTTGATCATCGTCAGCGTCTCCTTTGGTATTGCAACGGCTAGTGAATCGGCAGGTCTTGCTGTTCTCTATGCAACCATCCTTGGATTCTTTGTCTACAAGGAACTGAAGTGGTCTGAAGTGAAGAATGCATTGAAGAAGACCTTCATGATGTCCTCCTCGATCATGATCATAGGTGGATTTACCATGATCTTCACTTGGATTCTTGCTGTTGAGCAGGTTCCTGCAGCTATCGGCGCCTTCCTGATAGATTCAAATATCCCCGCTTGGATGGTGTTCCTGTTCCTGGATATCATCATCCTTCTGCTAGGTACCTTCCTTGATGTGACTCCCTGTATTCTCCTCATCAGTCCGATACTGCTACCTGTAATGCAGCAGTTCGGGATGAATGAATTGCAGTTCGGGGCTATCATCATCGTGGGCCTGGCAATCGGTTTGGTGACCCCGCCGGTAGGGATGTGTTTGAATGTGGCAAGCAAAATATGTAGAATGGATATTGTAAGCGTATTCAAGTCTGCCGCCCCATTTATCATCTGTAATGTGATAGTATTAGTGGGTATAACTTTTGTTCCCGCTTTGAGTTTGTGGTTGCCGTCCATCATCTAGATGGTGGTATTGATATAAGAAAAAAATTAATTGTAAGGAGTTACGATATGGATACAAGGTATTCGACTGGCAAAGAAGCATTCAAGCATATGACGACACAGGAGCTCAGGGATGAGTTCTTGGTTGACGGAATATTTCTCGCTGATGAGGTCAGTGGTGTCTATTCTCACATCGACAGGATTGTCACCATGGGTGCAATGCCGGTGAAAGGGGAGCTGGACCTGGAAAAGAACATCGATCCGATGAAGGATTTTGGTGTCGAGTACTTCCTGCAGCGCCGCGAGATTGGAATGATCAACATCGGTGGCGATGGCTACGTGGTGGCCGATGGCAAGCGCTATGACCTGGTGAGCCTTGATGGATTGTACCTGCCGATGGGAACAAAAAAGGTGACTCTTGGAAGCAATGACGGGAATAAGCCTGCAAAGTTCTATATGAGCAGTACTCCTGCACACCATGCATTTGAAGCAAAGCATATTGTCTTTGCTGATGCAAAGCATGTACCAGCAGGCAACAAGGCAGAGAGCAATGAACGGGTGATCAACCAGTATATTCACCCCGATGTATTGGATACCTGCCAGCTTTCCATGGGACTGACACAACTGAAAGAGGGCAGTGTGTGGAATACGATGCCGGTACATACGCATGAGAGAAGAATGGAAGTGTACTTCTACTTTGACATTGATGCAGAACAGACACTGTTCCACTTCTTTGGGGAACCGAGTGAGACAAGGCACATCATTGTGCACAACGAACAGGCTGTTATCAGCCCGTCTTGGTCGATCCACAGCGGAGTCGGTACAAGCAACTATACGTTCATCTGGTCAATGTGTGGTGAGAACAGAACCTACACTGACATGGACCATGTAGCAACGAAGGATTTGAGGTAAATTGTATGGGATATATTGAAAAACAGTTCTCCCTTGAGGGGAAGGTGGCCTGGGTGACCGGGGCAAGTTACGGCATCGGTTTTGCCATTGCAAGTGCCTATGCATCTGCTGGTGCGAAGATTGCGTTCAACGATATCAACCAGGATTTGGTGGACAAGGGCCTTGCTTCCTACAAGGAAGCAGGCATCGATGCCAAGGGCTATGTGTGTGATGTCACCGATGAGAAAGCGGTAGCTGAGACCACGGAGAAGATAATCAAAGATCTTGGAGCGGTTGACATCCTGGTAAACAATGCTGGGATTATCCGCCGTGTTCCGATGCACGAGATGAGTGCAGAGGAGTGGCGCAAGGTAATCGACATCGATCTGAACGCACCCTTCATCGTGAGCAAGGCTGTCCTTCCCGGGATGATGGAGAGAAAGAGCGGTAAGATCATAAATATCTGCTCAATGATGAGTGAGCTGGGCAGAGAGACTGTCGCAGCGTATGCTGCTGCAAAGGGTGGCCTGAAGATGTTGACAAGAAACATCTGCAGTGAGTACGGCAAGTACAACATCCAGTGCAACGGGATTGGACCTGGCTACATAGCAACCCCGCAGACCGCTCCTCTCAGGGAGCGACAGGCCGACGGTAGTCGTCACCCGTTTGACTCATTCATCGTAGCAAAGACACCTGCAGAGCGTTGGGGGACAACCGAGGATCTCACCGGTCCAGCCTTGTTCCTTGCCTCCGGTGCAAGTGATTTCGTGAATGGTCATGTCCTGTATGTCGATGGTGTCATTCTTGCCTATATTGGCAAACAGCCCTAATTAGTCCTTCTTTTTACTTTGCCCATATTCCCTTCAGGGGGTGTGGGTGATTTTTTTTGGCTTAAGGCTGAGATGATAAGTAATGATTGTTGCTATTTGTTGCAAAGATGAGGGATTCGATCAAATTTTAATTAGGAATTGCGTAAACGCGTAAAATTCAATTAAAAGCTGATAGGAACTAGCAAAATACGATTTGTCTTAGGATTTGCTCAATACCGAGTGCTAAGGCCAAATTGGAATAATGTTCCAAAAAGGATATTAACAAATATTTATCTAATAAGAAGTTGGAAGTACCCAAACTGCTTCTTTTACGCTCCGGATTCATTGACAGTCAGGAGCTAAGCAGGTAGGATTTGCACGTCTAGTAATAGTGAAAATTAAGAGGAGTCTTGTATGGCAACAAAGAACACAAAGTATGTCTATTTTTTTGGCTCCGGTAAGGCAGAAGGAACTGCCCAGATGAAGGATTTACTCGGAGGAAAGGGTGCAAACCTTGCCGAGATGACCAGCATTGGGCTTCCTGTCCCACCGGGCTTTACAATCAGCACTGAGGCTTGCGCCTTTTATAGTGCCAATAAAGGTACCTATCCTGAAGGATTGAGAGAAGAAGTGCTGGAACACCTTGCCAGACTCGAGAAGACGATGGGTGCAAAACTGGGTGACAATAATGATCCCTTGCTTGTCTCCGTAAGAAGTGGAGCTGCCCAGTCCATGCCAGGAATGATGGATACCATCCTCAACCTGGGACTTACCCCCGACTCCGTTCAGGGGTTGATCAAGAAAACAAACAACGAGAGATTTGCCTGGGACAGCTATCGCCGTTTCATGCAGATGTTCGGTGACGTCGTTATGGGTGTTCCCCAACATGAGTTCGAACGTGCATTGCAGGATGTGAAGGACACTCGTGGTGTTGAGCTCGATACCGACCTTGACAGCAAGGATCTGCAGGAAGTGATTGCCCGCTACCAGAGACTGTACAAGCGCTTCACAGGTGAGGAGTTCCCCACCGATCCCCTCGACCAGTTGTTCAAGGCCATCAATGCAGTATTCAAGTCCTGGAACAATGAACGTGCAAACAAGTATCGCCAGATGAACGACATTCGAGGTCTCCTGGGTACTGCGGTAAACATCCAGAGCATGGTATTCGGCAACATGGGGGAGACCAGTGGTACTGGTGTAGCCTTCACCCGTGACCCCTCAACTGGTGAGAACCAGTTCTATGGTGAGTACCTGATGAATGCTCAGGGTGAGGATGTTGTTGCAGGTATCCGTACCCCACAGTCGATCTCTACGCTCAAGAAAGTCAATGAAAAGGTCTATGACCAGTTGGTTGATATCAGAGGCATCCTGGAAAAACACTACAAGGATATGCAGGATCTTGAGTTCACCATCCAGGAAGGCAAGCTGTACATGTTGCAGACCAGAAATGGTAAGAGAACCATTTTCAGCTGGTTGCGCACCCAGGTCGAGATGGTCGAGGAAGGCTTGATCGACAAGGAGACGGCCGTAAGTCGTGTCCCCTCTGGTGAGTTCGGCAAGTTGTTTGCCCCGATTCTCGACGGCAAGTACATCAGGGACAACTCCCTGGAGGTTGTCACTCGTGGTCTGAATGCCAGCCCCGGTGGTGCATGTGGCCAGATCTACTTCACTGCCGAGAGGGCAGAAGAGATGGCTGCAGAAGGGAAGGATGTCATTCTCGTGAGAACCGAGACCAGTCCTGAAGATATCGGCGGTATGGCTGTTGCAAAGGGAGTGGTCACCTGTCGTGGTGGTATGACCAGCCATGCAGCAGTAGTGGCTCGTGGTATGGGTTGTCCTTGTGTCAGTGGTGCTGGAGAGATTAAAATCAATGAACCCAAGCGTTTCCTGGAAGTGAACGGGACCAAGCTCAGTGAGGGTGATTTCATCTCCATCGATGGCTTCACTGGTGAAGTGTATGGTGCAAAGATACCTGTCCGTGCTTCCGAGATCGTCCAGGTGCTCAATGGTGCCATGAAAGAGAGTGAGTCAATCCTGTACAAGGATTACAAGGCTTTCATGGGATTCGTCCAGGACCTGAAGGAACTGGGTGTGTACACCAATGCCGATACACCGCATGATGCACAGATGGCTGTTGCTTTCGGTGCTGAAGGCATCGGACTCTGCCGAACAGAACACATGTTCTTTGGTGGTGACAGGATCATGTCGATCAGAAAGATGATTCTTGCCAACAATATAGTGGAAAGAGAGAAAGCGCTTGCTGAATTGCTTCCCATGCAGAGGAGTGACTTTGAGGAGATCTTCCTTGCACTTGATGGCCGACCGGCTACCATCCGCTTGCTTGATCCCCCGTTGCATGAGTTCCTTCCCAATGACCATACCAGCAGGCATGAACTTGCCTTGCAGATGGGTATCACGGTTGAGGAAGTAGCACAGAAGTCATCTGCCTTGCATGAGTTCAACCCGATGCTTGGTTTCCGCGGTTGTCGTCTTGCGATCATCTATCCTGAGATTCTGAGAATGCAGGTAAGGGCGATCATCGAGGCTGCGATCAACGTGAAGCGCAAGGGAGTGGAAGTACTGCCTGAGATCATGATCCCGTTGGTAGGCAACTACAAGGAGTTTGTGTTCACCAAGAAACATGCCCTCGAGGTAATCGAGAGAATCTTCACTGAACAGTCTCTCAAGGTGCATTACAAGATCGGTACCATGATTGAGGTTCCTCGTGCTGCCATCACCGCAGACGAGATCGCCAAGGAAGCAGAGTTCTTCAGTTTCGGTACCAATGACCTGACCCAGCTTACCTGTGGATTCAGTCGTGATGATGCGGCTTCTTTCCTCGGTGCATATGTCAATGATGCTGACAAGCAGTTCTATGAGTATGACCCGTTTGCCACCCTCGATGTGAATGGCGTGGGCAAGCTCGTGGAGATGGCCGTCAAGCTTGGTCGATCTGCTAACCCCTCTATCAAGTTGGGTATCTGTGGTGAGCATGGTGGAGACCCGAAGACCATTGCCTTCTGTAACAAGGTTGGCCTTGATTATGTCTCTTGTTCTCCGTTCCGTGTTCCCATTGCCCGTCTTGCTGCAGCACAGGCTGTGATTGAGGCAAAGAAGAAGGCATAAGAGCTTTATTCATGTCAATTTGTATACCTCCCATTGGATTTGTTCCGGTGGGAGGTTCTTAGAATAAGCTCCTCATCTCCTTATCCTTAGCAGGTGAATCACTTTTTACAAAATCTGTAATAACTCTATAAATTCATTAAAATCTCATAAAATTTACAATTAGATTAGTCATGCAGAAATGATATTTGAAAAAACAAATGAAATAATCAGATTCCTGCTATTGCAAGCAGAATACAACCATAGTATTTGTTGATATTCGGTAAAATTTATCTTGTAAATAGTATGTCCTGAAAGCAATAATGTTTACATATGTATTCATTTTGGAGGGCTTGTATGAAAAGACTGACTGTGTTTTTGTTGGTGCTCCTTTTTGCTTCTTCCTTCATGTTTGCCAATGGTTCTTCCGAACAAGCAAGTGATGTCAAAGAAGTGGTAATTGGAGTGTTCGAGCCTCAAACCGGAGAGAATGGTGGAGGAGGGTATCAGGAAGTACTGGGAATGCGGTATGCGAATGAAGTCTATCCCACCGTGCAAATCAATGGGGAGACCTACAATGTTAGACTTGTGGAAGCTGATAATAAGTCTGACAAGACAGAAGCAGTTACTGCTGCTCAGAGTCTGATTTCCAGTGGAGCTTCTGTGATTCTCGGGTCCTATGGGTCTGGAGTTTCCATTGCCGCTGGAGATATTTTCCTTGACAACCAAGTACCTGCTATTGGCGCCTCTTGTACCAATCCACAGGTAACCTTGGGTAATGACTACTATTTCCGTGTATGCTTTCTTGATCCCTTCCAGGGGACGGTGATGGCCAACTATGCTTGGCAAGAAGGCGCGAAGAAAGCGGCGGTCATCACGCAATTGGGTGATGATTATTCATCCGGTCTTGGTAACTTCTTCAGTAGGGCCTTCTCTGGTCTTGGTGGTCAGGTTGTGAGTGAACAACGGTTCCAGACCAATACCACAGACTTCAAGTCAATTCTTACAAATATCAAGGCAGCTGACCCTGATGTAATCTTTGCCCCTTCTTCCATTGCTACTGCTCCGCTCATCATTAAGCAGGCAAGAGAGCTCGGCATTACCGCAAAGATCATGGCAGGCGATACCTGGGAAAATTCATCAATCATTGAAAATGCAGGTTCAAGTGCAGAAGGTGTTGCGCTCTCCACATTCTTTGATGATGCTGACCCAGCTACCGATGAAGCAGCAAAGTTTATCGAGGGTTTCAAGAAATACTTGGTTGCAAACAAGCAACCCGATATCATTCCAGCTGTTTCCGCTCTTGGCTATGATGCGTATATAACTGCAATCAAAGCCATAGAAGCAGCAAACTCAACAAAAGGACCTGCCATTCGTTCTGCTTTGGTAGACGTGGATGTTGAAGGTGTTACAGGGCGAATCGTATTCAATGAAAATGGTGATGCTAATAAAGATATGGCATTCATCAAGGTAGTTGAAAACGGGCAGTTCAAGTTCTTGAAAACTGTCAGTATCGCAAAGTAATGATTCTTTCTGTTGGCCGGAAACCAATTTCCGGCTAAACCCTTTTTCCGATGCCCGTTTTCTCATTTTACCAGCAACTTTCAGTTGCCTAGCTTGGACATGGAGAACAGCTGATGAGTATGACGACTATCCTGCAGCATTGCTTGACAGGGATCTCTTTAGGAGGTGCATACGCCTTGATAGCCATTGGCTATACCTTGGTATATGGCATTCTCCGATTAATTAATTTCGCCCATGGGGATATCTTCATGATGGCCGGGTATTTTATGATTTTTGCCTTGGCAAGTTTTCCATGGCCTATTGCCATCATAATAACCTTGACAGTTACAACCCTCATGGGTATTGGTATCGAACGTGCTGCCTACAAACCCCTGAGAAGTGCTCCCAGGATGTCAATCATGATAAGTGCCATAGGAGTATCGTATCTTCTTCAGAATGTATCGACGTACCTCTTTACTGCAATCCCGAGGGGTTATCCTGAAATTCCTTTTCTTAAGCGAATATTCCAGTTGGGTACACTCAGTGCCTCCCTGGTAACGTTGCTCACTCCCGTACTTACGTTGTTTTTGGTGATCATCCTCATGATTTTGGTCAATAAGACAAAGACTGGAATGGCGATGCGGGCTGTAAGTAAGGATTTTGAAACCGCTAAACTGATGGGTATCAATATCAACAGGATTATTTCAGTAACTTTTGCCATTGGTTCATTTTTGGCTGGTGTAGGGTCAATTCTCTATTTTACCGATCGTATGTCGGTAACTCCTTTCTCTGGTACACTCCCGGGTCTTAAATGCTTTGTTGCAGCAGTATTCGGGGGTATCGGCAATATTCCAGGGGCGGTCATAGGAGGGTTCTTTATAGGAATTGTTGAAACATTGCTTGTTGCCTTGGGATATTCAACCTATTCGGATGCATTCACATTTCTTTTGTTGATTGTGATGTTGCTCGTGCGACCGACCGGTTTGTTCGGCGAGAAAACAGTGGAGAAAGTATGATGAAAATCCGTCGAAACCAGATACTTACATTGGTAACATTGGTGTTAATAACACTATTTCTATACTGGCTGGATGCACACCGATTGCAGAATGGTATGTTGGTCTCAGTTCTTACTAAAGCTGTGATTCTTTCCCTTGTTGCTGTTTCCATGAACCTTCTCAATGGCTTTACTGGTTTGTTCAGTCTGGGACAAGCGGGATTTATGTCAATCGGTGCATATACTACTGCAATACTCTTGATTCCCGTGAAGAATCTGGATGGGGTCTATTACATGAATGGGGTGCATCCTGCAATCAGGGCTGTGAAGGAACTGATGGCTGCAAGCCCTGCTTCCTTACAGATTCTCTACCCATTCATCGCTCTGCTGTTGGGTGGTCTGTTGGCTGCCTTTGCTGCCGCACTGGTGGGGATTGCAGTGCTGAGATTGAAAAGTGATTACCTTGCAATAGCAACCCTTGGGCTGTCTGAGATTGTAAGGGCGATTTTTTCTTCACCGCAGTTTGACCAGATAACAAACGGATCCTACGGACTGAACAAGATTCCCAATTTCCCGGCTATGCTCTGGGGGCTTGTCCCGTCCTTGATCACCCCGTTCGTCGTAGTGGCTTTTTGTATTATTTTCATGGTGATGCTTATCAAGTCCTCATATGGTCGTGCTTTCAAGGCCATCAGGGAGGATGAGATTGCTGCAGAAGCGATGGGTATAAACCTATTCAAGCATAAGGAGATGAGTTTTATCATCAGCTCCTTCTTTTCAGCAATCGCTGGTGGCCTTCTGGCGATGTACATGCGGTCCATCGAAGCCAAGACCTTCTCCATTACCTTGACCTACGACATTTTACTTATCGTGGTAATCGGTGGTATCGGGAGTGTTTCTGGTTCAATACTCAGTGCCTTCCTGGTAACTGCGGCCAAAGAGTGGTGGTTACGCTTCTTTGACCAACCGCTGGTCATTGCTGGATGGCAGGTTCCTCTGTTTAAAACTGGCTTCAGAATGGTGATATTCTCCTTCTTGTTGATGATGGTAGTGCTTATCTATCGCAGGGGATTGATGGGTTCCAATGAGTTTAGTTGGGATCGTTTGTTTTCCAGGTTCAGCAAGAAATCACGTACCGGAGGGAATTTGAAATGAACGATGTGGTCTTGAGGACTGAACATATAACGATGCAGTTTGGCGGAGTTGTGGCTGTTGACGATCTCTCTATTGAAATCCAGAAAGAGAGAATCACTGCGCTCATCGGACCCAACGGAGCAGGAAAGACTACCGCTTTCAACGTAATAACAGGAGGCTATCAACCTACGAATGGAAGGGTGGTTTTTGAAGATATGGTAATCGGAGAGAACTTTCCCCGTGGCAAGATGAAAAAGATTTACAACGGGACGTATAAGACGCCATATGGGGAGCAGGTGGTGAATACACCTGATAAGATAACACGTCTTGGTATGGCTCGTACATTTCAGAATATCAGATTGTTCAAGGACCTTACGGTCTTTGAGAATGTACTGATAGCCAAGCACTGCCACATCAATGCAGGATTGTTGCGTTCAACGTTCAGGCTTAACCGGTCGGAAGAGTTGGAAATGCATCAGGATACAGAAGAACTTCTGGATAGGGTGGGTTTACTGTCCAATCGTGACGAGATTTCTTCATCTTTACCCTATGGGAAACAGCGAAGGCTGGAGATTGCCAGGGCACTGGCAACCGGGCCCAAGTTATTGTTGCTTGATGAACCTGCTGCAGGCATGAATCCAAAAGAAACGGAGATGCTTTCTGCCTTCATCAAGGAGATACAGAATTCGTTCAACCTTACTGTTTTTCTTATCGAGCATCATATGAACTTGGTCATGGAGATTTCAGACCATATTTATGTATTGGATTACGGGAAGATGATTGCTGAGGGAAATGCCACTGAAATCCAGAACAATCCCAAGGTTATCAAGGCCTATCTGGGGGATGAAGAGATATGAGTTTGCTTGAAGTACAGAATCTGAAGGTTTGTTATGGTGGTATCGTAGCACTCAACGGTATTTCTTTCTCTGTCCAAGAAGGTCAGATAGTAACCCTCATAGGTGCAAATGGTGCAGGTAAATCTACAACCTTGCGCTCCATTATGGGCATGGTTCCGGTGACCAGTGGAACCATCACCTATAATGGAGAAAAACTCAATGGTATGGATACCCGTAAGATTGTTGAGAGAGGATTGGTTCTCGTTCCCGAAGGTAGACGCGTATTTGCCAATCTGACAACGTTGGAAAATTTGAAGATCGGTGGGTATTTGCAGGATAAAACAGAGGAGCAACAAAACCTCGAACGAGTATACGATTTGTTTCCCAGGCTCAAGGAACGGTATTGGCAACTTGCTGGAACCCTTTCTGGGGGCGAGCAACAGATGCTTGCTGTGGGAAGAGCCCTGATGGCAAGTCCCAAGATGATCATGATGGACGAACCCTCGCTTGGACTTGCTCCACTGGTGGTAAGGGACATATTTACTATCATAAAGCGTGTAAATGAGGCGGGTGTAACGGTACTGCTCATCGAGCAAAATGCGAATGTGGCACTTCGTACAGCCCATGAAGGCTATGTTATGGAGACAGGAAATATAACTTTGTCAGGACCTGGTATGACACTTCTGGAGAATGAAGATATCAAGTATGCCTATCTGGGCAAATCAAAGTGAGATTCCCTTTGTTCATATGAGCGTTATTACCAGCAGAACAATATGAAAAAGCGGTCCCCTAAGGAACCGCTTCTTGAGCCAAAAAAGGGAATTGAACCCTTGACCTGCTCATTACGAGTGAGCTGCTCTACCGCTGAGCTATTTTGGCAATAAACGTATGAAAACAGGAGCATTCTACCCGAAACAGGGAAGAAGGTAAAGACGGATTGTGTATAAAATACCTGCTCACCTTTACCTTGACCTTTCCCTCTAATGTCGAGTAGGCTTGCGGGTGAAGAGGGATACGGTGAATAGAGAGAGACGGTTCAGACATGCTGTCGCCCAGGAGGTGGTTGTCTTGCTGAATACAGAAAAACAAGCAGTACGTACCAAAGTTGGGGTAGGGTGGCAGCCGGATGTCGCCCAATTTTTGTTGGACATGTTTCCTAATGCCTTGGAGTACGGTTTTGAGCTCAAGGATATTGCGCCGTTGGTCAGTGAGAAAGTAATCAACTTCACAGCGGAGGACTATGCATTGCTTGATGATGATTATGACTTGGAGGATCTATGATCGTCCTTGGTATCGAGACATCATGTGATGAGTGCAGTGCTTCCCTGGTGGAGGATGGGCATACCATTCTCAGTAATATCATTGCAACCCAGATTGAACTCCATAAACCCTATGAGGGCGTTGTCCCTGAACTAGCCAGCCGGCTCCACACTGAATGGATTGGCCAGGTTGTGCAATCGGCCCTTGATAAGGCCCATCTTACCGTCAATGACATTGATGCAGTAGCTGTTACCAGCCGACCGGGACTCTTGGGGTCACTGCTTGTCGGGGTAAGCTTTGCCAAAGGTTTTGCCTCTTCCCTGAACCTTCCCTTTATCACCATTGATCATATCAGGGCACACCTGTATGCATCCCAGATCGAACATCCCCTGGACTATCCATATCTTGGGGTACTGGTCTCGGGGGGACATACGGTGATCTGTCGCGTTGATGACTACGATACCATTGAGGTCCTGGGGACAACAATAGACGATGCAATCGGGGAAGCCTTCGACAAGGTCGCCAAGCATTACGGATTTGGGTACCCTGGAGGGATTGCCATCGACCGTTTGGCGAGGACAGGCAATCCTGTTGCTTTTCTGTTTCCCGGCCCTAAGCTCAATGTCATGGACCATCCGTATGATATCTCTTACAGTGGTCTGAAGACTGCCGTGATCAACCAACTCGACAGCTTCTGGGATGGCGAGAGTGAGAAGAGCCCTGAGAATATTGCAGCATCCTTCCAGCGAGCTGCTGTGAATATGCTCATGAAGCGGGTACGTCAGGCATTGAAGGAAACAGGACTTAGGCGATTGAGTGCTGGGGGTGGGGTTGCTGCGAACAGCTACCTGAGAAGTGAACTGCTCTCCCTGCAGGAGGGTGGCTATGAGGTCTCCTTCCCCTCACTGAAGCTCTGCACCGACAATGGTGCCATGATAGCTGCCCTTGCCTACCGGTATCTCCAGGATGGGATAAGAAGTGATTTTTCCGAGGCGCCAAGTGCCCGGGTTACAGCATTTAAGAAACAATACGCCAAGTGAGAGGTTCTATGGACACTAACTATGATTTGGACAGTGTAATCAGAAAGGTTCCCGATTTCCCGAAACAGGGAGTTCTGTATTATGACATTACCGGTATTCTGGCAGTACCGGAGGCTTTCCGTTACTGTATCGATCGCCTGGAGGAACTCTGCAAAGGACGGAAGATTGACGCCATTGCAGCCGTCGAAGCTCGTGGATTCGTCTTTGCAGCCCCCTTGGCCGAACGACTCTCCCTTCCCCTGATTCTTGTCAGGAAGCCCGGGAAGTTGCCGAACAAGACCATCAAGAAACGGTTTGATCTCGAATATGGCTCTGACATGGTATGTGTCCAGGAAGTGGATATTGAAAAGGGTTCCCATGTTCTGTTCGTTGATGACCTGATTGCAACCGGGGGTACCCTGCAGGCTGCTGCTACCATATTCAAGGAACATGGGGCTCATGTTGAAGGGTTCTTGGGAGTGATTGGGTTGCCGTTCCTGAACTATGAAAAAGTACTGGAAGGGCATCCTGTGGACGTTTTGCAGGAGTATCACGGAGAGTAGGAAGAAATTCCTGCATGTACTTGACAAAGTATACACATTTCCGTATCCTACGACAGGATTTTGACATTGGGATGTAGTGTAATGGTAACACTGCAGATTCTGGTTCTGCCTTTGGGGGTTCGAATCCCTCCATCCCAGGCACCGGTTCCTTCGTCTAATGGTTAGGACAGGAGATTCTCAGTCTCTAAATAGGGGTTCGATTCCCCTAGGAACTATAGTTTATATGGAAGGGGCAGCCTTGCAGGTTGCTCTTTTTTTTCGGATACTATTCAAGAGGAACCACAATCATGATTACAGCTGCAAACATTGGTCTCGCCTACGGGACTCAAGTACTCTTCAAGGAAGTCAATATAAAGTTCACCCCAGGAAACTGTTATGGGGTAATTGGGGCAAATGGGGCAGGCAAGTCCACCTTCCTGAAAATTCTCAGTGGTGAGATCGAGGCTGATAGCGGGGAGGTCATCATCTCCTCCGGCCAGCGTATGGCCGTTCTCAGGCAGGACCACTTTGCCTTCAATGAGTATTCCGTGCTTGAAACCGTCATCATGGGGTATGAGCAGTTGTACTCGATCATGAAGGAACGTGATGCCATCTACTCGAAGGAAGATTTCACCGAGGAAGATGGACTGAGGGCTGCTGAGCTCGAAGGTGACTTTGCAGACCTTGGTGGATGGGAAGCCGAAGCCCAGGCAGCACAGATGCTGGATGGGCTTGGCATCAACACAGAGATGCAGCAGAAGATGATGAATGAGGTTGAGGACAACATCAAGGTTCGTGTACTGCTTGCACAGGCACTGTTCGGCAACCCGGACATTCTCTTGCTTGACGAGCCCACCAACCACCTTGACCTTGAATCCATCCACTGGCTTGAAGAGTTTCTCTCCAACTTTGACAACACCGTCATTGTGGTAAGCCACGACCGTCACTTCCTGAACACTGTGTGTACCCATATTGCAGACATTGACTTCGGCAAGATCCAGCTGTATGTCGGTAACTACGATTTCTGGTACCTCTCAAGCCAGCTTGCTGCCAAGCAGATGAAGGACCAGAAAAAGCGCAGGGAAGAGAAGATTTCTGAGTTGAAGGAGTTCATCCAACGGTTCAGCAGCAACGTGGCAAAGGCAAAACAGGCAACGAGCCGTAAGAAACTGATCGATAAGCTCACCATTGATGATATCAAGCCGTCCAGCAGAAGATTTCCCTATGTGGCATTCAAGCCTGAACGAGAGGTAGGAAAGAAGATCCTCGAGGTCAAGGGCCTGAGCAAGACCATTGAAGGCGAGAAGATTCTGGACAACTTCTCCATGGTACTCAACGCAGACGACAAGGTAGCCTTTGTAGGGCCGAACCACTATGCAAAGACGATCCTCTTCGAGATTCTCAGTGGAAACATGGAACCGGATGCAGGGAGTTTTGAGTGGGGGGTAACCACCAGCCTCTCATACTTCCCCAAGAACAACGCACACCTCTTCAATGAGCACGTCTCCATTACCGATTGGCTCAGGACCTACAGCAGTGATAAGGACGATACCTATATTCGCTCCTTCCTTGGAAGAATGCTCTTCAGCGGGGACGAGGCACTGAAGGACTGTACGGTTCTCAGTGGAGGGGAGAAGGTCCGCGTCGTGCTTGCACGCATGATGCTGGAGCAGGCCAATTGCATGATCCTGGACGAACCGACAAGCCATCTGGACCTGGAGGCCATCACCGCCCTCAATGATGGATTGATTGAATTCAGTGGCGTCCTGCTCTTCAACAGCCATGACCACCAGTTTGTTGAATCGATTGCAAACCGCATTGTAGAGTTCACCCCAGCAGGTGTCATTGACAGGCTGATTGGATTCGAGGACTATTTCAATGACGAATCCATCAAAGCCTTGCGTGATGAGATGTACAGTGGGTCCCATCATGCCATGGCCCTATAAGGAGGTCTCATGCTGCTAGCTGTAGATATTGGAAATACGAATATCGTGATCGCTGTCCATGATGGGCAGAAATGGATACACTCCTACAGGATTTACAGCGACCAACGAAAGACCAGCGATGAGTATTTTGTTGTCTTGGAGAGCCTGCTGAGTCATTCCCAGCTCTTCAAGCATGATATTAACCGGGCTGTGATCAGCTCGGTTGTACCCAACCTGACCAGGTCAATGCAGAAAAACATCATCAGGTTGTTCGATGTTCAGCCCTTGATGATAGACCATAGCGTGAACAGTGGCCTAAGAAAAGAGACCATCCCTGCTGAACTGGGAAGTGACTTGTTGGCAAACCTTGCCCAGGCACATTTTGCTTGCCCGGACCATGCGGTGGTTGTGGTGGACTTTGGTACCGCACTCACCCTTGCTACGGTTGACTGCGATGGTTCCGTTCTTGGGGTTTCCATCGCCCCCGGTCTGGTTACTGCGGTGAACGCCCTCTTCGGGAATACCGCGCAACTTCCCCAGGTAGAACTGAAGATTCCCCCCTCTGTCTTGGGCCAGAACAGCCAGGACTCGATCAGGAGCGGTATCATGTATGGCTACGCGGGAATGGTGACAACCATGATCGAGCGAGTGGAGCAGGAAATAGGCAAGGAGGTCTATGTCATAGCTACCGGTGGTCTGAGCAGGACCATCGCCCCGCTCATTGACCGGATCAACCAGATTGCCTCCATGCATACCCTCGATGGTCTGAAACTCATCCAGGAACTCAACTAGAAGGTAAACATCCCGTTTTCCATGATCACCACTTGCCGTCCATCACGAGTATGGGCGGTTATTTTCATATCCGGGGAGCCGACCATGAAGTCTATGTGCATAAGGCTGGTATTGCAATGTGCTTGTTGCAGCTGTTCCTTGGTATCCAGGGTTGTACCATCCTTGAGTGCAGAGAGATAGCCTTCTCCGAGAGCAAGGTGGCAGGAAGCATTCTCATCAAGCAGGATTGAGTTGAAGACAAGATTGCTTTTTGCGATCGGGCTGGTCTCATCCACCAAGGCAACCTCCCCGAGTCTACGGGTGCCCTCATCTATGGCAAAGAACCTGTCCAGTGCCTCCTGGCCTTTCTTGGCTTGGTACTCAACCACCTCTCCATCCTTGAATACAAAGCGGACCTCCTCGGTGGTGGTGTTCAGCACCTCAACAGGTTTGGTCGTGGTGATGTATCCCTCTGCCCTGAGGTTGTCAGGAGTGGTGAATATTTCCTCTGTGGGTAGGTTGGCGAAGAACTCCCTCCCATCGGGTAGTGCCTCACTTCCTCCGGTGAATCGTGCTCTCTCTGTGAATCCGATCCTCAGGTCACTCTTGCTGCTCTGGTAGTGCAGTGTGTCGATCCCAAGCCCATTGAGATATTCCTGTCGTTTCCTCAGCACAGAAGCTTTCTCATTCCAGGCTTTGATAGGGTCATCTGCGTCGAGGAGCAGGATAGGGGTCAGGACCTTCATGAGGTCATCAGTGGTTGCATCCTCTCCCAGTACCTGTTTTGCCCAGAGGGGCCCGGGGGCCACACAGACACACCAGGGGAGCTGGTGACGCATCAGTTTCTTGGTTTTCGCTTCACTGAACTGACGTTTTGCCTTTCCCAGTATCTGGTTCTTCGCTCCGTCAAGTGGTGCATGATCGAGCCTCTCCTCGGTGCTGTCGATCCTGATATGTGACCAACCCTCACTGACAAACTCATAGTCGAATGCCTTGAGGAAATGCGGGTTGAATTTCAATGCATCCTCATCCTGGTGCTTCAACCTCTCTGAGAGGACATCCAGGTCATCAAGCAGGACCTGCACATAGCTTGCCCCATGGCGATAAGCTGACTTGCTCAGTTCCCGGGCAAAATAATAGGTACCAGGTCCTGTGGTGATGACAACCCCTTTCCCGCTCTGTAGGTTGATCCCCCCTTGGATGATCAGGTCCGCATATCTCTCAATTTCCTGTTTGTTCATACCAGTCCCTCCTCTGTGAATATTCCCTCTTCCATTACAGATGACTCACTCCCATCCTCGCTATGCAGCGTTACCGATAGATGGCTGTCCCCAATTGGTACCGCCACCCTCACCAGGGAGGTGCAAAGAGCACTGTCTTCTATATCCCCTTCATTCTGTTGAGTGGTCAGATTGTCCAGGGAGAATCCACCCAGCACAATCATGCTGGTCATTTCCCGTGCAAAGTGGGGATGGATCGATTTTTCCAGGTAATGGCTTTCAACGGTATCATGATCGGCAAGTGAGATTTCACTCACTCTCTTCGCATTCTCATCAACTGAGAAGAGTGCAGTGAGCGCTTCTTCGCCACTCTGTGCTGCATACTCTGTGACCAATCCATCTTCCACGGTGAACCGTGCTCCCTTTACTTCCTGTCCAAGGACATAGAAGGGTCTTGAGGAGATGAAGGTTCCATTGGCACTTTTTCCATCCAGGGCAGCATGAATTGCCTGCACCGGGAGTGAAGAGAAGAACGAGCGTTGGCTGGGCAGGGTTTGTCTGCCTCCGGCCCAGAGCGTGTCCTTGGCCATGGTAGCACCAATCTCCCAAAGGTCCCCGATCAAACGGATCTTGCACCTTCCTCGTTCATTCAGTTTCTGTATCCTGTAAGCCAGGAGGTTTCCCTGCTCTTCCCAGAAACGGAAGCCATGCTCATCTTCTATTCGGTAGAGCGTGGTGAAAAGTTTCCACATATCCTCTTCACTTGCTTGGGTCCCAAGCAACTGCAACGCCCAGCGAGGGCCTGGATAGGGTATATTGGCCCAGGGGACGGCAATCCTCCGGTCAAGGAAGACGGGATCGGCGAGCAATCCGTATTTCCCCAGGGTGGTTACTTCCTCCGCTGCTGTGTCGAGGTCGGTTGGCGTAAGGTATGGGTGCTCGTCCAGGTCGACAATGTGGCACATGACGGCTTCCTGTACTGGGGGACGGAAGATTTCCTTCTCTGTCGGCTCGATGGGGATGGCATCCACCACCTTCCCATGGTTGGTATGTACGATGGTGACCGTCTGCCTGGTTGCAAGTGCGGCCTTCTGAGCAAGCAGTCTGGCAAAAGTCAGGGTACTTGCCTCGCTGTTGATGGAGAGGCTGTCACCCTCGCGTAGTTTCAATTGCACCTCGATGACAAGACGTGCATATTGTGTAAGCAATGTTTCCATGAATCCTCCGTTCACGCTCTCAATATACCAAAAAATTACAGGGGAACATACCCTCGGGGATCAGAAGGTTCCCAAACTTCCAAAACCGTAACATGTAGAACAAAATTGATATAAATGTAGTATATTTAACATAATTCTCATAATTCAACGTGGACAGGGATTCATGGAGGCCCGTATACTGGTTTTGTAGGGAAGAGAAACTACATGGAGCAATGCGATGGGTTCAAAAAAAGAATATGTGAATCGCGAACTGAGATGGCTGAGTTTCAATGAACGGGTGTTGATGAGTGCCGAGAATCCGAATATTCCCTTGATGGAACGCATGAAGTTCATTGGAATATTCTCATCGAACCTGGATGAGTTCTATGCAGTACGGGTTGGCTCAATTCACCGTGCTCTCCTCGACCCAGAGCACTACAAGCTCAAGGAGAGCGGGAATCCCAAGACCTTGATCAAGCAGATTCTCAAGGAAGTGAAGCGGCTCAATGACCGGATGGATCGGGTGGTTGAGCAGCTCTTCAGGACACTGAGGACTCATCACATATCCATTGTGGATGAATCATCCCTAACCGACGAACAGAAACGCTACCTGCAGGATTTTTTCCGCCAGACACTCCGCAACCGCTTGTTCCCGATTCTCCTGGACCCAAAACTACCATTTCCCTATCTCAAGCATGTAACCCTCTATTTAGCGGTGCATATGTACCATAAGGGTAATCCGAAGGATTTTCGCTACGCACTGATCGAGGTTCCCAGTGATCTGATCCAACGGTATGTGAAGCTTCCTTCCCGGGGCGGTTGGCATCACTTCATTGCCCTTGAGGATGTAATCAGATTCAAGTTGGCAGACATATTCAAGGCATTCAGTTATGACTGCTATGATGCCTATACCATCAAGATCACCCGGGACGGTGAGTATGACCTGACTGATGAGATCACGAGAAGTCTCTATGAGAAACTCTCATCCTCCATCAAGCAACGCAGCCAGGGGGATCCGGTCAGGTTTGTCTATGACCGTGAGTTACCCAAGCCGATGCTTGACTATATCATGGAACATGCACAGCTGAAACAGTGCCGAATCATCATACCGGGTGGTAGATACCACAATGCAAGGGACCTGTTGCATTTTCCCAAGGTAGGCAATGAACAGTTGTATTTCGAGGAACAGCCTCCCTTGCCTCACCATACATTGAGGGAGGAGAGAAGCCTGCTTGACCAGATTGATGAGCGTGATCACTTGGTGACTCTCCCGTACCAGAGCTATGACTGCATCATTGACCTGCTACGTGAAGCAGCTTTGGATAGGACGGTCCAGGGGATCAAGATGACCCTCTATCGAGTACCGGAAAACTCCAATGTAATCAACGCGCTGAGAAATGCTGCACGGAACGGAAAGGAGATCGTGCTGTACCTGGAGCTCCAGGCTCGTTTTGACGAGGAGATCAACATGCAGTGGACCGAGACCCTCACCCGTGAGCGCCACATCACCCTGATCAGTGGGGTTGAGGGGATGAAGGTGCACAGCAAGCTTGGGCTTATCACCCGTTATAGTGGCAAGAAACAGAAAAAGATTGCCATCATCGGTACAGGGAATTTCAACGAGGTGACGGCAAGTCAGTACAGTGACCATCTCCTGCTAACCTCCAACCCCAATTTAACACAGGAGATCGACCTGCTCTTTACGCTCCTGGACCGAGGGTTTGCAGATATCAAGTTCAAGCACCTGATCGTCTCCCCCTTCCATACCCGTAAGCGTTTCATCTCACTGATCAAGAAGGAGATGGAGGAAGCGAAGGAGGGCAGGCCTGCAGAGATTACCCTCAAGTTGAACAACCTGGTTGATGAGGGGATGATCAAGCATTTGATCAAGGCAGAGAGAAGTGGTGTCTCCATTACCTTGATGATCAGGGGAATCTGTTCCATGGCCCTTTTTCCGGAGCAAAGCAATGTAAGGGGAAAGGCCCTGATAGACCGCTATCTTGAGCATACCAGGGTGGTGAAGTTCCACAACAAGGGAGAGCCACTCTATTTCATTGGGTCCGCCGATTGGATGGAACGTAATCTCGATACGCGTATCGAGGTCATGGTTCCTGTCTTTGATGATAGGATCAAGGAGGAGTTGGAGTTGTTCCTGCAGGCGCACTGGAACGATACAGCCTCTTCCTTCAGCCTCCATGAAGAGAATTTCAATCAACGTCTCCAGAAAGGTGAACCAAATGAGAAACGAGCACAACGGGATCTGTATCTCTGGTATCAGCATCAGTTGGAGGAAAACCTATGAACAACAACGGCCCGTACTACCTGTTATTTGAAACCCAGTCCGCCCCTGAAACATGGGAAAATCTATTTTCTCCCTACCGAATTCTCTGGAAGGAGGCCTCCATTCCGCTTGAGGGTACTCTGCTTCTTGATGAACAGCCTGTAGGGGAGTTGAGATACTTCCCTGAGGAATTGCGCCTTGAACTCTTTCCTCTCCCTGGTACCCAAGAACAACTGGAGGGTTTGCTGGCAGTGCCGGCCTTCAGGGAGATGTGCAACAGTCCCCTTATTGGTTGGTGTGAGAAGCAGGTAGCCATTTTCTCTGAACATGCTTCTAATCTGGAGGATATGAAATCCTTGCATGCTTTCAGGACAGCAATGTGCAATCTCCGCCAGATGGTCCCTCTAATCGGTGCTGGACTCTCCAAGGAGAGGCGGAAGGAGATCAAACGATTACTGAAGAGACTGGTCAAATATGCAGGGAAAGTCCGTGATGACCATGTTCTTAGCCAGCTGTTGGAGGAGAAAGGACTTGAGGATGAGAAGAAGCATCTGAAGACGGAGAAGCACCTTTCAGCTCTGAAGGAAGCGCTGCCTTCTTCCTTTGCTTCTGACATTCGCCAGCTACTGGAGGAGAACCGATTCGCCTTTTCAGGTTATCACCCGAAGGTTATGGTGGCGAAGGCCCATAGGCGTTTGGTGAAGGCTGTTCACAAGGTGCACTCAGCGAGGGATGTACAGGCGATGCACAAGGTGCGCAGTCGGGTGCGCTCTCTGCTTGCAGTGAGCGGGATGGCATCCGTCAAGCAGGATAAGAGGCTGTATGAACTTGAGAAGATTCTTGGCAAGTGGCACGACCTCATCCTCTTGCAGGACTTGCTGTTAACACAGAAGAAACCCCCCATTGAAACCTTGCGGGTCCTGGTTGATGTAGAGAAGGAAGTACAGCACCTGGTAGGTGAGTACCGTCATTTGAGTAGTGAGTACTGGGAGGAGATGACATGACAACATTGGCCGTGTACAGCATCAAGGGGGGAGTAGGAAAGAGCACCATCAGTGTGAACCTGGCCGTGCTCTCTGCGATGGCTGGACAGCGGACATTGTTGCTCGATCTTGCCCCCTTGGGGTCAAGCAGCTACTTGCTGGATGTAAAGCCGAGGAAAAGTCATGATGCAACTGCATTGGTGAAGGGTGGCAAGCAATTGACGAAGCAAATCCAGGCCACCAGTTTCTCTTCCCTGGATGTACTGCCGTCCTCAACGGCTTATCGCTATCTTTCCATTGGAGCAGAAAGATACACGAGTGAGAATGGTTGTCTCCATGCTTGACAGAAGAAAGAAACTGCAGGTAGAGACTACCCGGGAGTTGTTGCAGAGAAAAGAGGCACTGCAAACGGTGATTCCTTTCGCGAGTGAGATAGAGAAAATGGGTGAGATACAGAAACCGGTAGTGACAAGCAATGCAAAGGGGAAAGGAGCAACTGCTTTCCGTGGTCTGTATGGCGAGTTGGTACCATATCTACGACAGCGTTCACCGAGTGAGCGTACTGGGAAAAAGGAGTAATATCGATGAGCAAATTGATTGGGATACTGACCTCTGGAGGAGATACCCCTGGATTGAATTCGGCGATACGAGCAGTAGGCAAGACATTGCTTCATGAGGGCGGTTACACCTTGATCGGGTACCTTGATGGGTACCGTGGTCTGATGGAGAATCGGTTTGTTGAGCTCAATGATGCATACCTCTCGGGTATCATCACACGGGGTGGCACCATTCTGGGCTCCAGCCGCGATAAACCCCATAAGATGCCGGTAGGTGGGAAGATCATGGACATGACTGATGTCATTGTCGAGAACTACCACTCCAATCACCTCAGTGGTCTTGTGTGTCTTGGGGGTGGGGGAACCCAGAAGAACTCCTACCGCTTGGCCAGTGCAGGGTTGAATGTCCTGACGCTTCCCAAGACCATCGACAATGATGTGATGCATACAGATGTTTCATTCGGCTATGATACAGCGATGATGATTGCAACCGAGGCAGTCGACAGGTTGCATAGTACCGCGAGCAGCCACCATAGAATTATCATTCTGGAGACCATGGGCCATAAGGTGGGTTGGCTTGCACTCGGTGCCGGTCTTGCCGGTGGTGCTGATGTCATTCTGCTTCCTGAGATTCCCTATGATGAACAGGTGGTCGCTGATGCAATTCTCAGACGTACGAGGGAAGGGAAGAAGTTCAGTATTGTGGTGGTTGCTGAGGGAGCCATGTCAAAGAGTATGGCAAAGGTACTTGAAGAAGAGGATGGCAAGGAGAAGGTTGAGGAGATGCTCAGGACCCGTACCCCGCAGCTGGCAGCCAACCTGGAGCGTCTCACCGGAAGGGAAGCCAGGGTAACCATTCTCGGCTATGTGCAGCGTGGTGGCACTCCCACTCCCTACGACCGATTGCTTTCAACCTCACTGGGCAGTCGATGTGCCCAGGAGATCATGAAGGACAAGTGGGGGAATATGATGGCAGTCCAGGACAACAAGATTGTGACCGTTCCTCTGGAGAAAGTCGCAGGTCCTGTCAAATACATTCCCAAGGACCACTACCTGATCACCTGTGCGAAGGATATCGGGGTGTGCCTGGGTTCCTGAGGGCAAAAAGAAACTACACAGGATTATGTAAGAAGACGGGAATAGGCCAAGCTGTTTTCTTGTATATTAAGACTCGGATGTTTGGGAAATGATTCGAACCTGCTTTCAAGCAAAATGCTAGAAGGAAGGGTTTATGTACTAGTATTCTCCCATATGAATCCACTCTATGGGAGAATAGCTGTATCCGTGGGAGAATATCCCCAAGAAAAGCAGAAGGCAACCAGCGATAAGGTAACAGTACTGTGCATTTCAATACAAACTTGAATGAGCTATGACGATACGAATGGGAGATCTGGCTGAAGAATAGTTCTATATTGTGCATCCTTTCTTTCACGGATGACGTCATCCTCAGTAATCTTGCTACAGAGCAGGGGAGAAAATGGATCGTAGTTTCCACGATTGTATAAAAGTGCTTCCCTGCTGAAAGAGGCATAACAGTATGTACATCCATGTATGCAGGTATTGTACAGGCCTATATCCACACTTGGCACACAAGAGCATGCTGCTCTTTGGTTAGCATCTTTCTTAAGGTGAAGAGGTTTTCCAGATATTCGAGAAATCAGGGCATCATCTATACATTTCCCATGGCTGATACCATAGGTCGATAGATCTATGGCTTCAGCGCAGGTCTCGAGGGTAATGCCTTTTTCTCTAGCAATGGCAGAAAACGCTCTTGCAATTGTATGCATTTCATTCAAATCTGGTTCTCGGTACCCCAGGGCTCTCAATGTACTAACCGTTCTTTTTGGAAAATCGATGAAACTGATAACACAACGCTGGGTTGCATCCTTCAACGTTTCTGCAAGGGCGGCAAAATGCTGAATATGAAATGACAGTGTATACTTGTCAGTGAGAAGGATAGGATCATATCTCCAAATCACACGTTCTTTGCCGATTTTCTCAGAGAGTTGCATGAATGTATCAACCAACGATACGTGTTTACTTGCCAGTCCAGGTTCTACATCAGCTTCATAGGCATTGAGTGTACACTGGAAATAGTAATGATACGCTTCCAGTTCTTTCAGTCTCACCATAAGTGGGGCAGGGTTCTTTGTCCAGAAGACAATACAATCAATGAGTTCAGGAGATAAATCTATCCTACTGACCTGTCTTGGGTTGAAAGGATTTCTGGAAAGGACATACCGTTCCTTGATTCTATTCAGGAACCAATCTGTATAGAAAGCTGGAATATCGGTTCTTCTGCTTGCACTGAGTATCATACTTCGTCTACCGTACTCTCACTTTAGAGATAACGCAAGATTTCAGGAAATCTATGTACAAATACTATTTGATGTAGATTCTGATGGAAGCAAAGCAAACCTGGAGACAATGAAAAACCCACACCGTATAGTGTGGGCTATTCAATTCTTTGTAGTGTAGGTGTTTCTTCTCTAGAGCGCCCTACGGGAGTCGAACCCGCTTCTTCAGCTTGGAAGGCTGAGGTAATACCATTATACGAAAGGCGCTTGCTCTGTATCAATGTATATAAAACATTCTGGAATTTCCGTCAAGTACCTCCAGTTGACAGAGGGAGCACAACACTGGTACAAGTACCATAGAAACAGTTAAGCGAGGATTAAAAGCGTGGGACAACGTGGAGAAGTGTATTCAACAAGACTTGTCAAAAATGACAGGACTTATTTCTTTAATGTAAAAGAGAACATCTATGGGGACATGTTTCTCAATATGGTGGAAAGCAAAGGTACTCCCGACAGTGAGCGATTCATTAGACAATCGATTATCGTCTATCAAGAAGATTTGGGAGAATTTTTGAAAGAATTGCAGAAATCCTTGGATTTCATTAAGCAGAACGCAAAAAAAGACTAATAGAGGGCAGTTGATCGGCTGCCTTTTTCGTCTCCCTAGAAGAGTGACTGCTGCTCCTCCTGTTTTCTTGAGCCCTCCTGCTTGATGGAGAATGTCTTCCGATGAATGGGAGAGAGCCCATAGAGCAGACAAGCCTCCCTATGCTCCTTGGTAGGGTAGCCCTTATGCTTTGCGAAATGGTAGATCGGCCACTTTGCATCACAAAGCACCATATAGCGGTCACGTTGGTTCTTTGCCAAGATGGAGGCTGCCATGATCTCAGGGATCGTGGCATCTCCCTTTACGATTGCCTGTACCGTACAATCAAGATCAGGTCTCTGGTTTCCGTCAACGAGTGCTGTATCGACTGAAATGTGAGCTTTAACTTTCTCGTAGGCACGTTTCATGGCAAGCAAGGAAGCCTGGAGAATGTTGATCTTATCAATCTCCTGTGCAGTTACGCTGGCAACAGCCCAGGCAAGAGACTGCTCCTTGATGATGATTTCAGCCTCTAGGCGTTGTTTTTCAGAAAGTTGCTTTGAGTCCCCTAAAATTTCAATGGGAAAATCTGGGGGTAGTACCACCGCAGCTGCCACAACAGGACCAGCCAATGGACCTCGCCCAGCTTCATCCAAGCCACAGACAACTCCCTTATCAACGTTCAGGTCGAACAGCATCGGTTCCACACATCACCTCCTACTTTTTCCCAAAGCCAACTTATGCTATAATCCCACGGAATACTGCGTCAAGCAAAAAGAGGGTGTAATTTGTTTCTAAAAAGCTTGGAACTATATGGCTTCAAATCTTTTCCAGATAAGGTCAGCTTGGATTTTGCCGATGGAATCACCAGTTTGCTCGGTCCCAATGGATGTGGGAAGAGCAATATTGTCGATGCCATCAAGTGGGTATTGGGAGAACAATCCACCAAGACCCTGCGTGCTGGGAAGATGGAGGACGTCATATTCAATGGAACAGACAATCGTAAACCACTCCAGGTTGCAGAAGTTTCCCTGGTAATCTCTAATGAAGAACATCATCTTCCTCTTGATGCACCAGAAGTGGAGATCAGACGAAGAATTTTCCGTACAGGGGAAAGCGAGTACTACCTTAACAAGAACCGAGTCTTGCTCAAGAATATCAGGGAACTTTTCTTTGATACTGGAGTCGGCAAGAGCGCCTATTCCATTCTGGAACAGGGCAAGATAGACCAAATTCTCTCATCAAAACCTGAAGACCGACGATATATCTTTGAAGAAGCCGCTGGAATAAGTCGTTTCAAAGTCCAGAGCCAGGAAGCAGAACGTAAACTTGCACGAACTGATGAGAACATTATGCAAGTGGAAACCATCCTCAAGGAAGTGAAGAGAACCTACGAGACCAAGAAGAATCAGGCATCGAAGGCAATCAGCTACCGAGAGCTCAAGACTGAACAGTTCTCTTTGGAAGTCGATGTGCAGTTGTCAACGCTTAAATCTTTTCTCCTGCTCAGAGAGAATAAAATTGAGCAGAAACAGCGCTCAGAGGAAGCTTATGCTGCGCAGCGAGGATCACTTACAGAGTTTGACCAGGAGATTGAACAGCTCCAGGAAGAGCTTCGTGCCCTTGGGTCACAGCGAATCAGCAAGCAGACTGAACTACAGAGACTGGATGAGGCTACCAAAGGCAGGTCGGACAAGCTTGATTTGCTTACCCAACGATTCCGTGATTTTCTCCAGCAGAAAGACCAGGCTGGTGCAAGAGCAGAACTGATTCAGGAACACATCGAACGAGACACCGAGGAAATAGACCAGAAACTCACCGATATCGCCACCCTTGATGAGTTAATCGAACAGCTGCAGGCAGAGACAGAGCAGAACCAGAAGTCCGCTGAGCAGACAAGGACCCTGATCACAAACCAGAATCAGGAAATTCTCGATCTTGAAGATGCCAATAGCAGCTATGAAGCAGATAGTGATGCACTTTCCCTGAGGATTAAGGAGCTGGGGGATGTTATCGTTGTCCAACTCGAAGAGAAACTGAAACAGAGTGGCTATACACTTGAAAACAAGGATAAGGCGAGAACTGCGCTGCTTGGGAGTATTGAGCATCTTAAGGGTCGTATTGCTGAAGAGCAAACCTTTCTTGCCACGCTGAAGCAGAAAGGAATCTCTTCAGAAGATCTCCTGGACAGACAGACCCAGTTCCAGGGAGGACTGTTGAAAGAACTTGCCCAGGTCCAGTCTCTCTTTGACTCCTATGAGGCAATGCAACCAACCTTTCTTGATGAACTCATCTCTGATGAAGGCACCATCAGCGAGAAACGCAAACTCGATCAAGAAATGGTCAATCTAAGAAAACAGATCCAGACCAACCGAGAAAGGATTGCCTATCTCAGGGAGGAGAACAATATACTCACTCAGGCTTTGGAACGGTACCAGGAAGCCATCAGTGACCAAAAGGTTGCAATGAATCAACTCCTCACCCAAAAACAGGGAGCCAAGGAGTGGGTAACAAAACTGCAGCGTTCTCTTACCGAGCAAGAGTACCAATATAAGGATGCACTGAAGCTCAGCGAGACAGCCCAGGAGAGAATCTATGAAACACAGGAAGATATCCGCAGTGTTGAAGCTGAAGTAGGACAGATAAAAGAGCGGATAGCAGTCCTGAATGCAGAGCTCAAGGATCTGGTTGTAGTCATAGATGAACAGAGCAGGATTATCCGAGAAAAGCAGGAACAGAAGAACACCTCATATGAACAGCTGCAAACCCTCCGAACAGAGAAAGAGAAGCTGGAACTGCAGATTGACCAGCTCGCCACCAATATCACCGGAGTTTACACCACGTTCTTTGAGAACTACGGCAAGAGCCTGAAGGAGTTCGAGAATCGTCTGGAAGATGAAGTCCCCGATATCCCTGTACTGAAGAGCCGCCTGGATGAAGTCAGACGGAAGATTGATGGAATGGGATACATCAACCAGATGGCGGAAGAAGAGTATGCTGAGGTAAAGGAACAATACGATTTCCTGAGTAAGCAATTGGATGACCTTTACCGGGCCAAGAATGATCTTGATACCGTCATCACCCAGATCAAGACCCGTAGTGAAGAACTTTTCATTGCTTCCTATAAGCAGATTGCCCATAACTTCCAGGAGATGTTCCGTCGTCTGTTTGGTGGGGGAAAAGCTGAGCTCACGTTGGTGGAGCCTGACAATGTCCTGGAGAGTGGCATTGACATCCTGGCTCAACCTCCGGGGAAGAAGCTTACCCACCTCTCTCTCTTGAGTGGAGGAGAGCGGTCGATGACCGCTGTAGCACTGCTGTTTGCCACCTATCAGGTAAAGCCTTCTCCTTTCTGTGTTCTCGATGAGATTGACGCAGCGCTTGATGATCGGAATATCGGGTATTTTCTCTCCGTATTGGATGAATTTGCCATGAAGAGCCAGTTCATCATCATCACCCACAATAAGCACACCGTCATGGGAAGCCAGACCCTTTTAGGGGTAACCCAGATGGAACCAGGGGTTTCCAGTATGGTCAGTTACAAGATCGGCAATGTGGCCGGCGAGGATGTAATCCTCAACGACGACCAGGAACTGGTAACCATAGAAGAATAGGTTGCATTTTGCACCACTCCTTGACAGGAAAGTCTGGTGTACGGTATAAGATGTAACTTGAGCGAAAACGACAATAGAGTAAGGTAATGTTTGATTCAATAAGCGATAAGTTCTCCGGCATCATGCGCAGTCTTGCCGGAAAGTCCAAGATAACAGAGAAGAACGTCCAGGAAGCCGTCGAAGAAATTAAGATGGCCTTGCTGGACGCTGACGTGAACCTTCGGGTTGTCAGACGCTTCATCAATGGGACCATGGAAGAAGCCACAGGGGAGAAAGTCCTCAAGGCTGTCGACCCTGGTCAACAATTCGTGAAGATTGTCTACGATCGGATGGTCGCTCTGCTTGGGGACGAGGAGAACCAGAAGCTTCTGCTCAAGGGCCCTGATACAACCAGTGTCATCCTGATGATGGGTCTCCAGGGTTCTGGTAAGACCACAACATCAGCCAAGCTGGCTTCACGCCTGAAAAAAGAAGGCCGTCGTGTCATGCTTGTTGCGGCAGACTTGGTCAGACCGGCTGCTATCCTGCAGCTCCAGGTTCTTGGTGAGGCAGTAGGGGTACCCGTCTTCAGTATTGAAGGGGAGAAAAACCCAGCAAAAGTTGCCAAGGCAGCCCTTGCACAGGCAAAGAAAGATCAGAGAGATGTGTTGATCGTCGACACCAGTGGACGAATGCATCTTGATGAGACCCTTATGGATGAGATCCAGAAGGTCCGTGATGCAATTTCCCCTGATGAGACACTCTTTGTTGCTGATGCAATGACCGGACAGAATGCTGTCACCATCGCCAAGGAGTTCCAGGAGAAAGTTGGGATAAGCGGGGTTGTACTCAGCAAGTTCGATAGTGACACACGTGGTGGTGCTGCACTTTCCCTTCGTTCTGTTGTGGGCAAACCGATCAAGTTCATTGGTGTTGGTGAGAAGATCGAGGATCTTGATCCCTTCTATCCAGACCGTATCGCAAGTCGAATTCTCGGGATGGGCGACATTGTCTCACTTGTTGAGAAAGCACAGAGTGTTGTCGATGAGAATGAGGCAATTCGCATGCAGGAGAAGATGGCAAAGAACACCTTCGATCTGCAAGACTACCTTGACCAATTGAACTCGATGGATAAGATGGGTTCGATCGACCAGCTCCTGGAAATGATTCCCGGTGCAAAGGGTCAGGTCAGCGAAGATGACATTGATACAGAGGAAATTCGTCGAGAGAAAGCAATTATCCTTTCAATGACCTATGCGGAACGAACGAATTACCATATAATGGGACCGACAAGACGTAAACGTGTTGCAAAAGGAAGCGGAACCACTGTTTCTGATGTAAATCGTTTGCTGAAAAAGTTTGAGAAAATGCGACTTACGATGAAGAAGTTAGCAAAAAATAAAAAATACCAGGCTGCAATGCTTAAACAGATGGGTATGTAGAGTTGAATTCGTAGGAGGAATTGACGTGAGCACAAGCATGAGACTGAAGAGATTTGGTACAAAGAAGAGACCTGATTACCGTATCGTGGTGATGGACTCCAGGGCAAAGACCCAGGGCAGGACCCTCGATGAGGTTGGTCAGTACCATCCTCTGGCTGAGAAAGATCAGCAGGTTATCTTGAAAGTTGAGAAAATTCAGGACTGGCTCGCCAAGGGTGCACAGCCCAGCGATACCGTAAGAGCCCTGCTCAATAAGAATGGCGTGACGGTGACCAGAACTGTCCAGGAATAACTTCCAGGAGATGGTTGTGGAAAAAGATCTTGTTGAATACATTGTAAAATCACTAGTTGATGTCCCTGACGAGGTCAGTATCAATGTGATCGAGGGTGAAAAATCCACGATTCTTGAGCTGAAGGTAGCCAGCGAGGATGTCGGCAAGGTGATCGGCAAGCAAGGCCGTATTGCAAAGGCGATCAGGACCATCCTGAGCGCCTCAGCCACCAAGGGTGGCAAGCGTGCCGTGCTGGAAATACTGGACTGACCTATGGAAGAGTTGCTCTGGACTGCTACCGTAAAAGCTCCTTTTGGAGTAAACGGTGAGGTGAAAATCCACCCTCACAATGATGACTGTGCCTACCTTGCGAAAATCAAGGAGGTTGTGTTGCGTGCGAAGGATGGATCGGAGCAAACTTTCTCTATAGAAAGTTTTCGCATGATGGGTTCACAGCCCTTGATGAAGTTCAAAGGATTTGACAATCCCGAGGATGCAAGGGTGCTCAATGGTCGACATCTGATGGTTCCCAGAAAATGGGCAGCCCCTTTGAAAAAGGGCCAATACTACGTTGCTGATCTTATCGGTTGTGCTTTGGTGCACGATGGTGAGCATTTGGCTGAAGTCGTCAGTAGTGTCGATGGTGCACAGGCTGTGATGCTTGAAGTCCGTAGCCCTGATGGTTCCCTTTATATGGTTCCATATCTCAAGGAATTCATTGGCGAAGTTAGCCTGGAGGACCGGACGATCGAGTTGAAGACTCCCTGGATTCTCGCGTGAAGATTCAGATAGTCACCCTGTTTCCAGAAATACTGGAAGGGTTTTTCGAAAATTCGATTATGAAGAGGGCTGTACAAAGCGGTTCAGTTGAGTATGAGTTCATAAACTTCAGAAGCTTTGCGACAGACAAGCATCAAAGCTGTGATGACGTTCCCTATGGTGGTGGCGCTGGGATGGTGATCAAATGTGATCCCCTCAGCAAAGCGCTCGATTCCATCAATGCAAAAGAGAAGCGGGTAGTGTATGCTTCCCCCTCTGGAAAGCGTCTAAGTCAAGCCTATGCCGAAGAGCTGAGCAAGGAAGATGAACTGGTCTTTATCTGTGGCCATTATGAAGGTATTGACCAACGGGTGATTGACCTATATGTTGATGACGAGATTAGTATCGGGGATTATGTAATCAGCAGCGGCGAGGTTTCCACCTTGGTAATCGTAGACGCTGTATACCGTTTGATTGACGGTGTGATTAGTAGTGATTCACTCAGTGAAGAGAGTTTTCACGGTGGATTACTTGAATATCCCCAGTATACAAGGCCTGAGACCTATTGCTCAAAAGATGTCCCTGATGTATTATTGAGCGGGCATCACGCCAAAATTGGCCAGTGGCGACTACAGAAACGGTTGGAAAAGACCTTGTTGAACCGACCGGATTTGTTGGAGACGGCATCTCTTGATGTGAACTCCAGAAAGATTTTGAATGCATTGAAAGAACATAGTGCGAAGGGGACCGGAGACGATGGATGTAATTAAGGCTATTGAGTCGGAACAGATGAAGGAAAATGCAGAGAACTTCTGCGTTGGTGATACCGTTAAAGTGTTTTTCAAGATTGTTGAAGGCACCAACGAACGTGTCCAGGTGTTTGAAGGCCTGGTCATTGCAAAGAACAATGGTGGGATTCGCAGGACTTTTGTGGTCCGCAAGATTTCCTACGGTGTAGGTGTGGAAAGAATTTTCCCCTTGCACTCACCTCGTGTTGAAAGAATCGAGGTTGTTCGCAGAGGTCGTGTCAGAAGAGCTAAGCTCTACTACATTCGCAAGAAGGTGGGCAAGAAGGCGAAAGTCAAAGAGCTCATCCGCAGAAAGAACGCTTAAGGCGTTCAGCAAAGCGAATATCTGGGGGGGACGGCGTACAGTCGTCCCTTTCTGTGTATCCTGAGTGCTTGTCGCTGGCGGAAAAACAGGATAGTCTTGCAGACACGAGGTAGGCAATGGAAACGGAAAAGAAACAAACAGGGACCCCGGGACGGCAAAAACGACGTACCCGTTCCAAGAAGCAGTCCAAGGCCAAGGGAACTCCCAAGGAAAAGGCAAAGAAGGGTAGTGGTAAGAGCAATCTACTCCCTGAACAACGTAAACCCTATCATAGTAATCTTCCCCAACTTCCTGTAAGGAAGGTGCTTGAGCCGAAGGAGGCCTGTGTGCTCTGTGGAGAAGTCATTGATGGCATTGCAAGTGCCCTTACCCATCCTGATGGGGGATTCTGTCATTTCGATTGTGTGCTTAATCAGATTCGGGAACAAGAGAAGCTTTCACCTTCCCAGAAAGTCAGTTATATCGGCAAGGGAACCTTTGCTGTAGTGAACCAGGAAGAGAATGGATCGTTCAGTTTTGCAAAAAAGATTGCTTGGGAAAGCTCTGAGGCTTTTGCCAAGATGAAGCAATACGTGGAGGAAATCAAGAAATGAACAGAAAAGAGCGTATTGCCATGCTTCCCGGTTCTTTCGATCCACCCACAAACGGACATATTGATATCATCGAGCGTTCTTCCCATCTTTTTGAGAAACTCTATGTGGTGGTTGCCGACAATGTACAGAAGCAGTGTCTGTTTACCGCTGATGAGAGGATGGACATGCTCAAGGATATTCTCAAGGAACATGAAAACATCGAAGTGGTGAGTTATCGTGGGCTGGTAGTTGATTTTGCCCGTGAGCATGGGGTAGGGGTCATGGTACGAGGAGTCCGTGCTTTGGTTGATTTTGGGTATGAGTTTGAATTGGCTATGACCAACAAACAACTAAATCCTGACTTGGAAGTCCTTTTTATGCCGACGAGTCCGAAATATTTTCAACTGAGAAGTAGCGCAATCAAGGAAATGGCGGCCTATGGGGCCGATATCTCCCCAATGGTGCCCCCTCTTGTCGTACAAATGATGAGAAATCGAATCAAGTTGTTGACGCTTTAGTGCTTTTCCGTTATTCTTCCATACGTGTCAAAAATTAGCATAGTGTAAGAGGTTATCAACATGGCAACACCGAAATATAAGACTTCCAAAGCAAGCGCAGCATCTAGAAAAGCTGCTAACATGCGTCTTGCAACCCCGACACTCTCTCGTTGTAGCACCTGTGGAAATATGGTTCTTCCTCACCGTGTCTGTCCGAAGTGCGGCTTCTACCGCGGCGTACAGGTCATTGAGTTGCAGGATAAATAAATACGACGACCAGAGGAGTTAGATAATGGATAGCAAAGAAGTATTTGAAAAAGTTAAATCATTGATTGCAGAGAAGCTCGAGATTGAAGAGGGCAAAATCACCATGAACGCTTCCTTCAGAAAGGATCTTGGCGCAGACAGCTTGGACACCTATGAGCTGGTATACGCTATCGAGGAAGAGCTTGGCATCTCCATCCCTGATGAGAAAGCCAACGAGTTCGAAACCGTTAAGGACGCAGTCGACTTCCTTTCCGCACAACTGTAAGGATTTCCCTGTCTATGGAGAGTAGCCTCTTCAAGAGAGCTCCCGCAATCTCATCAGAAAGAGAGCGGGAGCTTCTTCTATTCATTGAAAAGAGCAAGATGGAGATCAATGATTTCTCCTTGCTCAATCTTGCATTCACACACCGCAGCTTTGCCAATGAAACCAACGAACTAGTGGACACCAATGAACGTTTGGAGTTTCTCGGTGATAGTGTGCTTGGTATGTGTGTAGCGGACTGGCTTTTTAGAAATCTGCCTGCAAAAGCGGAGGGAGATTTCTCAAAAATCAAGAGCATTGTAGTCAGTGAAGATAGCTTGGCCATGATCGCCCGTTCCCTTGACGTGGATAAATATCTACTTATTGGGAAAGGGGAAGAGAACAGTGGAGGAAGGAACAAGAAAGCCTTGCTTGCTGACTGCATGGAGGCAATCTTTGCAGCTTGTTATCTTGATAGTGGTTTCGAGGCCGCAAAGAAATTTATTATGCGGTACTTGGAAAACCAGATCAGGGCAGTACTGGAAGATGATTATCATCGTGATTACAAGACAGCGCTACAGGAATACATGCAGAAGCGATGGCGCATGGTTCCTACCTATACACTGATCAAGAAGACCGGGCCTGAGCATGATTATACCTTTTTCATGCAAGTTGATGTAAATGGTCGGGTTTTCGGTCCTGCACAGGGACGAAACAAGAAACAAGCCGAACAACGTGCAGCAAAGCTTGCCTATGATCAGCTGGTAAAAGTGGACAACGACTGATAGTTTTTTGCTATCTCCAATAGTTGCTCTTTCTTGTTCTGAGCGGGATCATCAAGTACTGTTTCCAACAGGTAATCAAGGGTTCTCCCCAATTGTTTTCCCTTAGGGATTCCCGCCTTCATCAAATCATTGCCATTCACGGCCAAGTCCTTGATGGACAGGGCATCCTGGGCATCAAGGATACCCTTGATCCGCTCTTCCAATTCTTCAAGCAATCTGATATCCGCCTTACCGTGTATGGCTATCTGGTCTGCTATCCTTAGGCTGAAGAGCATGCCCACATGGTCCTTGCCTACGCGGGTGAGAAAGCGCCTGATTGCACTGTCACTCCAGTTGCTCTGGTAACTGAACATATGATGGCGGACCAAGAGGCTGACAAGTCGAATCTGCTCATTGCTTGCCTTCAGTCGTCTTAGGACCTTGATGGTGAGTTTCTCCCCAACTAGATCATGGTTGTAGAAGGTGTTGCGTTCCTCTCCTTCTTCCATCACCTTACTCTTGCCAATATCATGGAAAAGGGCGGCAAGGCGCACCTCCAGACGGTCTGAGAGGGCTACGGAAGCTTGGCAGGTGCTGATGGCATGTGAGAGCACATCCTCATGGTGCATACCCCTCTGGTCAATCTGATCTCCTGCAGCAAGTTCGGGAAGAATGATCGGCAATATGCCACACTCCCTCATGTAGTTGAGTCCCACCTCGGGATGATCGGAGAGAACAAGCCTGAAGAACTCTTCACGGATGCGTTCGCTACTTACTTTACGAAGATTCTCCCTGCAGGTATGCATGGCCTTGAGAGTATCTTCTTCAATGATGAAATTAAGCTTGCCTGCAAAGCGGCATGCTCTCAGGATTCTCAGTCCATCTTCCTTAAATCGTTCTTCAGGATTTCCAATCGCTCTGATGATCCTGTTTTTCAGATCTTCCTTTCCACCACAAAGATCGATGATCTTGCTATCCTTCAAGTCAACCGCAAAGGCATTGATGGTAAAATCACGTCTTTTCAGGTCCTCTTCAAGATTCGTGATAAAGGTCACACTGCTGGGGTGTCTTCCATCCTGATAGGATCCTTCACTACGGAAGGTGGTTACCTCGAAGCTGTGCTTCTCGTAACGCACCGTGACCGTGCCATGGTCGATGCCAGTGGGGATGACAGCCTTGAAGAGGCGCATGACCTCCTCTGGTTTTGCATCGGTGGTAAAATCGAAGTCTTCGTTGTCGATACCCAACAGATGGTCACGAACGGCACCCCCTACAATATAGAGGCTATAACCTGCTTGCTTGAACTGTTGTGAGAACCTCTGGATCACAGATGGAATTGGGAATTGCTGCATAACAAGACAGTATCGCGACAACGGAAGAAGGTCAACGGAAAAACCAGTCACAAAGGTTGTCATGAACACGTATTCTGAATAGAATGACATCTATGCGATAACCCGATAAGGGCAAGTTGAAGGAGTGTGTATGTTTCGTCCAGTAACCACCAAAGTGGATTTTCCTGCGATGGAAGAGAACGTTCTCTCTTTCTGGGAGACAGAGGATATTTTCAAGAAATCAATCGAAACGCGGTCTGAAGAGAATGAATACGTTTTCTACGACGGACCTCCGTTTGCGACCGGGCTTCCCCATTTTGGGCATCTGGTTCCAGGAACCATAAAGGATGCCATTCCCCGGTATCAGACCATGAAAGGCAAACGGGTCAGACGTGGTTTCGGTTGGGACTGTCATGGGCTACCTGTTGAGTATGAGATGGAGAAGACGCTGGGTATCAGCGGGCACTCCGCGATTACCGAGTATGGCGTGGCCAAGTTCAATGAGCAATGTCGCTCAATCGTTTTGCGATACACCGAAGAGTGGAAACAGACGATTAATCGCATGGGACGTTGGGTTGACTGGGAGCATGGCTATCGCACCATGGATACCAACTATATGGAGTCCATCTGGTGGGTATTCAAGACACTCTTTGAGAAGGGCTATATCTATGAGGGGTATAATATCCTTCCATACAGTCCAGCCTTGGCAAGTCCTCTTTCCAATTTCGAAGTTAACCTGGGAGGCTACCAGGATGTCGTGGATCAGGCTGTAACCGTTCGATTCGCAGCTGATGGGCAGGAGAATACCTATTTCCTTGCTTGGACGACTACACCCTGGACGCTTCCCAGCAACCTTGCGCTTGCCTTTGGTCCAGACATCGACTATGTGAAGGTCAAGGATAAGAGTGATGGGAATTACTATATCCTGGGCAAGGCTCGCCTCGACCATTACTACAAGGACGAGGACACCTATGAGATTGTTGATGAGCAGAAGGGTACCTTCTATGAAGGTATGCGTTATACACCCTTGTTCCCATACTTTGCAGATCTCAAGGAGCAGGGCGCATTTGTCTGTGTGATGGGTGATTATGTAACCACCGAAGATGGTTGTGGTATTGTCCATACAGCACCTGGCTTCGGTGAAGATGATTATCAGGTACTCAAAGGAACAGACATTCCTGTTGTTTGCCCTGTGGATTTGGAGTGTCGTTTTACTGATGAGGTACCAGACTTCTCTGGTCGTTTCGTCAAGGACACAGATAAGGATATCATCTCTTATCTGAAGGAGCATGACCTGCTGGTGAAGCGGGAGAACTACCTTCACTCGTATCCTTTCTGTTACCGCACAAAGAAGCCGTTGATCTACCGTGCCATGAGTTGCTGGTTTGTAGACATCCAGAAGATCAAGAAACACATGCTTGATGCAAATGAGCAGATTTACTGGATGCCTGAACATCTCAAGTATGGCCGATTTGGTAAATGGCTTGAAGGAGCTCGTGACTGGGCAATCAGCAGAAACCGGTTCTGGGGTAACCCGATCCCGGTTTGGAAGTGCGATGGCAGTGACTACCTAGAGGTAATCGGAAGCAGGGAAGAGCTGGAGGCCAAGTGTGGGCAGAAGGTTGAAGATCTGCATAAGCATTATGTTGATGATCTGACCTGGCCAAGTCCTGACGGCAAGGGCACGATGCGCCGCATTGGGGATGTCCTTGACTGCTGGTTTGAGTCGGGTTCCATGCCATACGCACAGCAACATTACCCATTTGAAAACAAAGAGTATTTTGAAAACAATTTCCCCGCTGATTTCATCTGTGAAGGCTTGGACCAGACTCGTGGTTGGTTCTATACCTTGACGGTTATTGCGGCAGGGCTCTGGGAGAAACCAGCGTTTACCCACTGCATCACCAACGGTATTGTTCTGACAGCCGATGGGAAGAAGATGAGCAAGAGTGAACGTAACTATACCGATCCGATGGAGATTGTAAACGCCTACGGTGCAGACAGTCTGCGTTTTGCCTTGATGAATAGTGCAGTCGTCCGTGCAGAGGACCTGAAGTTCAGTGAGGAGTCGGTAAAGGAAGTACTCAAGACCTTGATCATCCCTCTCTGGAATGCTTACTCATTCTTCGTAACCTATGCGAATATTGATGGGTATGAGCCTTCTGAAACAGCCTTCGAGGATCTCACGAACCCGATGGACCGCTGGATTACCAGTGCAACCCAACGGTTTGTGCAGACTGCCACCGACTCTTTCGATGCCTATGACATCCAGAAAGCGTGTGCATCCTTTGTTCCGTTCATCGACGACTTGAACAATTGGTACATTCGCCGAAGCCGAAGGCGTTTCTGGAAGGGCGAGAACGATACGGATAAGAAGCAGGCGTATGATACCCTCTACAAGGTCCTGATGACCTTTATCAAGGTTGTTGCACCAATCATTCCATTTACAAGTGAGGAGATTTACCAGAACTTGAAACGGGGAGATATGGCACAGAGTGTGCATCTCTGTATGTATCCTGACTATGATGAGAGCCAGAGGGATTGGACCCTAGAAAGCCAGATGTCCCTGACCCAGAAAGCTATCGCCATGGGTCGTTCACTGAGAGCATCCAACAACCTGAAGATTCGTCAGCCTTTGCAGAAGCTTTTCCTCGTCGACCGGGAAGAGGATGAACGGGAAATTCTGGCAAGCATGGAGTCAATCATTGCAGAGGAACTGAATGTCAAGGAAGTGCATCTGCAATCTGATGAGTCCTCCCTTGTGGAGTATAGTGCAAAGGCCAACTTCAAGGTTCTGGGAAAATCCCTGGGCAAGGATATGAAGGAAGTTGCATCCATGATTGCTGATTTCGATGGAGAGAAGATTGCTTCCATCCTCGACGGCACACCACACACGCTCTCTTACAGCAATGGTGAGATTTCAATCTCCAAGGATGAAATCATTGTCCAGAGGACTGAGATGGAAGGTGTAAAGGTACTGAATGATGGATCACTTACTGTAGGGTTCGATACCAAGGTTACCCAGGAACTCGCGGATGAGGGAATTGCACGTGATATCATTCGCTCAGTGCAGAACCTCAGAAAAGAGAGTGGGTTTGCCGTATCTGACCGGATTGTACTGACTTATGATGGTGATGAGGTAATCCAGCGGGTCTTCGACCAGCATGGACAAACCATTGCCAAGGAGACGTTGTCCAATACCTTGCGCTCTGGTACACTAACAGGAGAAGGTATTGATTGCAATGACCATATGGTGAGGTTGCAAGTAGAGAAGGATTAAGCGTGATGAAACATTTTGCCAGGCTGGTTCCTATCGGGTTTCTTTTGGTGCTCTTCCTCTCTTCCTGTGCCACAACGGTAAGGAAGGAGGTTCCCTATTTTGATTTCCAGGGAATGGCGGACAGTGGTGTCATTGTTGTAACCGTGGATGCCCAGAAGGAGAGCGAACTCATTAAAGGCGTTTTTGCGGATATGCAGGAGTTTGCTGATCGAGCCGAGCGAATCTCTCTCTCACTTTCCCCAAGATTGGATACGTACCCGTTGGAAGTTGAGGAATTGGATGCCTATGGGGTGGTCGAGGGAGACTATCCCAAGTGGCTGGCAAACACTTCCATGATGTACTCCAGGGAGCTCAAGAGGCAGTATGCCCAGGATGATCTTACGTACTTCCAGCAGAAGGAAGGGGAGTTGAGCATCTACGCTCCCAACAATGATAAGATACTCTTCACCAATAGGGAGTACCCAGAGGTGTATGAGCTTTACGATGCTGAGCGGAAGTTAATCGATTTGCCCACGGCAAACGATATGGCTTCCTCAAACATCGCGGTCTACTCATTGGAGCCTGAGACGTTTTTTGATCTTGGTCTGGAATTGCCGGATACGGTGATCACCCAGGCAAAGGTGATGCTTTTACTGATTAACCAGAAAGAGGATGGGGGATACAGCCTGGATGCCTATATCACGATGGACACCCCCAAACTTGCCACTACACTGTCCCAGATGGTAAGAACTGGATACCTGGCTCGGTTGAAGAGGGAGAAGATTCCCTTCAAGATAGCCGACTTGATGAAGATGTTCCTGATTGAAGATGATCTAGTAACGATCAAACATATGGATTTGGGTGAAGAGCAAATGAACAATCTCAAGCAGAGCTTGAGTGGTTTGCTGTAAACCCATAAGAGGAGATACCACATTATGCCTTCGTATGAATATGAGTGCCAGCTTTGCAAGGCACGGGTTGAATTGGTCCAGTCCCTGGATAAGCATGAGCCTCCTGCAGTCTGTCCTGCCTGTAATATGGAACATACCATGAGGCGGGTGAACAAGCCCTCTTCATTCCATGGCGAACATGACGGGCAACCTGCTGAAGTTGAGCAGGTAGACGAAAAGGAGTAGTCTTTTGGAAACGAAACAGAAACGAATTCTAACCGGTGACAGGACAACAGGTAAACTGCACCTCGGCCACTATGTAGGCTCTCTCAAGAGTCGGGTTGAGTTGCAGCATACCTATGAGACATTCATTCTCCTCGCTGATGTACAGGCTCTTACCACCCATTTTGAAGATCCTGAGCTGATCAACAGCAGTATTTATGATGTGGCAATAGACAACCTCTCTGTGGGATTGGATCCTGGGAAAGCCACCTTGGTTCAACAGTCGCAGATCACTTCCATTGCTGAGTTGACGGTTTTCTATTCAATGATTGTAACGGTGAACCAACTCCGTCATAATCCCACGATCAAGACAGAGGCAAAGAACTATGGGTATGCAGACCTTACCTATGGTTTTCTTGGATATCCTGTGAGCCAGACTGCGGACATTACCTTCTGTAATGCAGATTTGGTACCGGTAGGGGAAGACCAGGTCCCGCATATTGAACTTGCCCGTAAGATTGTCAGGAAGTTCAACGATATGTATGGAACCAGTATTGTCGAGCCACAGGTCAAGCTCAGTACTGTAGGCAGATTGGCTGGACTGGACGGGAATGCAAAGATGGGCAAGAGCATGGGCAATGCAATCTACCTCTCTGATACGCCAGAGGCAGTATGGGAGCGGGTACGCAATGCTGTTACCGATCCTGCGCGTGTTACGATCAAGATTCCCGGTACTCCCGAGATCTGTAATGTGTACAAGTACCACTGTGTGTTCAATGAGGCGGAAAAGGACAACATTGCTGAAATGTGCAGAACTGCTCAGATTGGTTGTGTCGCCTGTAAGAAACGACTCAATGCAGTACTCAACGAGATGTTGGATCCAATCCGTGAAAAGCGTGCCTACTATGAAGCCCATCGTGATGAGGTAAGAGACCTTATCATTGAAGGGACCCGTAAGGCAAATGCTATCGGTAATGAGAACATCCATGCCATAAAAGAGAAAATGCACGTTCTTATCTGAGGATATTGATTATCTGTAATAGGAAGGCCACCGAGAGAATCGGTGGCCTTTTTGGGATCAATCGAACCAGGTAAAATCGTTCTCTTTCGCCATGTTTAAGGCAAATCGGGGCAGGGTCCTGATTGGATAAACCTCCACTGGAAGATTCTCCTGAAGCATCGGTTCCACAATTCGCCATGACTCGGTGATCTCCTGCATGGTAGGGAATACACTCTTGTCTCCCTGTAAGATCTTCTCCACAATCTGTTCATATGCCTCTGGGGTATTGGCTCCGAAGGTCTCGCTCTGGTTGAAACGGAACCGAACAGGTTTTGATTTCCAACTCGTATTGGGCATCTTTAGATTCATGTTGATGTCAATGGTAAGCTCTGGGTGGATGGTGATGATCACCGCATTCTCTGCAATGGAATCATCATGCATTACCTGCTTGGTGGCGTTCTTGAACTTGATGTATATCAAGCTTTTTGCCTCGTTCTGCATCTTCCCTGTTCGTACATAGATGGGGATACCGGTAAAGTAGTAGGTATTTACAAACAACTTGAATGCAGCATACGTGGGAGTATGTACCACATGGCCACTACCAGAACCCAGTGATTCATATCGTCCCATATGGAATTCCTGGATAGGGGATATTGCCCTGAGAACCTTCTCCTTTTCGACGGCGATATCCTTCGGAGTCAGGCTTGCTGGCTCACTCATCGTTAAGTAGGTGATGATCTGCATGATATGATTCTGGATGGTATCTCGTACCACACCGATTTTCTCATAGAATCCTAAGCGTTGGTCCACTCCATGGGTCTCGTCGAAAATGATCTCAATGGACTCAATGGTTCTGTTGTCCCAGATCCTTCTGATGATATCATTATGAAAACGCATCAGAAGCAGGTTCTGCATGAACTCCTTACCCAGATAGTGGTCAATTCGGAAAATTTCCTCATCAGTGAAGGCTTTCTCCAGGATATCGTTGTATCGCTGGGCACTCTCAAGGTCAAATCCAAAGGGTTTTTCAACAACAATTTTCTTTGTCAGGGAACAAATGCAATCCAACTGGTTATCCACCTGTTGGATCTGTTCAATGGCAATCTCATAAAGAGAAGGCTGCAGCGCAAGATAGTAAATGAATTCCACTTCGTCGCATTCCCCACACATGGATTTCAAACGGGTGGTAAGGATGGTAACAGCATTCGTGTCACTCATATCGTAGTACAGGTAATCAAGGTGGTCAGTGAAGGAGGATGAGGCATCTTTCCTGATGATCTCTGAGAGGAACTCGTCTCTGATGGTAAACCGTCTTCCAAGAGCAAGTACCTCAAAAGAATCGCCCTTTTCCATGAGATGCTCATAGGCAGGATACAGTTTCTTCAGCGCAAGGTCACCCGTGCCGCCATATTGGATAATGATTCTCTTCATAGTGTGTTCTCCCTCAGGTCTGTTACTATCGTAGCATGGAATGGTTGGTGAACAAAGAAGGAGCAAGGCAGAGTATGTGCATCCTCCTTGCCGGACAACAACCTATTGAGAGCATCCCTCTTTCCCTCGCCTAGGAAGAGCAGATACACCTTTGCCTCTCGGCCAAGGGTGAGAAACCCATGGTAGGTGAGTGTGACTCGTCTTTTGGGTGGTTTGGGACTATTGATCACAACCATGGTTTGAGCATCTGCACTATTCGGCCAGGAACCAGGGAAGAGGCTTGCTATATGCCCATCCTCTCCTACGCCAAGATAGAGACGATCAAAAGGCTCATTGGAAAGGGGTTTTCCTTCACTGACAATGGTGAGTGTGGTCCCTTGGTCCAAAGCTTTCTGCAAACCACATTCCCTAAGTGTATCCTCATTTCGTTCGCCCTCAAGACGTTCATCAATAAGATAGAGACGCATTCTTCCAAGTGATTCACTTGGAAGCGTGAGCATGGCATTGATGAGATGGGATGCACTTCTTCCACCTGGTAATCCAATGTGTAAGGAGCCGGATTTTTCCTGGGATAGTGAGAGCAAGTCATCCCTGACCATGTTCTCAAGATCCTTGGTTGTGTCTATTCTCTCAATATTCATATCCATAATGTACTCAATAAAATGGAAGTAGAATAGTAGGAAATAGGGTAGGCTCAGGTATTTTCTTATTGATTTCCCAGCTTTTCGCGTGCAATTGCAAGCATAAGCTTGATTCTATTCTCCTGATTTACCCCGGTAGCGGAAGGATCGTAATCGATTGGTACGATATTTGCGTCCTTACTCCGCTCTGTCACTGCCCTGATCATTCCTTTCGCACAGATATGGTTGGGGAGACACCCAAAAGGTTGTGTGCAGACAATATTGTGGTACCCGCTATGGACAAGATCGAGCATCTCTGCGGTAAGCAACCAGCCTTCTCCCATCTTTACCCCATAGTCCAACAGCCCTTCATCAAGTTTTTTCATCTCGGTGTAGGGGATGGGTACAGTGAATTTGCCGCTTTTCATCATTGCTTGCCGACTCATCTTCTCCACCTTGTAAAGCTGACGAAGTATAAACTGGGTAACCTTCGCACTAATAAATCTTCCACCGTAATAGGTACGGTCGGTTATGGCATTATCCGCCCCATAATAGAGGAATCCCATCATGGAAGGAACCATGACCTCGCATCCCTGTTCTTCAAGGTATTCCTGGAGGTGGTTGTTCCCCAAGGGAGAATACTTCATATAGATCTCTCCAACAATTCCTACCTTGATACGTTCTTCCTCTCGTGTCTCGATCTCAGCGAACTCAGCACAGATTCTGTTGAGATTCCGCTTCATTGCCCATCCAATGTATCCACGGTTGTGCGCAAAACAGTCAGAGAGGTAGGTGGTCCACTTGGCCACCAAGGCATCTGCCTCTCCTTTTTGTACCTCGTAAGGGCGTATCTGGTTACTGAGTGCCATCAAAAGATCACCGTAAATAAAGGCACTGTAGGTTTGCAGCAACATAAAGGGAGTGATCTTGAAGCCCGGGTTCTTCTCCATTCCCTTGAGATTGAGACTGATCACGGGAATATGGGGGAGATTGCATTTTTCCAATGCCTTCCTGAGAAGGAAGAGGTAGTTGCTTGCCCTGCAACCACCACCGGTTTGGGTGATGACCAAGGCAATCTTATCAGTATCGTAGCCTCCATGTTTGATGGCATCGATAAACTGACCGATTACCAACTGGGCTGGATAGCAGATGTCATTGTGTACATACCGAAGCCCCTCACGGATAACATTTGGGCCCTGATTCTCCAGAAGCACCACGTTATAGCCATGGTTGGAGAACACCTCCTTGGCAATATTGAAGTGGATTGGGCTCATATTGGGGATCAGGATGGTGTAATCCTTCTTCATCTCTTTGGTGAATGGTGTGCTCATCGCTGTTCCTTGGCCTCCTGGAGTGCTGCAAGTAAACTGCGGATGCGAATTTTGACTGCTCCGAGGTTTGCAATTTCATCAATCTTGATTTGGGTATAAATCTTGTCAGTCTCACGAAGGATATCCCTGATTTCATCGGAGGTTACCGCATCAAGCCCACAACCAAAGGAAACAAGCTGAATCAACTGCATATCATCTTGCCCGGTAACATATCGGGCAGCATCATACATCCTGGCGTGGTAGGTCCATTGGTTGAGTACCTTTCGCTGTTGTTTCTCCACAAGATGGGAAAGTGCATCCTCACTGATGACTGCACATCCGCACTGTAGCAGAAGGCCATCGATTCCATGGTTTACCTCTGCATCAGCATGATAGGGCCTGCCCGCAAGGACCATGATCGGCCAATTTCTCTTGCGTGCCTGTTCAATGATAAGATTCCCTTGTTCCCTGATTGCTTTCTGGTAGGTTTCAAGACTTGCGTACCCTGCTTTCACTGCAGCCTTGATATCCTGTTTCTTGACTGGGTAATACTGGCTGAGAACCTGATACATCCGTTTGGGAAGAAATGCTCTATCGGCAAGAGAGAGGTAGTCACTGATGAAGGTAACCGAGCCATCCTCCAACTCACTGATATTATGCCGAAGCACCTCAGGGTAGTAGGCTACCACCGGACAGTTGAAATGGTTGTCTCCCTTCTCTTCGTCGATGTTGTAGCTGGAACATGGATAGAAGATGGTAGGAACCTGTTTCTCAAGCAGATCCTTGATATGTCCATGCATCAATTTTGCTGGATAACAGATGGTATCGCTGGAGATTGTTGACTGTCCCTTGAGATATGTTTCCCTCGTTGATGGGGATGAGACCACGACCTCAAAACCCAAGTGGGAAAAGAAGGTATGCCAGAAAGGTAACTGTTCATAGAAATTGAGTTGCAAAGGCAATCCAATTCTTCCTCTCTCTCCCTTTATGGGCTTCAGATGAGCAAGATATTGTTGCTTGAAGGCATAGATGTTCAGCCGCTCCGGGTTATTGATGAACGTATCGGGGCTGACAATGCGATCACATTTATTTCCGCTTACCAGCTTACGACCTTCGTCAAAAATATTGATCGTCAATAAACAGTTGTTGGTGCATCCTTTACAATAGGTGGTCTTGGTTCGATGGGTGAAGTGTTCCAATTGTGTGAGTGAGAGGGTAGTACCTTGCTGTGGAACCTTCAAGTGAAGGTCACGGGCATGCAAAGCACAACCATATGCACCCATAAGTCCTGCCTCATGTATCCTGATCACCTCACTTCCCAGCTCCGTCTCGAAGGAACGAAGCACGGCATCGTTGAGGAATGTCCCTCCCTGTACAACAATATGTTTTCCCAACATCGCCGGATCTGTGGAACGAATTACTTTATACAATGCATTCTTAACGACGCTGATGGCCAAACCTGCAAAGATATCAGAAACACTTGCCCCGTCCTTCTGTGCCTGTTTGACGGAACTGTTCATGAATACTGTGCAACGTGAGCCCAGATCAACAGGATTCTTTGCCTTAATGGCAAGAGCTGCTGCTTCCTGCGGGGAATAGCCAAGTGCATTGGAAAAGGTCTGCAGGAAGGAACCACAGCCCGACGAACATGCTTCATTGAGGAAGATATCGTCGATGGTGCCATCCTTGATCTTGAAGCATTTGATGTCCTGTCCGCCGATGTCGATGATAAAGTCGACATCTTTCTGGAAGGTCTTTGCACTCTTGTAGTGGGCCATGGTTTCTACGAGGGAGTACTCAAATGCAAAGGCATTCTGCAGCAGATGTTCGCCATAACCAGTAGAGCAAGATTTTTCAATCGATATATGGGGATAGGTTGTGTAGAAATTTTCCAGGAACTCCCTGATGGCCTGCACTGGATTGCCATTGTTTGCCTCATATCGGCTGTACAACAATCTTCCCTCAGGGTCGATGATGCAGGCCTTGATGGTAGTGGAACCTGCATCCACACCCAGGAATGCTGGACCTGAATATAGTGCCGGATCAATTTTGGTTAATGTTGCCTTTGCGTGACGACTCTTGAATGCTTCATAAGCTTCTGGATTTTCAAATAGGGGAAGAATAGAAGTAAAAGCTTTTCCTGTATCATAATGTTCAAGGTTGTAAATTAACTCATCCAGCTCAATTTCCTGTTCGTCAGCACTGAGTGCTGTTCCCAGGGCTACGTAGTAAAGGGAGTTCTCTGGACAAATACCCTCGAGGCCAAGGGTCTTGTCAAACGACTTTCTTAGCTCACTGAGGAATGTAAGCGGTCCCCCTAGGTACACTACTTGGCCCTTGATGGGGCGCCCTTGAGCCAGTCCACCGATACTCTGGTTCACCACTGACTGGAGAACAGAGAGCGAAATATCACTCTTCTCTGCTCCCTGGTTAACCAAGGGCTGAATGTCACTCTTTGCAAATACTCCACATCTGGATGCGATTGAGTAGCTCTGTTTTGCCTGCTTTGCAAGTTCATTCAGTTCCATCTGGTCGACATGCAACAAACTTGCCATCTGGTCAATAAAGGAACCCGTGCCACCGGCACAGGTCCCGTTCATTCTGACTTCCATGTTCTGGGAAAGAAACAGGATCTTTGCATCTTCACCTCCGAGTTCAATGACAACATCGGTGTGGGGAAGGAATCTCGTTATTGCTATCCTGGTTGCGTATACTTCCTGGACAAAGGGGAGGCCCAGGTTCTGGGCAAGCCCCATGCCAGCTGACCCAGAAAGCGCGAACTTGGTAGGGTGTCCTGCACAGATTTCCTTGATATCGGTAAGCATGGTACATGCTGTCTCAGCAATCTGAGAGTAGTGACGTCTATAGTCTGTATGCAGTACCTGCATCGTATCATCAAGCACGACACATTTCATGGTCGTGGAACCAACATCCAAGCCGATCTTCATCAAGAAAGCCTCCGAATACCCAAACCATATCGATTTTTTTGGTTATGGTACAGCGAACACAATCAGTATTTAGACAAAAATGCTAAATCTGTCTATTATCTTTCGATTCCATCTGCACCAAAATCGACAATTTCAGTGTTTTTGATAGCTTCTTCCAGCAGTGGTTCGATACCCATGGAGCGATAATGCTCCTGTTCCACCAACTTGTCTGGATGTACCAAGGGGTGTTTTGGGCTAAAGATCACGCAACAATCTTCGTAGGGAAGGATGGAAGTCTCGTAGGTTCCAATCTTCATGGCAAGATTCATGATCTCCTGTTTGTCCATACCGACTAGTGGGCGGAGAACCAACTGTTCACTCATACTGTCAGTAAAGGCCATCGACTCCAGGGTCTGGCTCGCTACTTGGCTGAGTGCTTCACCGGTTACGATGCAAGTCCCTTCTTCTCTCTCACTGATAGCATTGGCGACATGCATCATGGCAGCTCTAAACATCAAGGTAGTCTCATCCTCCCTGCTGTGTTGCTTGATCCAGAGCTGAGGCTCGGTGAATGGCACAACATGCAGCCTGGTTGCCTGGAGATATGGTGCAATGAGACTTGCCAAGGTTTTCACTTTTTCCAGGGCTTGGTCACTGGTGTAGGGGTAGGCGTGGAAGTAAATACAATCCATCTTCAACCCCCGTTGTGCCATACGGTAGGCAGCAACTGGGCTGTCGATACCTCCACTCAAGAGCAACATTCCCTTTCCTGCTGTAGAGACAGGCAATCCCCCCGGGCCCGGTTTTGGGGAGGTATAGAGATAGGCTAGGTCCCTGATCTCACAATGGATGGTCAGATCAGGATGCTTCACATCAACGGTCATCTCGGGGTACATCTCATGGACTATCTCACCAAGAGAGCAGTCGATCTCATAACTGGTCATGGGAAAACTCTTGTCAGCGCGTTTGGCGATTGACTTGAAAGTACCCTTACCTATGTTGAAAGGTTCGTCAGCGATCAGCTTTTTGGCAGTCTCCCTGATAACAGAGATATCTTTCTCACAACGTAGGCAACGGGAGTAGCCTACCACACCAAAGGTGGTTCCCAGTGCCAATTCAACGGTTTCTTTAGGACACTCGTTGCTGATTTCAAAGAATATTCGGCCTTTTTGGCGATTAACCTGTGTTTTATATCCTTTCAGTTTTTGCTTGATGTTCTGTTTCAGGCGTTTCTCGAAGGAATCGCGGTTCAGACCTTTCAGGGAGATTTCTCCCAATCGTATCAAATAGAGAGTGGAATCTTTCATGCATGCTCCTGGATGAGGGTGGTGATAGCTTCGGCCAAGGCTTCGGCTTCTTCTGTAGTGGTATCAGCACTGAATGAGATCCGAATGCTGCTTTTTGCCAATGAGGGAGGAACCTGCATGGAGTCAAGGACTCCCTCTCCCTTCTGTTTTGCATTATTGCTGCAGGCAGAACCGGAGGAGACACAAAATCCCTTGTCATACAGCATCCGTGTGAACACTTCACTGGGTAGATTATTTGTGGCAATGTTCAGGATATAGGGTGAACAGGAATCCACAGGGCTGATGGCCTGCAAGGATTGAAGACGTTTCCTAAGCAGGGTGTTGATCTGCTTGACCTGCCTTTCGTGATCGGAAAACTGCTCCATGGCTTCTTTCGCTGCTTCGACCATACTGACAATTCCAGGCAGGTTCTCTGTTCCTGGTCTCAGACCAGCCTCCTGTCCGCCTCCCCGTGAGAGGCTCTCAATCGCTGGATCAGTGTTGTAGAGAAATCCAACTCCCTTCGGTCCATGGAATTTATGTGCGCTGAAGGCTGCACTATCCACTCCCAATGCTTCAAGGGAAAAAGGAATCTTTCCGAGCGCTTGGGTTGCATCGGTATGGAAGTGAATTTTTCTTCCTCCCTGTTCCTTTTCAAAGGCACGAACTTCAGCAACCAGAGCCTGGATGTCCTGGATGGAGCCCACGACATTATTCACGAGCATCAGGGAGACCAGACGTGTTTGTTTAGTCAAGGCAGAGCGGAGATCTTCTGCCTTGATAAATCCACCCGGTGCATTAAGGGTTGTGACCTTCCAGCCCAACTGTTTCATCAGCCGGACATACTCCTTTATGGAAGAGTGTTCAATATTGCTGATGATCACATGTGGTTTCTGCAGTCTCCAAACCAAGCTGTTGAAGACAATGGCATTTGCCTCGCTGGCCCCGCCAGTGAAGGTGAGGGTCTCCTTGGGGACAGAAAGAATCCCAGCCAGATCCTCCCTGGCTTGTTCAAGCTTTTCCTTTGCCTTGATCCCCTCAGCATGAAGACTGCTTGGGTTGCCGATGTATGTACTTGCTACCTGTTGGTACACATCAAGAGCGGTTCTGCTCATGATGGTGGTGGCAGCACTGTCAAAATAGCGTATTTCTTGCATATCGGTATTGTGGGATAATGGGTGGATTTTTGCAAGTATGTAGGCTCAAGAGAGCGCTTGTCTTGGACCCCTGCTCTGGGGTATAACAGTACTATGAAAAGCATGGTGACTACGCAGTTAGATAATGGCAAGCAGACAGAAGTATTGCTTGCTGACGACTTGAAGGACCTTTCGGCCCATCTTGGTGAGTATGGACGCTTGGTATTATGGGTGTTTGATACGAATACGGCAAAACTGTTCAAGCAGCTTCCGCCGAGCCATGTTGTCCTGGAAAGTGGAGAGAGTGCAAAGAATTTCTCTTCCCTGGAACGTATTCTCAGTGCAGCTCTCGATGAAGGCCTTGCACGTGATGGCCGGATTATCGGGTTTGGAGGGGGAGTGGTCTGTGATATGTCCGCCTTTGCTGCATCGGTGTATATGCGGGGTTGCCGGCTTACCTTGGTCCCCACTACCTTGCTTGCCATGGTTGATGCTTCACTGGGAGGCAAGACCGCCATCGACTTCAAGGGAATGAAGAACATGGTCGGTTCGTTCTATCCAGCCAGTGAAGTGCTCATATCCATCGATACATTGAGAACCCTCAACGACAAGGAGTTTCTTAATGGACTGGCCGAGGTGGTCAAGCATGCTTTACTCAGCCAGGATGAGGAACTCTACAAATTTCTGCTGGTTCACAAGAACGAGATTCTCAGTAGGGACCCAAAAACATTGGCTGGTTTGGTGGAACTCTCGCTCAAGGTAAAGCAGTGGTACATTGAACAGGATCCAACAGAGACCATGGGTATCCGGCAGAGCCTGAACCTGGGTCATACATTTGGGCATGCCCTTGAGTCCTCATCCCACTATCTGATGTGGGGTCATGGTGCCTGTGTTGCGTGGGGAACCTGTCGTGCACTGGAGGCTGGTGTTGCCCTTGGGATCACAGACAAGGCTTATGCAAGCGGGGCAACCAAGCTTTTCAAGAGCTTTGGATATGACATTGAGTACCGAATAGGCCGTGGTGACTGGATTGAATACCGTGACCACCTGCTCAAGGACAAGAAGAAAGCGGACGGGAAGGTGCAATTTGTCCTGTTGGAAAAACAGGGTTCGACCGTCCTCAGTCCGCTTGATCTTCAGCTTATTCAGCATTTGGTTATAGCAAAGCCGATTTTCTAGGAAACTATTCCACTAATTTCAACAGATTGCCATAGATCTTGGTCACCTCTTTTGCCTGCTTCTTCATCTGTGCTGCCTCCAAGGAGTCAGCAAGGGTGAGAAGGGTGTAAAGCGAGGTGTCCAAGGCATCGAAACAATCATCATCTGCAGTGAAACGATAGTTACCGTTTCCACTCTCTTCCAATGCCACAAAGTACAAGTGTTTTCGTTGTTTCTTGCTCTTGGTAAGAGCGAGCAGCCAATGCAGGTTGTCAATGAGGGTGCCAGCATCCTCTATGGTGTATATCCCTGATGGAGGATTATCCAGAATACCTTTCCCTGGATTTACTTTCCCTTGCAATTCAAGTGCTGAGAAGAACTTATCTCCATAGTGTATATAGAATCCCCTGTAGAGAATGGCTACCGGGAAGTTCTTCGGTCTCTTGGGGGCCTTCTCGTTCATCTGATTGAGGTAGTTCAAATCTTCAAGCGGGATAAGAGCAACAAGCTTCTCCTTTTTCTTCTTCTTTCCCCCAAGTACCAGCGTAGGATAGGTTCTCTTGTACACCGTGATGGTGGCTTTTCCCTTCTCTTCGCGTTCCTTGATGGCTTTCTCCCGCATTTCCTGCTTCTGCAGCTTGCTTGAAGGACGTTCCTTCTGTACCAGTGCAGTAAGCTTGGGGTAGAGCTCAGGGGAGATGTCATCCAGCCATGCCTTGTCCAGAGGACTGACACTACGGGCATAGAGCCTGCTGGTCTGGACAATCTCACCGGCTATAATGAACTGGGGAAGACTCTTGAAGTAGGCGCTTCCAGGATGTATGAATACCTGATCTGCGGTAAGACTCTTGTACATGTTCCCCCGTGCCTTGATACACACATACTGCATCAATCCGCTGGCGATGCAGCAAAGATACTCTCTTACCGTTCCTCCACTGGCAAGGGGGAATCCTACGTCTCCGCAGATTTCACCAAGCTGCTCATTTACATGGACTATCTCCTGCATTCCTTGGAAATCGAGATAGTTCTTCTTGCAGAAGCGTTGCTTGGCATCCTTGCCGGTATTGGCAGTATACTGATGGTAGATATTCAGGTAGGAAGCAAAATCCCCGTACTCCGTATTGTTGAACCTGCGGTGTGCAGCACGGCTGAGGTCCTCTTCCCCTGGGGGAAGCAGGAATGGCGTCTTGGTAGAGAGAAAACTCACTGCGATCAAGACCTCCTCCAGGACGTCTGGATGATTCATCATCGCTTCAACAATGACACGGGAGTGACGAGGGAGCAGGGGGAAACGGCACATCAGGCTGCCGACAGTGGTCAGCTGACGCTTCTCATCAATCGCCCCTATGAACCTGAGTGTATCCTCTGCACTGGCGATAGCACTATGCTTTGGCCTGGTAATGAAGGGAAAATGCTCATAGTCAGTTATTCCCAAGTCACTCATACGTAGGACGACTTCACTCAGGTCAGTCCTGAGTATCTCTTCGGTGCCATAGGTAAACCTGCTCTTGTAATCATCTTCACTGTAGAGACGATAGCACACACCAGGACTGGTACGTCCAGCACGTCCCTTTCTCTGCTCACAACTTGATCGGCTGGTGGGAAGAGGAACAAGGGAAGAGGTGAAATCCTTCTGGTTGTAGAAGTTTATCTTGGCTATTCCGCAGTCAATTACGGTGGTAATACCATCGATGGTGACTGATGTCTCAGCAATATTTGTGGCAACAACCACCTTGGTTTTTCCAGGGGAGGTATCGTTGAACACCGATTCCTGCTCCTCTTTGCTGAGCCTTCCGTACAACGGATAAATCTCCAGTCGTTTGTCAGTATCGGCCATATACAATGCATTCACACAGTTCGTGATGTCAAACTCCCCGCTCATGAAGACCAGGATGTCGCCACTTTTTTTCTTGGCCTCGGTAGTTACAATCTGGGTGATTGCTTCCACCTGATACTCAAGTGATTCCCGTTGCAGTGGCTTGTACACAACCTTCACTGGATAGACTCGTGCATCAATGCTGATGATGGGAGCTTTGTCGAAGAACTCACTGAATACCTTGGTATTGATGGTTGCGCTGGAGATGATGACCTTGAACTCAGGTCTCTCCTTCATGACATGCTTGAGTAATCCCAGGATGAAATCGATATTGAGTGAACGCTCATGTGCTTCATCGACAAGAATGACAGAATAGGAACGAAGAAGGGGGTCGGCCTTGAGTTCCATTAGGAGAATACCGTCAGTCATGACCTTGATTCGGGTCCCGCCGCTGGTAGTGTCCTCGAAGCGCATCTTGTAGCCCACAAATTCATCATTACGGGCTACCTGTTTCTTGATAAACTCACTGACACTGAGTGTGGCGATTCGCCTTGGTTGGGTTATACCGACCTGCAGTGCATCTGCATAGCCAGCTTCATGGAGAATAAGGGGGATCTGAGTGGTTTTTCCACTTCCCGTTGGGCTTTCGACGATGATGACCTGATTTTCCTCAAGGCCATCAAGAATCTCCTGCCGGTGCATATAGACCGGCAAATGTTTCATGTCTTTCAAAGTAATTCCTTTCTTATAAGTGCAATAGCCGCCTCAATTGAGAGAGCTTTGTGCATATCCCTGTTCTTTAGATTCTTCAATGTTAGGGTGGAGGATTGTACATCCTCATCTGAAAGAAGGATAGCGAACGGTATTGCGTTTGTTTCAGCCCACTTGTATTGGGCTCCTTGTTTCTTGTTGAGCAAATAGACGGCCACCCTTAACCCATCCTTGCGCATTGCTCGCGCGATTCGGTCATAGTGGGGAAAGTGCGCAACATCGGTGTTGAAAATTGCCACATCAGCTGAGCTGGCAGATGCTACCAATGGGCTGGACAACTCTTCAAGCGCGGCTAACAGGCGATCCAAGCCAATGGAACTTCCCACTCCAGGGAGTTCCTCCTTGGTATAGAGGCTTGCAAGATCATTGTATCGACCACCACTGCAAACAGAACCGAAATGGGGTAGTTCACTAAGGAAGGTTTCATACACGATACCGGTGTAGTAGTCGAGTCCACGTGTGATCGAGGGGTCAAAGGTGAAGTGTTTCTCAATCCCAGCCTCGCAGAGGTATGCATAAATGGTTCTCATTCTCTTACTGTGTGGGTTCTCTCCACCAGAGAGGGCTGTGAGCCTATCCAAGGTGGTGAGAAACGGTTCCTTTTCGTCCTCTTTGCTGATGTACTCCAGTATCGCTTTGGCCTTCTGTACGTCGCCTGTGAGTTCTCTCAAGAGCTTCAGTACTTCCTCTTTTCCTATCTTCCTGAGTTTATCTACTGTCCTGAGAATCTCTACGCTCAGTTCAAGCAATCCATGATGAGAAAGGAAGGTGTTGAACAAACCCCGGTGTGCGATACAGAACTGGTAATTCTCAACACCCATTACTGAGAAAGAACTATCCATCATGGAAAGGATTTCAAAATCAGCCTCTGCATTGTCCACACCCACGATATCGAAGTCACACTGCGTGAATTCACGGTAGCGGCCTTTCTGGGGATTTTCTCCCCGCCATACCTTATCTATATGGAAACGTTTGAAGGGGAGGGAGAGTTCACTCTGGTGTTGCGCGAGAAAGCGAGCGAAGGGAACGGTCAGATCGAAGCGAAGGGCAACATCTCTTTCCCCGTTGTCCTTGAAATGGAAGATTTGCTTGTCTGTCTCACCTCCACCCTTGCCAAGAAGGACTTCTGTGTATTCAAGTACCGGAGTGTCAATGGGAACAAATCCATAGGACCTAAAGTGTTTTTCGAGGTTGTTGGTGATTGCTTTCTTTGGGATTTCCATGGAGGGCAAAAAGTCTCTGAAACCCTTGAGAACCCTAGGTTCTATAATGCTTCTTGCCTTCGGTTCCTTGCTCATTGATTCATACTCCTGTTGTGTTTTTGATGTGGATGGTGTACAAAGAGTGTATAACGAATCGCTTGTGCACTGCAATATGCGGTTCTTTTAACACCCTATACTTCTATGAGAGCGATATGCTGATACGATACAAACAAGACGAACATGGGAAAACGCTGCCTGTTGCGAATATTTACACCCAGACTGAACATAAGATACCTAACCATTTGATCGATCGTGATGCCCTTTGGGCTATCCGAAAGCTGCAAAACTCCGGTGCTGAAGCGTATTTGGTAGGAGGAGCGGTCAGAGACCTGTTGTTGGGAAATATTCCCAAGGATTTTGACCTCGCCACCAGTGCCTCCCCGCGCCAGATCCAGCGTTTGTTCTGGAATGCAAGGATCATCGGCAAGCGTTTCAAATTGGTGCATCTGGTGTTTAAGGACAAGGTGCTGGAAGTTTCCACCTTCAGGAGCGGCGAGGAGGCAATGGAGGGAAACAACAATGTGTTTGGTTCCATAGACCAAGATGCCAAACGCCGTGATTTCTCAGTAAACAGCCTTTATTACGATCCAACCAATGGCCAGTTGCTCGATTTCAATAATGCCATGGAAGACTTCAAGAAAAAGCGCATCAGCTCTGTCATTCCCTTGGATGAGACATTCAATGAGGATCCCGTTCGTATGATCAGGGCCATCAAGTATGCCTCCACCACAGGGTTTACCCTTCGCTGGAGTATCCGCGTAGCAATCCGCAAACACTCGGGAGAGCTTTCACGGGTATCCACAAGCCGTTTGACAGAAGAGGTGAACAAGATCCTTGCAAGCGGTCATAGCGTCAAGATTTTCAATGAGTTGAATAAATACAAGCTGCTTGTCTTTATGCTTCCTGCTTTCTCCATCTATTGCAATTTTCCCCAGGTACAGAAAAGTCTGGAGGAACTGGATGAGAAGGTTATGCTTGCCAAGCGTGGCAAGAGCGATGAAGTTGAGCTTGCTGATATGATCAAGGCTCTGGTAGACCCCTTGGTTATCTTTGCTGATGACCATATGAGTCCTGATGAACGATTCAAGGAAACATTCCGCCAGATCAAGGTGTTAATCAGTCCGATGACTCCTTCCAACTATGATATAGAGTTGGCCAGTGAGCGCCTGTTGACTGAGCGTGGATTCAAGACACCGAGAAACTGTGTAAGGATGCGCAGGCCGGCAAACCGAGTTCCTCAGCGCAGGAAGCCCAATCCAAAGAGAAAGGGAATAACAGAAGGGACTGGGGAAGTGCAATCTGGTTCACGAAGAAGGAACAACAGAAGGGGTCCGAAAAAAGGAACCCCCGCCCAAAAGGGTGGAGGAACTTCCAGTGAGCAGCCGAGAAACAGTGCAGAGGCACACGATCTCTAACCCCATTCCTCTATCTCAATATTTACGCTGGAGACAAAGATGCCTCCATACTTCTCAAGACTGTCTGCTATGTATTCCTGGAGTTCACCAAGGGTGGTTGCTATCTGGTGTTGCATTGGCACGCGTAACTTTACCGTGAGTGCATACCCCTCTGCCTTCACCTGTACCTGTACCCGTTTTACTTTTATCTGACTGTCAAACTCGTCGAGACAGTGGGCAACCATTTGGGTAAGTGCAGCTTCACTGACAGTGGTCTTGCCATATTTGCTGAACTCAGGACGAACGATGGTTTTCTCGAAGCTGACATTCCTGCGCTGGAAGGGTACTTGTCTTCCATGCTTGAAGAATACTCGCATTGAATCGTAAGCGATCTGTGGGTAGTTGCGGGTTATCTCGATTGAAGGAACAGGGATTACATGCTTCCCTTCGCTGTAACGGATACGCATGGCAGTATCAATCTGCTCCTTTGTTGCGATATCCTCGATGCGCATGAGCTTTTCAGGTTGGGGAAGATTAAGCCTGGCGGCAATCTTATAAATCATTTTCTCACTGGTCCCAATGATCAGGATCCTATGATATTTCTGCTTGTTGAGTGCCTGTTTCACTTCCTTCTGATGTTCGGCATCATCGAAGACAGCGGTCCTTACGGCAGAGAGCATGTTCTCCTCCCGTTTGGCTGATTTGCCTGCGATGATACGATCTCCACCGATGAGGAGACCGTCGTCAATGATCAGATCTATACGAAATTTCTGGGCTATCAGCTTAGAACGGAAGCTTTTTCCTGTTCCGCTCTTACCGACCAAAGCATACACTTTTATGCCCTTTAATTTCCAGAACGCATATTTAAATACTCGATTCATGGTTTTCATTATACCGAAATTCTTGTACAATAGAACAGCATTTGTTAAAATATGCATTCTGTACTATTAATCACCTACATAAGGAGCGTTATGCATGCAAAGAATACCTACGTTCAGTAAGGGTGGTGTGCATCCAGACGATAGAAAGGTATACAGTCGCTCAGAGGCTATTGAACGATTACCCATGCCTTCAGAATTGATTGTTGCTTTATCCCAGCATCTTGGTGCCCCTGCAAAAGCCTTGAAGGCGAAAGGGGATACTGTGGTTAAAGGTGAAAAGATTGGGGAAGCTTCAGGCTTTATCAGTAGCGATGTTCACTCTCCAGTATCGGGGACCATCAAGGAAATACGCAAGGTCACCCTTGCCAACAGCGTCCAATGTGACGCATTTGTAATTGTGCCTGATGAAGAACAGCCTGCTGATAGCGAAGTAAAAATTGATTGGCAGAGCCTTGATGGCAACACGTTGCTCAGCAGTATCAAGGATATGGGGATTGTCGGTATGGGAGGGGCTACATTCCCTGCCCATGTTAAGCTCTCCATCCCCAAGGACAAGAAAGTTGATAGCTTTGTAGTCAACGGTGTTGAATGTGAACCGTATCTGACAGCTGACTATCGAATCATGCTCGAGAAAGGAGAGCAGGCCCTTGAGGGAGCAATGATTGCTGCCAAGATTGTCAAGGCTGAACGGGTCATTGTAGGAATAGAGATGAATAAGCCCGATTGCATAGCCCATCTCAAGGAGATTGTAAAGGAGAAGGGGTATCCAATTGAAATCGTTGGTCTCCAGATGAAATATCCCCAGGGAGATGAGAAGCAGTTGCTCAAGGCAACGCTAAACCGCGAGATCCCCTCTGGTAAGCTTCCCCTCGATGTAGGTGCAGTTGTGGCGAACATTGGTACCTGTAATGCAATTTATGAGGCAATTGTCTTGAAGAAGAGCCTCTATGAACGAGTTATCAGTGTTACCGGTGAGTGTATTGCCAATCCCAAGAACATCCTTGCCCCGGTAGGGACGAAGATGAGTGACCTGCTTGCCTTCTGTGGAGGCTTTTCCAGTGAACCAGAGAAAATGGTCAGTGGTGGTCCTATGATGGGTTTCTCTTTTTTCGATACAGAAACGCCGATGACCAAGGGCTCCAGTGGTTTGCTTGCTCTCGGTGCTCAGAAGAAATATCGTTCGACCGCTTGTCTCAATTGTGGTCGATGTGTGGCAGCCTGCCCAATCGGGCTCATGCCTGCAAAGCTTTACCGCTATATCACTAATGGTGAATACGAGGAAGCGATGAAGACCTCGTTGATGGATTGTAAGGAGTGTGGGTGTTGTTCCTATGTCTGTCCTGCACATCTTCCATTGGTTCATGCGATGAAGACTGGAAAGAAATTGGGGAGAAAGAAGAAATGAATAAACCTACCATGACAGTTTCCTCTTCGCCGCATCTCCATGCGAAGACAGATACCGCGTCCATTATGTGGAGTGTTTCACTCGCACTTGCTCCTGCAACCCTTTGGGGTGTGTATGTGTTTGGCTTCAGGTCTCTGTTGGTGCTTGGGGTTTCAATCCTCACAGCCTTGTTGTCGGAATTCTTGCTTGGCAAGTTGTACAAGGAGTCAACCCTCTGGGATGGCTCAGCGTTCCTTACCGGTTTGTTGGTTGGAATGAATATGAGTCCTTCGGTTCCTCTGTTTGTTCCATTCCTTGCAAGTGTGTTTGCAATATTTGTGGCAAAATGGGTGTTCGGTGGCCTTGGGGCTAACTGGGCAAATCCTGCACTCGCTGGTCGTGTATTCGTGTTCTTCTCGTTTACCACACCAATGAGTAGCTTTGTTGCTCCTAGGACTCTTGCCTCGGCTCTTCCTGATGCACTTGCCTCAGCTACTCCTCTCTCCTTAAGCAAGACGGCTGTCTCTGGAGGGACCTTGGGCCTCGATGGTAGTTCCTTGCTCTCTTCAATGGGATACCCTGCCACTGAGTTTGCACAGAACCTTTCAGCAATGACCGGTATTTCTGCCTTTACCATTGACACCTTCCTTGGTAATGTAGCCGGATGTATCGGTGAGGTTAGTGCACTAGCTTTGCTTATTGGTGGAATCTATCTGCTTGCAAGGAAGATCATCACCTGGCATATTCCGGTGACCTACATACTCTCTACTGCAGTATTATCCTGGATGTTTGGTGGAATACCATCAGGTCTGGGGATATTTGGTGGTAGTTTCCTCTCATCCATCTTCAGTGGTGGTCTGATGCTTGGAGCCATTTTCATGGCAACCGACTATGTTACCAGCCCGATCAGCCATAAGGGCCAGATTGTGTATGCCATTGGATGTGGATTCTTTACCTTCCTCTTCAGATATTTCGGGAGCATGCCTGAAGCGGTCTCCGTCTCTATCCTGTTGATGAACATTTTTACCCCGATGATAGACAGATACATCATCCCTCGAAAATTTGGTGATACCAGAGAACTGAGGAAGAAACAGAAGGAGGCTAGGGCATGACAAAGAATCTGAAATATTCGCTGATATTGCTTTCCATCTGTGCAGTCTGTGCGTTTGCCTTGGCACTTACCAATAGTGTTACAGCCCCGGTCATCGTACGGCTTGACCTGGAAAGAAAGAACCAGGCACTTGAGGCTGTAAGTGCCGGTTATACCTTTGGTGAGCAGGAGATGGTTGAAGGTAGCAAGTATGTCACCTATTCCATCGATCTTACAGACAACGGTGAACTGGCTGGATACATTGTTGGCTTACAGAGTGCAGGTTACGGTGGTCAGATGACCTTGGTTGCCTCGTATGCTCTCTCTGGAGAATTGCTTGCAGCTCAGGTCCTAAACCATACAGAAACACCAGGTCTTGGTGCAAAGGCAGCAGATGCTTCATATATGGATAAGTTCATGGGAACCGGAAGTGATAAGGCAGTTCCCACTTCAAAGGATATGCTTTCTGGCAGTGATGCACAGTCAGTTAGCGGTGCATCTGTCACATTCACTGCGGTTGGAAAGGCAATTGATGCCGGTAGTGCATTTGTGAAAGCGCTTGGAGGTATGAAATGAGTAAGAGGTCAAAAGAACTCACCAAAGGATTTTTCAAGGAAAACCCGATTTTTGTCCTCATGTTGGGACTCTGCCCGGTACTTGGTGTATCCACCCAGGTCTCCAATGCCATTGGCATGTCTGCAGGTGTCTTGTTTGTGTTGTTGTTCAGCAATATCATCATCTCAGGCCTAAGGCATGTAATTCCCTCGTCCATTCATATTCCGGCATATATCGTCGTTATCGCCACCTTGGTAACCATTACCGAGATGGTCATGCATGCCTTTGTTCCTGCTGTTTACAGTGCCTTGGGCGTGTATCTTCCACTGATTGTGGTAAACTGCATCATTCTGGGAAGGGCTGAAGCGTTTGCAAGCAAGAATACGATTGTGGATAGCATCCTGGATGCAATCGGGATGGCAATTGGATTTGCTTTGGGGCTTACGCTCATTGCATTGATCCGTGAGCTGTTTGGTTCGGGTACCATCACCCTGTTCCCAATGGGGAACTTCAGTGGTGTCATCAACATCCCTTGGTTCTATGACAATCCGATCAGGGTTCTCTCCCTGGCTCCGGGTGCGTTGTTGATCATGGGATTCCTGAAGGCGTTCTTCGATTGGAACTCTTCACGAAAGAAGGACAGATAAGATGAGTTATATTGCAATACTAATCACATTTATTTTCATCAATAACTTCATTCTTGTACAGTTCTTGGGTGTTTGTCCCTTCATTGGTGTTTCCAAGAACAGTGAGAATGCCATCGGTATGGGTGCCTCTGTAACATTTGTAACCACCGTAGCCTCTGTGGTAACATGGGCGATTTATTACTTCTTGTTGGTTCCTTTTAATCTGCAGTACCTGCAGACGTTGACCTTTATCCTGGTTATAGCAAGTTTGGTACAGCTGTTGGAGATGGTGATCCAGAAGATCAGCCCAGCCCTATACAAGGCTCTGGGTATCTATCTTCCCCTGATTACCACCAACTGTGCAGTATTGGGTATTGCCATTATCAATATCACCAATGAGTACAATGTCATGGAGGCATTTGTTGGTGGTATCGCAGCTGGCCTTGGTTTTACCTTGGCAATTGTGTTGATGAGCAATATTCGAGAGAAACTTGATCTACAACCGGTGAGGAAAGCATATCGTGGCGTTCCCATCGCTTTCATTTCTGCTGGGTTGATGGCTCTGGCCTTTATGGCATTTGACAAGTCACTGCTCACCAATCTGCATCTGGTATAAGGGGGATCGTTGTGAATATTGTTATGGCAATTATTGTAGTCGCCGTGTTGGGTGGACTCTTCGGATTCGGTCTCTCCTATGCTGAAAAGAAATTGGCGGTCAAAAAGGACCCGAAAGCCTTGGCTCTTGAACCAATCATGCCTGGTGCGAACTGTGGTGTGTGTGGGTATGCCGGTTGTGCTGCTTATGCTGCAGCTGTTGCCCTTGGCGAAGCTCCAATTGGCCTATGTAGCCCTGGTGGTCCCGATTTGGTGACCAAGATGGCTGAAATTATGGGACAGAAGGTGGAAGCCTCTGGTGAAACAAGACGGAAAGTTGCCCACGTCATGTGCCGTGGTAATGTTGATGTGAGTTCACAAGACTACAAATATGAAGGTCTTGAGGACTGTAACGCAGCATTCCTGCTCTTTGGTGGGGATTACGGTTGCAAGTCAGCCTGTTTGCATCTCGGTTCTTGTATCAAGGTTTGTCCGACCGGTGCCATCAGCAGGGATGAGCAAGGATACATCATTGTTGATGAAAAGAAGTGTATCAGCTGTGAAAAGTGTGTGCAGATCTGCCCAACGAGTGCTATGCACATGATCTATGAAGATAGTGAATATGTAATTGAATGCAACAACCATGAACCGGGTGGAAAAGTACGAAAAGTATGTACAGTTGGTTGTATTGGTTGTAAAATCTGTGAAAACAAGTATCCTGAATCTGGATGTAAGGTTGATACATTCCTTTCTACCTTCGATCAGACACTCCCACACAGCCAGATTGCTGATGCTGCAGAGGCGTGTCCGACCAAGTGTATCATTAAGCGGTAGTGCATGAAATTATTAGTAGGTGCGTACAGTCAAATCACGAATGCTGAGCCAATGCCCGTTTTCGAACGGGCATTGGAAGCTGTATGCAAACCTTTGCTTACCCATCTCCATGCGCATGGAGATGCAATCATGCAGCTTTCCTTGAGCATCCCTCTACTTGATTGGCTTGATGCCAACCATAGTTCGGTGAATCTCTTGATATCCGATCTTGCCAAGAACGGTAAGCTTGAGATGTTGACCGGTTCATTCAATCAGAGCATCTTGAGCCTTCTCTCTCCCAAGGATCGTTCCAACCAGATAGAAATGACAACCACCTATCTGAGAAAGCGGTTTGGACAGCGTTCCAAGACGCTTTTCAGCTATGGGCAGGTTTTCAATCCGTTATACATCAATACAGCAAATCTCTGCTTTATCGATTCAATAGTCATTTCCACCTCTGACGAGACAGGGCTCCAGCAATTTGATGAACCGTTCATCATGCAGGAAATGGGGAAGTCTGTCTCCATCATCCCCATGGATGGTACCATCAGTGATCTGATAGCCTCTTTTGCAAAAAAAGCTATCAGTTTTGGAAATTTGATTGAACGTATCAGGAACTACCTGGAGAGCAAACCTCCCTTTGTCATGGCTATGATCAACCTTGATCATCTGTTACAGGCAGGTGTGACCGCACAGCAGACCATACAACTGTTTGATTTGTTCTTTGGGTATGAGACTAACTCCATCGAGGAAGCATATCTCCATAATGACCCGCCGAAGAAAGGGTATCTACAAGCAGGGTGGTATGGTATTGATGCAAACAAGGGAGATTTGGGTTGCATCAATGAGTTGTTTGTGAAGGATGAAAGTCTTGCCTATCTGTATGGGCGATATACCACCATGGTGGAAACGGCACGTATGTACAAGAAGGACAAGGATGTGCGGAAACGCTTGGAATCCTTGATCCAGAAAATCTCTTGTGGGAGTATGTATCTCTGTGATGCCAATGCACCAATGCTGCGTTCATCGGTCAGAAAATTATTCTGGCGGTACATCAGTGAAGCGGATAGTGTGCTCACTGCACTCAAGGATTACAGCTATCCTGTGAACAATGACTTTGACCATGATGCCTTGAGTGAATATCTGTTCTTTGGTAAGTACTTGAGTTGTGTGGTTGATCCGAAAGGAGGATCCCTTTCCGAACTTACCTATTTGCCTTCTTTGTATAATTATGGGGATACGCTCAGTCCACTTTCACAGTTTGGTAGTTCCAGTAGTAATCATCATCAGCTTCCTCCCGGACAAAAACAGCGATTGTTCAGTGATGTTTTCCTGAGAGAAAACTTTGTCATGGACGAATATACCAAGTTGGATGAAAAGAATTGCTTGGCTATGGGAAGCCAGGTCTATAATCTTGAGGGCGTTGACCGTAGGAATACCGAGTATTTGGCAACCTGCACAACTGGTAACAGTCCGATCATCGGTGGAAGTTTGCAAATTGCCAAACATTTCAAGCTTAGGCAGAATACCATTTTGGTAGATATAACGCTTACCAATATTGGGGAGGAGCCAATAAGCTGTATCTATGGCTGTGAGATACCTCTCTCCATTGACTCACATGGTCTTCCCATTTCCTTTATCCAGTTGGAAAACAAGAAAAATCTGACATGGCAAGAGAAAGAAGTGGTTCTTGAGCAAGTCAAATCGCTGAGAATCTATGATGAACCCAATAGCACTTCCCTGACCTTGGTTGGCGATACCCGCTTTACCTTGCTCAAGGAAGATTATACTATTGAGAGCGAAACAATCCTTGGGAATGAAACGCTCTACCAGCACACCCTGTTCATGGCCTCATGGCCGATTGTCCTGGCTAGTGGTGCAGAAAAAAAGTTTACCTTGGGTCTTCGTGTTGAACGAAAATAGGAGTACACAGATGTTTTTCCAGAATAAATCACAGTTTGAATCAGTAAAAGAAGAAGCCTACACCGTATGGAGGCGTCTTTGACCCGCAAGGGATGGAAAAGAAGATAGCAGAACTAGAAGCAAAAACGCTTGAACCGGGATTCTGGGATGATCCAAACAATGCACAGTCTTTGTTCACGGAACTCAACAGTCTAAAGGATACATACAATACCTGGAAAGAGTTGATCGATAAAATGGATGAAATGAGCGAGCTCATGGAAATCTATGCAGATGAACCGGATAATGCGGAAGAAGAAGCTGAGATCAACGAACAAATTGAGACCATGCTTGCCACTTACCAAAAACTACGGGTAAAGACCTTGCTTGATGGTAAGTTCGACAAGAATGACTGCTTTCTCACCATTCACGCAGGAGCGGGTGGAACAGAAGCCAGTGACTGGGCCAATATGTTGATGCGCATGTACCTCCGGTATTGTGAGCGTAGTGGTTTTAAAAGCCAGATACTTGATCTTCAGGAGGATGAGGGTGGTATCAAGAGTGCCACCATCAAGGTTTCCGGACCATATACCTTTGGGTATCTGAAAGGAGAGGCTGGTGTTCATCGATTGGTACGTATCAGTCCTTTCGATTCCCAGAAGCGTCGACATACATCGTTTACCAGTGTCTATGCATCCCCGGTGATCGATGACACCATCGAGATTGACCTGAAACCTGAGGATTATCGCCTTGATACCTATCGGGCCGGTGGAGCTGGTGGTCAGCACGTCAACAAGACCGACAGTGCTGTAAGAATAACCCACTATGCCACAGGAATTGTCGTACAGTGTCAGAATGAGCGAAGCCAGGTGATGAACAAAGATGTCGCTTTCAAGATGCTCAAGAGTCGTCTGTACGAGTATTACCGTGAAGAAAAGGAGAAAGAACACCAAAAGGATGCCATAGAGAAGAAAGAAATTACCTGGGGAAGCCAGATTCGTTCCTATGTGTTCCAGCCTTACACCATGGTCAAGGACCATCGCACGGGGACGACCATCGGTAATATTCAGGCAGTTATGGATGGGGAGATCGAACCCCTCATCGAAAGTTATTTGCAATGGGGGCAGTAGGAGGAGTATGGCATGGGCAAAAACATGGCCCTTCGTACAGTATGTATTGTGCTGTTTCTCCTCTGCGCTTCAACGCTTGCTGCACAAGAGGGAACGATGTCTTTTTCTGTAGGCATCGTTCCACTTGATGCAAGACTCGATACACTCACTGAGATGGTTGGTAACGTAGCTAAACGCTATGGAAGCCAGATCTTTCTCGACGAAGATGAGAAAACGCTCCTCTTGGATCAATGGGAAAAGGAAGCTCAGGCACAAAGAAATAGTGAGCTTGGTAAAGCCTATGATTCCCACGACCAAGAGAAATTGCAACAGATATTGGATACAGAGCATCCCTTGACTCCTCTTGATCTTGATTCCCTTCCGGTAACATACCAACTTGCACAATTTGATCAGGATCTTGCAAGCGCACTGCAAGCCAGCGATGATGCCCTTGCCTGGTTCTGTTCCAAAAACACATATGATGCATTGTTGCTGCTTGACTCAGAAGAGCTCGCAGGATTTCAGCGAATTCGGATTCAGTATTATCATCCCAAGTTGGCAGAGAAGAAGACCCTCACTGACTCATTGGTGCAGAACTCCTACTTCCAACCATTGGAAGAGCCATTGGAGAAAGCTCTATTCGCCCTTGCGAGCAAAGGAAATCTTGGGATAGTTACCCTATACGATATCCCTCCTGGACTCGCTGTTTCCATTGATGGGAAGCAAACAGAGCTGCTCGATACTACGCTCATCCTATCCCCAGGACCTCATATACTTGGTTTGAATGCTCCTGGCTACCAGCCGGTGGAAATGGAGATCGAGAGTAAGGCTGATGTCATTCAGCCTTTTCAGTTCTCATTTGAGGAAGTAACGTTTTCTTCCCTGGTAGTGCATAGTGAAACAGCCAAGGTGAACTGGTTCCTCGATGGAAATTCACTGGGAGAGAACCTATCCATCTCCCTTTCTGATCCAACATATCCAATGGTACTTACCTTGAGTGGGGATGGCTTCACCCAGAGGGTCGTCCACCTGGACAGCCCCCCTTACAAGGAGTTGACAGTTGCGTTGAATGCAAAGGAACTTGCTTATCCTTCCCTGCGCGATGATGCACAGAAGGACTTCTATAAACGGCTGAGAAATACTATTCTGTGGTTCGGAACCTATATCGGGTGTACCGTCTTGAGCCAAATGTATGCGACTGACAATCCTCTTTGGCAAGTAGGCTTGGTTGGAACCAGTTCGTTGGCACTGGTAAGCTCGATTGCAATGGCTGCGGATTTTCTCTCCTATGAATCCATGGCTGATGCAGGTATCTGAATATGATGAGGAGCATTGTATGTTGAAAGGTTTTGGGGCAAAGCTGAAAGCCCTGTTTGGAATCAATACGTTTGATGAGTCGTACTTTGAGCAGCTTGAAGATTTTCTTATTGAGGGTGATTTGGGAGCCAAACTGGCTTTTACCATCAGCGATGAGGTAAGGAAACGGGCAAAAAGCGAAAAATCGAAAACTACCCAAGATTTGCAGTTGCTGGTGAAGAATCTCCTGCATGAAAAGATTGAAGCTTTCCAACCTGCACTCGAACCTGGGAAACTTACGGTATTCTTAGTGTTGGGAGTCAATGGAGTTGGGAAAACCACCACCATTGCAAAACTTGCAAATATGTACAAGAAGCAGGGAAAACAGGTTTTGCTTGCTGCAGCTGACACATTCCGTGCTGCTGCCATAGATCAGCTGGAAGTCCATGCTCAGCGTCTTGGTTGCCGGATCGTTAAGCAGAAAAGCGGCAGCGACCCAGGCTCGGTTGTCTTTGATGCGATTACCTCTGCCCAGGCAAGAGGGGAAGACCTGGTCTTGGTTGATACAGCCGGGAGAATGCACAACAAGGATAACTTGCTAAGGGAACTCTCCAAGATTGACAAGATTGTGAAGGGAAGGGGCATTGAAGATGTCCACTACAAGAAATTCCTTGTTATTGACAGCACTACTGGTCAAAATGGGATCAGCCAGGCTGAACTCTTCAACCAGGCAGTGAAGCTCGATGGCCTGATCCTCTCAAAATATGACAGTCTGGCTAAAGGTGGAGCCTTGGTCCAGATCGGTGAAAAGTTTGGTATTCCTGTTTCATTCGTGGGTACCGGTGAGACATACCAGGATATCAAAGCCTTCGACAAGGAAGACTTCCTTAATACACTGGTAGGTCTCACAGATTAAGATGAAACACCTCATCTCCAGCGCAGCCATGCTTCTCTGTTTCTCGGTGCTGTTTGCTTCAACATTGGTGCAATCAAACAGCATCGCCCAGGAGCGTGGTTTGTTGTCGGGAGAATCCCCTTACCATCTTTCCCTCAGCGATGAGAACAGGGAACTCTGGGGACCTGATGGCATGATCTGGAAAGAGACCGTTTCCAATGATGAGGGTAATCAAATTGTGTCCAGGTCCTCTTCTGATGGAGAGGTCCTGGTTTCTCGTGTTTTCAGGGATGGCTTGTTGCGTGAAGAGCAAATTGGGTCCATCTCACATGCATACTACTATGGAGAGGATGGAAAGCTTGAGAGAGTTACCTCTTATCAGGAGGGCTCCTTTCTGGAGGCACAGCTTTTCACCTACTCATCAACGAATGGAAGTTTGCTTGCTGTTGTGACCGTGAAAGGGGAGGCTAGCTCAATACGGTATTTCAATGATGAAGGTAAGCAACACTCCTTTACCTATGCAGATACCCAGGGAGGACAGACGTTTCTTACCATTCAGGGAAGTACCATTGTAAAACCTTTTTCATCAGAATCAGAGGATACGCAACTGGATGTAGTTGTCGAAGAGACAGGTTCATTCACCGTTGAACGTACACTACCGGATGGTAGTGTGGTGCAAGAGCACTATGATGAGCAGGGTTTATTGGTTCTGAAGAAAAATCCTTCCAGTGAGACTGAATACCGGTATAATGAAGAGAACGAGCTGATCAGTGAACACACTATCAGAAATGATGGAAGTGAAGTGGTGAGCAGCTATGAGAAGGGAGAAATTGCGATGGTTGAAGAGAAGGAAGCAGGTCGCACTACCAGCATCTTGCATTTCCTTGATGATGGGAAGCGGGTCCAGACGCTCTATAGTGAAGGACGTCCGTATTGTGATATCACCTATGCTCCAGGTGGAAAGAGAATTCTTTCCATCTCATACCGTTAATCATGCGTTTGTTGCTGCGCCTTGCCACCCGTTATGCCTTTTCCCGGCAGAATCGGCATCGCGGGACAAGTGTGCGTATTTCCCTCGGTCTTGCTCTCTGTCTTTTTGCCATCGTGGCAGTGCTTTCGTTCATGCAAGCCCTGCAGCGGAACCAGTTCGAGGATATCAGGACCTTTGAGTCCTTCGATCTTCAGATAGACCTAAAGAGCAATGATTACACTGCGGCCAATGAGGCTGCCACCCTGATTGAAGGGTTGGACTCAGTCCAACACGCCTTTGTGTATGTGGATATTCCTGTCATTGCCCAGGGAACTGATGGGTCGACCATTGCTGGTCGTTTAAGGGGAATTGATGGGGAAGGGAGATTTCTTTCCAATCTAAACAGCTATCGTGGATTCCTGTTTCAGGAAGGGCAGATTGCGGTTTCCTACTCAAATACACGTTCCATCGATATGGGTGAAACCCTTACCCTTACATTCCTGAAAAAAGGCAAGCAGGCAACGGTGGTTCCGTCCCGTAAGGAACTTGAGGTAGGAGCAGTCTACTATACCTCCAGCTATGACTTTGATCACTCCACCTTCCTCTGTGATGTAGAGACCCTACTTGCTCTGCAAGGTGATGTACCATTGAAGATTGGGGTATTCACCCTCCAGGATGTCAAGGAAGTGAAAGCTGAAATCATGCAAATGGGCTTTAGCAATACGAGCACCTGGATGGAGATAAACGCTTCCCTGTATGGTGCAATGGAACTTGAACAGAAGATGATGGCACTTATGCTCTTTCTGATGGTGTTGGTCATACTGGTACATATCAGGAACAGTTCCAGAAGATTGCTGCTCGCAAAGCAAACTGAGATTGCCATGCTCCGTGCCATCGGGCTTACCAAGGCAAAGGTACAAGCCTTGTTTGTATTGCAGGCGGTGGTAGTGGCAGTCATTGGAAGTTTGGTGGGCGTTGTTCTCTCCTATGTAGGTATAGCCATCTACCCAACCCTTTCTTCCTATGTCTACAGGTCTATGGGTGTTCATCTTGAACTTGAGATCAGGAGTGTGGAACTTCTGGTGTTGTTTATTGTCATTGTTGCCTTCAGTCTCCTTGCGTCCTTCCATGGGACCCATAAGATCCTGAAGGCAGATATCATGGAGATGTTTGCGCATGATGAAGTCAACTGAGGTACTTACCCTAGAACAAGTCTCAAAGAGTTTTCCCGCAACCCTTAGGGGAGGAGAACCCATCCAGATATTGGAAGGGGTTTCTCTTACCCTGAATCGTGCAACGAGTATTGCGATCACCGGGCGAAGCGGGAGCGGGAAGTCGACCCTGTTGCAGGTCAGTGCAGGGTTGCTCTCAGCAGACAGTGGAAGTATCCGTTTTGAAGGTAAGGAGATTCCCTGGCTCGATGATGAACACCTCAGTAGACTGAGAAGCCGTTCTATGGGCTTCATCTTCCAGAGCAGTTTACTTCTGGATGATTTCACAGCACTTGAGAATGTGCAGATTTCTGCCATGATTGCAGGGTACAGTGAGAGAGATGCCTCTCGTAAGGCCTTGGCAATGCTTGAACTGGTTGGTATGCAGGACCGACTAGGACATACCAGCGACCAGCTTTCCGGAGGGGAGCGCCAACGAGTCGCTATTGCAAGGGCTCTGGTGAATGAACCCTCACTCATTTTTGCCGATGAACCAACAGGTTCATTGGATGAGAGAAATGCTGCACTGGTTGAAGATCTCCTTTTTTCATTGGTCGCTGAAAGGGAAGTAGCCCTGATGCTGATCACACACAATCTTGCCTTTGCCAGTCGGTGTAATACCGTTTATCAACTCCATAACAGGAATGTGGAGGTGCGCTCTTGAAGCAGGGACTTCTTCGTCTTCTGGTACTGAGAAAGCTCGGGTATAAAGGAAGCAGAGCAGCAAGAAAACGAATCCTCTTTAATCTCGTTTTGATCACTCTGGTAGTTGGAGCCTTGGTCTTTGCACAAATCTTTGTGGTATCCATGAGTAAGGGGATTGCTGATAAATATGCTCTATTGGGTAATGGCCATCTGCAAGTGCATGAGGATTCCACACGTGTACTGACCGAGAAGGAAGGTGTGCTGGATGTGCAGCTTGTTTCTCAAAGCTATGCCCTGATCTATAGTCCAGAAGGAAACAAGATGGTGAGGCTCAAAGGTGTTGAGGACGGATATTTCAACGAGCTGAGAACCTCACAGATTACCTTGATGGATGGAATTCCCAAGGATAGTACCACGCTGGAACAGGTACTACTCAGCACCACCTTGGCTGATGAACTCCAGGTGGGGATAGGTGATCGTGTTGCCTTGATGCTGGTAGGTGATGATGGGATCCGTCCACAATTCTGTGTAGTGGGCAATCTCTATGATTCAGGATATCGGGAACTTGATGCGAATCTTGCCTTTTGTGACTATAACCTGATCCATCGGCTGTTCAAGGGCAGTGAGGAGACCTACCATGAATTGTTGGTAAGCCAGGAGAGGATTGAGCCTTTGAAGCAGGAGTATCGCTCTGATGGGTTTATGGTGACTTCTTGGGATGAGGAGAATTTCACCATTGCTACAAACCTCAATACAAGCAGGCAGGCTGTGTTGGGTGTTATGGTGGCTGTTGCAATGCTCTGTGGTTATTTCATCAGCGAACTGAGCAGGGAACTGGTTGAGGATGACAAGCATCAGATAGCTATGCTTACCTTGCTTGGAGCACGCCATGGCTTGATCCGCAGTGTCTATTTCTACACGGTCATGATGGTTACGATTCTCTCCATGATAGGGGGAACCTTGCTTGGAATTGTGATGTCAAGCAATCTTTCCCCATTGCTTAGCACAGTCGCCGATCGTTCAATTCCCTCCCTTTCCTACTATCTCTTGGATTTTAGTGTGGTCTATCCTCTGGGAGATATTCTCGTCATTGTACTGGTTCTGCTTCTGGTAAGTGTGGTATCTGTACAGTTTAGTTTACGGCGGGTAAAACGAATTGAACCTTTAAGCTGTACACACTTTGATTAACCGGTGTTTTTCAGTATACTTGCTCTATGAATTTTGAAGTGTTTGTACTCGGGACCAGCGGCATGATGCCCCTTCCCAATAGGTTTCTTACCAGTGCCATGGTTCGTCGAGACGGCGAACTCTTTCTTTTCGATTGTGGGGAAGGTACGCAGGTCTCCTTGAAAATGCTGAATTTGAAGTGGAAGAAGATCCATTCCATTTTTATAAGCCATATGCATGCAGACCACGTGACCGGACTCCCAGGGATACTTATGCTTTCCAGTCAGGTTGACCGCGATGAGCCGCTTACGCTCTATGGCCCCCCCAAACTCAAGGAGTATGTGGATGCCAATCGAAGAATCCTTGATATGTATATCAACTATGAGATCATTGTAAAGACGGTTGAACCAGGTGTTATCCTGGAGACTGATGACTTTATCGTGCGTGCATTCAGGCTCAATCATACCAAACCCTGTTTGGGATATGTCATGCAGGAAAAAGACCGACCAGGGGAATTCCATCCAGAGAAGGCACAGGAACTGGGAATACCGGTAGGACCACTCTGGGGGAAACTGCAAAGAGGAGAGACTGTTACCCTGAGTGATGGTAGGGTAGTCTCCAGCGCAGATGTGATGGGAGAGAAGCGTGGGGGAAGGAAATTCAGTTATGTCACTGACTCTCTGTATCTTCCGTCCATTGCCAAGGAAGTAGCGCATAGTGATCTCCTGCTTTGTGAGGGGATGTTTACGTCCGATATGGAAGAGACAGCATATGAGAAAAAGCACATGACTGCCGGTCAGGCTGCCCAAATTGCAAAAGATGCAGAGGTGGCCAAGCTTGGTCTGCTCCATTACAGTCCACGATATGGGGACAGAGAACTACGCTTCTTGCTTAAGGATGCCAGAAAAATCTTCCCTGATACGATACTGACCAAGGATAGGATGAGTTTTGAGATTCCTTTGAAGGATTAGTTATCTTCCCAGTTGCTGCTGCAGGCACTCTGTGCTTCATGCAGCAATTGTTCCTTGTCAACAATTCTTCCATTCCGTGAAGCGAATCCTAGTTGCAATGAAGAACCTGAGAACTCTTTCTGGCAACTCTCGATGATTGAGAGCGTGAATGAGCGTGCCTCGTCGCCATTGTAAAAGGGGAGGACCATGGCAATTTTTCCGCCTTCAAGCGTAAAGCTGTAGGCAAGTTCCCCGCTAAGCATCATCAGTTTGTTTGCAATAAGGGAAGCAGGACCTTCGGTGACTTCAATCATGACCAAGGTAAGGTCATAATCCATCTCCTTGGAGTTGTTCAGCTCCATTTCCAGAATAGTATCAAAGTCTGTATTGTAGGTAATGTTCTCAGCAACAGGCTCAGCAATCTTTTCTTCTGCTTCAACTGTTTCCTGTTCTGGTTCCGCCATTTCAAAGCGTTTAACCATTGCCTCTTCTTCCCTGGGAACCATTGGTTCGACGGAAGCGACTGCCTGTGGCTTCAGCTCCTCTTCTTCAATGGTCTCCTGTATCTGGGAAGTATTTGTGTTTACTCTCTGTTGGCTGAACAATAGCTCGTCACTGTGAAGGTGGCTTGGGTCATCACCGGGAAGGGTGTAGAATGGTTTGTCATACGCATTGGGAGGGAGCTTGTCTACTTGGTCAGCGTACTCCTCATCTCTCCTGCGAGCGATCATAACACCAACCTCAATCATGACAAGACCGAGAAGAATGGGAAACAACTTAACCAATATGTCGTAAATTTGCTGTTGATTGACATCATAGAGTGGTAACAGATACCGTGAAGCTAGATAGAGGACGGCCAAGAGAATAAATACGGTAAGGAACAGGCTCAGAAAAATCTGCCGTCCATAGTGTTTGTTTTCAGACATTGCCACCTCCATGCAAACTTTACACCAGTATTACTGGTATAGTATCATACTTAGTATAGTGATTGAAGGATGGCATGACAAGAAAAATTCCACTACTATTCGCTTTCAGCCTAGTTTTTATCTTTTCCTTGCTCATGACAGTATTTGGCATCGGGGGAATTCTGCACAATCGAGCCTTGAAAACTGAAATAACAAGACTTTCCTATGAACAGACGGTGCTTTCAATACAGGTAGATTCCCTGAAGCGACAGAGAGATGAAGCGAGCAGTGAAGACGCCCTAAAGGATGCTGCCTTCAGGTATGGATATCAGAGCGAAGGAGAACAGGTATATTACTTCATAGATGAGGAACAAAACTCCAACTCCAATGAGGATAGGATACTCCGTACCTTTGAATCAGGCGAGTCTCTGGGTTTTTCTGGAATTCCTACCATATATCTAGCTCTTGCCTCCCTAGTCATGGCAGCAATGATTACGCTATGCTATTGGTGGATGCAAAAAAGGCGGAGGCGTACGTATGAGTTGGAGAGGTGAGGAAGCAGAACTCCTCTATAAATCAGAACCAGAGACATTAAGGCGATGTGTGTTTCATCTCCAGGAGGACCATCTTATGATCCTTCCCTGTGACACAATCTATGGTCTGAGTGGGAAAGTCGATACAACACTACAAAAACTACGTGCCTTGAAGGAGCATCTTGGGCAACAGCAGTTTGCTGTCTTGGCAACGCTCGAACAAGCACAACAACTCTGCCAAGTTCCAGAGGAACTCCATGAACATTGGCCTTGTGCTCTCACCTGTATCCTTCCCACAAAGGACGGAGAAGGGACTCTTGCAATACGGGTTCCAAAGGACCCATTCATACAGGAATTGCTTACCCGCCTCGGTTCCCCGATTTATTCAACTGCCGTAAATCCCCATGGGTACTCCATAACCAATATTACAGATATTATCTTCACATACAAAGATAAGGTGCAGGCCATTGTCGTGGATCCGATGCGGCAGAGGGATACTCCCTCCACCTTGATCGATTGTACGACAACTCCCTACACCTTGTTGCGCTGTGGCGACTATGATGCTTCAGCACTTCTTTCTTAGCGTTGAATCTTCCTTGCCTCCATGTAATACCGCTTTTCATGTGCTTCTCCCATGGAGAAGGTTTTTCTCGGCAAAGCATTGTCCCTGATGATCGAATCAAAGAAGGTTGATTTGGAGACTTCCGGCAGGATGAGCCCAATGTTGCCATCCTTGCTTCCCAGGGTAGCTGTGACATCCTTTCCATGGATATAGTCAACACTGGCAATTTTCTGTGCTAACAATGAGTCTATGATCAATTGCAGGGTGCCTGCGGCGATGGAAGCTTTTGGCTCTGTAAGTATGTACACTTGATATCCATGCTTGTCACAGAACCCGAATTTCTGTACGCCATCCTCTTTGTTGATTGCTGCGTCGAGTGATTTCAGGTCTGATACCTTCTCTTTCTCAAAATGGCCACAGGCTTTTGCAAGCTCGCTTTCAAACGTATGCTGGTCAAGGCCGAAAAGTACACGGTGGATCGGTTCAAACTCCAATCCCTCATCAAAGATATTCTCCAGTTCAACCAGTGCATAGCGTGCAGGATGCTCTTTTAGCTCTTCTTCCGTGAGGGTCTCCCTGATATCCATCCAACAACTCTTCGCTGTTGCAAGGCTGTGGTTCCCGTCTCCCATGGCATAGAGCAGGGGATTATCCTGGGGGAGTGCATCGAGCATTCCATCCAAGGACTCTGCAATCTTGAGCATGTCTTCGTCAGTATCGACAACCCAGGCTTTCAAAGCACCGCCTCCAGCCATAAGTTCTGTTTCATAGGCAAGTGGAAGCCTCTCCTTCTTCTTTGCAAGAGGTTCAATGACCGAACGCTTCTCGTCATTGATCAAAACCATGATATGGGGAAGTTCAAGCGGTGCATTCTTACGAATCTCTTTTCTCGGTGGTATCCTGGAGAGAATGGTTCCCTCAGTCGCCCTGATCATGCTGCGTGAATCCGGGGCATAGTCATACTGCTCAAGATCCAGTGCAACCAGAAGCCCCCATCGTCCGATCTTACTGGAGGGAGTGGTTCGATGTACCAAGAAAAAAGCATTTTTATATACGTTGAACAGATCTTCTTGTATATAATGTTTCATGGTGGCATTGATTGTCTCAATCCGTTTCTCTGGATGTGCTTCCTCAAGATACACTTCAGGATAGATCAGGTTGAGTGTTGAAGGATTCTCCCCCACGAGTTGTTTGACCTGTTCCCAATATTCGGGTTCTGAAGTATACTGGTCACAAGCAACAACTGCCCATTTTGTGAGATCTACTGTTGCTTTTGGTATCATGATATCTGCGCGCTTGAGCGCAACCTTCGAGAGCTGCTGAGTTACGTTGGACATGTTCATTCCTCTTTTATTTATGAATGTGGTAATATACTATGATAATATTGATAAATCCGCAACATAAAGTGAGCGTTTATGAGTAAAGCTATAATATTTACAGGTGGAGGGGCTCCTTCCCGGCTTCCTATGGATCTTCTGCAACCTGGAGATATGGTTATTGCAGCTGATAGTGGGTATGAGGCAGCAAAAGCCTTGGGGATACCCGTCAATCTATGCATCGGGGATTTCGATTCCACCCGGTATTTTTCTGAGATACAACACCTTGACCATGAGAAGAGTCTTGCAGATAAGGATGAGAGCGATACTGAGCTGGCGTTACGAAAAGCCTTCTCCCTCGGGTTTTCCACCTATGTTCTCGTTGGTGGTGGAGGGTTTCGTATGGACCATCTCTTTACCACCTACAGCCTTTTTGACCAGTATGGTCCTCCCTCTGCATGGTATACAGCCTATGAGAGCCTTTTTTTGGTCGGAAAGTACCACCGCTTTGAAATACACAATCCACCACAAACGGTTAGTTTTATTCCCTCGAGCTTCACCAAGGAAGTAGTCATTACTGCAAAGCAGTTGCAATGGCCTCTCAGCCAGCATGTATTATCCATGTCCTCTATTTCTCTCTCAAACCGAGCAGATTCCCCGGTCTTGGATGTATTTGCCTCTGGCCAGGGGAAACTCTTCGTGAGTTTCCCGGTTGCAGACAAGCTCTCTTAGGTGATACCATCAATCTATGTTGCAGACACGGCGCTTGCTGGCTTTTTCCAGTCGGGTACATACCTATACACTCTTGCTCTATCTCTTCTTTTTTCTTGTTTATATAGCAAGTAGTTTTTTTGCTGTAAGCATGGAGTTTGTTGGGCTGCTGCATTTCTTTCTCTCTCTCATAAGCTGGACCAGTTTGCTTTTTGGATTCTGGATTCTGGTTTTCTCCCTCTTGGTCTGGGCAGGGGATCGAATATTCCCTGCTTCTGCAGTATTGCTAACTGTTCTCAGGATGCTCGCAGTCTTTGCCTTAAGCTTGATTGTAGGGTTATTGGAACATGTGATCACGAGAGGAATTACGATAGGATGATGTTATCATATATTGCTTGAGGAGTAACTATGGAATTACCACCAACCATCTGTGCTATCAGGGGGGCTATTTGTGTACAGGAAGATGTACCTGAGCTCATAGAAACTGCCGCTGCAACACTCTACCGGGAAGTGCTTGCCCTTAATTCATTGCAGGAAGAGGAAGTTGCCTATCTCCTGATCACCCAAACCAGTGATCTGAAAAGTCGAAATCCTGCAACAGGATTGAGAAAAGCAGGTTACTGTGGTTCAACCCCCTTGTTCTGTATGCAGGAACTTGAAATCGATGGGATGTTGGAGAAGGTTATCAGGATGTTGGTTGTCGTGAACCATCCTATGGAACAGACAATTCCTGTGTTTATGCAGGGAGCAGAGGTGCTTCGCCCAGAGTATGCCCACCCCTCCATGTAAGGAGGGGAAGGATCTTTTTTTTGAAAAGAGATGTAAATTTACAGATAAATACTGAGAGTTTGTAAACATTAAGTTGCTTTATATAAATAAGCTACTGATAGATGTTTCGAATTTATGTATAAATATTGCATAAATGTACAAACTGATGCATAATCTATGATAATTTACACTTGGTACCGTAGGAGGCCATATGAAACACAAGATGCTTGTTTTCCTTTTGTTGCTTTTGTCCATCTCCATGCTTTGGGGCGCTGGAACCACCGAATCAGGAGACGCTTCGTATCCAAACAAACCGATTACCATGATTGTCCCATACGGAGCTGGGGGCACCACAGACATCAGCGGAAGACAATTGGCCGTCCAGTTGGAGAAACATCTTGGAGTGAGCATAACTGTCATCAACCAGGGTGGGGCAAGCGGTTCCATTGGTGCCCGTACCGTGCTTGACGCGAAGAGTGATGGTTATACTGTTCTCTTCACAGCAGAATCATTGGGGACCCAGAGAGTGATGGGACTGAGTGAGATGAGTTATGATGATTTCACCCCGATCATGGTTGCCGTCAATGACCCGAAGGTTATTGTTGTAGGTAAGGATTCAAAATATGAGACCCTTCAGGATCTGGTAGATGACATCAAGAACCGCCCCGGAAAAGTGAAAATGAGTTATACCGGACCAGGTGGATCAGGGCATGTGCAGGCTATGATCTATGGCAAGTTCGGCATGGAAATGGCCCTTACTGCATATCCTGGTGGTGCAGACTGCATCCTCGCTGTACTGGGAGACCAAGTGGATTTCACCAACTCCAACTACTCCACAGTCACCGGATACCTGGAGAGCGGAGACCTGAAGTTGCTGGGTATCTCTGCCCTTGACCGACTGGAAGCTCATCCTAATGTACCTACCCTGGGAGAAATTCTTCCTGGTTCAGAGCGCTATCTCTCCAATCCGTTCACCCCGCTTTCATTCTTGGTGGATAAGGATGTGCTCTCTGAAGTGGTCACCATCCTTCGTGATGCAGCAAAGAAAGCTGTACAGGAACCTGCTTGGAAAGAGTTTGTAGCCAAGAACTCCTTGGATAAGCTCTATGAGAAATATCCTGATGAAGCTTCTATGAAGGAGTTTTACAAGGATTGGGAGTCTCTGGTTTCCTGGATGCTCTACGATAGTGGGGTAGCCAAATTCAGTCCTGAGAAGTTCGGGATTGAGAAGTCCCAGTACTAGATATTACTCGGTCTTGCAGAAATTCTCTGCAAGACCTTTCACAAGGAGTCCTCATGGAAGAAACACATCGGTCAAGAAGTGGAGCATATTCACGAATCGAAGGATTCGTGTTTCTCTTGTTATCCATCTCTGCCATTGTCTATTCGTTGGTGGAGCATCACCTGGCAAAGGTAGTCTGGCAGCAGTCCCCTTATCTCTTTCCCCTGCTTGTAGCGGTGTTCCTGCTTCCGCTCTCCCTCTCGCTGCTTCGTTCTGCAGGTAAAGAGAAGGGAGAGGTCACTCCTGTAGTGTTCTTGGTACGTGATACAGCTGTGGTAACGCTTGCAACCTTGGTCTATGTCATGTTGATGCCCTATCTTACGTTTCTCGTCTCAACGACCTTGTTCCTCTTCGGATTGTTCTTTTACCTAGGAGAGCGAAGGTATCTCTTGATCGGCTTGCTCTCTGTAGGATTTACCTCTTTGATGTATCTCCTGTTTGGAAAGCTGCTGCACGTTATGCTTCCGTAGGAGGATTGGATAATGGATATGTTTCTTGGAATAATTTCCTATGCAAGCAATCTTCAGTTTGTATTGCTTGTCTTTGCCGGCTCGCTGGCTGGACTCTTCGTGGGTTCCATTCCTGGTTTGTCGGTCTCCATGGCAACAGCGCTTCTGGTATCAATCACCTACTCATGGCAGACCACCAATGCCCTTGCCACCATCATGGGCGTGTATGTGGTAGGTGTATTCAGTGGTGCTCTCTCTGCCATCCTTATCAATATTCCTGGAGCACCTTCATCGGTGGTAACCACGCTTGATGGCTTTCCCATGGCAAAAAAGGGTGAGGCGTACAAGGCCCTGATCTACGCGGTCATGTACTCATTCATAGGGACGCTTTTTGGGTTCCTTGCCTTGGCAGTTGTTGCCCAGCCGATATCCTCTGTAGCGTTGAAATTCACCCCGATGGACTACTTTCTTCTTGCAACCTTTGGCTTAACCACCGTAGGTTCCCTGACAACAAAACATTTTGCAAAGGGACTTATCAGCGCCTGTCTCGGTCTGTTCTTCAGCATGGTAGGCATTGACTCGGTAATGGGTACCGCCCGGCTTACCTTTGGTATCGAGAACTTACAGGCAGGAATCAATATTGTACCGGCGCTGGTGGGTCTTTTTGGCTTTTCTGAGGTGTTGATGGTCATCTCCACCAGTCTTGGGGGTGGGGATGTCAACGCTCTCTCATACCAGAAACTGAAAACGAGAGAGGTGTTGCGTCATACTCCTATTTCCCTCTGGTATGCAACCATCGGGGTTGTCATCGGTGCCTTGCCTGGAGCAGGAGGTCCTGTTGCAGCTTTCCTTGCCTATAGTCAGGCAAAGAAATTGGTCAAGAATCCCTCCGTTCCTTTTGGAGAGGGGGCAGTGGAAGGTATTGTTGCCAGTGAGTCGGCCAACAATGCTTGTATTGGAGGAGCCATGATCCCAATGCTTACCCTCGCCATACCCGGGGATGCTGTCACTGCAATCATTCTCTCAGTCTTCTATGTTCATGGATTACAACCTGGTCCAATGTTCATCAAGACAAGTGCCCCAATGTTTCACGCAATCCTTGCTGGTGGCTTCATTGGGAGTGTTTTCCTCTTGATCCTTGGTCTCCTGGTAGCTCCGAGGATCAGCAAGATCATTGCTGTCCCCAAGAGAATTCTGCTTCCCTTGGTTACCATACTCTGTATTATCGGATCCTTCGCAACAAACAATAGGATGTTTGATGTCTATTTAATGCTCTTCTTCGGTGTATTGGGTTTCTTCATGCGACGTCGTTCGTATTCTGTTGCTCCCATGACACTAGCCATCGTCCTTGGAGGTATGATGGATTCCAATTTCCGCAGAGCCATATCCCTTGCCTCCAGCGAGGATGTATTTCTTGTGGCACTGCTAGGAAGACCCATAACCATGATCTTGCTTACGTTGGTTGTTCTGACACTACTCTCAAACAGCAGGGCCTTGAAGCGATTTATACGATTGAAAAGGATGTGATGTATGCGTGTACTTGTTAAACCCGGTTCCTTGCATGGAAGTCTTCAGGTTCCTGGCTCCAAGAGTCACACCATACGAGCTGCTCTCCTGGGTTTGCTCTCTGATGGGCAGTCGATCATCGGTAACCCGCTGACCAGCGGTGATGGATTGAGTGCACTGGGCGCTGCAAAAGCTTTTGGTGCTAGGATAGAAGAGAAGCAAGGATCTTGGGTGATTGAGGGGAGGGGAAGCTCCTTGGTTGCTCCTGAGGACTGCATCAACACAGGGAATTCAGGTACCACCACCTGTTTCTTCTCATCCGTTGCTGCCTTGGTGAATGGATGGACGGTGATTACTGGTGATGAGCAGATAAGAAGACGTCCTATCAAGCGCTTGGTTGATGCACTGAACACGCTTGGTGCGACGGCTTTCCTGACCCGGGAGGGGCAGGAAGCTCCACCTGTGGTTATCAGGGGGGTCTTGAAAGGGGGAAAGGTAAGGATCAACGGAAGCAACAGCCAATATGTATCAAGCCTATTGCTTTCCAGCCCATTGGCAGAAAAAGATACCGAGATATTGGTGGAAAACCCTTTGGAGACACCCTATGTGCAGATAACCCTAGACTGGATGCAACGTTATGGAGTTGAAGTTGAGAGGAATGAGGACTATACCAGGTTTTATATTAGAGGTGGGCAACACTATACTCCAGGAAGGTTTACCATACCTGCAGATTTCTCTGCAGTAGCCTTTCCCCTGGTAGCGGCCACACTCAGTAAATCCGACTTGCTTCTGACCTCTCTCGATTTTCAGGACAGCCAAGGGGATAAACGAGTAATTGATATCTTGCAGGCAATGGGTGCATATGTGGAAAAAGACGAGAAGAAGGGAACCCTCAGGGTAAAGGGAGGGGCAACCTTGCAGGGAGGTCTTACGATAGACCTTGGTGATATCCCTGATTCCTTGCCTGCACTTGCTGTTGCTGCCACGCAAGCAAATGGGGTTACCACCTTCACCAATCTTGGCCATGTGCGCCAGAAAGAAACTGATCGCGTAGCTGAGATGGCAAACAAACTCAATGCCTTGGGTTGCAATCTGGAGGTAGGGGATGATTCGCTTGTGGTAAAGGGCCCTACAAAGGTGAAAGGGGGAACTGTTGGATCTTCAGGCGATCACCGAATTGCCATGGCGATGGTAGCGCTTGCCCTTGCCACAGAGGAAGGTCTGACCGTTGAGGATGCGGAGTGTGCTGCTGTCTCCTTTCCCGGCTTTTTTGACGCCTTTCGTATCTGTGGAGCAGACATCAGGGAGCTGGATGCATGAATAGGAAAAAGGTCACCATTACTGATGTCGCTAGGGCTTCAGGAGTCTCCATTGCAACGGTGTCCAGGGTTGTGAACCATGCCAACCGTGTGGAACCTTCTGCAGCAAAACGGGTACGCGAGGCCATGTCCACTTTAGGATATATACCCAAGAAACCCAAGCGACCACATGTCATGATTGCACTGGTGGTTCCCACCCTGGATAACCCCTTCTTCTCTTCAGTTGTGGAGGGGATACTGTCTCAAGCCAATCAGGAGGGAGAGACCCTCATGATTCTCTCTTCGGAGGGTAGTGCAGTGCAGGAAGAGGAGAACCTTCGCAGGGCTGCAAAGCTTGGTGTGGATGGTCTTCTGTTCTGTCCCCTTAGTGATACTTCCTCTTCGTTGCTGCCTGCATTGTTTGCAATATCCACCCCAATTGTGATCATCTATAGGCACGATTACTGCGATTACGCAAGTCATATCTATTATGACAATGAGATTGGAGGATATCTTGCAGCAAAGTACCTTTTAAAGGCTGGACATCGTCAGATTGCTTTTTTCGCAAGTTTCTGGAGTGAAAGACCGGATGACCTCCTCAATTTCCATGACAGGAGACTCCTGGGGAGCTATTCATCCCTCGATCGTTTGAAAGGATACCAAAAGGCTTTGAGCGAATATGGAGTAAAGATACAAAAGGAACTTCTCTGCAGTACAGGATATACCTATGAGAGCGGGTATACCATGACCAAGCATTTTCTCTCCACCCTCTGTGATTTCACTGCAATTATCTGCTGTAATGATTCTGTTGCAGCTGGTGTTTTACAGGCACTGAGGGAGCAGAATATCGATGTTCCGAGGCAGGTCTCCGTAATTGGATATGATGCATCCTTCCTCAGTGATATAACCCGTCCTGCCCTGAGCAGCATACATCAGGATCCAAAGTTGTTGGGTAGGAGTGCATTTGAACAACTCCAGGCAAGACGTAGAGGAGAAGGGAGGACGGATGTCATCCTAAAGCCAAATCTCATTATCAAGAGTTCCACAGGGCAGTGCGAAACCAGGGAATAGGAATAAGCACTCGATAGTGAAGAGAATGATATGGATGTACGAATAAAAAGGAGCCGGAGAAAATAAACTGACCGGCTCCTCTGTATAAGTTACTTGGAGTAAAGCTCAACAACCGCAGATTCAGTGACATCATAATCGATATCACTTCTCACCGGCAGGCTGACTACCTTTGCTTCTAGTGCATCTTCATCAAATTCCAGCCAAGCAGGAATTTTCCTTTTCTGGGCGAGTTTGCGTAACCTGAATGCCTGCTTGCTTTTTTCCTGGACCGAAATGACATCCCCGACCTTCAGTGTTACCGAAGGAATGCCCACTCGCTTCCCATTCAGCATAAGATGACCATGATTGATCAGTTGTCTGCCTTCCTTCCGGGTAGTTGAGAGTCCCAGGCGGAATATGGTGTTGTCAAATCTGCGTTCAAGCAAGGTAAGTAGGTTTTCTCCAGTGATCCCGTCAATTTTCTCTGCTCTTGCGTAAATAAGTCTGAATTGCTTTTCCAGTACACCATAGATGAAACGCAGTTTTTGTTTCTCTATGAGCTGACGCGCATACACACTCTGCTTGCGTCGTCGATTTGTAGTCTTTGTTCGTCTGATGCTTGGTTTGTGGGCATACCCCAATACCAGGGGATCGATCCCCAAATAATTGCATCTCTTGAAAACAGGAGTTCTCGATATTGCCATAGTGTAGTAGTACCACCTAATCGTATTAAATTATTAGCCAAGGCTAACAAACACTATCTATAACAAGTATTTCTATTTATTGCAAGATATCAGCAGAGCAGTTGGATTGATTTGTGAGCAGTTGGATTGATTTGTGAGCACAGCTGTGCGGGAAAGATGAAAAGGGGCACACCATAGTGGTGTGCCCCCATGTGAGCCGACTGTCAGGATTGAACTGACGACCCCGAGATTACAAGTCACGTGCTCTACCGCTGAGCTAAGTCGGCTTTGACTCTGTGCACTATATCGACAGAGGGCAAATCTGTCAAGAACTTGGGGAAAAACGCCTTGCAATGAGAGAAATCAAGAATTTTACTGAGACAGGTTGACAAAACAATGCAGAGTTTGTAATGTACGAATGTCTTTTGGCATGGAGAGGTTCCCGAGTGGCCAAAGGGGGCAGACTGTAAATCTGTTGGTTATACCTTCGAAGGTTCGAATCCTTCTCTCTCCACTTGGAGGCCTTCTTCTTTGAGGAAGGCCTTTTTCCTGTCTGTATCGTGAAAAAGGGGTGTTGATGAGTTGCTTCTATGAGGATGGCTTACGGTTTTCTTGTATAGAGGGTTGCCGCTATTGTTGCAGCTGTGAACCGGGGTATGTATTTCTCTCGCAACCAGATCTTGATCGACTTTGTGCCCATACCGGTATGGATGAGCAAGCATTCATAAAAACCTATTGCCGGATAGTTGATATGGGTGCATTTTCCATGATCAGTTTGAAGGAAAAACAGAATTATGACTGTGTGTTCCTGAACGAAAAGGGTTGCTCGGTATATGAAGGACGACCCAGGCAGTGTAGGACCTATCCGTTCTGGATGAGTATACTGGAGAGCGAGGAACATTGGGAAGAAGAGAAGAAGTCATGTCCGGGAATCGGAGGGGGGAGACTCTATTCTAAAGAAGAGATCGATGATCTCTTGAGGATAGATCTTCAGCAAAGTCCGATCATACGGGATTAGGTAAAGCGATGGCAAAGATTTCGGAATCGGTACTTGAACAGATCAAGGCACGAATCCCACTCAGTGAGGTAGTCTCTGATTATGTCACCTTGAGTGCCAGGGGTGGAAGGCTTTGGGGCCTCTGCCCTTTCCATGAAGAGAAAACTCCGTCCTTTTCCGTAGTTGATGAACAAGGTTTCTATTACTGTTTCAGTTGCAAGAAAGGCGGCTCGATGTTCGACTTCCTCATGGAGATGGAGAAGGTGAGTTTTGTCGAGTCAGTCAAGATGCTGGCAAGAAGGGCAAACATTGAACTTGCAGATGAGACTGAAGAGGATAAGAGTAAGCGTGACCTGAAAGAGACCTTGTTTGAGCTTTATGACAAGATTGCCGGATCGTTTCACTACCTTCTGGTACATTCCAGACAAGCAGAACAAGCAAGGGCGTATCTGAAAGATCGTAATGTCAGCGAGGAGATGTGGGAGCGATTCAACCTTGGGTATGCCCCTTCAGATGGGCAATGGCTGTATTCATTCCTCCGCAAACACCACTACAGTGATGAACTCCTCAAGCAGAGTGGTCTCTTCAGCCAGAACAATCCCCGTTTCCCGCTGTTTCGTGACCGTTTGATGTTTCCCATCCGTAACTGGCAAGGAAAGACAGTAGCTTTCGGGGGGAGGGACCTTTCAAATACCTCGAAAGCAAAGTACATCAATACCCCAGAGACAATGATCTACAGCAAGAAACACAACCTGTTCGGCTTGTATGAATCACTTGAAACCATCAAGAAAAGCCAGAAGGCTATACTCTGTGAAGGAAATTTCGATGTGGTTGCCCTGCATCAGAGTGGTTTTACCAATGCAATGGCTCCATTGGGCACCTCCTTTACTGAAGACCAGGGTAAATTGCTGAGAAGATATTGTACCTCGGTACAGATTCTCTTCGATAGCGACAGGGCAGGGCAGAGTGCAGCTCAGAAAGCATTGGTCATTGCCCAGGATTTTGGCATGGAAAATTCTGTGCTCATGCTCAAGAGTGCAAAGGATGCCTCAGAGTTGGTGCAGGAGAAAGGGGAGGAAGCCCTGCAAAATGAGCTGCAACATGCAGTTCAAGGGTTTCATTATCTTGTAAACAATGCGGTAAACCAGTATGATACACTGACGCCCAAAGGCAAAACCTCTGTATTTCATGCGGTTCGGCCATATTTGGACGTCACACAGTCGTCGATTGAGAAGCAGGATCTAATAAAAATCCTGGCTTCCCGCTTGAATGTTGACGAGTCGTCAATTCTTGACGATTATTCACGTAAGGAGCGGGTTGTTGTTAAACCGGCTGTCAGGAATGAGGAGAGACAGATCCGGGCGTTGAATCCAGCGACCATTTCTGTTGATTTGTATGCAATGCTGACTTTGGTCAACAACCGGGATTTGTATTTGCAAACTCGATACAAATTAGCTGTTGAGGATCTGGAGGACAGTGAGGCTGAGGCTCTCTATGATGTATTGGAGGAGGCTGCACGGGAAGATGTCGGAAAGCACGATGAATATATCTTGCAGATGATTGAAGACCCGCAACTGAGAAGTGACGTAGCATCGTCCTTTGCTATGGAGGAATTTCGGCTGGCTCCAGTTGAAGTTCTCAACGAAGCAGTGAATCGAATTCAACTGCGTAATTATGAGAAGCGTCGTTTAAGCAATAAACGACTTTTGGATATTAGTCTTCAGGACGGAACTGAGGATGAAGGGATCGAGGAACTGCTTCGAGAGAAGACTGAGATTGATGCTAAGATAGCACAACTTAAGCGTACTCTTGGACAGGAGATGTAAACAGGGTAGGTAAGAAATACAGATGCTTGATGAAACTATTTCGCAGACCATTCTCAAGGACATGGTAGCGCGCGCAGCAGAGACCGGACAGGTGACCAAGGACGAGATACGCAATGCTCTCGGGCCGAAACATGCCACGGATGAGGCTGTCGATGAAATCATGCAAACACTCAGTGAACTGGAAATTGATGTCACAGAGAGTGAGGATGCCCATGTTGCTGGTGTTTTCCCAGATGGTCCGAATCCCGATGAAATCGATACAGATGACCTTGATGATGAGCCGGATGACCTTCTTGATGATGATGAGAGCATCACGGTTGATGACTTGATTGAACATTTTCCTGATGAACACATCAAGGATGATGAAGAAAAATCCAAGAAGAAAGCAAAACATGGGTCTGATCCCGATGCGGATGATGACGATGATGCGCTTGATGAAGATGAAGAGGAAGATGATTCCATAAAGAGTGACTGGACCGCCTTAAGTACCGATGATGATTCGGTAGGGGGCGGTGAGCGGTTTGTTGACATCTCCAGCCTGGAAGAGCGGGATGGGGACAGCGATCATAGCAGGCACAATACAATCCTCGGTACCGATAAGAGCGATACCAGTGGGGATGATCCTATACGCTTGTATCTCAGGGAGATTGGAAGGGAGAACCTTCTGACCGCTGAGCAAGAGGTTGAGCTGAGTAAGAAGATGGAAGATGGAGCCTTGATCATCAAGGAAGTCATTCAGGAAAGCGGTGTCATGATTACCCGCTTCTATGAAATCTTCAAGACACTCAACCTGAAGATCGAGGGACAGGAAGAAGAGTACAACGCGAAGGATTATAAGGAACTTGTTACCGTACAGAAGCGATTCAACCAGTACTACAAGGAGCCTTTGAAGGAAGTTCAGGCCGGGCTTAAGAACTATATGGGCAAGAAAGAGCAGATGATCAGCACAGGCGAGGATGTCTTGCGTGAAGAGGGACTCCTGAAATCGAGGAAGACCTTGCTCAAGAAGCTCGGAAAGTTTGATCTGCAGCCTGAGGAAATTACCTCCTTCACCCATGACTTCATTGATGCAGAGAACAGGATTCGTTCATACAAAGAGAAGAAGCAGCAACTGGAAAACAAGTTGCATATAACCAACCCCAAGGAGCTACGTCAACTTGGCCGTGACCTTGCAACCCAAGGCAAGAGTGCCATCATTGAGGAAGAGCTTCATCTAAGCAGTGATACGATCAAGGACCTGATCAGGGACTTGCAGCTCACGGAGAAGGACCTGAAACAGATAGAATATCAGTTTGAGGATACCTGTGAGAATATCCTGATTCATTCCACCAAGATCAAGTATGGTCAGAAGATGATGAAGGATGCGAAGGATAGGTTGATCAGGGCAAACTTGCGTCTGGTTGTCTCCATCGCTAAGAAATATACCAACCGTGGCTTGCACTTCTTTGACTTGGTTCAGGAAGGCAATATTGGATTGATCAAGGCAGTCGAGAAGTTTGAATACCGCAAGGGTTTCAAGTTCTCTACCTATGCCACGTGGTGGATCCGCCAGGCAATTACCCGTTCGATCAGTGATCAGGCAAGAACCATCAGGGTTCCCGTACACATGATCGAACAGATCAACAAGGTGGTACGGGAGTCAAGGATGCTTATGCAATCCTTGGGTCGTGAACCCACCGATGAGGAAGTGGCTGAGAAGCTGGGCTGGACCGAGATCAAGGTCAAGGCAGTCAAGAATGTTGCCCGTGAGCCAATCAGCCTTGAGACTCCTGTTGGTGAAGAGGAAGACTCCTTGCTCAGTGATTTCATTGAGGACAAGGAAGTCGAGAATCCAGCCACACAGACAGCATATGCACTGCTGCAGGAACAGCTGAAGGACGTTTTGGCTACACTTCCTGCAAGAGAGCAGGAAGTACTGAAAATGCGATTCGGACTCGATGATGGGTATTCATTGACACTCGAGGAAGTTGGGTTGTATTTTGAGGTAACAAGGGAACGTATCCGCCAGATTGAAGCAAAAGCTTTGAGAAGGCTCAGACATCCCAAGCGAAGTAGGAAATTGAAGGATTTCATTTGAGAGATACAGGGAGAAGATGATGGAAGAAGCAGAAGTATTTGCACGACTCAACCAGCTGCAGGAAGACCTTAGTGACCGTTTTGCGCTTGAGGATGAGATTGTCAAGTTGCCAAGGGATTTGAAGGTCAAGCAGGAGCTGCTCGACAAGATTAACCTTGAATATATTGAGGAACATACGAGAAGTGAAGCAGCCAAGGATGATCTGAAAAGCCTTCACATCCAGTATGATGATGCAGTATTGGCTCGTGAAAACTCTGAGAAGCAGATGGAGTTGATCAGTACCCAGCGTGAATTTGAGGCGTTGGAGAAAGAGATCAAGGATGCTGCAGCAAAGGAACAGAGTCTGCTCAAGCAGTTGCATGTGAAAGAGAAGCAGGTCAACGAGTATAGTGAACGCCTTACTGAAAAAGAGCAGTTGATGTCACTCCAGAAACAGGAAGTTGACAGCGAGGCAAGCAAGATTGAATCCCTGCTTGATGAGAAACGGAAGGAACTTGAAGCACTTGAGAAAAAGTGCCTTAGTTACATTGGTGGTGACATTGATGAAGACCTGTACAACAAGTTCTGCAATATTGTGAAGAACAAGAAAGGAAAAGGGATTGTTCCCATCCATGGATTGGTATGCCAGGGCTGTCATATCGTTCTTCCAAACCAGTTCGTCAATGAGGTCAGGGAAGCAAAGGAAATTGAATTCTGCCCGTACTGCAGTCGTATTCTCTTTTATGAGGAAGCTGAAGGTGCAGAAGAGAAGTTCCGCAAGCATGTTGAAGATGTGGATATTGAGGAAGGCGGGCTTTCCGACTTTGTCGATAGCAGTGAATTCGACGATTTGCTCTAGGTTTTTTTCAAGGTAGGCTAGATGATCGCGGGCGGCTACCAGCCTCTTGAGGAAAGTCCGGGCTCCATAGGACATGACGCCGGGTAACACCCGGGAGCGGTAACGCTATAGAGAGCACCACAGAAAAAATACCGCCGGTTTTCCGGTAAGGGTGAAATGGTGGGGTAAGAGCCCACCGCACCACTGGCAACAGGGGTGGCAGGGTAAGCCTCGTCAGGAGCAAAACCAAGCAGCAGGTGGGTTGTCCGCCCTGAACCTGCGGGTCGGTTGCTAAAGAGCCTTGGCAACAAGGTTCTTGGATAGATGATCATCACAAACAGAACCCGGCTTATTGCTTGCCTTGTTTTATGATAGACAGGAGAACAGAGGATGAAGAAAACACGATTGTGGAAGCTCCTTCTGTTCTCCTTTTTTCTTGTTTTGCTGTTTTCTTCCTGTGCAAAAGATGCTTCCTCCTTGCAGGAGCTTGCACAGCGAGGGGAATGGGATGCCTTATACCGTGCAGCAAAAAAGGATTTCAGGGAAACCTACAGAAGCGGTAGCCTTTACTATCTTGCACTTGCGCAGGCTGAGCGTGGTGATAACAAATCGGCATTGCAGAGCCTTGATTTGTATCAGGAGATAACAGGAGAAGAAGGAGCCAGTATGGCGGCCCGGAACCTGATGCTTATTCTCGCTGACCGTGAAGGCTATGCAGAGCTCGTTGTTGGGCAAGCCGCGTTCCTTGATGAGGCTGGTGCCCTGGGGACTCAGGGAGCGAGAGCCTACTATCAGGCACTGATGGCCCTTGGTCGCTCTCAGGAGGCAGCCATGGTATTTGCCACCTACCTCAGGCAGCAGTTGGATGACAGGGAGTATGCACTTTTGCTGCTCGAGGCAGAAGCACCCCTTGGACAGATACGAGATGCACTTGGGGATCTGGAAAATGGAGAAGCAGTGTCTCTGCTTGCTACTATTGCTTCTCAGCTACCATCAAAGGCATGGGCACAGACGCTGGTCCCCCTTGCTCAGGAGTATGAGCAGGCAGACCTGACCACGCAGGAGAGACAGATGCTGTATGCATCTTTAGCTACACTTTGTACACAAGCAGATTTCAGGGTTCTGGCCAATAAATACCAGACCTTGTCAATGGAATGAATATATAGAGAAAGGATTGAGAATGAATATACTTGAGGCATTAGCCGACGATCTGGTAATGGTTGCACAACCAAGCCGATATACTGGTGGAGAATTCCACTATGGTAAGAAGAACATGGGTGCTGTGGATTTCCATGCAGCAATCTGTTTCCCTGATCTCTATGAGATAGGGATGAGCAACAATGCCGTGAGAATCCTCTACGATCTTCTGAACCGGATGGAACATGTGCATTGTGACCGGGTTTTTTCCGTTGCCCCTGACTTTGAGGAATTGCTGAGAAAGAAACAGCTTCCCCTTTATACCTTGGATCTGCATAAGCCATTGTATGAGTTGGATTTGTTGGGTATATCCATCGGGTATGAATTATGTGCAACCAATGTACTCCAGGTATTGGAACTTGGGCAAATACCTCTCAGGAGCAAGGACCGCGGGGATGAGCATCCTATTGTCATTCTTGGAGGCCCTGCGGTAACCAATCCCCTGCCATTCTCCCCGTTTGTGGATTTTGTTTTCATTGGTGAGGCTGAGGGTGGCTTGGAACAAGTGGTCCAGGCCATGAGAAAAGCCAGGGAGCAAGGCAATGGAAGAGTGGAAACACTCAAGATGCTCCAGGAGTTCCCGTTCCTCTGGTCACCAGAGAAGAAGCGATCCTTGCGATTCATTGATGACTCCTTCGGGCTTAAGCGTGATGCCCGATACCAGCACTATGTGGTTCCTTCCTTCAAGGTAGCCCAGGATAATGGGGTTGTGGAGATCATGAGAGGATGTCCCAACGGCTGTCGTTTCTGTCATGCAGGACAGTACTACAAACCATACAGGCAGAAGCTCTATGAAACCATCAAGGAAGAGGTGAGTCAGTATGTCGATACGTTGGGATACCGGGAGGTAACCCTTAGTTCTCTCTCCAGTGGGGACCATCCCTATATCAAGGAGATGATCGAGACACTGAATGCAGAGTTTGCTTCCAAGCATGTCTCCTTTGCCCTGCCCAGCTTGAAGGTCAACTCCTTCTCCTTGGGAATCCTCGAGCAGTTGAGTGAGGTACGTAAGAGTGGGCTGACCTTTGCCATCGAGACACCCAAAGAGTCATGGCAGCTTGCCATGAACAAGCCTGTCCCCTTGGAACAGGTTATTGGCATTGCCAAGGAGGCGAAGAGCAGAGGGTGGAAACTGGCAAAATTCTACTTCATGATTGGCCTTCCTGTAGTAGACCGAGAGGAAGAGAACCAAGCAATTGTGGACTACCTTGGGGCAATCTGGGATGAGACCCATATACGGATGAATATCAACGTCGGCACATTCATCCCCAAGCCGCATACCCCATTCCAGTGGTGTGGACAGCTCACCCCTGAACAGAGCTACCAACAGCTGAGCCAGTTGAAGAAAATGATCAATGAGCGGATCAAGGGATGCAAGGTAAGTTACCACGAACCGAGCGTTAGTTATCTTGAGGGTCTGATCAGCAGGGGCGATGCTCGGTATGCAGATGTGATTGAGGATGCTTACCAGAAGGGGTGCCGCCTGGATGCATGGAATGAGTACCTCCAGTATGATCTTTGGAAAGAGGCTATTGCTGAAGCTCCCTACAATCCAGAGGAAGCTATTTTCAAGGACTATGATGTTGATGAGGAGTTGCCCTGGGATTCTGTTTCCTTGCGTGTCGGAAAGAAATTTCTCAAGGAAGAGTGGGATAGGGCGAAGAATTTACTCTTAACCGATCGTTGCTACGATGTCTGTGAACATCAGTGTGGAGCATGCTCCACTGCCCATCAGGTAGTGGATGTAATCCACAAGGATCCCATTCTTGAGCAAAAGAAAGATGTGAAACCTGTAGAAACTAACCTGTCTCATCCAGTTCAAGCCGACACGGTACAGACGGTGATTCGCTATTCCAGACATGGCTCTGCGCTCTATGTAAGCCATATCAATGCGATGAGAAACTTTGAGATGGCATTCCAGCGCTCAGCGCTTGATGTGCAGTTCACCCAAGGATTCAATCCCAAGCCTAAGCTTGAGTTTGTGAACCCCCTTTCCATTGGAATCGCTGGTGAAGAAGAGGTAATGCTCGCAGAATTGGTGGACGACGGAACGCTGGATGAGGAAAAGGTGAGAGGAGAGTTGCAACAAACCCTTAACGAAGGATACGCAATCCTGGATGTATTATTCCTGAGGGGACCGAAAAAGCAGACGCTTGCCAAGCACCTGAAAGGAAGCCTGTTCAGCATCGACACCAAAGGTGAGGAACCGTACACAGAGATTTTGGAGAAACGTTTGCAAGCATCTGATACCTCCCTGGAAGTAACCAAGGGAGATACACCTCACCATTACATGGTTCGTATTACTGGGGAACGTAACCTGATCAAATTGCTCTTCGGTTCTGATGTTGACAAGTTTCTGATTGCAAGCAAGCTTACGATCAAGCGAGAGAAGCTCTTTGCAGGATCTTGGGACACTGGATATGTAGAGTATTTACGCTCAATCCAATAGTTGTTCGGTTCTTCTCAGGCAATCGTGTGGCCCCACCATCATCAGGATATCTCCGGCGACCATTCGTTCAAGCGGTCCCGGGGATAGGTTGATCACCCCATCCCTGCGGATGGCTACGATGGTGGCACCGGTTTCCTGCCAGAAACGCAGCTCCCCCAGGTTTTTCCCGATAGCCTTGCTCTCCTCAGCTATGGTGTATTCATAGAGTGGGAATGGATTGGATTCCCGGAATCGGTTGTTCATAGTAAAAAGCTGTTTTGCGGTGGAATACAGCTCACGGTTCAGGGACTCCTGCTCGTTCAGGATTTCCCTCATTCTTTGCAACAGGGATCGTCCTTCATCATGCTTGTGATGTTTCTTGATATAGGTCTTTGCTTTCTCTGTGCTGAGTACACGAACACCGCTGTTGTGCATGACATGAACCACCTCGAGCTCCTCCAGGAGGGCGAAGGCTCTTCTGATGGTCTCAGGGGATACTCCGTATTCACTGGACATGAGTGAACGTCCAGAGAGCCGAGTCCCTTCATCGATCTCATTATTGGCGATTCTCTTCGCAATATCATAGGCGATTCGCTCGTAGATGGCTCCGCCTTCTTTTTTTCGTTCTCTCTTTGCACGAGTGTTCTTATCTGCTGTATTATCCATACGCCATTCCTTCTAGCGGGTTTCCTCGCTCTTGACCTCCTTCCAAAGTTGATCCATCTCATCAAGATGTTCCTGATCCAATGGTACGTTTTTTTGCTTTGCCAGTTGATAGAGCGCATTGAAACGACCACGCATCTTCTGGTTTGAACGATGCAAGGCAACTGAGGGATTGTAGCCCAGGAACCGGGTTAGGTTGACGGTGGCAAACAGCAGATCTCCCAGCTCCATTTCCAAGTCTTCATCCGCATTATCCTGATGGTCTTTTGCCTGTAGTACTTCGCTGAGTTCTTCTTCTACCTTTTCTACCACCCCATCTACATGAGGCCAATCAAACCCAACTTTCCGGATTTTCTTCTGGATCTCATTAGCCATTTCGAGAGGGGGTAGGGAGGAGGGCACCCTGCTGAAAAAATCATCATCCTTGCTCTGTTTGCCTTCAACATTGGTCTTGATGGCGTTCCAGAGGTCAATGACTTCACCGGAGGAACTGACTTCAGCAGTGGAGAATACATGGGGGTGTCTTCTTATGAGCTTTTCACAGACATCATTGAGTGCCTGAACAACAGAAAAATCATCCTGTTCCTCGTGGATCTCCAGCAACATCATTGCATTAAGTAGTACATCACCCAGTTCTTCCTTCTGTCCAGGGAGATCCTGTTTGCTAACCTCATCGATATACTCATAGGTTTCATCAAGCAGGTTCTCTGCAACACTCTTGGATGTTTGTTCCCTGTCCCATGGACATCCCTCTTCGCTCCTGAGCAGGGTGACGATGGCATGGAGCTGCATCAGAGCGTCTGGTAATAAGTCTTTTTTTTCAAAGGTGAAGTCAATCATATACATTAGTATAACGATTCCGGACAATCTTGAGAACCGATAGACCAAAGTGGTTGACATGTAGTGCATACTGTATATACTGTATATGAACAGAAAGGAGAAAACAGCCTTGGACATCATTCTTTCGAATGCAAACCCCGATCCCATCTATGCACAAATTGCAGAACAAATACGTTCACAGATTGTTTCCGGGGTCTTGAAGGAGGGTTCGTTGCTTCCATCCATCAGGGTGTTGGCAAAGGAACTGAGGATCAGCGTCATCACCACAAAACGTGCGTATGATGAATTGGAGAAGGAAGGATATATCCAGACCATTGCTGCAAAGGGAAGCTATGTAGCCTCCCGTAATCATGAGCAGATCAAGGAGGAGTACCTGAGAAAAATAGAGGAACATATGAGGGCAATCATGTTGCTCGCAGATTTCTTGGATCTCGGGGAAGATGAACTTGGAATGATGTATGCATTGTTGAAGCGGGGAGATGCTTAAGATGGAACAGGCTATCATATGCAGGGATTTGAAAAAACAACTAGGAAATTTCACCCTCGATTACCAGGAATTCTCTGTTGCACAGGGTACGGTGCATGGGCTCATAGGAGCAAATGGAAGTGGAAAAACCACAACCCTAAAGCTTCTGCTGGGGCTATTGCGACAGGATGCTGGGGAAGTTACGGTTCTTGGCAGTACGAATATTGGATTGGATGACCAGACAAGGAACTCCATAGGCTTCATGGTGGAAGATGCTGGTATTCCAAGCATGCTTAACCCGAATGAACTAGGAAGGGTGTTTCAAGGTCTCTACGCAAACTGGGATGCTTCTTACTATCAACAACTCCTAAGACAATTCCATCTTGACCCAAAAAAACCCTATAGGAAGTGTTCAAGGGGCATGAAAGTAAAGGTACAACTGGCAATTGCACTGAGTCATCGCTCAAAGCTCCTGATTCTCGATGAGCCAACCAGCGGACTGGATCCTGTGAGCAGGGATGAGATCATAACGTTGCTCTCCCGTTACAGTGAAGATGAGGATCACACGATTCTTATCAGCAGCCATATTACCAGTGATCTGGAGAAGCTCTGCGATTATGTGACATTTCTGGAAGACGGGAAGATTCGTTTATCCAGTGAGAAAGATGAACTGCTTGAACGGTATAGATTGGTACAGATCCCTTCCACAAGGATTGCTGATATTGAACCCAATGCGATAAAGGGTAGGAGAGATGGACAGTTCCAGAGTGAGTTCCTGATGAGAAGTGAGGATGTTCCTCAATTTGGTGAGGTCTGTCGTGTCACTTTGGAGCAAATCATCATCATGCTTTCGGTTGGGGGGGACTGGTCATGAATACAGTAATTACATTGATGTTGAAAGATATATATGTGTTGAAGAGAAAATCTGAGCCCACACTGTTTATTATTCTTTTCTTTGCAGTGTTTGCAGGTTTACAGGGCGGATTCCTCTATACGGCAATGTGTACCATGATGATGGTAATGCTCACCCTTACCACGTTTGCCTACGACCAGAGTGATGGTTGGGAAGCGTATGTCTCTGCACTCCCTGTATCCAGGAAGGCGGTAGTCCAGAGCAAATATTTGTTTGGATTTCTCACGGTAGCCGTTTCTATTCTGTTGGTTTTGGTTTCCACTGTTATTTTCAATGGTTTTGAGGGTGAAATACTACTCAATGCATTGACTGTTCAGCTTTTGCTTGGGCTATTCTTCATTTCCCTGAACTATCCACTTATTCTCAAATTCGGTTTTGAGAAGAGCAGGGTGTGGTACATTTTGATTACGTTTCTCATCGTGGGAGCTGGGTCAGCACTCACCACTGTTGCTTCAAAAGCAGGCCCGCAGAATAATGCATCTGTTACCATATTCGCAGGAATACTGGTATTCGGCTTATTGATACTTAGTTACTTTATTTCACTCAGGATCATAAATCGAAAGGAATTTATTGAAATTTGACCATGAAATAGTAGAAAAAACAAGACAACATATGGTACTACAAAACAAAGGAAGGCTGCCATGTGTGGAATAGTCGGTTATATCGGTAATGAGGGTTCTTCATCAATCTTGCTTGAAGCTCTAAGAAGACTGGAGTACAGGGGCTATGATTCTGCAGGTATTGCAGTCATTTCCAAGGAACGAAACCTGCAAGTAAGGAAGATCAAGGGAAGGTTATCCAATCTTGAACTCCTGGTCGAACAGAATACCGTTGAAGGAAGCTGTGGGATCGGACACACCCGTTGGGCAACCCACGGAGAACCCAGTGATTTGAACAGCCATCCACACACTGATGTTTCCCAGAGTATTGCTGTGGTGCATAACGGTATCATCGAAAACCACAGCCAGCTACGTACCTGGCTTGAAAAGCATCAGGTTTCTTTCTCCAGCCAGACCGACAGTGAGGTCATTGCACACCTGATCGACTTCCATTACAACGGAGACCTCTTGCTTGCAGTCAGGGAGACTGTAGAGCGTCTGGAGGGCTCCTATGCAATTGCCGTGGTCTGTGCGGACCAACCGGATATTTTGGTGGTGGCAAGAAAGGACAGCCCGCTGGTGATAGGCAGGGCAGAAGGCGCAACCCTGATCGCAAGCGATGTCCCTCCATTGCTTTCCCATACCAGGGAGGTTCAGTACCTGAACGATCTGGAGGTGGCCGTTCTCTCCAAGGATTCAGTGCATATCTATAATCTTGAGGGGGAAGAACTCTCTCGTCCGTGTGAGACCATCGATTGGGACATGGAGGCTGCTGAGAAGTGCGGCTACGAGCATTTCATGCTCAAGGAGATATGTGAACAACCAAAGGCGCTTGGCGATACGCTCAGGCCAAAGCTCGACAAACAGGAAAAACTATCATTCCCGGCGGATATTGAATCACTCATAAAGGATGCCAGTCATCTCCTGATCACCGGTTGTGGTACTGCTTACCATGCTGCAATGGTAGCTTCCTATGTCATTGAACAGGTTGCAGCCATCCCTGTTGAGGTTGTGATCGCTAGTGAACTTCGTTACAAGCGACATATCCGAAAGGAAGGGGAAATATGTATCCTTATCAGTCAAAGCGGGGAGACTGCCGATACAATCGCAGCACTCAGGATGCTGAAGAATCTTGGCATACCGACTTTGGCGATAACCAACGTGGTTGGTTGCACACTCAGCCGTGAGGCGGACAAGGTACTGTATACCAATGCCGGGCCTGAGATCGCCGTTGCATCGACCAAGGCTTTCACAACCCAGTTACTTAGTCTGTTCTCCCTGGCAACCTTGTTGGCGAAAGCTGAACAGTCAGTCTTACTGGAAGCTCTGCAGGAGCTTCCCAGCCAAGCACAGCGGTTGCTCGACCGACAGGAGGACATCCAGAGGTTTGCGGCAAACCAATTCAACAAGACCAAGGTGTTCTTTATGGGGAGGTTGGTCGATTATGCCATCAGTCTGGAGAGTGCCCTGAAACTGAAGGAGATAAGCTATACGCACAGTGAGGCGTTTGCTGCAGGAGAGCTCAAGCATGGACCTATTGCGCTCGTCGACACATCCACATTGGTGGTGGCTCTCTGTACCCAGCTTTCATTGTTTGCAAAAATGGATTCCAATATCAAGGAAGTGAAGGCAAGGGGAGCAACAGCTCTGGTTATTACCTTCGAGCAAGTCCACACCTTCGATGAAACGGCTGATACGATATTCCGTATTCCACAGACACATCCTCTGTTCAGTCCCATTCTCTCGGTGATGGTAAGTCAGCTGTATGCCTATTACTGTTCCGTGCAGAAGGGAAATGATCCCGACAAACCGAGGAACCTTGCAAAATCGGTTACCGTAGAGTAACTGGTATTTCCAGAGATTTTACGTATTCATCTACTCGTTTCTTGACTTGTACTTTTTCATGCCTCACCATGTAATGGATTACTTGAACTGGAATAAGTATTGAACTGTTCCAGTAAGGAGGCAGAGAAAGTGAAAGCGCTGAAGATTATTGTATTGGTACTACTGTCTGTGGTAGTTATCGTATACGGTATGGCATTCATGGTGTATCGCGGTGTGAACAATACCTTGCTCAACCAAGGATACTACCATACGGTTGTCAGTGAGAATGAGATACCGGCATTGGTGCATGGTGAGATCTCCAACATGATCCCTGATATTGTCCTCGATGGTCTGACCGGTGGGAAAACCATCACAGATCCTGTAGAGAAAGCCGGAGTTGATGCACAGGTGGACTTGCTCAGCGGTGCAATCATCGATGCCCTGGGTGTGGACTGGATCGAAGATCAGGCAATTATGGTCACTGACGATGTAGTGAACAGCCTCACTGGTGAAACCGGGAAACTGACAGCAGTCATCGATATGGTCCCAAGGCTTGAACAAATCGAACAGAATATCGCCAAGGGGTTGGAGCAGTACTCTGATATGGAATTGATGGCTATGTTCGGGGCTCCAAAGGCCTATATCCCAATGATCGCTGAACAGATTGTTGGCGAGCTTGGTCTGCCGGAAACCCTGGTGATAGAAGATCTGGTAAACGACATGGCTCCGGGAACCATCACTATGGTCCGTGGATATCTTTCACTCATGAGCACCTGGCTGGGATTGCTTGTAATGATAATCGTTTTCCTGGTTTTCCTGATTCTCTGTATTCTCTTGTTGCAGAGAAGCACTGGAATGCAATGGTTCGGGATCACCACAGCGCTCAGCGGTGCATTGTTCCTGATCATTAAATCGATGTATTCAAGCCTGGATAGAATCGGAAGTCTTGCGGGTATCGATTTTGGATCGCTTCCCGTTCCAGCGGATACCATAGAAAACATTGTGAGGTACACGTTTGCCCAGATGAACAAGACGGCCATTGTCCTGATCATTATCGGGGTTGTCTTCTTCGCTGTTGGTCTTGTAATGCCGAAGAAACAGGAACCAGCGTAGGTTCAACTGAATTGAAACCAAGTTCATATGAATGCTACGGGTATGTGAGTATATCCGTAGCATATTCTTTGCCCATAATCAAAGATGAAGAATACATGGAAAAGGTATCTGCATATGGAATGAATCTTCTTTGGAATGTTACTAGTTAACAGAATATATATTATTCACGAAAATATATGAATTTCGTTTTTGGTTTCGCTCTTACCTTTTTGTTATGGTTTATTTCGATTTAGAGTGTGATATACCCGAGATGTACCAGGTCAGTCCAGTAGATGTTGTTAAAACTTCCCTTGGAGACGTTTACTGCACCATAGATGTGAAGATACATGTTGGTTTCAGTATCCCCAATAAAATAATCTGGAAAAGATGAATTTCTAATTTCAGTACTGGCTGTCTCAAATGGTTTCCCATTATATCTATAAAGCTTTGGTGAATTATGAATGGTATAAGAGCCAACATCGAAAACCAAGTCCATAGATACTGTTGTTCCTGATACTGTTGTTTTTGTGAGCGTACAATTGAAATCAGGGGATGTTGGTGAACTGGCAGTGGCAATATATTCTGGTCCTTGGAATGTATTTCCAAGAATATCAGAAAAGCGATACAGCGTTATATCATTAACCGAAAGCACTGCATCAGAGGTAATTTGCACACCATTAAAATCCCTCTTATATGTGGTATTGAATGCTGTTTTGAAATTTTGTGGGTTTTCTGAGTCAGTGATGGTATAGAATAGCATCAGAGATGGACCAGAGCCTGAATCAATAAGGCTAAGAGTACCCAGGCTATCATCAACATCGAGACTTAAACCAACCTTATCTCCATTGGTATCTCCATCAGTAAATACCGTACCTGAACCGAAAGTGAATATGGTTGCAATTCCACACGATACAAGCAGGATCAGGACAATAAAAAAGACAGACGCAGCAGAAAGAATGGGTATTCTTCTCTTCATGCATCTGCCTCCTTATGGTGTGGGTTTCTAACCTACCCTAACCCGTTTGCTTACAGGAGTGCAAGTCTGTTGGTTGCCAGCTTGGCATACTCGGATGTTGGGAACTGGTCAGCTAGCTGCTGGAACGTTGCCTTAGCAAGCTCAATGTTACCAGATTTCTCTTGCAGACGAGCCTGCCCGAAAAGAGCCTTAGCTGACTCAGCTGCGGTAAACCCGAACTCATCAATAATCTTGGTGTAGTACTCGAGTGCCAGAGAATCATTTCCGAGCTCTTCAGCTGCTGCTGCAGCATTGGCAAGTGCCAGAGAGCCAAGATAGTTACCTTCTGCTTCAGTGTAGACAGAAAGGAAGCTGTCAGCTGCCTTCTGGTACTCCTCATCCTGGAATGCCACCATGCCCAACAGATACTCTGCCTTTAGACTTGGGTATTCATTTCCCTTGCCTGCAAGCTCTGTTAGACCAGCAACCAGTTCGTCATAGGTCTCCTGGTACGCTTCGTCATCACTTCCCATGGCCTGAAGCTCAACAAATGAGGCTTCTAGTTGATCAATCTCGTTGAATTGTGCCTGCAGGTTCTTCTGGCTCACTGTAAGCACAATGCCCAATGTTGCCAGTCCAACAATCACAACAATTGCAACGATGATCAACGCCTTCTTGTTCTTGCCAAGGAAGCGGTTCAAAAATCCTTCGATTCGTTCAGCCAAGGTCAACTCAGCTGTATCCTTAGAATTATTACTCATGGCTCATCTCCGTTATCAAGGGTATATGACACAGGCGGCAGGTATGCCGCCTGTGATTTGGAACACAACCTTAGTTGTCTTCCTTCTCCTTGTCCTCATCCTTGTAACGCATCATTTCTGCCAGGGAGTAGGTATCGTTCTCATTATCCTCGTGGATATATTTTGCAATTTCCGACTGCTGAGAGCGTCTTACCATCTCCTTTACGGAGAGTGAAAGCTTCTGGGTCGAAGGATTGCACTCTACAACCATTGCAGTGATGGGATCACCGACATTGTACTTCTTCAGTACTTCATCAGTGAATTCCTCATCCGGACCAACCAAGTTGTACTTGCTGATCAGTCCCTCGATATCTCCCATGACTTTCACGAATACGCCAAAGTCTGTGACGTTGGTGATAACACCACTGATCGTGCTGAACTTGGGATAGTCGTGACGCAAGGTCTGCCAAGGGTTGCCCTCGAGCTGCTTGACACCAAGACGGATACGACGATTGTCCGGCTCAACGCGAATGACCACAACGTCAATAACATCACCTTCACTGCAGAAGGATGCCATGTTCTTGACTTTCTTGGTCCAGGAAATGTCATCAATATGGAGGAATCCATCAATACCCTCTTCCAGGTTGACGAATGCACCACTGTTGGTGATCTTCACAACTGGCTTTGAAAGAGTCATACCGATCGGATAGCGATCAGAAATGGTATCCCAAGGATTTTCCTCAAGCTGCTTGAGGCCGAGAGAGACACGCTTCTTGTCGAGGTCATAACCAAGAATCTTTGCTTCTACGACATCGCCTACATCAAGGACTTCCTTGGGGTTGTTGATGCGCTTGGTCCAGGACAACTCACTGATGTGTGCAAGGCCCTCGATTCCAGGTTCAATCTCAATGAAAGCACCAAAGGTGGTAATTTTGGTTACCGGAGCCTTGATGGTATCACCGACATTGTATTTCTGCTCGAAGGTGGTCCATGGATCTTCCTGCATGTGCTTCAAGCTCAAATTGATCTTCTGGGTCTCCGGGTCGATGTTAATGAGTCTGAGTTGTACCACCTGTCCCTTCTTCACGAAGTCCTTTGGACGGGTAACATGGCCCCAGCTCATGTCATTGATATGCAAGAGTCCATCGAATCCACCAAGGTCGATGAATGCACCAAAGGAGGTGAATGACTTCACGACACCTTCAACTACATCGCCGATCTGGACGGTGGAAAAGAATTTCTCTTTATTCTCTTTGATTTTCTGGTCAAGATACTCACGTCTGTTCACAACGCTCTTAAGTTTCGTGCCACCGTGGAACTTGTCAATGATGAAGTAATCAGTGATACCGATCATGGTCTCGGGATCCTCAACTCTCTGGACATCAGCCTTTGAGAGGGGACAGAAACCCTTGTACTCGCCTCCGAGGTCAACCTCAAAGCCACCCTTGATTACCTTTTCAAACTTGCCCAAAACAGGAGATCTGCTTTCAGAAGCAGTCTTCAGTTCATCTGTACGTTCTTTGAAATCGGCACGCTTCTTGGAAACGACGATCTGGCCGCCCTTCCCTTCCTTGGTGATAATGACGACTTTTACCTCATCACCTACTTCAGGAATCGATGCGAATTCGTCACGAGAGATACGACCCTCGCTCTTATAACCGACATCCACGAATACATACTCGTTGTTTACCTGGACAACAGTACCGGCCACGAGCTGACCGTCTTCGATTCCATCAAGAGATTTAAGATACTCCTCCTGCAGCAAATCCTGCATTCTGGTCTTCTTTTCTTCCATTTCTTGTTCTTCAGCCACTTGATTTCTCCTGATCCTAAATTTACCTATTTACATCGCCCTTGAGCGTAAAAATAGCAGATAACACTTTCTCACAAACTTGTCCTATAGTCAAGTACGAGGTGTCTATGTACAGAGCATCCTCTGCAACACGAAGTGCACCAACTTCCTTGCCCTTATCAATTTCGTCACGCATCTTGATTTGTCGCAACACAGTCTCGTAATCTTGTCCGTTTGGATGCTGCTTGAGACGACGTTCAGCACGAACTTCAGCCTTTGCATCAAAGTAACATTTTAAGTCGGCATCTGGGAAGACCACGGTCGTAATATCTCTCCCTTCAATGACCACATCCATATCCTTTGCAATCCTTCTCAGCTGTTCATTCACATAGCTTCTAAGCGGAGGATATGTTGATACTTGCGCTACTACTGCGTCAACCTCAGGGGTATGCAGCTTATCCTCAATATCAGTGCCGTTGACACAGATGCGGTCATCTTCAATAGAGAGCATATAGTGCTTTGCCGTTTCCAGGACTGCTGGGTAATCCATAGGGTCCTTCCCTTCCTGTACATGCAGGTAGGTGTAGGCCCTGTAGAATGAACCGGAATTGAGATAGTAGAAATTACAAGTCTTTGCAATCATCTGGGCAATGGAGCTTTTCCCAACTCCAGCCGGTCCGTCTATGGCTACAACCATTACCATCCTCTCCCTGAACTCTTTCTTAGAATATCATTTTCTCCCCTCAAAAGCGCCTTGATCTCGGAAGAAGTGACACTACGGTACTGTCCTGGTTTGAGGTCACCCAGTTCAATGCAACCAATTCTCATCCTGACCAGCTGCTTCACCTCATACCCATAGTGGCTGAGAATCTTTCTGATTTCACGGTTCTTTCCTTCAGTTAGGATGATTCGTACCCATTTCTTGCTGATGATTTCAAAACGTTTGATTGTATAAGGTTGCGGCATGTCTATGAGGACTCCCTTACGGGCCTCATCCAGGTCTTCCCTGCGTACGCCGGTAGTACAGCTTACCAGGTACTCCTTTTCAATCTCCTCGGAGGGATGCATGATCTTCTGTGCTACATCCCCATCGTTGGTGAAGAGAATCAAGCCACTGGAATCCTTGTCCAGACGACCAATATGAAAGAGAAGATTCTTGTCTGGAATATCAATCAGATCACGTGCATAGTTTTTCTCGTTTGGATCCCAGTTCGTGCAAACAAACCCCTTGGGCTTGTGCAATGCGTAGTAGTAGGTTTTCTCACTTGGTTCCACCATCTGGTCATCTACCATGACGACATCTTCTTCATCGACCTTGGTTCCCAGTTCTGTTACCCGTTTCGTATTCACGGTTACCCGCCCACTGGTGATCAGTGTTTCGCAGGATCTGCGGGACCCGCAACCACTCTTTGCCAAATAGACCTGTAATCTAAGCGGATATGATAATTTCATGCTTCTTCTTTCTCCTGTGTTGGTTCTGCTTCAAATCGCAGTCGGTCGATATCGGAGAGCTTGGGTAGTGCGCTGATACTTGCTAGGTTGAATTCGAAAAGGAATTTCCTCGAGGTGCCGTAGAGACAGGGATGCCCAGGGACATCCTTCCTTCCGATCACCTTGATATATTCACGGTCTCGCAACAAACGGATAATGGTGTCACTGCTGACCCCACGGATGTTGTCTATCTCCCTACGGGTAATCGGTTGGCTGTATGCCACAATGGACAGTGTTTCCAAGGCTGCACGACTCAGGCGTCTGTCGACCCGTTTGCCGTAGCAGGAGCGAAGCTTGTCGTGTAGATCTGAGGAAGGTAGGAATTGGAAGGCACCCTGGCTCTCAGCAAGGTCCAGTCCATGCAGGTATTCACGGTAATGTTCCTGCAGTTCTGTAATGGCTTTTCTTGTTGTCTCCTCCGAAAGGGAGGTCATCTTGCTCAATCGTTCCAAACTAACCGGTTCGTTCTCCAAAAAGAGAATGACTTCGACCAACCGGGCCTCGGTACTCAAGAGGGGGCTTTGCTGTATCCCAGCGTTGCCCACTTGCCTCTTCCTATCCACCACTAACGCTCCTATCACTCATCGTCGAGAATGATCTGCTCATCCTCACTCTCATCATCATACAGAAAAACGCGACCATCGTCAGTAGTTGTGCGGAGATTATCTGCATCTTCCTCAAAAAACCTCTCTTCTTCACCTTCTGAGATAGGTGCGGTGATGATTTCTTCCTCAATTTCCTCGAAATCATCATCGTACATGTGTTCAAAATCCTGTTCAAAGGCTTCATCGACCTTGCGGATGAGAATTGGACCGAACGGTTCACTCTGGACGAGGGAGATCATCCTGAGTTTGCATGCATCAAGAATTGCCATGAAACTGCAGATAATATGGAGCAGTTGGTCAGCATGGACGATCAGTTGTTCCAAGGTGATATAATCTTGAGTCTCAAACAATTCCTGCATCAAGGCGATTTTTTCATTGACCGTTACCGATTCGTAGACGTTGAACACCTTGTTTGGGGTTATGGTGGTCATAAGCCGTGAAAACGTCTTGAGCAAATCCTGCAATGAAACCTCACCAAACAGTTCCTCATCTCCGAATGGAAGACGAAACTGGCTGCTTTTCCGGGTAATGAACAATTCGGCACTGGTATTGGTTCCAGTAAGCAACTCAGTATATTTCCTGAACTTCTGGTACTCCAGCAGACGGTCCACCAGTTCTTGTCTGGGGTCCTGGTATTCTTCATCGAATTCCAGTTCAACAGGGAGCAGCATCCTGCTCTTGATATACAGCAGGTCTGCAGCCATCTTGTAAAATTGCGTCAGGTCACCAAGCTCAGTCACCTTCTCTTCCTTGAGATATCCCAAGAACTGTTCAGTGATAAGCGAAATAGGAATGTCATAGATATTGACTTCTGATTTTTGGATGAGGAACAGCAACAAGTCCAATGGACCATCGAAAGTAGGGGTATGGAAAGTCGCCCCCTTTGGCACTTGTTCTTCTTGTACTGTTTGTTCTTGCACAGCAGTCCCCTCTCACCCGGAGTATACCGAACACCTGCTGTATTGACAACACAGAGGTGGATTGTTCCACCTCCGTGTTCAGCAGTACTTGTTGGGAATTACTTGCCTTCTGAAGCAGTTTCCACTGCCTCGACAGCATCGGCTTTGGGGAACATCTTTGCCCTGAGGCGATTGTCAAGGTCAGTGGCGATATCCGGGTTATCCTTGAGGAAGTCCAATGTCCGCTCTCTTCCCTGTCCAATCTTCTCTCCGTTATAGGAGTACCAGGAGCCACTTTTCTCCAGCATTTCGTACTTGAGCGCTGCATCAAGGATGCTTGCAATATAGCTGATACCTTCACCGAAGAGAAGATCCAGTTCAACTTTCTTGAATGGAGGCGAAACCTTGTTCTTCACTATCTTGATTCGTACTCGGTTTCCAACGATATCATCAGCACTTTTACTGATGGACTCAATCTTGCGAACCTCGAGGCGGACTGAAGAGTAGAACTTCAGGGCATTTCCCCCTGTGGTTGTCTCTGGGTTACCGAACATGATGCCGATCTTCATTCTAATCTGGTTGATGAAAATGATGGTAGTGTGGCTCTTTGAAAGCAGACCGGTAAGCTTGCGCAGTGCTTGGCTCATCAGCCGAGCCTGGAGTCCCATGTGGCTATCACCCATATCCCCATCGATTTCTGCTTGTGGGGTAAGGGCAGCAACAGAGTCCACGACAATGATATCCACTGCCCCACTCCGTACCAGGGATTCTGCAATCTCCAGGGCCTGTTCTCCACTGTCCGGCTGGCTTATCCAGAGCTCTTCAATGTTTACACCCAGTTTTTTTGCATAACTTGGATCCATAGCATGCTCAGCATCAATGAATGCGGCAATTCCCCCAGCTTTCTGACTCTCTGCAATAGCATGAAGAGCAAGTGTGGTCTTACCACTGCTTTCAGGACCGTAGATCTCAATGACCCTACCCTTTGGGTATCCTCCGATGCCAAGTGCTTCATCAAGAAGCAAGGACCCGGAAGAGATGCTTTCAATGTTTCGGTTTTCCTTGTTGTCACCGAACTTCATCAAGGACCCTTTTCCAAACTGCTTGTCAATCTGGACCCTTGCTGCTTCCAATGCTTCCCGCTTCTGCTTCTGGTCAGTGGGGAATGTCGTATCTTTACTGTTCTTTGCCATGATATGCTCCTCGAATACTCTGTAACCTTACACTATAAGTTCAATACTTCTTAATCTGCTTCAAGCATGAGGGTGACCGGGCCGTCATTGGTATAGGACACCTTCATATGTGCTCCAAACTCACCTGAAGAGACAGGAAACCCCAACTGAGCAAACAACTTGAGGGATTGTTCATACAAAGCCTCAGCTTTTTGTGGTGGTGCAGCATCGTTGTAGGATGGGCGATTTCCCTTTCGTAGATTTGCCAGCAACGTGAACTGGCTGACGACCAGTATGGACCCCTGTACGTCAGAAAGGCTCTTGTTCATTTTGCCCTGATCATCGGTAAAAATACGTAGCTTCACAATTTTTTCGCATAACCATGCAAGTTGAGCTTCTGTATCGTCGTGTCCTATACCCAGATAGACAAGAAGGCCATGATCGATCTGACCCGTGATAGTTCCCTCAACGGAAACACTTGCATCCTGGACACGTTGGATGACCGCCTTCATGCCTGTGCCCGTTCCTTCATCGCCTGTATGAATGCAGCTCTGTCTGGAGCACCAAAGAAGGCGCTTCCACATACAGCTATATCTGCTTTTCGCTGTGCGATCTCACCTACTGTTTCCAGATTCACTCCCCCATCTACACTGATAAGGTAGTCATATCCATGTTGTTCCCTCAGTTCAGCAAGCCGTTCAATCTTCTGCAGTGTGGAAGGGATGAGGCTCTGACCGCCAAAACCAGGATTCACCGTCATGACAAGTATCAAATCGACCATATCAAGGATAGGTTCAATCATGCTAACAGGTGTGGAAGGAATGAGTGATACTCCAGCCTTGCAACCACTAGCCTTTATCATCTGCAAGGTACGATGAAGATGCAGTGATGCTTCCCCATGTACCGTGATATAATCACTTCCGCTCTCAGCGAACAGTGAAATATACCGCTCTGGTTTATCAATCATAAGGTGCACATCAAAGACCAAGTCTGAGTGAGGTCTGAGATCTTGGATGAACTTGGGACCGAAGGTGATGTTCGGGACGAACATACCGTCCATGACATCCAGATGTACCCAATCTGCTTTGCTCTCGTTGATGCTCTGTACTTCCTCTGCGGTGCATGAGAAGTCAGCAGACAACATACTTGGTGCGATTCTTAGTGAAGCTGTTTCCATACTCCATTTATAACAGGTAGAGAGAGGTTTTGCAACGACTGCTATTAGGAAATACTATATATTTGTTAATATGTTTTATGCACTTTCCTTAAATCAATTGCTAGTTTTTCCAAATCGTGCTATATTATAGAAAAGCAACTATGAATGCAAAACCCGAGCAGGCTATGTCCCGGTCTGCCCGGTTTTATTTACGTCTTAGAATTGGACAAATATGTTTGGAGGAAACCATGGGATTCCAAGAGATTGAGAACTTGCTGAAAGAAGAGCAATGGACGAGAAGCACCGTAACTACCTATACAACAAGCAGCTTCCAGGAACTGGACAAGAACATCAAGGAGATGGACGAAGAACAGAAAACTGAAGCAAAGAGCTTGTGCGACACGCACCTCAGTGAGAAGGAGCGAAACAGCATCATTGCCATGTACATCAGTGGGTCCATCCAATTGGAACGCAGAGGAGCGGATGATTATCTGCAGCTGCTCAGCCTCATTGAGATGTTCATGGAAGCCAAGAAATGGAATATTGTTGAATATCTCTCACAGAAAATTCTCAGTCGCAATGAGAACAAGCATGCGCTTCGCTTGCTTGCTGATTCATATGAACAGATGGGAAAGGAAGAAGAGAAATTCCAGCTTTGGGAACGTTTGGTGAAGGTGGACTACGAAGAAGTCGAGATCGTCCGCCAACTTGCCTCACATGCAAAGCAGAAGGGAAACAAAGATAAAGCCATCTCCTTCTATAAGAAAGGTATCCACAGGCTTATCAAGAGAAAAGATGTCTCCTCAGTAAGAGCAATGTTCACTGCCCTTCTTGAATTGGAAGAAGACAACTTCGGTTACTTCATCTCTGTAGCAGATCAGGTGTCTGCTGTGAGCAAGAGTACTGCAGTTGCGTTGTTGCGCGATCTTGAGAATGCAAGCAAGGATGACATTGACCATCAGATCGAATGCCAGAAACAGATGCTTGCCCTTGACCGCGAAGATACCTTTGCCAGGGAAAACCTGATCAAGAGTTACAAGACGAAATACAAGACCCATTCCAGGCTCAAGAGCTGTCTTGAGTCCAGTGCACTGACAAGCAATATCAATCGTGACATTCTCCACAGTATCGAGGATTTCGAAACAAATATTGCCTTCGACAAGGGTACATTCGTCTTCCAGAACAGTACAAACCGAATCGGTAGAATACGGTCAATTGATGAAAGTGATGTCATCGTGGATTTTGCTGGACAGTCAAGCAAGGAAGGCAGCAGGATGTCTACCTCAATGGCTTTCAAGAGCTTGCAGGCACTTCCTAAGAGTCATATCTGGGTGCTCAAGAGCGCATTGCCAAGAGAGAAACTCAGCAAGAAAGTGCAGGAGGATATTCCTTGGACACTGAAGACCTTGATGGCCAGCAATGAGGGAAGGATCAACCTGAAAGAGATCAAGAGTGAATTGGTTCCCTCCATCCTTGATGTCAAGGAGTGGACTCCTTGGCTCAATCAGGCCAAGAAGGAGTTGATGACCAACCCACTCTTTGATCTTTCCAGCAATGATGTGGATACATACCTTCTCCGTTCCACCCCTGTAAGCTATGAAGAGAAACAGCTCCAGGTTTTCAGGAATGAGAAGAATATCTATGACAAGATCAAGAGCCTGAAGGACTTTATTGCTGCAAAGGGAGACGTCGAGAGCGACTTCTTCTTTGAGATGGTGAGATACTTCAGTGATCTTTTCTTCGAGGAAAATGGTGCCTTCAAGCCGATCGTGGTGGCGAATGACATTACATTCAGTTGTTATTTGCTGCTTGAAGATTTGGTGAAACATCAGAATATGAACTTTATCAGCTATCCTGATGCGCTGACCTTCGCTATGCTCTATGAGCGCTGTGATAATGTTGAGGCAACCTTTGCTGCAATCAAGGATCCCGAGCTAAAGAAAGCCTTCATTGACCATGTTGTTGAGGAAATTCCTGGCTGGGAGAAAATCCTTGCAGTTCTGTTTGACTCGTACCTCACTGGATACATCCCCGATATCTACAAGCAGAAGAAAAAGTACAGTGCTCTTGCAGGCATTTACCGCGATGCGGTGGAAAACTTCAAGGAAAAAGGAAATACCCTGATCTACCTGCTCAAGAATGGTGAGAAGAAATATTGGGAGAAAGCCGGTATTACTGCTGAACAGCTGCTCTACACTGAGTTGCAATTGCTCGACTTTACCAACCGCTGTATCGACAACAGAAAGGATGTACAGGAAAACCGCAAGAATGCAAAGACGCTTATGGGTTTCCTCTTTGATGAGCGGGCAGTCCTGAATTTTGTGGCTGAAGGCAATGAAGAGAGAGCTCAGAAGATCTACAGCCTTGTGGCAAATGTATTCAATCTTCCCGGTGGAAAGAAAATTGAGATCAAGCATGCAATCAGTGAGCAGTTCCCCTCATTCAAGTTTTTTGATGAAGTGGAGCCGATCAACAAGCAGAGCGTTGTTCCCACCGGCCTGTTCTGTACTCCAAGCAGTCTTGCTGCCAAGAAGAAGGAGATTGATCATATCCAGCATGTGGAACTGCCAGAGGTTGCCAAGGAAATTGGTGAAGCCAGGGAGTTGGGAGATCTTCGAGAGAACAGCGAATACAAGTATGGCAAGGAGAAACAGAGTCTCCTGAACAATACTTTGCGCAGACTTGCCGAAGAGGTCGATCGTGCTACAGTCATCACCAAGGACAAGGTAGACTCTTCTAAAATTGGGTTTGGCACCAAGGTGGTTATGATGGACAATATCCATGCTGAAGAAGTGGTGTTTACCATCATGGGACCATGGGAATCCAATCCCAATGAGAATATCATCAACCTTCTGGCCCCATTCGGTAGAGCCTTGCTCAATCATGAGGTTGGGGAGCGATTTACCTTCACCCTCAACGACCAGAACTATGACTTTACGGTCAAATCAATTTCAGTCGTTGATTTCTAGAAATACCAAGCCCTCGGCAAGATAATTGCTGAGGGCTTTTTCACTCTGTGGTAGTATGGGTACATGCAGGAAAGGTACACCGTCAATGAACATACTGTCTTGGTAGAATACCCACGACCACAGCTGGTCCGAGACTCCTACGAGAATCTCAATGGTTGGTGGGATTTTGCAATAAGCAACGAAGAGACCAGGCCACAATATTTCCCCCTTAGCATTCTTGTACCCTTCTCACCGGAAACAAAACTCAGTGGATTGCAAACTAAGATTACCCCAAATCTGAGACTTTGGTACCATCGTACATTAACATATACTGCCCTCTCTCCCGATTCACGACTCCTGCTTCATTTTGAGGCTGTTGATCATTCATGTGTTGTCTTCCTGAATGGTATTGAGGTTGGATCGCATCAGGGAGGATACCTCCCCTTCTCTTTCGATATCACAGATCTACTGAAGGAAGAGAACGACTTGTTGGTCAAGGTTGTTGACCCTGGAGACAGTGAGCCGATCATAAGAGGTAAACAGGCATCCAAAGCGTCGGGAATATTCTATCAGGGGCAAAGTGGCATTCACCAGACTGTCTGGATTGAGGAAGTCCCCCGGTTCTATATCAAGAACCTCATCATCACCCCTGACCTTGCACAGCACTGCTGGTATGTCCAGGTTATTCCCAATGATGGGATACATGAGGTTACCATCTCATACCTGGATGGGCATAAACAGTGCAAGGGAATGAGTAACCAACGTCTTTGTTGTCAGGTGGAGAAGGTGCATCCTTGGAGTCCTGAAGATCCATATCTCTACCCCCTCACCATACAGATGGGAAATGATATCGTAACAAGTTATGTTGGATTGCGGAGCTTTGAGGTGCAGGATGGAAGATTGTTGCTCAATGGGAAACCCTATTACCAACATGGAATTCTGGACCAAGGATACTGGCCTCAAAGCCTCTATACTGCTCCAAGTGACCAAGCAATCATTGACGATTTGGTCATGGTGAAAAAGTTGGGCTTCAATATGGTTCGAAAGCATGCAAAAGTAGAGAGCCGAAGATGGTATTATCATTGTGACCATCTAGGTCTTTTGGTTTGGCAGGATATGGTAAGTGGGGGAAGGCCTCCTGTTCAACCCATTATGTCTGCCCCACTCTTTGTGTCTGGTTTTAAGGTGAAAGACCATCACTATCGACTGCTGGGCAGTCGGGATGCAAAATACCGAGAGATGTTTGCCACTGAGCTTACACAGATGATAGAAACACTCTATAACTGTGTCAGTATTGCCATGTGGGTCATCTTCAATGAGGGTTGGGGACAATTCGATGCGAAAGAGATGTACTCCCTCGTTAAAGCTCTCGATTCAACAAGAACCATCGATTGTACCAGTGGCTGGTATGACCAGGGTATTGGTGAATTCTCTTCCCGCCATGTGTATTTCAAACGGTACCGCCACCAACCAGACAAACTCGGCAGAGCAATAATTCTCTCAGAATTTGGAGGGTATCTGTATCGTGTTGAAGGACATGACGATGAAGGAGAAAAACCCTTTGGGTATAAGCATCTGCATGATCGTACAGCATTCAATGATGCCTTCTTCAGGCTCTACGAGGAAGAAGTATATCCTGCCAAACAAAAAGGGCTCGCAGCTTCCGTCTATACTCAATTGACTGATGTACAGCAGGAACTCAATGGATTGGTTACCTTCGACCGAATGGTGGTAAAGCTGGATGAGGTGGTTGCCTTACAGGTTGCTGCCTTGCTTCTTGGAACGGAAGAGCGAGAGTAGCTCCACCTTCAGCAATGCATAGGAGAGGAGCCATACCACAAGTGATCCAAGGGCTACCAGAGAAAGGATCAAGAAGTTTCTCAAGTTGGATCCACTCTGATACCAAGTCATGCCGAAGGAAGCATAAATCAAGCAGTACCCGATAATCGGAATATTTGCGGCTACAGTACGCAACAATCCTCGTCTCAGTTGTGTATCCTTTATCGGATTGTAGAGATCTCTCAATTTGAATGACAAGAATCCCAGTAGCACTACATAGCTTATTCCATTGGCAAGAGCAAGTGATATGATTCCCCACCCCAGCGAGATGAAGATCCACATCAAAATGATATCCACAAAGTTCTGTAAGAAGGTGACCTTGGTCATCAGGGCATAGCGGTTTGCACTATAGCCAAGACGAAGCAGCATGGCATACCAACTGGTGGTTACCATGAACAACAGGAAGGGTCGAAGGGCCAATGCGGTCAGTTGGGCATCGGCAAGCGTGTAATTACCGGTCTGCAATACCACGCTGACACTCTCCTGGCTAAGGAAGAAGAGAATAATTCCACTGGGAAGCAGGAGACTGGTTAGTTGAACAATGCTCAGACGGGTATGTTTTTGCATCTCTTGCATCTGGCCAAGGGCATAGGAGCGACTGAGCAAGGGCAGGCTTACTGCACTGATTGCGTTGAAAAAGACTCCGTAAGGCGTCTGGTAAAAGATCGTTGCATTTGCGAAGGCTGTTACACTTCCTTCGCTCAAGGTGGATGCAAAGTGATAGGTCACCAACTGTGTGACAACCTGCATTCCCATGCCGAGCACAACCAAGGACCATGCCCCAATGACAGGTTTCAGCGGTGTATCTGCCTGTCTTATTGCTGGTTTCAGCCGATAGCCGTAGCGTCTAAGCATAAGGTAGGAGTAGGAACCTTGCAGCAGTCCTCCAACCAGAGTAGCCCAAGCCATACTCATTGCACCAAGGTAAGGAGTGAGATACTGTACCCCAAAAATAACAGAAATTGAGAAAAGCAACGGGGAAAGATAGGCATGGAGAAAGTTGTGATGAGATTGCAATACCCCATTGAAAATTGCACCCATGCTGATGGCTGCCAGATAGACCATGAAGAAAGGAAGTAGTTTTGCGCCCAAGGCAACCTGGGCACTGTCAAAGTCACTGATAAGGGATATGAACTCTTCACCAAAGAAATAGGAGAGCAATACCAAGGGTATAAGAAGAATGATCTGGTAGGTGCAAAGCAAACTGAAGAGATGAAGAGAGCTCCGCTTCTTCCCTAATCCAAGGAGGCTGGAGAAAGCAGGAATGAGTGCTGAGTTGACGGCCCCTTCAGCAAAGAGTTTTCGGAAATTATTGGGGATGTTGAATGTGAAGTTAATCACATCTGCCACCCCACTCGCTCCAAAGACCGAGGAGAGTACACGAGCTTTCACAATCCCGAGCAGCCTGCTTGCAATCGTGCAGAGCATGATGGCAAAACTGCTTTTAGCTGTCTTGCTACTTTGCGTAGAATCTTGCAAGGTATTCCCTTTTAAAGGAAGCAAATCGATTTTCCCTGATAGCCTGGCGGACACGTTCCATCAGTCGGTAGAAGTAGGTCAGGTTGTGTTCCGTAGCCAGCATACCTCCAAGCATCTCGCCGGTCTTGATAAGATGATGCATGTACGCTCGGCTATACTGTGTACATGCCCTGCAGGTACAGCCCTCTTCAAGTGGGCCATGATCGAATTTATGGATTGCTTTCTTAAGCGTGATAACACCGTCATCGGTAAAAATGCCACCATTCCGTGCCATACGGGTTGCAAGGACGCAATCGAACATATCAATACCGTTTTCCACTGCTTCCAGGATATAGTCTGGGCTGCCAATACCCATGACGTACCTTGGTTTTTCCTTGGTTACCAATTCAGCAGTATACCCAAGATAGTGGGAGAACTGTTCTCTACTCTCTCCTACCGAGAGCCCCCCGATGGCAATCCCAGGAAAATTCATCTCATTGAAGAATTCAGCACTTTGCTTGCGAAGGTCCTCATAGAAGTTGCCCTGGACTATGCCAAATAGGTTACCCTTGAACGCATCTCCCAGCTTCTGACGATGTTCAATAGCACGTTTAGCCCAAGCATGGGTGATATTCATCGCCTCAGTGGCCGCACGGTGGTTGATATCTGGAGGGGTGCATACATCAAGGCACATGGCAATATCACTGCCGATTACTTTCTGTGTATCCACTACGTTCTCTGGTGTGAAGATATGTTTTGAACCGTCTATATGGCTTTGGAAGGTCACTCCCTTGTCTCCAATTTTCCTGAGCCCTGAGAGACTGAATACCTGGAAACCACCACTATCGGTGAGCAAATTCCCATCCCAGTGTGAGAAATTATGCAGTCCACCAAACTGGGAAAGCACCTCAAGCCCTGGTTTGAGATAGAGATGGTAGGTATTGCCAAGGATAAGCTTGTATCCGATTTTCTTGACATCCTCGTGGAACATTGCTTTCACTGTTCCCTTGGTGCCTACAGGCATGAATACCGGTGTCTCCACTTCTCCGTGGCCAAGTGAAAGGATACCCAGGCGAGCATTGCTGCTGGTATCCTGATGGATAGTACGAAATATTGCCATACAAATACCCCTAACGTAATACGGCTCTTTCTGCCAGTGCTATGCATACTATCACAATCATCGGGATTGCCATACCCCAAATGGGAGCGATAACACCCTGTTTTGCCATGATGATGGTGACCATCTGTACCACGAAGTATATCACGGCAATGGAGAGACTGGTAATGATGCTGAAAAGCAGTATGTTTTTCTTGTACCTGTAGCTGATGGTGCAGGCAATGAACAACAGGATAAGAGGATTGAGGTGCTCAAGCAAACGCTTGGTGAAATCAGTGGCAAGCTCAGGATATCTCGAGGGATCGAGCACTTGCATACGCCTCAGGTAATCGACAGCTGTTGTAAGCTCCATGGTGGTGATATCATTGCTCAGATTCCTGAAATAGGAAGGAGCAAGAGTGAACTCATTAAGTCTCAATTCCCCTACTTCACTTGAGTCAACGACCAAGCCAGCGCCATCAATCTGTTGGAATCTGACTCGCTCCATCCTCCACGTTTCACTCTCCTCTTCCCAAAATGCCCAGGCTGCATCAACCCTTGCCTTCATTGCCCCTTCATCATCAAGCAGGACCAGAAGTACCTGTGCCAATCTTTTCTGTTCATCACTGTACTGTTTTGCATGCACTACATAATTGCCATCTGGGTCACGCAGGGTAATATTTCTATTGTCATAGGTACTGCGTAATCCAAACAGCTCATCCTGTTTCATTTCACGGGTTCTTTCAGCTGGTATGAAGACATACTCTCCAAAACCAAATTCCAGAAGGCTGAACAGAACTCCAAGTACGAGGATGGGGGTGATAATCCTACGATAACTCAGCCCGCTTCCCAGCAAGCAGATATACTCATTATTGGCTTGCAATTGTGAGAGGAAATATGTGGCAGAGAACAAGAGTGATGGACCAAGTGCAAAGAGTACAGCCTGGGGAGTATACAACAAGGTTAAAGTCAGGATGGTAAATGGTTTTACCTCATTCGTAAGGTACCCATCAAGATTGCTGAATAAGTCAACACTGAGTAGCATAAGGGTACATAACACCAAGGCGAGAGTTGCCACGATAGTGACTGAACGGGCAACATAGCGGTCATGCAGCTTCATAGACGCCTCGCAAACAGCATGATCAGGATGCCGGTAAAAAACATCAATACGTTGGGTATCCAGATCAGGAATCCTGGGTTTATGGGGAATTTGAAAATCTGCATTTGTGAGAAGAAAAGAAGATACCAGTAAAGTACTGCTACCAGCATTGACATACCAAATCCAATAAGCCGGCCATGCTTTACCTTGAAGAATGAGAGCGAAAAGGTAAGAAAAACCAACATGAAGCAAGCAGCACTGAGTGCAAATTTCTTATGGAGTTCAGCCCTGTAGTACTGGTAGTAGAAATTAATCGGAGTTTTCTCCTCAAGTGTTCTTACTTCCTGTTCAGCTTCCTCAATTCTCTCAGGGGAAACCGATTCTTGTTGCATCAGTGTGGCAAGTTGCAACCGAGCCTTTTGAAGCTTTTCTTCATGGCGCACTGTTTCCTCTTCAAGGGCAGAGCGATGAATGGCGATGTTTTCCTGTAGTTCCCTTACTGACAACTGAGAAGGGAGTGCTGAGGCAAGACTGGCTATCTGTCCTGAGAAATTGAGAAAGAACCTCGCACTATCCGCTTTTGAGAGAGCCCATCCACCTTCCACATCATTTCTGAGCATCAAGGGATTTACCATTTCAAGTTGGTATATGAATGCATTCAGATCATAGAGTGTTACTTCAGCCGTTGGGGCACTAAGAATCTGGCCGGTTCGGTCATTGGAAGTTTCAAACAAAACGATATCGTGAACGGTGTTTCCAACCACTTCCTTGTTGACCAAGACCTTGTTACCTATCGTATTCGTGGAGTTGCTGGCAAGTTCCAAGGTAGGAAGCTCTCTCATAAGACCGCTGTAGAGTTCACGATACTTCTTGGTACTCCAAGGGAGCGCCTTGTCAGCTGTAAGGAATGTCATGAATGAAAAGACCAGGGAGATGAGAATGATGGGTAGAAACACATGTTTCAATGATATCCCACTACTACGGATTGCGAGGATCTCGTTGTTTCCAGAGAGGTCACCGATAACCATACTTGAAGCAGTGAGGCTGGAGAACGGGAATGTGTAAAGTAAAAACTGTGGGATTGAGAGCATTACCAGCTGGAATACCGAGAGATAATCTACCTGCTTGAGGAGTATCCTCTGGGCAATAAGAAGAATCTGGTTGATAAAAAAAATGAAAAAGAAAAAAAAGAACGCCACAATAAAGGAAAGGAGGTACTCCCTTCCTATGTGGCGATATACTAAGCTGAATCGTGCACCTTGCGTCAACGTTATACTCCCGTTGAACCAAAACCTCCACTTCCCCTTTCTGTAGCATCAAGCTCCATAGTCGGCAAAAAGGAGGCTTGTTCACACCGTGCGATAACCATCTGTGCGATACGGTCTCCTGTATGGATGACCACGTCCTTCTCCCCATGGTTGACCAAGAGGACAGCCACTTCTCCTCGATAATCACTATCGATGGTACCAGGGCTGTTGAGAACGGTGATCCCATGTTTGGCAGCAAGCCCACTTCTTGGCCTGACCTGTGCCTCATATCCAGGAGGAACCTGAATACTCAATCCGGTGTGAATCTTTGCATAGGTACCTGCCTTCAGGAGTAAATCCTCCTCCAGGCAGGCTGAAAGATCAGCACCTGCACTTCTCTCCGTCCCATATACGGGAAGGAGAGCGTGCTCATTGAGCTTCTTGACCTTTACCGGAATCGAGTGGCTCTCCATGTTATTTGGCATTGCCTTCGATTGCATCGATGTAACTCAGGTTCAAACGACCCTGACGGTCGATCTCGATAAGTTTCACCGGTACGGACTGACCAACAGTGAGTACATCTTCGACGTTCTGGACACGAGTCTTGGCAAGCTTGGAGATATGGCAGAGCCCTTCCTTACCTGGTAGGATTTCAATGAAGGCACCAAAGTCCATGATCCTCTTTACGGTTCCCTGGTAGATTCTTCCTACTTCGGGTTCCTCAACGATGGACTGTACTAATTCCTTGGCCAGCTTAGCCGCAGCAGCATTCCTACCGAAGATGGTAATGGTCCCGTCATCAGCAATATTTACTTCTGCACCACTCTGGCTTGCAATTGCCTTGATCGTCTTACCACCGGTTCCGATGACAGCACCGATCTTCTCAAGGTCAACCTTCATGGTCAGGATCTTGGGAGCGTACTCGTTGATCTCCTCACGAGGAGTCTTCAAGGTGTCTTCCATGATATTCAGGATATGGATTCTTCCCTTCTTAGCCTGCTCAAGCGCCTTCTTCATGATCTCAGGGGTGACACCGGCAATCTTGATATCCATCTGGAAAGCAGTAATACCTTCACGTGATCCAGTTACCTTGAAGTCCATGTCGCCGAGGTGGTCCTCTTCACCAAGAATGTCACTAAGTACCACATACTTGGAGTAATCAGCACCTTCGGTGATCAAGCCCATGGCGATACCGGCTACCGGAGTCTTTACAGGAACACCAGCATCCATCAATGAGAGACAACCACCACACACAGATGCCATGGATGAGGAGCCGTTGGACTCCATGATCTCACTGACAACACGAATGGTATAGGGGAATACATCCTTGGATGGGATGATAGCCTCCAGAGCTCTCTGGGCAAGGTGACCATGCCCGATCTCTCTTCTACCGGTGGAGAGCCTTCCGGTCTCACCAACACTGTAGGGAGGGAAGTTGTAATGCAGCATGAAGGAACTGAAGGATTTCTCACCATCAATGGTATCAAACATCTGCTCATCACTGGAGGTACCAAGCGTGGTGACTGCCAAGGCCTGGGTCTCTCCGCGGGTGAAGAGCGCTGAACCATGGGTCCTGGACAGGAGTCCAACCTCACAGGTGATCGGTCTAATTTCATCTACCTTTCTACCATCGGTACGAACACCTTCGTTGAGGATGGAGGCGCGAAGAATCTCATACTCAAGATCTTCGAAGAGCCCGCCAAGCTGGCCTGGGCGATTCTCGTCTTCGGCAATCAGGTCAGCAAACTTTTCCTTCACCTGTTCATGCACTTCAGCAAGAGCAGCATAGCGCTCCATCTTTCCCTTGACGAAGGAAGCTTCCTTGATCAGGGGATATGCAAACGCTTTCACAGGCTCAAGCCAGGATAGGTCAACAGTGCTCTCGATGATGGGGAGTTTTTCTTTTCCTGCAAGTTCGCGCAGTTCAAGCTGTGCATCACAGAGTTTTGTGATGAAAGGCTGGGCAGTTGCGATTGCCTCGAGCATCACTTCTTCACTCACCTCTTTTGCACCACCTTCAACCATGGTAATTCCATCACGGGTACCAGCAACTACAATATCGAGCTCACTCTTTTCAATTTCACTGAAGGTTGGGTTGACAATATACTTGCCATCAAGGAGTGAAATGCGTACAGCAGCAATAGGGCCACCGAATGGGATATCACTAATGGTGACAGCAGCACTTGCTGCATTCATGGCAATGATGTCAGGGGTATTGTTCATGTCTGAAGAGACTGCAGTGGGGACAATCTGAATTTCCCTACCAAAGGCCTTGTTGAACAAGGGGCGCATTGGGCGGTCGATCAATCGGCTGACGAGGATTTCCTTGTCCTTAGGGCGGGCTTCCCTCTTAAGGAATCCACCGGGGATCTTTCCTGCAGCATAATATTTTTCATTATACTCAACACTGAGTGGTACATAATCCAGGCCTTCATTGGGTTGTTTGCCACAGCAGACCGTTGCGATAACCGCACTCCCTTCATAATGGGCATAGACGGAGCCATTGGCTTGTTTGGCAATTTTTCCGGTTTCGAAAACCAGGTCGGAATTACCAATCCGTATAGATACTTTCTTAACTTCCATTTTACTTTTTCCTTTCTTCGTTCTTTTTGTTCTTCTTTACTATATCATATAAATAGCTCCAACAGCCTGAAAAGCCATCGGAGCCATTCACACAAAATTACCGTGAAAACACCACCGTTATTTTCTCAGACCGAGGTCTGCGATCAGCGCACGGTAGGCGTCGATGTCGTTGTTGCGCAGATACTTCAGAAGACGTCTGCGTTGTCCAACCATCTGCAACAACCCTCTTGTTCCAGCATGATCCTTGGGATTTGCCTTGAAGTGAATCTGCAGGTCGTTGATTCTGGCGGTCAACAAAGCAATCTGTGCCTGGGTTGATCCAGTGTTCTTCTCATCACCACCATACTTTGCGATGATTTCTTGTTTCTGTTCTTTCGAGATCATGAACTACTCCCCTTAGCAATTAAGCTAAGTCTTTTTGTACGTAACAGTTTCATATCCCACATTACCTCTTTTGGAATAATCAGAAGGTCTTCATCCCCTATGATTGTTTTCACGGGAACCTTCGTATCATCCGAAAGTGTAAGGTAGGCATCATACACGCCAGCCAGCGGCAGCAATTGCATGAAGGAAGCCGTACGGTACAGCAGCCCGTCTTCTGTAAACTTGGAGGGGTGAGCCACCAAATCTAATTCATACGGTCTGCCGAGCATACTTTGGATTTCTTCCAAAGCGCCCTTAAGAAGTTTTTTACGCACCAAAGTACTTGAAACAACCTCACTTTTATCGGTCTGGACAAAAGGAGGAACTTCCACAAATGCCCCTGGTGACAATCGGTTCAGATATTCCTGCAGCTGAACAGGTCCGGCACTTGACGCCGGGGCACCGCAGCGGAAATCTTCTCCGACAACCATCGCCTTGACTTGGCAAAAAGCACAAACCAAAGTTAGGAACTCCTCAGCTGTGAGTTTACTGAAATCAGCAGAAAAGTCAATGACTACCATATGGTTAACACCAAGATTGGCAAGGATTTCCTGCATTTGGCCTTCAGTGGTGAGCTTGGAATGGTATGGTTGGCTTTTCGTTGCCATCTTGGGATTTTTGTCGAAGGTAATCACCATACTCTCCCACTCATTTTCCTTGGCTAGAGAGATTGTACGGTCCAGAATGGTCAAGTGGCCACGGTGAAGACCATCGAATACACCGATGGAGACAACCATGGGTACCTGCCAGAGGACAGGATGCGCCGAAAGATGCATGAAATCATACCGTTTCATACTGTTTTCCCCCTGAAAACGGGTGTATCTGAGCAATCAGACGATTTTCTTCAATATTGGATACTGCCCGTAGGATACCATCCTTGCTATACAAGGCACCAAAGACTGCATCCCTACCCTCCTTAATGCACGTCATCCTATGGGGATAGCCCCCATTGGCTACACGAAACAATTCAGAATCGGGTATTTCAAATATACTGATGGTATCCAGTCTTTTCAGATACGCATCAGTATACTGCATGGAGGATACAAGGTCTTCTGTTTGTTTTGCATCTACCGCTTCATCAAGGGAAAACGGCCCAATGCTGGTTCTTGTCAAAGCGGTAAGGTGAGCCCTACTTCCACACGCTTTTCCCAAATCTCTGGCAATACTTCGTATATAGGTGCCTTTTGATACATGGATATCTGCAATAAGGACACCAGCTTCATAACTGATTGGGGTGAATGCATAAATGGTGATTGGTCGTTTTGGCATGACCACCTGCTTGCCCTGTCTGACTAGCTTACTTGCCCGTTTCCCATTGATGTGCAGGGCACTATAAGCAGGGGGTTCCTGCTCTCCTTCCCCTACAAACGAAGGAATGACTTGCAAAATGGTTTCATAGGAAGGAATAGCCGATTCTGCTATCACTTCCCCTTCCGGGTCAAGGGTGTCAGTCTCACTTCCAAACTGGATATGTGCACGATACTGCTTGTCCATCTGGGAAAACAGGATGTTCAGTTTGGTCATACTGCCTGTCAACACAATCAAGAGTCCCTCTGCAAACTTATCAAGCGTACCAGCATGCCCTACTTTTGGGTCTATGGTACGCTTGATATCATTAAGACTCGAAAAACTTGTTAGTCCCCGTTTCTTGTTGATGAGGAGGATACTAGCGTTCTTTCCCATCTTCCACCAATGAGTCTATCAAGGCATTGATCTTTTGTCCTTCTTTCAGAGAGATGTCTGCCTTGAATCTCAGTACAGGAGTATTCCGGGTTTTCAAGAATGCTCCTACACGTTTCTGAATGAATCCACTTGCTTTCTGCAACCCGGCAACACTCTCCTCAAGGCTCTTGTCATCAAGAACCGAGGAGATGAATACGGTCGCATAGGCATTGTCCTGGGAGAGCTCCACTTTGCTTACAGAGCAAAGGGTGCTGACCAGAGGATTTTTCACCTCCCCTTTGACGATCAGCATGCTGATCGCCTCAGAGAGTTTTGCTTCTATTCGCTTCTGGCTATATTCACTCATGGTTGTTATTCACTTTTTGTTACCAACTTGCGGGCGATTTCCTCGGTCTCAATGATCTCAAGGATATCTCCGACATGCAAGTCGTTGAAATTTTCAAGTCCAATACCACATTCAAAGCCTTCTGCAACTTCCCTCGCATCATCCTTGAATCGCTTCAAGCTCGAAATCTTGACCTTGTCGGAAGTGAGCTGGATATCTTCGCGGAAGACCCTTGCATAGGCATTTCTCTTGACCTTTCCACTAGTAACCATACATCCGGCAATTGTTCCAATTCTGGGTACCTTAAAGGTATCACGGACCTCAACGGTTCCAATCTCAACCTCACGTACCTCAGGACTGAGCATACCTTCCATAGCACTTCTGATATCGTCTACCACATCATAGATGATGTTGTATTTACGGATCTCGATCTTTTCCTGGTCAGCAAGTACCTGGGCTCTTGGAGTTGGGCGTACGTTGAACCCGATTACCAATGCCTCAGATGCACTGGCCAAGGTGACATCACTTTCAATGATTGCACCGGCACTTGCACGGATTACATTGAGATGGATCTCATCATTGGAGAGTTTCTGCAACGCGCCTTGCAATGCTTCAACAGAACCCTGTACATCACCCTTGATGATGACATTGAATTCCTGGATGGTACCTTCCTTGATCTTGGTGTAGAGATTATCCAAGGTAACCTTCTTCACATTACGGCTATCCCCGATTCTCTCGAGCTCCTGTCGTTTGTTACCAACCTGACGAGCCTGTCTCTCATCTTCGGTGACCTGGAACGGATCGCCTGCTCCCGGGATATCCGAGAGACCGATGATCTCAACAGGAGTGGAAGGACCAGCTTCCTCAATCTTGTTTCCCTTGTCATCAAACATGGCTCTCACACGGCCTGGGTAAATACCTGCAACATAGTGATCTCCCTGTCTCAGGGTACCACGTTCAATCAAGATGGAGGCAACAATACCCCTACCCTGGTCGATTCTACTTTCAATAACCTTTCCTTCAGCCCTGCAGTTTGCATTGACTTTCAGCTCAAGCATTTCAGCTTCAAGCAGGATGGTATCAAGCAATTCGTCAATACCAATCTTCTTCAGTGCAGATATCTCACAATACAGTGTCTGTCCGCCCCATGCCTCAGGCATCAGGCCAAGGTCAGAGAGCTGTTGCATGACACGCTCAGGCTTTGCCTCAGGTAGGTCACACTTGTTGATCGCTACAATGATGGGAACATTGGCTGCACGAGCGTGGTCGATAGCTTCACGAGTTTGCGGCATTACACCATCATTGGCTGCAACCACCAGGATGACAATGTCAGTAACCTGCGCTCCACGGGCACGCATCATGGAGAATGCGGCGTGTCCAGGAGTATCGAGGAAGACAACCTCACCCTTTCCAGGAAGATCGACCTTGTAGGCTCCGATATGCTGGGTAATCCCACCATACTCACCTTCAGCAACCTTGGTGGAACGAATTGCATCAAGCAACTTGGTCTTACCATGGTCAACGTGTCCCATGACCGTCACGATTGGTGCACGATCAATCAGGTCCTCATCCTTGTCCGGATCACTTACGATCAAAGTTTCATCGTAGAGAGAGACCAGATTTACCTGACAGTTATATTCGCTACAGATGATTTCAGCTGTTTCGTGATCAATCTGTTGGTTGATGGTAACCATCATGCCCATCTTGAGAAGCTTCGCGATAATCTCTCCAGCTTTCAAGTTCATTTTCTTGGCAAGGTCACTTACGGTAATGACCTCCATCATATCAATGGACTTGGGTACTGCTGCAAGTTTGGCTGCTGCCTGTTGCTTGCGTCTCTGGATCTGGAATTCCTTCTCTTCTTCGGCATTCCGTTTCTTATAGGTAGCGTTGTTCTTCTTTTTGAAGCTTTTCTTGTTGGTACGCTGGTTAACAGGAGCCATATCCTGCATAGGAGGTCGATTTCCACCACCCCCTTGAGATCCACCAAAGGGAGGACGGGGACCACCAGGTCCTCTAAACCCACCACCACCGCCATTGCGCTGGAATGGAGCACCACCCCTTGCAGGACCGTTCGGATTAGGTCTGTATCCACCAGGTCTACCAGGTCCACCCTGATACCCACCGGTTCCAGCAGGTCTAGCTGGGCCACGATTATCCTGGCCCTGATATCCGCCATTTCCGGCAGGTCTTCCAGGTCCACGGTTATCCTGACCCTGATACCCACCCCTGTTGTTGTTGGGGCGGTATTGTGGTCTGGTCCCAGGAGCTGGACGTCCACCAACCATACCGGCTACACGTGGGCCAGCACTGGGGACTGGACTCTCTTTGGAAGAGATGCCACCAGGATTTTTATCCTGCAACTCCTTATGATCCTTGACCGTCAATCCCTGGTTGGGGACCGGTGGCAGATTGGTCGGTCTGATGACGACCGGACCGTTATGCAAGGGAGAAGAGGATAGGTTCTCTGAACCACTGTGACGATGGGCCTTTCGAACTACACTGCTTGTGCGGCCCTCAGAAGCTGTCTTCTTCTTTTCAGATGCTTCCTTACTGCCTTCATCCTTGGAGGTCTTCTTGCCTTCCTGCTTCTCATTCTCGGGCTTTTCAGCCTCCTTGCGAGCCTGAGGCTTCACCACGACTACCTTCTTCTTTACCACAACCACCCTACGCTTTTCAGCGGGAGCTTTTGGCTTGGACTCAGGTTCTTTGGCGGGACTCTTCTGCTCTTTGTTGTGTTCCGTAGGATTCACAACATGTTTGATCAACGTTGCTTTTGGCTTGTTATTCTCTTCCGACATTATTTCCTCTATAATTTACTCTACCTCAAATACCAGACCTGTACCACAGTTTGGGCACACATTCATATCCTCTGTGATGGAGGAACCACAATTGGGACAGACATACTCAGTCTCAGCTTCCTCTTCATCTTCAACGATATCAACGTACTCATTGATGGTATCCTTGATTGCAATAATCTCTTCCTCGCTCAAATCACTGAAGCTCGCGAGATCCTCTTCGCTGAGATTGATGAACTCTTCAACACTATATACATCGTGGAAATGGAGTTTCTTCAGCAACATCTCATCCAAAGGAAGTTCAGAGAGGGCAATCTCATCCTCATCAACGAAGCTCTCCTCAGGAACAACCTCGCCTTCCTGTCCAATAAACACTTCCTCATCATTCTGGGCAACGAGTTCTTCACCATAGTACTCTTGCTCATCAAGGAAGATGCTTTCAGCCCTTGAACGGGCTTCCTTGGCAATATCCATCTCATCAAACTGAGCCTGGGTCTTCACATCAATCATCCAGTCTACCAACTTGTTGGCGAGTCGGACATTCAAGCCCTGTTTACCAATGGCCAATGAGAGTTGGCTGTCTTCAACAATGGCAACTGCATGATAGATATTCTTGTCAAGAACCACTACATCCTTTACCTGCGCTGGGGAGAGTGCATTGCGGATATAGTTGATTGGGTTGGGATCGTAGCGAAGAATATCAATCTTCTCACCCTCTATCTCACTCATGATAGTCTGAATTCGATTTCCCTTCAACCCAACACAGGCTCCGACAGGGTCAATATCGTCATTACGTGATGCAACGGCAACCTTTGTGCGGTATCCGGCTTCACGAACAATCTTGATGATATCAATCTGGTTCTGAGCAATTTCCGGTACTTCAACCTCAAAGAGCTTGCGAATCAATTCACTACTTGTTCTTGAAAGGATAACCCGAACCCCGCGTTCAGCTTTTTCTACGCTCTCAACATAGCATTTGATCTTGTCATTGCTCTGGTAGCTTTCCCTGCTGGACTGGTTTCTCCTGGGAAGAAGGCCTTCAGTGCTGCCGATATCGACATAGATATCGCCGGTTGGAGCTTGTCTCCTGTAATAACCGATGATCAACTGACCTTCTTTTGCCTTGAATTCACTATACAGCGTATCCTTCTGGATATCTCGAAAGCTCTGATGGGCGCGTTGTTTTGCACTCTGTACACTGATACGGTCGAATTCCTTGAGGTCGACGGGGATGAGCAACTCATCACCAATCTCACACTCCTCGTGGATTTCTTTTGCTTCACTGAGAGGAATCTCAGTTACCTCATTGTACCATTCGTCATCATCGACAATCTGGCGTCTGCTCGCGAGCTCAACGCTGGTATAATCTTCACTGAACTCTATGACGGCATTCTCATCGGTACCGAATTTACGTTTGTACGCAGCACGGAGTATGTCCTCAATGGTGCTGATAACCAGCTCCTCGGAAATGCTCTTTTCCGCTACCATACTTCTAATAGCGTCACCAATTTCAGTTGCCATGTGAATTGTCCTCCCATCTATAGTCGAGTTTAGCCTTCTGGATAGAAGCCAGCTCCACAACCATTGTTGCAATCATCTCTTTTTCATCCTCAATAAATACCTCGTCAAGCGTAAGCGAATGGTCATCACATGTTTTGATGATGCCACTTACCCATGCCTTCTTACTTGTATCATAAACCCGTACACGCTTGCCGGTAAACAAGCTGAACTCATAGCTATCCTTGATTGTGCGCTGTAGGCCTGGAGTGGTTACCTCGAGTTGCAGATCACGCTCCCCCAATATCAGTTCCATTCTTGGATATACCAATCGGTATACCTTCGCACAGTGGTCGACATTTACTTCTTCTTCCTTTGCCAAGATTACAATGGTAACCAGGACACTGCTTCCGCGGTCAATCTCATTGATGTCCACCAATGTAATGCCCATTGCACTCAGCAGAGGTTCGTATTCACGAAACAAAGGTGTTTCTTCTATTCCTTTCTGTATCATACTGCTCCTGAAAAAAGTTCATAAAAAAGGGATGCGCCGGTTGGCGATCCCCAATAAACAACTAATCCTGCTAAAATAGTATCGATAACGAGGATCTTTGTCAACGATGCATGTATGCCTAGACATCAGCAAGTACCATTATCGTTGCTTTACAGCCAAAATATGACTCCAGCAGTTCACTTGCCCGTCGAGAAGTAGCTCCTGTGGTCTTAACATCATCAAGGAGTGTGGCGGTATACCCTGCTGACAGAAAATGTACAAATTGGTGGTGTTTTTTCTTGGAATGTGTCAATTGCATTGCTTGTTCACCCAAGCGTTGCTCCTTGGAAAGATATTTGTGTTGTATTCCCTTATGTCTGTTGAAAAGAGAAAGATAGGCATAGCCCTCTTTTCTTGCAAGATAGGAGGCAATAACCTCACTCTGGTCAAAACCCCTTCTCTTGTACCCTTCCCTGGAACAGGGTATGGGAATAATGATCGGAGAGGTCACTCTTTTCAGTAGAGGTAGATATAACCCAGAGAGGAGAGGTGTCAGAGACCGTTCTCCCCCAAATTTATAGCATTTGATCAAAGATGCGAGTGTTTTTCCGTATGGGCCATAGGAGAGTACTCCCTTGCTGCAGAATGGACAGGCATAAGTAGCATCAAGCACCGGTTGTCCACAGACTGGACAGCGATGCGTGAACAGAAAATCATACCCAGCCCTCCGAATGGCTTCCTTACATGTTGGACAGAGTGTTGTATCAGAAAGTTTCTTGCATAGATGACACCACATACCCCTTAAGAAGGATCTGTGGCTACCTTGCTTGCAATTTCTCCTGTAAATCTTTCAATAACAGGAGCGCCTCCAAGGGAGATGACTGGTCTATGCTGAATGACTCCAATGCATCGATGACTTCTCTTTCATTTGCATCAAGATTACTATAGGGAAGCTCTTCCTGTTCAGAGGCAGCACTGAACAGATCAGGTTGCATGGCAGCTAGGTCATACTCAGTAAAATGTTGTTTCTGGAATTGACGGGCTTGGCGGATGATATCACGGCCAACCCCTGCCATTCTTGCAACATTCAACCCATAGGAACTGTTTGCAATTCCCTCAATGACTCTCCTCAGGAACTTTACTTCCCCTCCCATCTCGCTTACCTGCAACGTCAAGAGTTGGATGGCGCTGGTATCAATTCGGGCAAGTTCATGGTAGTGGGTTGCAAACAGTGTCTTGCAATCCATGGACAGGAGTTTCTGCATCATGGCATAGGCAATCGACATTCCATCCTGGGTACTGGTACCCCTGCCCAGTTCATCTACGATTACAAGAGAATGCCTTGTAGCTGTTCTGAGAATGTGGGCAGCTTCCTGCATCTCTACAAGGAAGGTGGACTCTCCACGGGCAAGATTGTCACTCGCCCCTACCCTGCAGTAGAGACGATCGACGATGCCAAGCCTTGCTTTCGTTGCAGGGACGAAACTGCCAATTTGCGCAAGGAGAACCAGCAATGCGCTCTGCCTGAGGAAAGTTGACTTGCCTGCCATATTCGGTCCTGTAATCAAACAGAACCGTTTCCCGGTACTTCTTATCGTCAGGTCATTGGCAACAAAACCACCAGGGGTGAGATGTTGTTCTACCACTGGATGTCTTGCCCCTTCCAGGATAAGCACATCCTCGTCTGTAAAGCTCGGCTTGGTATATTGGTGTGTGATTGCCGTACTTGCAAAGCTCTGCAAACAATCCAGGTCACTGAGGAATCCACTGATGGAAAGTAGAATCTGTTGTAAGTCCCTGGTCTTGGATACCAATGTTTCGTAGACTTCCTTCTCCCTCTCTTCAGCCAAAGCGGCACTCTCAAGGATTTGTTGTTCCAGTTTGATCAATTCATCACTGGTGAACCTTTCGGCATTCACCAGTGTTTGTTTGCGGTAGAAGGTAGAGGGAACCTTAGAGGCATGGGTTTTGGTAACCTCAATATAATGACCAAGGATCTTGTTGGAAGAGAGCTTTATGGTAGGAATTCCCGTCTCTTCCTTCAGTTGCTTGAGATAGGCGTCCAACAGCTCCTTACCACCAGATTTGGTACCTCTGAGTGCATCAAGTTGTGCATCAAAACCTTTACGGATTACCTTTCCTTCCTCAAATGGACCTTGCCACTGGTCATTGATGGCTTCCTGAATTTCACTTGCAAGCTGGAGCAACATGTTAAGCTGCGTTTCATCCAGCTTGGAGGGAAGGAGATCTTGGTATCGTTGATCAACCAATTGGAAAAAGGCTGAAATGGTCTGGGCAATCCCTGTCAGGTCCCTGGGAACCTGCCTATTCATGGCAATGCGGCTAGTCAGGCGCTGGATATCCAATACTTGTTTCAGGATCGACCTGACCCTGCCCAGTTCATCACGGTCCAGGAAAAGCATCTCAACCCATCTTTGGCGAAAGAGAATTTGCTCGATATCAGTCAAGGCTTGAGTGATCCAGTTTTTCAACTGACGGGTACCCATACTGGTGAGGGTGGCATTGATCGCCGAGAAAAGCGTGAATTTCTCACTTCCATCATTGGTATTGCTTACCAGCTCAAGACTTTTTCTGCTTGCCTCATCGATATGCAGAAATTGAGTCTCTTCAACCACCGTATATGAGTCAATCTGGTTCAGGCTTGTCTTTGCTGTCTCTTTCAAATACCAGAGCAGAGCCCCTGCACTGGAAAGCCGATGGTCCTTTTCCTCCAGGGAAAAGGCCTTCAGGCTCGTACTTCGTATATGGCTGCAGAGCAAACTGTATCCATCAGCAATGGAAAATCTCCAAGGCGGAAGCTTGCTTACCATTGCTTGCTGAGAGGCTAGTAAATCCTGGTAGTCCTGGTAGAGAAAATAATCGTCCTCATTTACCAAGAGTTCCCTGGGCCGCACTTGTTCCAATACAGCAAGCAGTGAACCATAGTGATGATCTTTTCCTAGCGTCCTCAATGAGAACTCACCTGTGGTGATGTCTGCATAGCTGACAGAAATACCCTGTTTCTGGAATGAGATGCTCAAGACATAGCTGGATTGTTCTGCATTAAGATAGTCATCTTCAATGACTGTAGCAGGTGTGATAACCTGCACCACTTCACGGGTTGCCAGCTTTTTCCCGCCTTCCTGGTTGAGGCTGGTCTGCTCACAGATTGCAATCTTCTTCCCTGCTTCCAACAATCGTTTGATATAGGTTTTTGCCGCATGATACGGAATGCCGCACATTGGCTGACCATTGCGCTTGGTGAGAGTTAGGTTGAGGAGGCGGGAGACTTCCCGGGCATCATCCTCAAACATCTCATAGAAATCACCAAGGCGGAAGAACAGTACTTCCCCTTGGTGTTGCTCTTTGATCTGATGGTACTGGACCATCATGGGTGTCAAAGTCTCTTTCGCGCTCATACTCAATACAGCGTTGTGGTGATCGCAAGAACCAGTTTCAAGCCACTGTCTTCACTGCTGCCCCTGAAGATGGTTCCTCCATCCCATGCAAAGGTATTGTCAATAAAGCTTGCGTTTTTCACCAGATACAATCCCAGTGGGAATCCAGGTACCTTCAACTTAATTCCTGCTCCCATGGAGTAGTACCAAGCAAGTGAGGATGGTGCAATGTTCTGTAAATCGGTACTCACCCCAGTGGCGCTACCATAGATCTCTGCTGAGAGTACATTATGGGCAAGAGGCCAGCTGATAGAAACTTGGTTGTCCCAAAGATATGCCTGGTCAAAGATAACCGAGAATCCACGACCGGTATTCATGCCATCGATATAGAGCATTTCATAGCGGGTGGCACCTTGTTTTGCATCGTACCAATCCCATTTCTGAGTTTCACCAGTATCAAATCTACTATTATAGTCATAGTACTGGGGTAGCATAGCGCTGACAGTGGTGGTAGCTCCCAACACAACATTGGCATCCTTCTCTGCAAGCTCAAATGAGAAGAGCTTCACATATCCACTTGCAGATGAGGAAGTTTTGATGTAGTTGGAAAGACCACCAAGAATACCACCGGCATACGTGAAATTTTGGCTGAGGTAGTATCCCTTGCTGGTATTCTCGATCCGGTCACGGCCATCCCATGCAAAGGAAAGGCTGAGTCGATTACTAAACTTCCAGCTATCACCATATAACTTGATCAAGCGTTCATAAGGGTCGTAGACAGAATGGTTATAGTCAGCATAGTTAAGCCCTATGGAAAGCCCTCCTCCTACGGTGAGGGAACCAGGACGGAACATGAAGGTATAACCGGTGTTATACCCAAGTGAAATTCGGTAGTACAGATAATTCATCAGATCAGAGTTAGCGGGAAGAGCCTTGTCTGCTGCCAGATAGCTGAGATAACTGTCATATCCAAGTGGATAGGCATTATCCTCCAATATGGCAACATCATGACCAGTATAGTATTCACTACCAAGTCCCCGTTGCAGAACGCTTTCCTTCTTGCTTCTCTCAAAGTTAAAACTCAATCCATTCGACCAACGATAATCCTTGAACCATCCATCAGTGAATGAGATGGAGAAATTCTGGGTGTCAGGACTCAAGTTGGTGGTGATTGCAAGGTCTCGGCCGGTTCCTCCCAGGTTCTTGTCAGACCATTGGAGGAATCCTGAAACTGGGAATCCGTCAACATTTCCACCAAAGGTGGCTCCGAACTGGATATCCATCTGGTTCCCTTCAACGACGGTGTAGACAGGTACGACAGTCCCTTCTTCACTACCATTGATAATGTCAAACTGGACATCGGTGACAATAAGTGTGTTGTAGATGTTTTGTGCGCTGCGGATCAAGGCTTCCTTGCTGAACACATCACCACGACTGAAGGTCAATTCTCGTTCAAACACATACGGTTTTGTCTTGGTAAGCCCCTCGATACGGATATCTTCCACGATGGCCTGTTGGTTTTCCTGTACAGTGAGGATGAAGGTGATAACCTTGTTTTCTTCATCACGTACCATATCACTGGAAATAAGATTGAAAATGTACCCATTGTTCCAGTACAGGTCAGTCACTGCCTCAATCTCTTTCTGGACTCGGCTGATATCGAGGACAGCACCTTCTCTCATGCTGATAAGGTCCTGGAATTGTTCATCACTAAAGACTGTATTCCCTTCGACTTGAATACCACCAAATTTCCACTGTTCCCCTTCCTCAATCTGGTAGATGACCCTTAGTCGTGTATATTCATCGTCCTCTCTGCTGATATCTTCTGTTCTCACATCTGAGATGGCTGCATCGACAAAACCATTACTCTGGTAGAAGGTGATAAGGTTCTGTTTGTCAGTCTCAATGGTTGATGGATTATAGTAGCCGCTATTGAAGTAACTGATGGTTTTTGAGGAAAGCTGTTTCTCAAGCTGGTCACTAGCAAGTGATGTATTGCCCTCAAAGGTAATCTCGCCGATTCTTTTCTGCTTGTTCTCTTCAATGGTGAATACCAGGCTCACTGTATTGGTAGTTTCATCAATCTCATAAGAAGACGAAATTTCCGTATCGGCATAGCCTTTCTCTTCATAAAGCTTTCTGATCTCATCCTTTGAAAGTTCAATATTCTGCTCCTGGAGGAATGTGCCCTCCCCGCTGAGGAGAACTTCCTCGATATTCTTCGTCTTTATTCCTGCATTACCTTCAATCGTAACTTGGTTGATATAGGGCAATTCATAAAATTCCATGACTATTTCAAGTTCGTTGTTGCCCTCCCCTGTTCGTTGTGCTTCAGCAAGGAAATACAAGAAATAATCGAGGGCATAAAGCTCTCCTTGCAATTCATTGAACAACTCATCAGTAAAAGGTTCATCCAGATATGCATATTGAATATCCAAGATCGTGCTTTCAGGGACATTCTGCAAGCCTGTATTGGAGAAGGATGCAATTCTTTTGCCTATGTACCATGGGGCCTCTTCAACGGCACTCAACAGGGAAAGGGAAAAAATAATGATAAGGATTGCGCAAAAGAAACGGCGCGATTTCCGCATGTTCATGATAGCTCCTCGTATATGCTTGTTTAACGCAGAACAAACCTTCTGGTTACACTAAAACCAATGGTATCTAAAATATTGACAAACGACAACTCATTAGGTTGGGTAAAGAAGGAGAATGTCCCTATAGGATTCTGCCAGTCAAGTGACAGCTCTAAATCAAGGGAAAGATCGGGGGAAATGAACGTTCGGGTGGCTTTTGTTCCATCGGTGGCAGTAAGGTGGACCAGTGCCTGCAGGAAGAACTGCTCACCTACGTACTTACCCATGAATATGGTGGTATTGTTCAGGTATCGTGCAAGTGGACTGAGGTTGGCCAAGCTTCCTCCAGGAAGAGCATCGATGAGGATATTCTGCAGGATATTACTTCGGATGGAGAACATATCAAGGCCTAAAGAGATGCGGATTGAATCGGTAAGCAAGGTTGATTGACTGGTCTGCAAATATCCCAGCCGTTCTGCAACGTCAGTGGCTGCTGCTGCAAGACTTGCAACACTGTAGAGGTTGACCTGTCCATACGCTCCAGTAGGAAGAATTGACTGACCAAGAATCTCGAGTATTTCGTTCACATCCTTTGGTGGTGTCGACTCGAATTGTGGGTTAAGGTTGGTGAGGCTTGACTCACGGAGTACCAGGAAGATATCCACCCTGTTCCCCTGTGCATCAAAATCTGTCAACTTTGCTCTTAGATTGATGGTTGGCTGGATGGTGTTCTGCCCAGAGAGAGCATCGGTGTGAAGCGAAAGTGATCCTTCAGTAATAAAGAAGTTTTTCTGGAAGTAGTAGAACTCTCCACTCCTGAACGATAAGTTACCATCGATCACAAATTCGTCGGTAATATGATCGAAGGTGAAATTGATGTTCTGGTTTTCCGTGATGGTTGCCTGGATGAATGGATTAGGCGTATTAGGATAGAAGAAGGAGACATTTCTTCCGGTAACCACCGAGAAATCAGTAGTCGTGAGGTTGTTTGCCACATACCAGTATGGAAGATCCTTGATTCCCAAGCTGATAGTCGTGTCCTGGATGGTCACCTCTCCATCGAGCCATGTCTCAAAACCCACACCAAATAGGTTGAAAGTACCTCCGGCATAGGTGCGGATATCAACATCAAAGCCCTGCATGGGGATCCATACATAGAGCATCTCGTTGCCACTGTCAGCATGTATTTCGTAGTTAAGCAGACGCAAGCCATCAAAATTTGCTCCAAGGTTGCCGTAGCCTTCAACGGTTTTTCCAGTAATCTTGTTGGTTGAGAAGAATGGCGTATTTGGGGTGATCGCTCGTGTCCCGTCCAACGTGGCCGTAATATTTTTCATGGTAATGATGTCTTCAGGCAGCCAGAATAGCTCCATCCTCGATGAATTGACAGAAACCTGTCCATAGAGACGTGGTGACTCTTTGCTGCCTCCCACGAAAACTTCCCCTTCTGCAATGCCGTCCAGGAAACCGAACACTGGTTTGAGGAATGTGCGGTTGAGCAGATTCAAAGGAAAATGAATGTCTTCAATGAGAAGACCGAAGTCTTCCTCAGCAAGAGAACCCTGGGCTGATAGTCCAATTCCAAATGCTGGATCTGCAGCACCCATGATGTGTTGTGTTGTCAAGTCATAGTTGAATGAGAGGAGATCGCTTTCAATGGAAAGTTTTGGATTGTCGAGTGAGAGTGCATATACACCGTCAGCAATTCCTCCCTCGCCATATAACAGGATGTCCGAGAGGGAAAGCACAGCCTTCGCCCTTCCTTCCATGATCGGAGAGAGTGCTGAAGGAAGATCAAAGAGTGTTTCCATCTTCCCAAGATCGAGTGCCAGGGTATAGTTGGCTTTGCTCTGTTGATCTTTGTAGGTGAGATGGCGGATATGGGAGAATACTCCTTCACTCAAGGCTTTATTCCCATTGATCAGCAATAGATTGCCTGCATAAGAAAGATCTCCTTGTGAGAATTGTGAGTCAAATAGGTTGAATGTTGAGTCACTTGCTTCAATCTTGGTAAAGAATGTACCCTCTCCTTTTCTTACCTGCAGCAACCCATCGGCACTGATGGTTTGCTTGAGATCGGTATAGCCAAGGATATCCAAATTGACCACCACACCATCACCAAAGATAGAGAATCTATCGAGTGGCAGTTCTGAAAGTCTGACCACCGTACTGATACGTTCATCTTCACCCATCAGAGAGATGGCAATTTTCCTCTCATCATTGGATTCCAAGGTAAACGAAGCATCGAATGGAGCGAGGAAGGATTGTGTAGCCAAGGTTAGGAAATCAGTCCCCCTGTAGGAGAGTGCACTCTTTAGTTCTGTTTCCTGTTCATCAGTCAGTAAGATTTCAGACAGGGTGATGCTCTCCTGCGTTATTGATACTGGTGTCTGTAGTGTATAGATATGACCTTGGAAGACCACTTTCCCTATAGTAAGGAGATCACTTTCAATACTCCAGCTGCGAGCATTGTTGAATGCCAGTTGCGTCTCACCTGAAATCTCGGCATTTGCAAAGAATCCACGATTGGGGAGTGTCAGCCCATTGCTGGTGACATCCGCAACAATAGGTGGAGCAAGATTCGTGGTTAGAGAAAATGCATCTTCTTGCTTGATGGAAAGCTGTAATGTGCTGGTCTGCAACAGGAACGAGAAAGGATAGAGCGTTTCGAAGATTCCAAGCTGGGCATCTCCGATCAGAATATTTTGCGGAGATGAACTTACTATTCCTTCAATGAAGAGGGACTGTTCAAATGGAGTGGTCATCTTGAACCGATACTGCTTTGGAGGTTCATCGAAGAAATTGATACTTCCAAGCAGTTGTCCGTCAAAGCTCCTGAAAAGATCCAATTGGCCACTGGGAAGCCAGTCATACAAGTCAGTTTTTCCTGTGTACACCAGTCTGTATCCACTGGTAGCGATGGTCAATGCCTCTACATCGAGCACATCCTTCTTTACATACCCTTGGAAAATGAATCCTGCATCGAGTTCAACTTTTCCAATTTTCATTTGACGAAGCGCAAGATCAATGGCGAGGGTGCCGTCAAATGGCATGACAGTCCCCTGCCCTGTTTCTGACTGGAATGAAATGTTCCCTGTAAGGTTTGTCACCTCGTCGTAATACGGTTGCAAGAATGGCGCATAGCGAGTGATTGTGGGAGAAAGGAACGAGAGAGGGAATTCATCCATACGTGAGCTGATATGAAGAGACCCGACTTCCTCGTCAGGGAGATTATATACTGAAAGCAGGTTAAACCGCTCATCAAGAGATAATTCACCCTGTAACTGTCTTCCCTGCACATTTCCTTGGTATGAGAGACGGGTATAAAGGGGCCCATCGGTGAATGAAGATATCAGCTCTTCAAAAGTAAGGGAGGCACTCAATGAGGATCGATCTTTCTCATAACGAATTGTTGAGGTGAGAGGGGAAGCAGCTTCTATCCCCTCTGAAAGCAGAGAGAACGTACTGCGGGAGGTCATGCTTGCTGAGGCATTCTCAAAAACAGCATCTTTCAGTTGTGCTTCCCCGCTTATGGATACGGAATCCAGGCGAGCTGTAAGATCTTCTCGTTGGTAGGTTATCTGATTAAGTAATACCGATGCTTCGATATTCTCACTCTCGCTCTGGTATCGGGCATTAAGAATCAGATTGTTACTGTCTAGGGAGAGTGTATCCTGCACAATGAAGGTAAGCGGCTCTCCCTCCTTCGTAGCAGCACCAAGGGAGAGCTGTCCTTCACTCCAGCTTCCCTGCAATGTGGTTGTTGGAGCATACAGTTCCATCTGATTGCTGCGCATGATCATTTCGTCAAATGAGAGTGTAGCAAGTTGTGGCCTACCTTGTTCCAGTGAAACCGTACCACTGAACTCTGGTATTGAAAACGATAGGTTTGGTAGTTGTGCATCGACATTTGCCGCAGAGAGGGATAGTAATCCTACATCTGTTGGAAGATTGAAACCTGTGATGGATCCTTGTGCTATAAGGTTTTCCATGCTGCCATACCCTTGTTGTGTAGCAAGATTCAAGAGAGATGATGTGAAGGAAACCGTACCTTCTTTGTTAAGGTTGAGAATTGTCCCCTCTAGAGCAATATCTGAATTGTCATTATATAGCGACATACCTCCGGCTCTTGCCTGCAGTGTAGGAAGGGCCTCTCCTCTCTGCATCTCAAAATTGAAGGCAGCTTGTTGTACATCAGCGGTGAATGCTGAAGCACTGAAGGTACCTTCCAAAGAGTCTGTGTTGACTTGGAAGGTGTTTTCCTGCAACCAACGACTGATAAGATCTGATGATTCATTTCCACTCTGTGAGAGGAAAGATGAATCATCGAGTTGCACCTGTACTTCCTCCAATTCAAGAGACACACGTTTGTTTCCTTGAATGACAGATTGGACAAGCAAGGGTATCCCTCCCTTGATGGTTCCCTCCTCTGCAGAGGCGAGGACCTTGTCATCTTTCTGCAAGGAAGGGTTGAGAATGGTCAAGTCCCTGAGATATGTACGTTCTATACCGGTGGCGGAGAAGGTAATTGAGCTGCTCTGTTTGAGGGAGGAAATCAAGTAATCGGAAAGATATCGGCTTGGATTGCGCATATCAAGATATACCATCCCCCATAGGGTGAGAATGGCACAACTGACAAGCACGAGTACCGAGATGGCTATGTCCTTCAATGTTGTATGATATCGCACGCCTCTTACACCTTTCTGTACAAGTATAGCCGATAGTGCATGGCTTGGGCACCTCCCTTTTCCAGATTATCTCTCATTAATGCGTGAAAAAACTGATTTACCTTGTGGTGTATTTACCGTACCATAGAGATACGATAGGAGATATGGATATGCCTTCAGTATTGCAGAATTTTGTTGTTTTCGAGGGATTGGATGGAGCGGGTACCACTACCCAGATGCAGTTGCTTGCAGAATATTGTGACCAGAATGACCGCCCCTGCCGTGCAACCTTTGAACCTACCGATAAACCAATCGGGCGGCTTGTCCGTTCCGTGCTGAGAAAGCAAATTGTCACCACGCCTTTATCACTGGCAATGCTCTATGCAGCTGACCGAGAAGACCATCTCAATAATCCTGTAAATGGTCTTATGCGGGACTTGGATGAGGGAAAGATGGTCATCTGTGACCGCTATCTCTACTCTTCCCTGGCATACCAGAGTGTTGACAGCGATTTCGAGACGATACAGAGGCTCAATGCCTTCCCTTCCCCCCAGTATTTATTCTTCATCGATACTCCGGTTGATGAATGCCTGAGAAGGATCAAGGGAAGAGGAGATCAAGAGGAGCTGTTTGAGCGTCATGAGTTTCTCGAAAAAGTGAAAGAAAACTATGAGCGCATCTTTGATACTCTTTCCAAGGAAGTAACGCTGGTGAGACTTGATGGGCTTCTCCCTAAGGAGGAGATTGCAAGGAACATCCAGGAGATTCTCTTCTAGCGGATGAACATTGCATCCCCATAGCTGAAAAAGCGATACTCCTTTTCCACGGCATGCTGGTAAGCGCTATCGATGAGGTGTTTTCCTGCAAAGGTAGAGACGAGTACCAGCAATGTTGACTCGGGGGTGTGGAAGTTGGTCAGGAGCTGGTCAACCACTTTCCATTGGTAGGGGGGGCGGATAAAGAGATTTGTCCGCCCTTCTCCACGCTCAAGGCGTTGCTCAGCGCTGTTGAAGGCGCTCTCAAGGGTTCTTACACTGGTTGTCCCTGTAGCTACAATCTTTCTGCCATCCCTATGAGCTTGGGAGATGATGTTTGCAGCTTCCTCACTGATCTCATACCGTTCATAGTGCATCTTATGGTCATCCAGATGCTCTGTTCTGACAGGAAGGAATGTACCCGGTCCAACATGCAGCGTTATGGGGACTATCAAGCAACCCTTTTTCCGTATTGAAGAGAGAATATCCTCAGTGAAGTGAAGTCCTGCAGTGGGTGCTGCAACCGATCCTTCCGTTTCTGCGTAGATGGTCTGATAGCGTTTCTCATCAGCAAAAGAATCATCCCTTTTGATATAAGGAGGAAGTGGTACGTGTCCAAGTACACGAAAAAAATCCTCATCAAGCGGGGAATCAAAGGCAACAGTCCTGGTCCCATCATCACCAATTTCGGTAATCCAGGCCTTACGGCTGTAGTTTCCCTCTTCGTTGCAGAATGTATAGTGCTTTCCTACTTTCTGACGCTTTGCCTTGGTGACCATGCACTGCCAAGTGTTGTCAAGGTTTTCTTCCAAAAAGAGAAATTCAACGGTACTACCAGTATCACTGGTAGCATATACCCGTGCTTTCCTGACTTTGCTGTTATTCACCACAACAACGCTACCTTCCTCAAGGTAGGAGGCAAAATGATGCATCTGTTCATCAACAACACTGCCATCACTGCGGTTCAGTACCAGAAGCCGGTCCTCCCCTCTTTTGTCAGCAGGTGTTTGTGCGATCAGGTGCGGAGGCAGGTCAAAAGAGAATTCCTTGATTGTCATCCATATTCCTTTTGCAGGGTATACCCAGCAATTCATAGGCAAGTTTAGTGGTCATACGGCCACGTGGTGTTCGTTTCAGATATCCTTTCTGGATCAGATATGGTTCATAGAAATCCTCAAGGGATTCTATTGCCTCTCCAACACTGATACTTAAGGTTTCGGCGCCTACAGGCCCCCCATCATAGAACTCGATGATGGTCCGCAGTATATTGCGGTCCTGCATCTCAAGTCCGTTGGTATCGATCCCGAGCCGTTCCATACCATGGTCAACCACAGCAGTGGTGACAATACCATCACCCATAACTGCAGCAAAATCCCGCAATCTTCTCAAGAGACGATTGGCTATACGGGGTGTTCCCCTACTGCAGCGTGCAAGGAGAATGATTGCCTCCTCCTCAATGTGTACATTCATGATCTGGGCAGACCGCCTGATGATATTTGCCAGTTCCTTCTCATTGTAGAACTCAATATGACAGGTAATACCGAATCGTGAGGAGAGAGGGCTGGATACAGAACCTGCTTTGGTGGTAGCACCTACCAAGGTGAATTTTGGAAGGGGAATTCTCATCGTACGGGCTGCAGGCCCTTGTCCGATGACCCAATCGATCTCAAAATCTTCCATAGCAATATACAACATCTCTTCAAGAGCAGGTTTGAGTCGATGAATTTCATCGATAAAGAAAACAGATCCCTCGGTGACATTGGTAAGAATCCCTGCAAGATCCTTGGGTTTCTCCAAGGCAGGTGCGCTGGTCATCCGGATCTCTGCTTCCATCTCGTTTGCGATGATACTTGCCAGGGTGGTCTTCCCCAGTCCAGGGGGGCCGATAAGGAACGTATGATCCAATGACTCCTTTCTCTCCCGTGCTGCTTGCACAAAGACTGCAAGATTATCCTTGAGCCTTTGTTGTCCCTGAAAATCCTTCAACAATTTTGGGCGAAGAATATTTTCCTGTCTGTCCCCCTCTTCCTGAAAGGAAGAAGAGGTCACGGAGTTTTGTATCAGTTCGTGTAAATCCGGTTGATTGGTTTCCATATACATTGTATCCCTGTCATCCGAGCAACTTGATGCTTAAACGGAACAAATGTTCCTCGGCATCATGGTGACTCATCTTCTCGAGCTCAGAAGCCTGGTTCTCAGTGACCTTGTCCACGGTTTCCTCGACAAGACGACGATCATACCCCATATCTACAAGTGCATTGATAATATCGCTGTATGGGTGATGTGCCTGTTTTCTCGTTCCACTCTGGCTTCTTCCTTTATCCTCATCCAATACCAGTACATTTCTCAGGGCAAGGATCATCTTCTGTCCGGTTTTCGGACCAATCCCAGGAATGGATGAAAGCAATTTCAGGTTCCCACTATCCAATGCCTCTGCAAGGTTTCGAACGTTGATACCACTGAGGATCTTCAGTGCCTGTTTTGACCCGATTCCCGATACTGTCTGTAACTGAAGAAAAGCTTCCCGCTCATCTGCATCAGAGAAACCGAAAAGTGACATGCTGTCCTCTCGATGAACAAGAACGGTCATGACTCTCACTCCCCTACGAGATTCAAGCGAGAGATTACTGAATGTGTTGGCAGTCTGGCTGGAAACCGAAAGTGTATACTCGATATGGCCACACCGTAAAAAAAGGGTTCCTTCTTCGATGGATACGATGTCTCCAATCAGTGCGTTGATCATGGCTATTTCATCCTTATTCTCGAAAAATCATAAACAGCAAAGCAGATTGCAACAGCTAAGGCATCTGCAGCGTGATCAGGACGGGGAATGGTCTCAAAACCCAGCAAGATACGAACCATCTCCTGGACCTGGTGCTTTTCTGCACCACCAAAACCTGTTACAACACTCTTGATGGTGGGAGGGCTGTACAACTTGACCGGGAGCTCTTGCAATCCCATCTGATGTATACAGGCTCCGATCACCTTCGCAACCGGGATGGCGGAACTGACATTCTTGGTAAAAAAAATGTCTTCCATGGCACAAACATCCACATGGTGGTCTTCAGCCAACTGCCCAACCGATTTCGCTATAAAGTGTATCCTTTGGCTGTCTGGTTGTGAAGTACTGGTTTTGATGACACCAAAAGAAACAGGCCGGTTATGCTGCCCATCTGATTCGACAACACCCCAACCTGTCTGTGCATATCCTGGATCAATTCCTAGGATTCGCATGCCTTATTCTTCGTCGCTATCCTCAAAATCATCGGGCAATTCCAAATTGGAAGAGACTTGCTGGACATCATCCAACTCTTCAAGCTTATCGATGATCTTGAGTACTTTGCGGGCTTTCTCGGTGTCAAGAGTGACCGTCTGGTCTGCAACTTTCTCTACCTCGGCGCTTTCTTGCTCAAATCCAGCAGCCTGCATGGCTTCCAGGACGTTTGCAAAGTCACTTGGAGTAGTTATTACTTCAATTACTTCATCAGAAGTCGTTACATCATCAGCACCATTCTCCAATGCCACTTCGAAAATCTGTTCTTCAGTGTACTTGGATGAATCGTAGGTTATGATCCCCTTGGTCTGGAACATGTACGATACACAACCGCTATTGCCCAGTGTTCCGCCGTTCTTGGTAAGCGTGGAACGAACATCACTTGCTGTGCGGTTCTTATTGTCGGTAAGGGTGTCGATAATAAGAGCTACACCACCAACTGCATATCCTTCATAGGTCAGTTCATAGTAGGTGGAATTTTCCAACTCACCTGAACCTTTCTTGATTGCCCTGTCAATATTGTCCTTGGGCATATTCTCTGCACGAGCCTTGAGAATAGCAGTACGAAGCCGTGCATTGGAGTCGGGGTCAGCGCCACCCATCTTGGCAGCAACGGAAATTTCTTTGATCAGCTTCGTGAACTTCTGGCCGCGTTTAGCGTCAGCAGCACCCTTCTTGTGTTTAATGGTAGCCCATTTACTATGGCCGGACATAATTGAACCTCTTATTTAGTAAAATATCATGAAATCTATAGCCCATTTAACCTATCATATGCGCTAGTGGCGGTCAAGGGGTTGCGGAATTTGGAGAGCAAGCCTTAGGATAATCTCATCAAGAACCATCCATCCAACTTTAGATAATACAAATAAATGTGGGGTATCTCTATACCAGAGAAGATCGAGATTTGCAATGGTTTTTGAAAATAGTGAATCAAAATCAAGGGAAAAGCGTGCTTTGAAAAGGTTTTTTTCAATCCCACGGTTTGTGCGGAGTGCCATCATCAGGTATTCTTCAACCAGTTGGTCACTGCCAAGTTTTTCTTTCTCATACCCACTGAACAGCGTTTCTTCAGCAAATGTTTGAAGGTCTTCCTTCTGGCTGTAATGCCATGAATGGCTTTCAGATTGCAGGAATGAAGCAGCGCTGCTTCCCAATCCTAGATAGGGATCCAGGTTCCAATACACAAGGTTGTGTTTGCAATATCGTCCATTTCTTGCAAAGTTCGATACTTCATAGTGCTCATACCCCAACTGGCCAAGTCGGTCCCACAATCTTCCCAGTAATTCCATCTGGCCATCATCATCCCACACTTTCAGCTCTCGCTCTGAGACTCTTCTTGCAAGCTCTGTGCCCTCCTCTACGGTCAGGCAGTAGAGACTGATATGCCCCGGATCACCGAGCGATACTATGGTATCAATATCCTGTAGTGCCATCTGGATGCTTTGACCGGGAAGTGCTGCCATCAGATCAAAGGAAAGATCAATACCGTAGAGACCATGGGCTTTCTTGGCGAGGGCAATCGCCCTCAAGTTGTCTTTTACCGTTGCATTCCTACCCAGTTGACGAAGCACTGAATCATCCATGCTCTGGATGCCCATACTTACACGGGTGACGAGTTTATTTTCGAATAGAGGAAAGTAAGATTCAGAAAACGTCTCAGGATTCATCTCAACGGTAACTTCACTGCACTGGGGACTCTTTGCTGCAACAAGCAAGCGGGATAGCTGTTCACAGGTAAGGGATCCAGGGTTTCCTCCACCAATGAAAATGGTTTCAAATCCACCGGTATACTCGACAACTATAGTGATCTCTTGTTCAAGACGTGAAACATAGGCTTCCTGGAATCCTCTCCAAGAGGACTCTGGTTCACTGTAAAACGCACAATATGAGCAACGAGTGGTACAAAAAGGGATATGGAGATACAGGGCTTTTGGGTTGCTTGCACCTAATGTGAGCACTATGCATCCCCCAGATATTTCATGCTTGTGAAGGGCCAGAAACGAAACCGAACCGAACCATTGATTTTTTTCTGGGTCACAGGGCCGAAATACCTGCCGTCACGGCTGTTGTCACGATTGTCCCCAAGAGGAAGGATGGAGTCCTGCGGAACATAGATTCCGCTTTGATACTTCGCGCTATCGCTTCTCGATTGCATATCCGCTGGGTTTATAAGGTGTTTGGTTCGCTTTGCGGCAGTCTCGAATGCGTACATATCGTCGGGATAGGAGTCCCCTTGTACGCTTGCATATTGGCTCTTCAGGTAGGCAGGGCTTGCTGACAGGTCCAGACCAGCTTCCTGGTATCCAAACAGACTACCCCATGCTCGAATTCCTTCGTAGGAAGAGGCATCAAGACTTCTATGTGGACCCTCTACCAAAGAGAGATCAGATCTGAACGAATCTTCATCAATATACGATGAAAAACCTGCAGGGCGAACCTGTACATTACCATTCACAAAGCGAATCGTCTCAGAGGGAAATCCAATTGCCCTTTTGACATAGAGCCTTTCAGCGATGGATCCATCCTCATTCTTATCGATATTCACCAATGAAAAGGTACCCATATAGATGATCTGGGAGAGTACATCAAAAAATGGTCCTTTTGAATCATACTCAGGATTGTAGAAGGTAATGATATCATCACGTTGTACTTGTCTGTTTGCCGAAAAGATCTTCGGACCACCAGGGTACACTTCAATGCCATAAATGGTTTTGCTTACAAACACCCTGTCCCCAATATTGAGTGTTGACACCATGGAGGGTGATGGTATGACGAAGAGTTGGAAGATATATTGGTTGATGAGTAATACCGCAAATACCGCAAATACCAGGGCATCGACCCAGCCTTTTACTTCACCAATAAAGGTGCGTTTAGTCTTCTGGGACATCTCATAGGCTTTCACTGCCTTGCGATGAGTGAGTATGCGTATCGTATGTTTTTCAAGAAAACCCAATAATGATTCCATAGGAAGCAAGCTATCACAATAGAGTTCAGTTGACAAGAGAACACCAGAAAGATACCTTATCGTGTATGAAACGACGAATCGAACTGCCTGAAGTTGATCAGGTTCAGCTGCCACATGTTCTGGGCCTGAGGCCAGGTGTTCTTATTTTGATACTCCTTATCATTATCCTGGCAGCGGCAATCTTCTTCATTGCCTTCTTCCCTGGAATCAACAAGGGAGGACGATACGTCACATTTCGTGGGCAACTCAGTGAGAGCGGAGTAGTTGTTGATGGCTCATATGTTGGGGTGACTGGTTATCAGTATTTTATTGAGAGTGGAAACCACGAGGTAGCATTGATGAAGGGAGGTATTCCCTATGCTTCCTATATATTAGAGGTAGACCATCCTGTCTTTTTGACCTGGCTTTTTCATCGTACGATGGAGGCTCCAATCCCTACCCTCTCTTTGGATGAGGATAGCAAGAATGCTATCAATCGATTCAATCTTCAGGAAATTGCTGATGCAAGTGCCATACTCAGTTATGACGAGGTTACCCGTATTCGTCCACTCTTCTCAAATCTGATCCACGACCTTGAGGCACTTGGCTTTGATCAGAAATATACGCAAGCAACCCTTGAAACAGCACTTCGCTTTATCAGCAATGAGGCCATGCTCATCGAGGCAAAGGATGCGCTTGAGGCAGTGGAGATAAGCGATTCAGTGCGTGACCTACTTGCTATTGCAGAACAGGTAGTGAATACCAACAATGCAGGTACACGCTTGGGCCTCGCTTCCAGTGTACCTACCATTACCCCTGAAAAGCGATCACTCTCTTTTGGAGATCTCCAACTTGCAGGGTTTGCCTACCCTCAAACTTCCTTTATCATGGGCAGGGAAACTGCTTCCCAGTATCCCGAGATACATGAAGCAGGAGTATCTGTGGATGTTCCTTCCTTTGTACTTGGAGCAACAGAGATCAGCCAGTACCAGTGGGCGTTATTCCTGGAAGACAATCCCTATTGGGAAAAGAGTAATAAGGATGAGTTGATGAGCAAGGGATTGGTGGATGACTCATATCTGGAAGGTATGACCATCTCATCGGTGTTTGTTACAAGCCGTCCTGTTTTCAATGTAAGTTATCATGCCGCACAAGCTTTCTGTACTTGGTTGAGTGAAAAAACAGGAAAAGAGGTTTTCCTTCCCACTGAGGCAATGTGGAGTCTTGCCGCCCTTCAACAGAATGATTTAAACTACACAACGTCTCTCTCCCCTTCTCCAGATATCAGTGGCGGTCCTGTATCGCTTATGGGAGGTGTCTGGGAACTTACGCAGACGCCCTATATTCCCCTTTCCCGGATAACCGGTTACCAGGAGAGCCTCGCCTTACATGAAGCGTTCTCTCTCCAGATGCAACCAGTTGTGAAAGGTGGCAGTTACCTGAATGATCCCCAAACAATCACCGAACACACGGTCGGTGTTATTGAAAGTGATGCTTGTGGGGACCAAATTGGATTCCGTGTTGCTTGGTATGAATAGATGAAACAAGATAGAAACAAATTCAAACTTCTCCAGAAGAACAAAAAGGCCTACTTCAACTATGAGGTTATAGAAGATCTCGAGTGTGGTATATCGCTTGCAGGTACAGAGGTGAAATCCATAAGAGATGGGCGTTTCAGCTTTTCTGACAGCTATGTGACAATTGATAAACAAGGATTGACCCTGGTTGGTCTTACCATACAACCATACACCCATGGCAATATCAACAACCATGAACCAAATCGTAATCGTCGTCTTCTTGCCCATAAGGCAGAGATTAAGAAGTTTAAGCGGAAAGTCGATGAGAAAGGGTTCACCTTGGTCCCTACCTCCATCTACCTGAAAGGAAATCTCGTAAAAGTACAGATCTCCCTATGTAGAGGTAAACAGTTGCACGACAAGCGTGCTGTGGTAAAGGAAAGAGATCTAAACCGTGATACACGGCGTGAATTGAAACAACTACAATATTAATTGAGCTCATTACATCTATAGCCATCAGGAACAAGCTTCCTGGTGGTTTTTATTTGTCTTTATCCCTCAGTGCAATATATTCAATTAGGTATCAACATGTAATGAAGAAGGATGTAATAGATGTGTATTACAGACTTTCAGGTAGGAAGAATGCTTTGTCCGGTATCTTGTAAAATACGAAAAACAAAAAACAGTCATAATAAAATGCATAAAAAAGTATATGTAAATA
>JAQQAR010000007.1 GCA_028532765.1 Sphaerochaetaceae bacterium | reverse complement strand
CCGTGAACAGTATGGTGACTCATTTGAGGCAGGTATGGGTGCAGAGGCAGTACGTAAATTGCTTGTGAACCTTGATCTTGAAGAGCTCAGCCGTGAACTGCGTGAACAGATGCGCCAGAAAGCCGACAAGGCTGACAAGCGTCTGCTCAAGCGAATTGAGGTATGTGAGAACTTCCGTGACAGCGGCAACCGCCCTGAATGGATGATTCTTACGGTAATCCCGGTTATTCCACCTGATCTGAGACCGATGGTTCAGCTCGATGGAGGAAGATTTGCAACCAGTGACCTCAATGATCTTTACCGTAGGGTCATTAACAGAAACAATCGTCTTGACCGTTTGGTCAAGCTTAATGCTCCTGATATCATCATCCGCAATGAAAAGCGTATGTTGCAGGAGGCTGTTGATGCGCTGTTTGACAACTCAAAGAGAAAGAGAGTGGTCAAGGGTGCAAGCAATAGGCCTCTCAAGAGCCTTTCAGACATGCTTAAGGGAAAACAGGGACGTTTCAGACAGAACCTGCTTGGAAAGCGTGTTGACTACTCAGGTCGTTCCGTTATCGTTGTCGGTCCAGAGCTTAGGATGCATCAGTGTGGTCTTCCTTCCAAGATGGCCCTTGAACTGTACAAGCCTTTCATCATGAAGAAGTTGGTACAGGATGGTGTTGTCTACAATATCAAGAAGGCAAAGAGCCTGGTCGAGGAAGAGACGGATGCCGTCTGGTCGATTCTTGACGATGTCGTCAAGGACCACCCTGTATTGCTCAACCGTGCACCTACGCTTCACCGTCTTGGTATACAGGCCTTTGAGCCGGTATTGGTTGATGGCAAAGCCATCAAGTTGCACCCATTGGTATGTCATGCATACAATGCTGACTTCGACGGTGACCAGATGGCTGTGCACGTACCCTTGACTCATGCCGCCCAGTTGGAATGCTGGACCTTGATGCTCTCGGTTACCAACCTTCTTGACCCTGCAAATGGTAAACCAATCGTATACCCTTCACAGGATATGGTCATGGGTATCAACTATCTGACCCGTGAGATGAGTGGCGCACCTGGAGAGGGCAAGTACTATACCAGTATTGGTGAGTTGGAACAGGCAATTGATAGTGGTCTGCTCTCCTACAATGCAAAGATTCGCTTTAGATTCGAGGATGGTACCCGTTTGGAGACAACTCCAGGAAGGGTATTGTTCAATGCAGCACTCCCAGAAGGCGTTCCTTTCCAGAACACTACAATGGGTGATAAGGAGTTGAAGACTCTTATCGGTGATACACTGAAGGCGAATGACAACTCAATTGCTGTTGATATGCTTGATTCCATCAAGGACCTCGGATATCGATATGCAACTTTCTTTGGTGCTACCATTGGTCTCTCTGACATGATTGTACCTGCTGGAAAGGCAGAGCTCATGACTAAGGCCAATCTAGAGCAGCAGAAGATTCTTGACCAGTATCGTCAGGGACATATCACTCAGGAAGAACGGTACAACAGGGTCATTGAGGTTTGGACACAGACCAATGACTTGCTGACCGATGAGTTGATGAAGGAATTGAAGGTCAGCCAGAAGGGCTTCAACCCGCTCTTCCTCATGGCAGACTCAGGTGCTCGTGGATCGAAGACCCAGATCAGGCAGCTCGGTGGTATGCGTGGTTTGATGGCAAAGCCAAGTGGTGATGTTATCGAATTCCCCATTAAATCGAACTTCAAGGAAGGGTTGTCGATCATCGAGTTCTTCATCTCCACCAATGGTGCTCGTAAGGGCCTTTCCGATACCGCATTGAAGACTGCTGAGGCAGGGTACCTCACCCGTCGTCTGGTTGATATCAGCCAAGACGTTGTGGTCAATGAGGATGACTGTCACACCATCAATGGTATCTGGCGTGGAGCACTCAAGGATGGTGATGAAATTGTTGAGAACCTTGCAGACCGCATTGTAGGGCGCTGTCCGGTAGAGGATGTCTTGCATCCATTTACTCGTGAAGTTATCGCCACTGCAAATGAGGAAATTGACGAGATTACTGCCCGAAAGATTGAGGAAGCTGGTATTGAACAGGTCCTCCTGAAGACTGTGCTTACCTGTGAGGCAAAGCATGGTGTATGCCGCAAGTGCTATGGTCGTAACCTTGCCACAAACCGGCCGGTAGTAATCGGTGAGGCTGTAGGTATCATCGCTGCCCAGTCGATTGGCCAGCCCGGTACCCAGCTAACCATGCGTACGTTCCACGTTGGTGGTACTGCTTCTACCAGTTCCGAGGAGAGTAAGCTCACCTTCAACTATCCGATTGTCATCGGCGCCATTACTGGCTCAAGGGTTATTCGTGAGAGTGACAAGATGGAAGTGTTCACCCGTAAGGGACATATCGAATACTTCCGTGTGAACTCCATCATGGATGCATCCTCCTACGACAAGCTTCTTGTTGAAGATGGCCATATTGTAGCCAAGGGTACTCCGTTCTATGAAAAGGACGGGGAAGTGGTTGCAAGTGAAGAGAACGGAACCGTCAGAATATATGAGTCCAAGGTTTATTTGATCGGGCACTCCACCACGCAGGTGGTGAAGGCTGGTTCAGAGCTCATGGTTAAGAGTGGGGACTATTTGGAACCAAAAACTCCGCTTGTAACATTTGACCCGTTCAGTGAGCCGGTTATTGCAGAAGAGGGAGGGTTCTCCCACTTTGTTGATATCAAGCTGGGAACCACGTTGGTTGAAGAGGTGAATGAGGAAACCGGTAATATTGAGAAGAAGATTACCGAGCATAGCCTTGAGTCCTTGCAGCCTCGTATTGAGATTACCAGTGAGGAACATGGAAAGGGAGATATTCTTGCAGTCTACTTGCTGCCTGGCGGATCGTATATCCAGACCCAGGACAATGTGAAGATTGACAAGGGTATGATTCTCGCCAAGTTGCTTAAAGAAGGGACCAAAACGAAGGATATTACCGGTGGTCTTCCCCGTGTTGGTGAGCTGTTCGAGGCTCGCCGGCCGAAGAACGCTGCAATCCTTGCTCAGGTTGCTGGCTTAATTAGCTTTGGCAATATCGTAAAGGGTAAGCGTACCATCTTGGTAACTGACCCATTCGGTAATGAATACAAGCATATGGTACCAATGGGAAGGAACCTGTTGGTCCGTGATGGTGATTCTGTCGAAGCTGCTGAGCCATTGTGTGATGGATCTGTCGATCCCCATGACATCCTTGATATCCTTGGAGAGAATGCACTGCAGTCCTTCCTCGTGGATGAAGTTCAGGAAGTCTATCGAATGCAGGGAGTACAGATCAACGACAAGCACTTGGGAGTTATTGTCAGGCAGATGCTGCGTAAGGTCGAGGTGGTCCATGTTGGTGATACCAATTTGATCCACGGCCAGCAGGTGGACAAGTATCGGTTCTTCGAGGAGAATGACCGGGTGATTACCGAAGGTGGTGAGCCTGCTGTTGCACAGCCACTGCTGCTTGGTATCACGCGAGCCTCCTTGAGTATCGACTCATTCATCAGTGCGGCGTCCTTCCAGGAGACAACCAAGGTCTTGACAAATGCAGCAATAGCTGGTAGTAAAGATGAGTTGCGTGGTTTGAAAGAGAACGTCATTATCGGTCACCTGATTCCTGCGGGAACTGGTATGCGCCTTTATCGCGATGTTAAACTCAAGGATGAGGAGTTGCTGAGACTGCAGCAGAGAGTTGATGCAGTAAAGGCTTCACGACACCAAGAGATGATTGCAGATGATGAATTTGACGTTGAAGATTTGGCAGACATGAAATCCGTGGGTGATACCGTGGATGTGGACGATTCCGACGAGGATTGACCTATGCGCCTGTTGGCGCATATGCAGCCTTGCCGGACCGTGTAAAACCACACCGCTGTGTCCATGCTGGGTACGGATTTTACATATGACGTGTTGCCCGTAGGGGTGGCGCAGATCCCTGTGTTTGTGAGAAGCAGTGGGTCAAAGAAAGAAAAGGGAGTGTGTCGATAAGATGCCTACTATTAATCAGCTGATCAGAAAGGGTAGAAAGACCATTGTCCAGAAGACAAAGTCCCCAGCCCTCGAAGGTTGTCCCCAGAAGCGTGGTGTATGCACTAGGGTCATGACCGTAACCCCGAAGAAGCCGAACTCTGCTTTGAGAAAGGTTGCACGTGTGCGACTTTCCAATGGTATTGAAGTTACCGCCTATATCCCCGGTATCGGACATAACCTGCAGGAGCACTCGGTAGTACTCCTTCGTGGTGGAAGGGTCAAGGACCTTCCCGGTGTTCGCTATCACATTGTTCGTGGTGCCAAGGATACCCTTGGTGTTGCAGATCGTAAGAGAAGCCGCTCCAAATACGGCGCCAAGAAGCCTAAGGCTTGATAAGGGAGGAGTTGGAATATGTCTAGAAGAACTACTGCTCCCGTCAGGGAAGTGTTGCCGGATCCCGTATATGGGAGTGTCATTGTTGAGAAGTTCATCCGTCGCATGATGTACGATGGAAAGAAGTCCCTCAGCACCAGGATCATTTACAATGCCATGTTGACCATTGGTGAGAAGACCGGTGAAAAGCCGCTTGATGTCTTCCTCAAGGCCTTGGATAATGTAAAGCCGGTTGTTGAGGTAAAGAGCCGCCGTGTTGGTGGTGCAACCTACCAGGTTCCTGTGGAGATTCGTGAGAATCGCCGTGAGGCCCTTGCAATGCGCTGGATTATCGCCGCTGCTCGTTCCCGTAATGGGCACAGCATGGCCGAGAAACTTGGTGCTGAGCTCCTGGATGCCTACCAGAATACCGGTTCTGCCTTCAAGAAGAAGGAAGATACCCACAGAATGGCAGAGGCAAACAAGGCTTTCAGTCATTACCGTTGGTAATAAAAAAACCAAAAAAGGCCGGCTTTTCCACTGTGAAGAGCCGGTTTTTCTTTATCTTTATAGAATTATTCCTAATCGCTTGACATAAAAACTGCTTTCCCGTATATTGCTAAAGGTGTCCGCATAGGTACGTCTATGTGGCAGTATGTAGAGCCAAACCGATTATTGCTGGAGCAATGATAAGGTGGTTTCAGGCAGTACCAAGTTTTTTATAAACTTATACTATGTCGTCAGGATGGGTCCTCCAGGCCTGCCGACCTCTGGAATCCTCTTATGTTTTGTTTCCCTGTAATTAGTTTGTCTCAATCGAAATGGTAAAGGCTTTGGGCCTTTATGAGCACATATTAATTATTTTTTGTGACTAACATTGGATGTCACAAGGAGGAAATGATGGCAAAAGAGAAATTTCAGAGGACGAAGCCACACGTAAACGTAGGCACCATCGGTCACGTTGACCATGGTAAGACTACCCTTACCGCAGCAATTACCATGCACTGTGCAAAGCTGTTTGGCGATAAGGCACTTGCTTACGATTCAATCGACAACGCCCCTGAGGAAAAAGAGCGTGGTATTACCATTAACACCAGACACGTTGAGTATCAGTCTACTAATAGGCACTACGCACACGTTGACTGCCCGGGACACGCTGACTACATCAAGAACATGATCACCGGTGCTGCACAGATGGACGGCGCCATCATCGTCGTTGCAGCAACTGACGGTGCTATGGCACAGACCAAAGAGCACATCCTGCTCGCACGCCAGGTTGGTGTACCTTGCTTGATCGTTTTCATCAACAAGACTGACCAGGTTGACGACCCTGAATTGATCGACCTCGTTGAAGAAGAGATGCGCGATCTGCTCAATGAGTATGGCTTCGACGGTGCAAATACTCCTGTCATTCGCGGTTCTGCTTTTAATGCAATGAGCAATCCTGATGATCCAGAACAGACCAAGTGCCTTGACGAGCTGCTTGAAGCTATGGATACCTTCATTCCGCTTCCGGAGCGTGCTGTTGACCAGCCCTTCTTGATGCCGATTGAGGACATCTTCTCCATCTCCGGCCGTGGTACTGTTGTTACCGGTCGTATCGAGCGCGGTATCATCAAGGTTAACGAACCTGCTTCCATTATTGGTATCCGTGAAACCCGTGACACTGTTGTTACTGGTGTTGAGATGTTCAACAAGTTGCTCGACGAAGGTCAGGCTGGTGATAACATCGGCGCACTGCTTCGTGGTGTTGACAAGAAGGACGTTGTTCGCGGCCAGGTTTTGGCAAAGCCCAATTCCATCAATCCACACGCCAAGTTCTCCGGTACTGTATACGTACTGAGCAAGGACGAGGGTGGTCGTCACTCCCCATTCTTCAGCGGCTATCGTCCGCAGTTCTATTTCCGCACCACTGACATCACTGGTACGGTAACTCTGCCTGAAGACAAGCAGATGGTTCTGCCTGGGGATCACACCGACATCAATGTCGAACTCATTCACCCTGTTGCCATGGACAAGGGACTCCGCTTCGCTATCCGCGAAGGTGGTAGAACCGTTGCTTCCGGTCAGGTTACCGAGATCGTTGAATAACGTTACCAACGAATGTCTTGCCATCATCAGATGATGGTGGCAAGGCCCGTTTTTTGGAGGAATAATGGCTAAAGAGAGAATTCGAGTTAGGCTGAGAGGTTTTGATATTGAGCTGGTTGAACAGAGCTCAAAAGCTATCGTAGATACCGTTGTCAGGGCTGGTGCTACAGTGTCAGGTCCTGTACCTCTCCCAACCCGTATCAACAAGTACACTGTCCTGAGATCGCCCTTTGTCAACAAAAAGTCTCGTGAACAATTTGAGATGAGAACCCACAAAAGGTTGATTGACATTTTGGATCCTACATCAAAAGTCATGGATGCCCTCATGAAGCTTGAGCTCCCTGCCGGTGTGGATGTAGAGATTAAACAGTAAGAGAGTTGAGGTAAGAGATGTTAGGGCTTATCGGCAAAAAAGTTGGAATGACACAGGTGTTTGATGCGCAAGGCAGGCTCACACCCGTGACTGTAATAAAAATAGAGGGCAACGTTGTTGTCTCGGACCGCAATGAGGAGAAGAATGGATATTCTGCTGCTGTATTGGGTTCGATTGACAAGAAGAAAAGCACTATCACCAAACCATATGCTGGACAGTTCAAGGAAGTATGTGAACCAAAGCAGCATGTAATGGAATTCCGTGACTATGACCGTGAGGTCGCAGTCGGCGAGGTGTTGGGCGTGGATATATTTAAGGACATCTCCTTTGTGGATGTCACCGGGACTTCTAAAGGTAAGGGTTTTGCCGGCGGTATGAAACGACATGGCTTTAAGGGCGGTCGTGCTACCCACGGTTCCAAATTCCATCGCGACATCGGCGGTACGTCAATGTCTTCCACCCCTTCCCGCACATTCAAAGGTACTCGGATGGCTGGCCACATGGGTAATGAGAGGACGACGGTCCAGAACCTGAAGGTAGTCCGTGTCGATGAAGAGATGCAGGTCCTTATGGTTAAGGGTGCTATCCCTGGCCCCGCCCAGAGTGTCGTCATCGTCAAGAAAGCGATCAAGAAGTAGGGGCGAGATATATGGAAACGAAAGTCTTTTCAATCGACGGCAAAGAGGTCCGAACCCTCGTGTTGAATGATGAAGTATTCAACAGAGAGGTGAGTGATGGTACCATTTATTATGCCGTAAACAGCGAGCTTGCAAACCACCGTGTTGGTACTGCAAGTACTAAGACCCGCGCAGAGGTCAGATACAGCAATAATAAGCCATACAAACAGAAGGGTACTGGTAACGCACGTGCCGGTGACAAGAAAAGCCCTGTCAGAGTTGGTGGTGGAACGATTTTTGGACCCAAGCCGCGCGATTATAGTATTACCCTCCCCAAGAAGATGAAGAGGCTTGCAATGAAAAGCCTGTTATCTATGGGAGTCAAGGAGGATCGTCTCGTTGTTGTAGAGGATTTCTCCATCGAAAGTGGCAAAACCAGGGATCTGGATAAGATTCTTAAGAACTTCGTCGAGGATGAGAGCAGAACCATTCTGATCCTGAAAGATGACGATGCAATGGTGCGCCGTGCTGCAAGGAACATTCCGTACCTGCGTGTTCTTTCTTACAACAGGCTTTCTGCTAAGGAGTTGTTGTACGGGAGAAAGCTCCTGGTTCTGGAAGGGGCTGCTAAGAATTTGAATGAATTCTACGGCGACAAATAAGGGGACCGGAAATGAGAGCAGACCAAGTTATTATTGAACCCGTCCTGAGTGAGAAGACCAATCTTGCTCGCGAGGGCGAAACAAAGAAGTATTCGTTCAAGGTCCGTATGGACAGCAACAAGTATCAGATCATGGCAGCTGTTAAAGAGCTCTTTGGTGTTGAAGTTGCAGCTTGTAACGTGATGATTGTGAAGGGCAAGCCAAAGTATTCCCGCGGTAAGGGTGGTTCCATCCTTGGTAACACCGGTAACTGGAAGAAGGCTGTCGTAACCCTGGCCAAGGGTGATACCATCCAGGCCATCGAAGGCGTATAAGGAGAAGTTGGATTATGGCACTTAAATCATACAAGCCCAATACTCCCGGCCTTCGCCAGAAGACCACTTTGGTCTTCAGCGAGCTGACTGCCAGCAAGCCTGAGAAGTCGTTGACCAGTGGTCTTAACAAAAAGGCAGGTCGGGATACCTTCGGGCGCATCAGTGTTCGCCGTAGAGGCGGTGGCCATAAGCGTGCATATCGTGTTATCGATTTCAAACGCGACAAATACGGGATTCCCGGTGTTGTGAAGACAATCGAATACGATCCGAACCGCAGTGCAAACATTGCATTGGTATTTTATGCCGATGGTGAGAAGCGCTACATGATTGCTCCTAGGGGTATCAAGGTTGGAACCACTGTTATCAGTGGACCAGAAGCCCCAATTCAGGTAGGAAATGCTCTTCCTTTGAAGAAAGTTCCTCTTGGCCTTGTGGTACATAATGTAGAGTTGACCCTCGGTCGTGGTGGACAGCTTGTCCGCAGCGCTGGTTTGGGAGCTACCCTGGTTGCAAAGGAAGGAGACTATGTCACCCTCCGCTTGCCTTCAGGCGAAATGCGCATGGTGTTTGGTGAGTGCTATGCTACCCTCGGGCAGCTTGGCAACGAAGATCATATGAACGTCACGCTCGGAAAGGCTGGTGCAAGTCGCCACCTTGGAAGACGGCCGAAGGTACGTGGTGTAGCAATGAACCCGATCGATCACCCACATGGTGGTGGTGAAGGTAAGACTGCTGCAGGACGTAACCCTGTTTCCCCATGGGGTAAGCCGGCAAAGGGTGGAAAGACCCGTTCCAAGAAGAAACCTTCCGGTGCATTCATCGTTAAGAAGCGGAAGTAGGAGTAGAAAGTGGCTAGATCAATCAAAAAAGGTCCTTTTATTGAAAAGAAACTGTATAAGAGGATTCAGGAGTCTCTTAAGACTAATCAGAAGCAGATGATCAAGACTTATTCCCGCTGTTCTACGATCATCCCTGAAATGGTGGGATTCACGATTTCTGTGTATAACGGAAAAACCTGGATTCCAGTATATGTGACGGAGAACTTGGTTGGACATAAACTCGGTGAGTTTTCTCCCACCAGAATTTTCCGCGGTCATGCTTCCGACAAGAAGGTTGGGTAAGCGGTATGGGTAGTAAGATGGAAGATAAACAAGGTTATTCAGCAACTGCCAAATTTCTGATGGTATCTCCTTCCAAGGTTCGCCCGGTCGCCAATCTTGTTCGGAATAAGTCGTATGTGGAAGCAGTAGCAATTCTTGAGGCTATGCCTCAGAAGGGATCAAATTTGATTCTGAAAGTTTTGCAATCCGCTTGTGCAAATGCGCTTGATCAGAACAAGAAGATCGACGAAGAGAATCTTGTGATCAAGGAGTTGCAGGTTAACGAGGGTCCAAGGCTCAAGAGAGTCTGGCCGAGATCCCATGGAAGACGGGATATTCTGCTTAAGAGGATGTCACACATTACCGTCGTCGTTGACGAAAAAGCAAGCGTGAGGAAGTAAATGGGCCAGAAAGTTAATCCTATTGGGCTCCGTCTTGGAGTCAACAAGACCTGGAAGTCCAAATGGTATGTGGACCCCAGGGAGTATGCGGACACTCTGCATGAAGATCTGAAGCTGAGAAAGGCTTTGGTTGAATGCCCTGAAGTCCAGGGTGCTGAGATTTCGGATGTTGAAATCATCCGTAAACCCCAGCGCATTACGATTGTGATCACCACCAGCCGTCCTGGTATCATCATTGGTAGCAAGGGTGCAAATGTCGAGAAGCTTGGAGCACGTCTCCAGAAACTCTCTGACAAGAAGGTGCAGATCAAGATCAAGGAAATCAAGAAGCCAGAGGCTGATGCCCAGCTGATTGCCTTAAACGTTGCTAGACAGCTCGTGAGTCGTGGTTCATTCCGCCGCTCAATGAAGATGGCTGTTTCCAAAGCAATGCAGAATGGTGCTCAGGGTGTTAAGATCCGGCTCTCCGGTCGTATCGGTGGTGCAGAAATTGCACGCTCGGAGTGGATGAAGGAAGGAAGAATTCCCCTTCACACGCTGCGCAGTGACATCGACTATGGATTCACCACAGCTAATACCTCCTTTGGTGTCATTGGCGTCAAGGTGTGGGTGTACAACGGTGAGATCTACGATCGTGCAGTCAAGAACGACGCCGGTGGTTTGGTGAGAAAGCCGACCAAGAGCGAAGGTGCTGAGGCAAGGAGTTAGTAGGCCATGCTTAGTCCAAAGAGAATTAAACACAGAAAGAAACAGCGTGGCACCACTGATGGTGTTGCACATCGCGGGACTACCATTGCTTTCGGTGAATTCGGTTTGCTCGCACTTGAGCCGAAGTGGATCACCAATCGCCAGATTGAGGCAGCCCGTATCGCCATGACCCGTCACATTAAGCGTGGTGGTAAGGTATGGATCAGGATTTTCCCTGACATGCCCTATACCAAGAAGCCCGCTGAAACCAGACAGGGAAACGGTAAGGGTAACCCCGAAGGTTGGGTCGCTGTCGTGAAGACCGGCGCTGTGATGTTTGAAATGGGTGGCGTTCCAGAAGAGCTCGCTCGTGAGGCTTTGGAGCTTGCTGCTTCCAAGCTTCCGATCAAGACGAAGTTTGTCGCCAGAAGGGAAGTGGAGTAAGAGTATGAAGAATTCATATAAAGATTTGACCCTTGACGAGCTGGTAGCCAAGAAGGAGCAACTTCACAAGGAGTACTTCGACCTTCGTATGGGAAGAGTGCTCGGACATGTGGAGAATCCACTTGCTGTTCGTACCGTCAGGAGGAACATCGCTCGTGTGAATACCCGAATTCGTGAGTATGAACTTGGAATTCGGAACGTGGCAAAGTAAGGGAGAGCGATTCAGATGGAAGCTAATAAAAAAAGTTTTACCGGCCGGGTGGTCAGTGACAAGATGGATAAGACGATTGTCGTTGCTGTTTCCTCAAGAAGACTGCATCCCCTGTATAAAAAGTATGTGACTACTACCAAAAAGGTAAAGGCACATGATGAGAGGAACGAGGCAAATATCGGCGACACCGTACGTGTTTTGGAATGCCGCCACATCAGCAAGGATAAGTGCTGGCGTCTCGTGCAGATCGTCGAGCGCGCTCGCTAATAGGAGAGAGACGATATGGTACAGATGCAGACCTATTTGAATGTAGCGGATAACAGTGGTGCAAAGCGAGTGCAGTGTATCAAGGTTCTTGGCGGAAGCCATCGCTATGTTGCCGGTGTTGGTGACATTATTGTCGTGGCCGTAAAGACCGCATTGCCTAACGGCGCCATCAAGAAAGGTGACGTCATGAAGGCAGTAATTGTCCGAACGAAGAAGGAATACCGCAGACCTGACGGTACCTATATCAGGTTCGATGACAACGCATGCGTTATCATCGATGCCAACAATAACCCGCGCGGTAAGCGTATCTTCGGACCCGTAGCCAGAGAGCTGCGTGATGGGTACATGAAGATTGTTTCTCTCGCGCCGGAAGTGTTGTAGGAGTATACACATGAAGCTTAAGAAGAACGACACCGTAATGATCATTGCTGGTAAGGACAAAGGTAAGTCAGGCAAGATCGTGAAGGTAGACCGTGAGAAAGAGAGAGTCGTTGTCCAGGGTGCCAACATGGTGAAAAAGTCCATGCGCAAGAAAAACCAACAGGACAAGGGCGGCATCGTGGAAATTGAGGCACCAATCCATGTTTCAAATGTAGCTTACGTCACCGGAAAAGGTGAAACTACAAGGATTGGGTACAAGTTTGATGAAAGCGGCAAGAAAGTCCGTTATGCCAAGAAAACCGGGGAAGTAATCTAATGGAAAAGTTTATACCAAACCTTAAGAAAAAATACCTGGAAACAGTAGCTCCTGCTCTGTTTGAAGATTTTGGCTATAGCTCCAAAATGCAGATCCCCGCTCTCGAGAAGGTTGTTGTCAGTGTCGGTGTCGGCGAAGCCATTACCAATAAGAAGCTCCTCGATGCTGCTGTCAAGGAGCTTGAGCAGATCACCGGTCAGCATGTATTGAAAACCAAGGCCAAAAAGTCCATCGCAAACTTCAAGGTTCGTGAAGGGTATGAAATTGGTGCTATGGTGACTCTACGTGGTGAAAACATGTGGTTCTTCCTGGAGAGGCTGATCAGCATCGCTCTTCCCCGCGTTAAGGACTTTAGAGGTGTCAAGCCCAATGCTTTTGATGGGCATGGGAACTACTCACTCGGTATTACCGAGCAGATTATTTTCCCTGAGATTGACTTCGATAAGATCGAACGCGTCAGCGGTTTGAATGTCGCCATTGTAACGACCGCAAAGACCGATGAAGAAGGCTACGCCCTGCTTGCAAAGCTTGGCATGCCCTTCAGTAAATAAGGGGTAAGAGACATATGGCAAAGAAATCAATGATCGTAAAGGCCAAGAGAGAGCCTAAGTTCAGCACCAGACACGTCAATCGCTGCAGAATTTGCGGCAGACCCCGTGGCTATATGCGCCAATTCGACATGTGCAGGATCTGTTTCCGTAAATTGGCTAGTGAAGGCCAGATTCCTGGTGTTACCAAATCCAGTTGGTAGGAGAGAAAAATGGCTGTAAGTGATCCAGTAGCTGATATGCTGACTAAGGTTAGAAATGCTAACATGGCCAAGCATGAGAAAGTAGATGTTTCTACTTCTAAGATGAAGCTTCAGATAGTGAAGATTCTAAAGAATGAAGGATATATCAAGAACTTCAAGAAGGTGACCAAGGATGGGATTTCCTATATCCGAGTTTTCCTGAAGTATGATGATAATCAGAGTCCAGTGCTCCATGGGATTCAACGCATCAGCACCCCTGGCCGTCGTGTTTACACCGGCTATCGTGAGATGCCCCGTGTGTACAACGGACATGGCGTCGTTGTAGTGTCTACTTCTTCGGGTGTCATCACCGGGAAGAAGGCTACAGAGAACAAGGTCGGTGGCGAGCTGATCTGCTCTATTTGGTAAGGTGGTAAAGAAATGTCCAGAGTTGGAAAATTGCCAATCACAGTACCGCAAGGGGTCAAAGTTGCCATCAACGGTGGTTTGATTAATGTCGAAGGTCCGAAAGGAAAGCTCAGCTGCCCAACCCGTCCTGAGGTTGTGATCAACATCAAGGAATCCGAAATTAACGTGGTTCCCAAGGATGAGTCAAAGGAAAGCAATAGCTTCCAGGGTCTCTACCGCCAGTTGGTTAACAACATGGTTATTGGAGTGTCCAAGGGATTCTCCAAGACTCTCATGATCAACGGTGTCGGTTTCCGTGCTGACCTGAAGGCCAATATCCTGACCCTCAACCTCGGGTACTCCGAATTGATTGAAGTTGTACTTCCCCAGGGAATCACTGCTACCGTGGAAAACCCCAATAAGGTTACCATCAGCGGTATCGACAAGCAGCTCGTTGGGCAGACTTGTGCAGAGATCCGTTCCCTCCGAGAACCTGAACCATACAAGGGTAAGGGAATTCGGTATGAGGACGAGGTAATCAGGCGCAAGGCTGGTAAGACAGCTTCTGCTAAGAAATAGTGGGTAGGTAGAAAAGATGAATAGAGTTATCGATAAAAGAAGGAAACTTGCTCGTCGTAAGTATCATATTCGAAAGCACATCTCCGGTACCGCAAGTAGGCCGAGAATGAGCGTGTTTCGCAGCAATTCCCACATGTATGTACAGGTCATCGACGATGTAGCTGGTAACACCCTCGTTGCTGCAAGCACCATGGAGAAAGAGCTCAAGGGCCTGAAGAACACGGTAGCAGACGCAGCTAAACTCGGGGAAACCATTGGTAAGAGAATGCTCGAGAAGCAGATCGACACCTGTGTGTTTGATCGTAATGGCTATCTGTTCCACGGGGTTGTCAAGAGCATCGCAGATGGCGCACGCAAAGTTGGCGTAAAGTTCTAGGGGGATACTGTGGATAGATCGAGAGATAGAGATAGAGATAAGAACGACGGGTTTGTCGAGAAGCTGATCAAGCTGAACCGTGTTGCCAAGGTTGTCAAGGGTGGTAGAAGGTTCTCCTTCTCCGCACTGGTAGTCGTTGGTGACCAGAATGGTAAGGTTGGATATGGTTTCGGTAAGGCCAATGACGTCACTGAGGCGATCAGAAAGGCTGTCGATCGTGCTAAGTCAAGCATGATTGTTGTACCGATGAAGAAGACAACTATTCCTCACGAGATCTTGGGAAACTACAAGAGTGCAAGCGTGCTCTTGAAGCCTGCAAGACCTGGTACGGGTGTTATTGCCGGTGGTGCAGTCCGCGCTATTTGTGACGTCTGTGGTATCTCTGATATCCAGGGCAAGTCACTTGGCTCCAAGAATGCAATCAATACGGTGAAAGCTGCCTTTGATGGTTTCGAGAATCTTTTCGATGCCAAAGTGGTTGCAAAGAATCGGGGCAAGTCCCTGAATGAGATGTGGGGGTAAGAGATGGCTGACGCAAAGAAAATCAAGGTTACCCTTGTCAGAGGACTTTCCGGTTCACTGCCTAAGCAGCGCAGAACGGTGAAGGCTCTCGGACTTGGCAAGATTTCCAGCTCGGTTGTACACGATGCTACTCCCGCTACGCTTGGGATGGTCCGTGTAGTAGCACACCTTGTGAAAGTCGAGGAGATGTAAGATGGGACAGATTCATGCACCGAAAGGTGCCAATAAGAAAAAGACAATCGTAGGGCGTGGCGCGTCCTCGAAGGGTCGCTCCTGCGGTAGGGGTCATGACGGACAGAATTCTCGCTCCGGCGGTGGTGTTCGTCTCGGCTTCGAAGGCGGACAGATGCCTTTGTATCGCCGTGTTGCCCGTAGAGGTTTTTCCAACAGTGTATTTAAGAAAGAGTATGCCGTTGTCTCCCTTGATGTAATTTCTGCTAACTTCGAAGATGGAGATGTAGTTACCCTCGACGCCTTGAAGGATGTTGGGTTGGTCAAGGGACACAATACACAGGCCAAAGTTCTGTGTAATGGAGAACTTACCAAGAAGGTAGTCATTGACGGTTTGAAGGTTTCCGCTACTGCAATCGAGAAGATTACAGCTGCGGGTGGCGAGATTAAATAACAAAGAAGGGCTTTATGGCAAACTCCTTAGTTGAGATGTATAGAATCAAGGATCTCCGGAAAAAGATTTTCATTACCCTAAGCCTGCTGATTGTCAGCAGGATCGGGGCAGTGATTCCTATTCCTGGGATTGATCCGGAAGTTCTGAAACTGTTTTTTCTATCCCAGAGTTCAGATTCTAATATCGGGTTAACCGAGTATCTGAACTTCTTTTCGGGTGGTGCGTTCTCCAACTTTTCTCTGTTTATGTTGGGTGTCATGCCGTACATCAGCACACAGATTATTGTGCAGCTGTTGATGTTGGTTATCCCTTCACTGAAGAAGCTGGCCCAGGACCCATCCGGGCATAAGAAGATTCAGCAGTACACCAGATATGGTACGATTGTAGTTTGTCTGATTCAGTCGTATGTAGTAACCATCTACGCCAACTCCATTCCCGGCGTGATGACAATGAGCACCGTTCCGTTCACATTGGTAGCTATGCTTACCGTAACGACCGGTTCCATGCTCCTGATTTGGATCGGTAACAAGATTACCCAGTGGGGTATCGGTAACGGTATCAGTCTGTTGATCTTCGCCGGTATTGTAGCAAGATTTCCCGAGGCCGTATCGGTTCTGTTCCAGAGCATCTCCGCGGGTGTTCTGAACCCAATCGTCGTCTTGGTGGTCTTTGTAATGTTCTTGGTTGTTGTTGCTCTCGTCGTGTATGAAGAGCAGGGCGTAAGAAAGATTCCCGTGAACTATGCCAAACGTGTGGTAGGCCGTAAGATGTACGGTGCACAAAGTACGTACATCCCAATCAAGGTCAACCCATCAGGTGTTATCCCGGTAATCTTTGCAAGTGCTTTGCTTTCCTTCCCGTTGCAGATCGCAACTACTTTGGGACAAGAGGTGAGGTGGCTTGCTGCCTTCGCTAATTGGTTGAATCCACAGGGTGCCCCCTATCTGATTATCTACGCCCTGTTGATCATAGGGTTTGCCTTCTTCTATACCCAGGTTTCAATGAACCCGGTGGAGATGGCCAAACAGATTCGTGAGAATGGTGGTTCAGTTCCCGGCGTACGTTCCGAGAAACTTGAAGAGTACCTTACTAAGGTGCTTAACCGCATTGTTCTCCCTGGCTCCCTGTTCTTGGCTTTTATTGCCTTGATTCCTACGCTGGTGCAGATGTTCTTCAACTTCCCTGCATCTGTTGCAATGCTTTTCGGTGGAACGTCACTACTGATTCTTGTCGGTGTTGACTTGGATACCATGCGACAGATTGAAGGTGTTATGAAGATGCACCACTACGATGGTTTCAATGTTGACGGCAAGAAGAGGAAGTCGAAACACATTTAGGCTAGGAGCTAGAACATGAAAGTAAGAGCAAGTGTCAAACCGATTTGTGACAAGTGCAAAGTAGTCAGACGGAATGGGGTGGTCCGCATTATTTGTGAGAACCCCAAGCACAAGCAGAGACAGAGATAAACAGGGTTCGGCGCAAGCCTTCCACTCTATTAGAGAAATTCAGGAGGCCATGAATGGCGAGAATTGCAGGTGTAGATTTGCCGAACAAGGCAGTAAAAATCGCCTTAACCTATATTTATGGGATTGGTAGGTTTTCGGCGGTTGAGATTTGTGAAAAAACAAAAATTGATCCCGATACAAGTATTAATACCCTTTCCAGTGATGACCTGGCAGTATTGCGTAAGGTAATCGAGGAAGAGTACAAAGTAGAAGGACGTCTGAGGACAGAGGTCGCTCTGAACATCAAGCGCCTTATGGACATCGGTTGCTATCGTGGCCTTCGTCATCGTAAGGGTCTTCCCGTTAACGGACAGAGGACAAAAACCAATGCCCGTACTCGCAAGGGTAAGAAGAAGACCGTTGCGTCCAAGAAGAAATAAGGAGCAGATAGCACATGGCTACTATTAAACGTAAAGTCAAGAAAACGGTATATGAAGGCAATGTCTATATCCAGGCGACCTTTAACAATACCATTGTTACCGTTACCGATCTAAACGGGAATGCGGTATCTTGGGCTAGTGCCGGTGGACTTGGTTTCCGTGGCGCTAAGAAGTCCACCCCCTATGCAGCACAGACCACTGCCGAAAAGGCTGCCAAGGCTGCTATGGATAGTGGATTGCAGGAAGTGAACGTATTTGTGAAGGGACCCGGTGTTGGACGTGAGAGCGCCATCAGGACGTTGGGTGTGCTCGGACTTAAGGTCCGTTCCATTCGTGATGTCACCCCCATCCCACACAATGGATGCAGACCTCGCAAGAGTAGAAGAGTCTGATGAGGAGAGAGCAGATACATGGCTAGATATACTGGACCTAAGTGCAGATATTGTAGAGCAGAGAGGACCAAGTTGTTCCTCAAGGGTGATCGATGCCACAGTGGCAAATGCCCGCTTAATGACATCAAGTCCACTGGGCTTCCTGGTAAGGATCCCCGAGCGCGCTCCAAGAAGCCGACCGACTACGGTCTGCAGTTGCGCGAGAAGCAGAAACTGAAAAGAACCTATTGCATGCTTGAAAAGCAGTTCAAGCTTACCTTCAATGAGGCAGCAAGACTTCCTGGTAAGACCGGTGAAAACTTGATCATGCTTCTTGAGCAGAGGCTTGATAATGTGGTGTTTAGACTCCACTTTGCTTCCAGCCGCAGTCAGGCTGCACAGCTGGTTAATCACGGACATGTTTTCGTGAATGGCAAGCGTGTTTCCATTCCTTCTTACCGCCTTCGCCCAGGTGATGAGGTTTCCGTAGGCAAGAGTGGTCAGAAGATGTTGATTATTAAAGAAAACCTCAAGGAATACACCAAAAGTGGCGTATGCCAGTGGCTGAACCTAGATGTAGATGCTATGAAAGGCACTTTCATCGCAGTTCCGAGAAGAAGTGAAGTCACCGAGCTCGAAAAGATTAACGAGCAGCTGGTTGTCGAGTTGTATTCCAGATAAGGAGTAACCATGGCACGCAAAAACCTTCTGAAGGGCTTTAAGAAGCCCAAGGGGATCACCTTCGAACATAGCGCAGTTGAGCCGAACTATGGGAAATTCATCGCTTATCCTTTTGAGAGAGGCTTTGGTACCACAATCGGTAACACGCTTAGGAGGGTACTCCTCTCATCGATCCAGGGGTATGCCGTCACTGCCGTAAAGTTCACCAGCTTCAATGAAGATGGTGTTCCCCACTTGATCTCAAGTGAGTATGAGCAGCTTCCCGGTGTTCGCGAAGATATCGCGGATATCATTGCTTCGCTCAAAAAACTGCAGATCAAGATGCCCGATGACTCGGAGGGTACAAACCTCCTCATCGAGTGTAAGGGACCCGGCGTTGTGACCGGTGCAAACTTCGAGCGTGACCAGGTTGAGATCACCAACAAGGATCTGGTTCTTTTCACGATGATGGATGATGCCAACATCGAGATGGAAGTTCAGATAGACCTTGGTAGGGGCTATGTCCCGTCTGAAATCAACGAGAAGTATGTGGAAGAGATTGGGACCATCCCCATTGATGCCAGCTTCTCACCGGTTACCCGCGTAAAGTATTCGATTGAACCCACCCGTGTCGGCTATCGTAGTGATTATGACAAGCTTACACTGGAAATCTACACTGATGGTACGATTATTCCTCAGAATGCGCTTGCAGAGGCTGCTAAGATTGCAAAGGATTATTTCCAGATCTTTATTAACTTTGATGAAACATTGATCAACAACAATGACGAAGTTGATGAAGAGGAGGAACGCGTCCGCAAGATTCTCAACACTTCCGTTGAGGAACTTGAATTGACAGTACGCTCCAGCAACTGTCTGAAGAACGCAAACATCCGAACCATCGGCGATCTCACCAAGAAGACTGAGGAAGAGATTGCAAAAACGAGGAACTTCGGTAAGAAGAGCCTCCAGGAAATTAAGGAAAAACTGAAGGAGTGGAATCTCAGCCTTGGGATGACCGACTACAGTGTCCTGAAAACTGCAATCAAAGTACCAGGGAACAAGGAAGAAGAGAATGAAGCATAAGATTGGATTCAATGCGCTTAATAGAAGCTCTGCACACCGCAAAGCTTTGAAGCGCAACATGGTGACCAGTCTGTTCAGATATGAGCGGATTGAGACCACCAAGGCAAAGGCTCTGGAAGTACGCAAAATGGCTGAGAAAATGATCACCCGCGCCAAAGTTGACAATGTGGCCAACCGCCGCCAGATTGCACGGGACATTTATGATGAAGCAATTGTTGCAAAGCTCTTCACAGAGATCGCTCCCTTGTTTGTCGAGCGGAAGGGCGGTTACACCCGTGTCCTGAAGACCGGCAATCGTCTCGGAGACGCTGCCGAGATGGTAATCCTCGAGCTGGTGGAGAAAACTTCAAAGCCCGAGAAGAAGGCCGAAAAGAAGACTGAAAAGAAGGCCTCAAAACCAGCCAAGAAGGCTGAGAAGAAGGACAAAGAGGAGAAATAAGCCTCTATTGGGTCTCTTCACCTGTAGTATATGCCCATATGGGCAAAGCCGCTGTTGTAATGACAGCGGTTTTGTTTCGTTTTCTGAATGTGGAATTATCAACAAACTGTTGAACAACTTGTACCGTAAGCCAAGATAACAGATGGGTTTAGCCTTGACAATTCTGACAGCCGTACGTATTATTGTACCATTATAATAGGGGGTAGTATATGAACAATATACTTTTGATCCTCCTAAGTTGTTTTATTGGTATCATCTTTGGTTGGTTAGGCCGTTGGCTGTATGCGAAATTTAAGCTTACCTCCGTTGAACAGAAAGCTATTAGGTTGAATGAGGAAGCTATAAAGGAAGCGGAAGCAAAAAGCAAAGAGCTTTTGCTTGAGACTCGGGATCAGTTGTTGAAAGAACAACAACAGCAGGAACGAGAGGCTAGAGAGAGACGGATTGAACTGCAACGTTCTGAGAGAAGACTCACGCAAAAAGAGGAAAATCTCGAGCATAAGCAGGCTGATTTGGATGCTATCAAAAAGCAATTGGGAGATTGGGAAGGAAACCTTTCCAAGAAAGAACAAGAGATTGCCGAGAAAGAAGGCAGCTTGATTACAGAACTTGAACGTATCGCTGGACTTTCTGCTGATGAAGCTAAGAATATCATCATGGAAACCATGTACAACGATGCGAGGAGAGATGCCCAGCTCATGATCAACAAGATTGAGCAAGAGGCCCAGCTTTCCGCTGACAAAAAAGCAAGGGATATCGTCGTTACCTCGATTCAAAGGTTGGCAACAGAGGTCGTCAGTGATGTGACGGTCAGTTCAGTGAATCTTCCCAGTGATGAGATGAAAGGCAGGATAATTGGTCGTGAAGGCCGCAATATCCGTACCCTGGAAACACTTACTGGTGTGGATGTGATCATTGATGACACGCCAGAGGCTGTAGTTATCTCCTGTTTTGACCCTGTTCGGAAGGAAATTGCCCGTGTCGCTTTGGAGAGACTTGTCCAGGATGGAAGAATCCACCCTGCTCGTATCGAAGAGGTGGTGAACAAGGTATCGAAGGAAGTGGGAAGAATCATTGCAGACGAAGGTGAGAAAGTCATCTTCGACCTAGGGGTACATAATGTGAGCCCTGAGATGATCCGAGCGCTTGGTCGACTATACTTTAGAACAAGCTATGGGCAGAATGTGTTGAATCACTCAAAGGAAGTAGCCATTCTCTCCGGCATGATCGCCAGTGAGGTCGGTGCAAATAGTGAGTTGGCACTCCGTGCTGGACTCCTGCATGACATCGGAAAAGGAACTGAAACTGAGAGTGACGCAAACCACGCGGAAATGGGTGCAGAAATGGCTAAACGACTTGGGGAAGATCCCAAGATTGTGAATGCCATCCTTGCTCACCACAACGATACAGAACCGCAGACCCTGGAAGCAGTAATTGTGCAGATAGCCGATGCTATCAGTGCAGCACGGCCAGGAGCAAGGCGGGAGACGCTCGATAATTACATCAAGCGCCTTGAGTCACTGGAACACATCGCTGAGAGTTTTGAAGGCGTGGATAAGGCATATGCCATTCAAGCCGGTAGAGAACTCAGGATTCTGGTTAATAATGACCAGGTGAACGACGATGGGGCTAAGGAGATTGCCAAGGGCATCGCCAGCCGTATCGAAGCTGAACTGAGGTATCCGGGCAGAATCAAGGTGACCATCATCCGTGAGATGAGGGTTGTCGAGTACGCTAGGTAGGTTGTTTGTGTCTGATACTAAAACAATGGTAGTCCTGCTTTTGGGCGATGTCTGTGGACAGCCCGGGAGCAGGGCTCTCTTTCTTGGATTACATACATTGGTCAAGGATTATCGAGCTGACATGGTTATCGTGAATGGTGAGAATGCAGCCGGTGGTTTTGGCCTGAATGCCGATTTAATGAACCAATTCTTCTCACTTGGGGTGAACGTGATCACCAGCGGGAACCATATCTGGCAACAGGATGACTTAAGGCCACTGCTGGATAGCGAGAAACGTTTGCTTCGTCCTGCCAACTATCCCCCTGCAGCGCCTGGGCATGGTTCTGTAGTCGTTGAGGGCAAGGGGCATAAGGTTGGCGTTCTCAACCTGCAAGGAAGGCAGTCCCTGCCATCCATTGATTGTCCTTTCCGAGTTGGTTCTGACCAAGTGGCAAAGTTGCGAAAGCAGACTCCCCTTATCTTTGTGGATTTCCATGCAGAGAATCCTGAGGAGAAAGAAGCCTTGGCGCTCTATCTTGATGGCAAAGTGAGTGCGGTAGTTGGGACACATACCCACGTACAGACAGCTGATGAGAAAATTCTTCCCCATAAGACTGCCTATATTACGGATCTAGGTCTTTGCGGCCCGTCGGAGAGTGTCATCGGCTCTAAGCCTGATATTTCGATTGCAAGGCAACTTACCCAAATGCCGCTTCGCAGCGAGATTGCTGATACTGCACCGGTCATACAGGGGGTATGCATTACCCTGGATGCTTCCAGTGGACAGGCGCTCAGTATCGAACGATTTACGAGGTTGTACGATATTTGATGAAAGAGAGGAAGGTAGCCCTGCTGCAGGCCCTCTGCCAGCAGTTTGATGAGTACACCAAGGACCAACTCACTGCATATATTGTCTGCCGTAATGTATTGGTGGATGGGGTGCTGTCCACTGATCCAAAGCAGTTGGTATCCTCTCATGCAACCTTTTCTTTTACCTTCGATACCTATGTCTCCCGTGGTGGTTACAAGCTCGAGCATGCCATAGATGAGTTCTCCCTGGATGTAAGCGGTTTGGTGATGCTTGATGCGGGCTCTTCCACAGGTGGCTTCACTGATTGCCTGCTCAAACGAGGGGCTGCCATGGTCCATAGTGTGGATGTAGGGTACAACCAGCTCGATTGGAAACTCCGTACCAATGAGCAAGTGCAGGTACATGAACGGCAGAACATCATGACCTTGGAAGACTTGGATCCTCCTTGCAATGCTGCTGTGTGCGATCTTTCCTTCCGTTCCATCGCTCGAGCCGCAAGCCACATCCTCTCACTCTGCAACAATACCTGGTTGGTTTCTCTGATCAAACCGCAGTTTGAGGTGCCAAAGGGCTTGGAGGATTTCAACGGAGTTGTTGAGGACCCTGAGGTTCTTTTGGATGTAATGCTCAGGGTGTTTGATTTGCTTGAAGAGGATGGGGTAGGCATACACGAACTTACAAAAAGTCCACTCAAGGGACACAAAGGTAATGTTGAATTCCTTGCACTTCTGAAATCAGAGGTCGGAATGGATAAGAATTCCTTTGCATCGCGAGTAAAGGCTCTATTGTTCTAATGGTTTTCCCTCAACCAATATAACCAGATCCTTGACCTGGCTGAATGCTAGAGCGGTGGTTTTCATCTGTTCTGTTGCTTTCACAATATCCAAGCTATCCAAGAAGTCCTTACTTACATCAACAAAGAGAATCTTGTTTGACAGCGTTATTCCGATGAGGGAGGTTTTGGGGTGTATATTGCTTACCAATCCTGAGCTGAGCACCTCTTTCGTAGGTCCCCCAAGCAGTGCTTCATAACTGTCATGGTATTGGCTCCCTCCCAATCGTTTGGTTTGGAGGGAGACAAGTTGCGGCTCTCCACTGGCTGTTATGAATGCAACCTGTACTGGCCTGACCTGAGTCGAGGGGAGAGGGCTGTCCTCTCCTTGCCGGGCATATTGGAGAACACCACTGGAAACAACTGCTTGACGAACCCTTGGATAGCCAAGGGCGAAAACACCAAGGGTGAAAAGAATCCATGCTAATAGTATAAATAGGGGAGAGATAGTGCGTCTTGGTTTGGGAGCTTCATCCATTTCCATGGGAGTCATTCTACCAGAACTGTTGGAGGGTTTCCAGCTTTACATCTGACCATAAAGTCCGTATAGTACATTACATATGAGGATATTCAAGGGTATAGCGGCTTCAGAGGGGCTCGCAAAGGGCAAGGCGTTGGTGCATCGTAACGCCGCAAGTGCTGCAGAAAAACGGCATATCCTTGCAGATGGCGTGACAACAGAGCTTGAGAAGTTCAAGGGAGCTGTCAATGCGGCAAGAGCACATCTGCAAGAACACAACACCAGCAAGATTTCCAAAGAGTCGAAGGATATCCTTGAGACCCACTTGATGATGCTTGATGATCCCGAGTATATCGGGCAGATCGAAGCATATATCACTACCAATTTGGTTTGCAGCCAATGGGCCATCGATTCTGTAACGAATGAGATGGTGCGTCTGCTCGAACAATCCACGGATGAATTACTGCGTGAACGAGCTCTTGATTTCAAGGATGTCTCACTACATCTGATTGCTGCAGTCAAGGGAGATGGACAGCGACCATTGGAAGCGCTTGATGAGGACGTGGTTCTGGTTGCTGATTACCTCATGCCCTCTGAGTTGTTCAGCATGGACAAGACCCATATCCTAGGGATTAGCTTGGATGGGGGAGGCAGGGCAAGTCATGTGGCAATCCTTGTACGTGCCTTCAATATTCCTACGGTCCTTGCCACTGGCACCGCTTCCAGAAATGTGAAGGATGGTGATGAGATTATCTTGGATGGATCGTATGGGGAAGTCTATGTCCGTCCTGACTTGAACGTCGCACAGATGCTTGATGAGCGTTTTGCCCTCTGGCAGGAACATGAAGGTGAACTGAAGAAGATGGTTGACCTTCCCACCGAGATGACCGATGGGCATACCATACTGCTGAAGGCGAACATCCAGACCAGTATTGAGGTCGATGCAGTCAAGGAGAGCGGTGCTAGCGGGGTTGGCTTGTTCCGCTCAGAATTCCTTTTCATGGAGTCCTTGGAACTTCCTTCAGAACAACGGCAGTTTGAGGCATACAGGCATGTCCTGGAAGCCGTTTCTCCTAAACCGGTTACAATCCGTACCATCGACATCGGTGGTGATAAGATTGTGAAAGGTCTCGGAATTGATGAGAAAAATCCTGTACTTGGTTGGAGGGCTGTACGTTTCTGCCTCTCCCGAAAGGATATTTTTACCGTACAGCTGAGAGCATTGCTCCGCGCCAGCGTATATGGTAAGTTGCAAATCATGTTTCCAATGATCAGCGGGGTCGAGGAGCTGAATGCGGTCTTGCATCTCCTTGAACATGTCAAGGAGGATTGCCGGAATGAGCAGATCCCCTTCGATCCTGATATTAAAATTGGAACCATGATTGAGGTACCGTCTGCAGCCTTATGTGCAGACATCTTGGCAAAGAAGGTTGACTTCTTCTCAATCGGAACCAATGACCTGATTCAGTATACCATTGCTGTCGATCGGGGCAATGAGAAGATTGCCTACCTGTATCAGCCATTTCACCCCGGGGTGCTGCGATCGATCCACATGATTGTAGAGAAAGCCCACCAGAACAACATACCGGTAAGCCTCTGCGGGGAGATGGCTTCCGATCCTCTCTGTTCCGTGCTGTTGGCCGGTATGGGGTTGGATGAATTGAGCATGGGGTCCCAAAGCCTCCTGCAGGTGCGGAAAATCTTGCGCTCGGTCTCTTCTGAAGATGCGAGGGCACTGGCACAGCAGGTCTTGGAAATGGACTCATATCTCACGATAAATACGTTTATAAGGGAGTGGATGCATGACCGATTCGATCATTTCACCACCATCTGACACACAAGATTCACCGGCAAAGATTCCGGTTATCTCTATTGTAGGCCGTCCCAATGTGGGTAAGTCCACATTGTTCAATCGTTTGATCGGCAAAAGACGAGCAATTACCGATCCGACCCCAGGGGTTACCCGTGACTTGATTCCAGAACGCTGGTACCTTGGGAACCATCCTGTAACACTTGTTGATAGTGGCGGGGTAAAGGTTGAGCGAGAAGGGTTTGATGACCTGGTCGCCAATAAGAGTTTAGGCCTTCTCTCGCAAAGTGATGCCATTATTTTTATGATGGAGTGTACTGCTGTTACGGCAGAGGACGAAGAATTACTGAAAGCATTGCGTCCATATAGTGAGAAGGTCCTGCTTGTGGTAAACAAGGTTGATGACCCCAAGCGTGATGACTTGGTCTGGGAGTACTACCAGTATGGATTCCAACGTGTGGTGGGAATATCTGCCGCTCACGGTTTGGGCATTGAAGATCTGGAAGATACCCTGCTTGGCATGCTGGAAATGGTAAGCCTTGATGAGGCCCCTGAAGAAGCCGAGCGCGTGAAGCTGGCCATTATGGGCAAGCCCAATACTGGCAAGTCCACCCTTACCAACCTCTTGGTAGGTTCAGATGTTTCAATTGTCAGTGATATTGCTGGTACCACCCGTGATGTTGTCATGGGAACTTTCTCATACAAGGGTAGTGACTTTACCGTACTTGATACTGCAGGTATCAGGCGTAAGAGCAAGGTTGAGGAGGATGTGGAATACTACTCCGTCAATCGTGCCATCAAGACCATCGATGAGGCTGATGTAGTGTTGTTGATGGTGGATGCTATCGAGGGGCTCTCAGACCAGGATAAAAAGATTGCCAACCTCATTGTACGTAGGGGCAAGGGTATTATCTTGGTATTGAATAAGATTGACTTGCTCACTGGGATCGGGAACGAGTTGCAGGCTATCAAGGACAGGATCAGATTCCTGTTCCCCATCCTTGGCTTTGCACCTATCACGTCAATCAGCGCTCTCAAGGGCCAGGATATTGGCAAGCTACTCGATACAGTATGGGGGGTATGGAAACAGCTCAACAAGCGTGTTGACACTTCTCAGCTGAACGAAGCGATCAAGGAGTGGGGAGAGGCCTATCAGCCCCCACGAGGAAGCATGGGGCATTACAAAGTCTATTACGGTACCCAGTTCAGTGCCAACCCAGTGAAGTTTCTTATGTTCGTCAACCGAATCAAGGACTTCCCACAGATCTATGTCCAGTACTTGAAGAACTGTATTCGCCGAGATCTGGGATTCACCCAGATTCCCATTGAGGTAGGTCTCCGTGAACGTAAGAGAAATCCCTCCTTGCATGAGAGAGGACCCAAAAAACCAGTAGTGGATGGCCCAAAGCCCGAGGTGAAACGTAATATTGGCGGAAGAGCATTTGCGAAGCCAAAAGGGACCAAGCCTGGCAACGTGGCTTCAGTTGACAAGTCGCGAAAGCGAATCGAAAAACAGGCAAAGCGTACCACCGGCAAGAAACGAGGTTGAGGATGGGGTATCTTCAAGAGAAAGGTATCAAGGTTCTCGCGCTCGATATTGATGGTACGCTCTATCCGAAGAGGATGCTCAATGTAAGAATGGTTCGTTCCCTGTTTCCTTCCCTAACTCTTGCCAAGGCTTTCAACTGGGCAAGAAAGGAGTACCGTAGGGTGCAGGACCTGCACCCTACCTCTCCTGAAAATCGGGCAGGTCTCATACATCGACAGGCTCAGCTTGTTGCTTCCCGATTGAGGGGAAATCGAACGACTGATCAGGTTAAGGCTGCTGTAGAGAAGCAGTTCTATCAGGCTTGGGAGCATTCTTTTTTGAGTATCAAGGCGTATCCGACGATGGTTGAGACACTTGAAAAAGTACATAAGCAAGGCTTGAAGATTGCGGTTTTTAGTGATTTTCCCTTAGCTGGTAAGTTGCAGACCCTTGGTATTGCTGATTTGGTAGACTATGCCTACAGTACAGAGGAAAGCGGTTATTTGAAACCAAGTGCAAAAGCCTTCTCCTTCTTGCTTGATCACTTGCAGGTGAATCCCAGCCAAGTGCTCTATATGGGCGACAGTTACACCAAGGATTGCCGTGGAGCAAGACAGGCAGGGATGCATTCCTGCCTAATAACCAAGGATACCCATAGAAGTTTTCCCGAAGCTGACTTGGTGGTAAGCTCTTGGAAGGAGTTTGCTTCTCTGGTACTCTAAGGATGCTCTGGTAGGAGGTTTTCGATGGGACTCGAGCTTTTGCTTCCGGTAATCCTGTTTATCATCACGCTCATTATCATCTACATGCTTCGTGTAGAAGATAAGCGTGACCGCCGTCTGGATCTCATGAAACAGAAAGTTGGGCAGTTCTCCCGGGAATTGGAAGCCTCCCGTAATCAGTTTAAAGATACTTCTCAGCAAGTGGAGGAGCGAATCAATCACAGAATTGATGCTGCCAACCAGATGCTTCTCAGGATAGAGACCCAGATGGCGGACCTTGAGGCGAGGAGTGACGATCTTACCAAACTACAGGGTGTGCTTAATACCTACAGGGATTCTCTTACCAAACTAGGAACTACCACAGCACAAGTAGAAGCCCGTATCGAGCATACAAAACTAGAAATTCAGCGTATTGAAGCAGTAGATGCAACGATCAACCATTTTGATGAACGAATAGAGGCTTTCAAGCAGATGCTTCAGGAGGCGATCGAAGAAGGCAGCAACTCAATCAGCCAACAACAGCTAAAGGTAAAACAGCTTCTTGATTCATCCTATGCAAAGCTACAGGAGTATGAAGCTGAGGTCCAGGAAGTGGAGCGGCAGAACCAGAGTCGTGTGGCGGGTCATGCAGAGACTCTGAAAAGCAATGAGGCCGATTCTCTTTCAATCCTGACTTCCCAATTGGCAAAAATCAGACAAATCGGTGACGATGCAGAGCAAGTAATTGCCAACAGTAGACGCGAATTGGAAGCGGTGAGGGAACAGGCTTTCCAGGATGTGAACGAACAGAAGATCCAATACGAGTCTATCAAGACAGAAAGCCAGAAATACTTTAGGACAGAGAAAGAGAACCTCCTCTCCTTGATTGAGGATGTAAAGAGTCGTATCTCTGAAACCCTCTCTCAATTCAGCCAGCAATGTGACCATGATATGGAAGCTGTGTTCACCCATACCATAACCAAGACAGACCAAGCGTTTCAGACCATGATTCACACGGTTTCCTCTTATTTGGAGGAGCTGCAACAGCGAATGGAACAAGCTCAAATGATGAGCCAAAAACTGGAACAGCAAGAGTATGATAGTTTGCATGTGTTCAGTGATGAAATCCAGCACCTTTGTGAACAACATGACCAAGCAACTGAGAACTTACGCAAGAATGGGCGTAAGCAAGAGGAGCTCCAGCAGATTATTCTTCATCTCAGGGAAGAGGCTACAGCACTGCAGGAAGAGTTGACTGCGATGAAAAAGAACCATGAAGCATTAGCCTCTGAAAATGTAGAACAGTATAAAGCAAAAGAGCTTTTGGCAGCTTCATTTGCAGCGCTTACCTTACAACTCACTGAGAAACAAGAATCCTTGCACAATGTCGAGCAGATATTGCAAACCAAACAGGAAGAGCTTGCTTCTCTGGAGCAGGAACAAACAGTTCTAGATGATCAGATTCCAAATGAAGAAACTAAGAGAGATGATGAATCTGAAGTGGATGATGAATCTGAAGTGGATGATGACCATTCGCCTTGGATTGAATACGTCCCTGAGGGAGATGAGGAAGAAATCTCTTTGGATGACGAAGACGATAAAACTACTTGACGCTTGCACATCGGTGTGAGTATGTTATCGGCAAGCCCAGGGGTGGGCTACTCTTTACGCTATACACTATTAAAAGCTACGGCCTAGCATATGCAAGTAATTGCTGGTTGGGTTTGTGAATAGACATGTGCCCGCATCTTTCGCTGGCATATGGGAAATCGAGGAATAGAATGGAAAAGAAACAGAAAGAAAGCAAGACCAAAAGTGCACAGCCTGCTGTTGATTCAGAAGTGAAAGAGGAACTTCACACACAAGAGAGTGAAAATCAGCCTGCACAAGAACAAGAAGTGCAGGAAATGTCTGAAGTGGAACAGAAGGAGTTGGAAATCGTGCGATTGAAGGAACAGCTTGCTGCTGCACAGGAAGAAGCCACCTCTTTGAAGGAGCAAATGCTTCGTGACCGTGCTGATCTTGAGAATTATAGGAAACGTCTTCTCCGAGACAAGGAAGAGACTGTGAAGTTTGCGAATGAAAACCTGATCAAGGATCTTCTTCAACCGTTGGATGACCTTGGCCGAGCCCTTCAGGCAGCGGAGGCTACAAAGGACTATGAAAAAGTGCATGATGGTGTGGTCATGGTTAATAGTCAGCTCTATTCCACCTTGGAGAAAAACTGGGGCTTGCAGAGAATTGAATCTGTAGGGAAAGAGTTCGACCCACTTGAGCATGAAGCCTATCAAATGGTTGTTGATGATTCACTGGAACACGAAGTAGTACTGGAAGAGTACGTCGTTGGATATAAATTACATGGCCGGGTACTCAGGCCTGCAAAGGTAAAAGTTGGCAAGCCAAACGTTTGACGATTGGCTGCGGTATGAGTACCTTTGGTTCACGGGTAAGAAACCCGTATTGAATATTTGATAGTTAATTTGGAGAGGAGAAATATAATATGGGAAGAATTATTGGAATTGACTTGGGGACTACCAATAGCTGCGTAGCAGTAATGGAAGGAAATGATCCCGTGGTCATCGCGAACAGCGAAGGTCAGCGGACAACCCCTAGTGTTGTTGGATTTACCGCAAAGGGAGACCGCCTGGTTGGGCAGCCTGCCAAGAACCAGATTGTTACCAATGCTGAGAATACCGTGTATTCCATCAAGCGCTTCATGGGTAGAAAGTATCGTGAAGTTCCTTCTGAACTCCAGAAGGTCTCCTATAAGGTAACCGCTGGAAGTAGCGATGAAATAAAAGTTGAAATCCGTGGAGAGTCTTTCTCTCCCCAGGAAATTTCTGCAGCAGTATTGCAGAAAATGAAGAAGACAGCTGAGGACTATCTTGGTGAACCGGTTACTGAAGCCGTTATCACCGTCCCTGCATACTTCAACGATGCCCAGAGACAGGCTACCAAAGATGCCGGTAAGATTGCTGGGCTTGATGTGAAGCGCATCGTAAATGAGCCCACTGCAGCTGCGTTGGCTTATGGCTTGGGTAAGGATGCTAATCGTGAGGAGAAAATTGCCGTCTACGACCTTGGTGGTGGTACCTTTGATATCTCCATCCTTGAGCTTGGAGATGGTGTATTTGAAGTAAAATCCACAAATGGTGATACCCACCTTGGTGGCGATGACTTTGACCAGCGAATCATTGACTGGATTGTCGGTGAGTTCAAGAAATCCAATGGTATTGACCTTGCAGCTGATAAGATGGCTTTGCAGAGACTGAGAGAGTCAGCAGAGAAAGCAAAGATTGAGCTTTCCAACTCAACCAGCACTGATATCAACTTGCCGTTCATCACCGCTGATAGCAGTGGCCCAAAACACTTGCAGATGACATTGACCCGTGCAAAGTTTGAGCAGCTGGTTGCCGATTTGGTTGAGCGTTCAAAAGTGCCCGTACAGAATGCACTTCGGGATGCAGGCTTGACCGCTGCTGATATCGATGAGGTTATCCTGGTCGGTGGATCCACGAGAATTCCTGCAGTACAGGCTATGGTTCGGGAGCTGTTCAAGAAGGAGCCCCATAAGGGTGTAAACCCAGATGAAGTAGTTGCCATGGGCGCTGCCATTCAGGGTGGTATTCTCGGCGGTTCTGTGAAAGATGTACTTTTGTTGGATGTTACCCCGCTCTCCTTGGGTATTGAAACCCTTGGTGGTGTTTGCACCCGCCTGATCGAGCGGAATACGACTATCCCAACCCGGAAGAGCCAGATCTTCAGTACTGCTGCTGATGGACAGACTGCTGTAAGCATTCATGTTCTCCAGGGTGAGCGCGAGATGGCCAGCCAGAACAGGACACTCGGAAAGTTCGACTTGGTTGGTATTCCTGCAGCCCCTCGTGGCGTACCACAGATTGAGGTTACCTTCGACATTGATGCCAACGGCATTGTCCATGTATCTGCAAAGGATCTGGGTACCGGTAAGGAACAGAAGATTCGCATCGAATCCTCCAGTGGCCTCAGCGAAGATGAAATCGACAAGATGGTCAAGGAAGCAGAAGCCCACGCTGAAGAGGACAAGAGAGAACGTGCTCGTATCGATGCCCGTAATGAAGCTGACAGCTTGATCTACTCCACCGAGAAGTCCCTTAAGGATTATGGTGATAAGATCAGCAGTGAGGATAAGGCAACCATCGAAAGTGCTGTTGCAGACCTTAAGGGTGTCATGGACAACCAGAGTGCAACTGCAGAAGAGATCAAGGCCAAAGTTGAAACCTTGCAGCAAGCTTCTTACAAGCTGGCTGAAGAAGTCTATAAGCAGAGTGCAGCCTCTGGCGCTGAGGGCGCTGAAGGCGCTGAAGGCCAAGCACAGGATTCTGCCTCCCAGGAATCAACCGAGGAGACCAAAAAGCCCAAGGACGGCGTTGAAGATGCCGACTTTGAGGTCGTAGACTAAGGAGTCGATTACAAGGTACTATATTTAAACGGCTTACCATCATGTCGGCTTCGGCCGACATGATGTTTCTAAAGCCAATCTGTTCTAAGGAAGTCGCACCGTGGCGAAACGTGATTATTATGAAGTGCTTGGAGTTGGAAAGACTGCAACACTAGACGAAATTAAAAAGGCATATCGCAAACTGGCAATTGCCAACCACCCAGACCGCAATCCAGGGGACAAGGAAGCCGAAGATCGCTTCAAGGAAGCAACCGAGGCATATGATGTTCTAAGTGATGAAAAGAAACGCAAAATGTACGATCAATACGGTTTTGCGGGAGTTGATGGCGCCAATGGTGGTGGTCATGACTACTCCAATGTGTACCGTGATTTCAGCGACATTTTTGGCGGTGGATTTGGTGGCGGTGGTTTTGAGGATATCTTCAGCTCCTTCTTCGGAGGTGGTGGTGGAAGATCTCAAGGCCGGGGTGGCCAGAGAGGCCCTGAAGCAGGATCTTCACTTCGGTATGACGTGGATATCGATTTTAAGGATGCCGTTTTTGGCACGAAAATCGAAGTTGCGTACTCCCATCAGGTAGCATGTGATGTCTGTCATGGAAGTGGGAGTGAAGGCGGATCTGGAACCAAGGTTTGTCCGACCTGTAATGGTTCAGGACAGGTCAGGCGAAACAGTGGATTCTTTGCAATCGCCAGTGCCTGCCCAACCTGTGGCGGTAGTGGTCATGTCATTGAAAATCCCTGCTCATCCTGCCATGGCACTGGGTTGAAGAGAAAGCAACAGAAGGTGAAAGTCTCCATTCCTGCTGGAGTGGATACCGGTAGTAGGGTAGTACTTAGGGGAATGGGAGATGCAGGTCCTAATGGAGGCCCAGCCGGGGATTTGTATGTATACATCAATGTCAAACCCCATAAATACTTTTTCCGTCAGGACTATGATCTATTCTGCCAGATACCCATCTCTATAACGCAGGCATCTTTGGGCGGAGAGATAAAAGTTCCTACCATTGATGGTAATTCCATCAAGGTGAACATTCCTTCTGGTATCCAGAGTGGTAAAATGTTGCGAGTAAAAGGTCGGGGAGTTACCAAACTCAATACAACTGACCGGGGTGACATGTACATCAAGCTGCAGGTCCAGATTCCCAAGCGATTGGGAATGAAGGCGAAGAAGTTGATGCAGGAATTAAGTGCTGCATTGGGTGAGGATGAGTCCCCCAATCCAGTTCCTTTCGAAGCGTAATGAATTGGGCTGCCATGGTTGGTAGCCCTTTTATCGCGTAATGCATAGGAGCATTGCATGGGTGAGAAAATAATTGGCTTTCATGCCATAGAAGAAGGTCTGAAAAAGGCTTCCTCAGGGTCGGTGCTCTACATCGCCAGAGGAATGGGTGGGCATACCCAAGATTTGGAGAGACAAGCTAGACTGAGCTCGAAAGTTGTGGTCAAGAAGATTGCAAAGGTTGAAATGGACCGAATGGTCAGTCAGGCGGACCACCGTGGTGTTGTGTTGGATCTTGTGAGTTCTGCACAGAAGTTGGGTGGCAAGGTCCAGAATCTTTCAGTAAAGGATTTTTGCAAGAATCTTAAGGATGATGACAGTGCACTGGTTCTTGTGCTTGATGAGATTACCGATCCTCAGAACCTAGGAGCCATCCTTCGCTCAGCAGATCAGTTCTCTGTATCCCTGGTTGTGATTCCTGACAGACGGAGTGCCCATGCGAACAGCACGGTCATCAAAGTCTCCTCTGGGGCTGCGCACTATGTACCCATGGCGCAGGTGACAAACATCAACCGTGAAATTGAGTACTTGAAGAGTCAAGGGTTCTGGGTATACGGCGCGGCAATGGATGGGCAGGCAGTATACAAGACCACATTTCCTAATAGAACCGTATTGGTTATGGGCAGTGAAGGAAAAGGTATTGGGCAGCTTACCCAGCGTCTCTGCGACCATATGGTCACCATTCCTATGACCGGTCACATCGATTCCTTGAACGTTTCCGTTGCAACAGGGATACTCCTTTATGAAGTGAGAAGGCAACAAGCAACAAGATAGTAGTAGGCAAATATGATAAATTGTCCAAGGACGCACCTAAAAAGTGGGTCCTTTTTTATATCTATGCAGTAAATTTACAGAAACTTGTATAAAAAAACAATCTTTTCTTGCGCTGAGCCCATCTTCTCCTTATTATTAAAACTAGGAAAAATTCCGATTAAGGAGAGAAGAAGAAATGAAAAAGACTTTTGTGCTCATTCTCTGTGTTCTGTTAGCATCAGGGTTCCTTTTTGCTCAAGGTGCACAGGAAGCGGCTGCAGCACCTGCTGCAGATGATTTCCACATTGGTATCGTAACCGGAACTGTATCCCAGTCAGAGGATGATCTGCGTGGTGCAGAACGTCTTATGGAAGAGTATGGTTCAGTGAATGATGGTGGAAAAATCCAACACGTTACCTATCCTGATAACTTCATGGATGAAGCTGAGACTACTATTAGTGTTATCAGTGGTCTTGCTGATGATCCGAAGATGAAAGCTATCATCGTAAATCAGGCAATCCCTGGAACTACTGAGGCTTTCCGCCGCATTAAGGAAAGAAGACCTGACATCATCACCATTGCTGGAGAAGCACATGAAGATCCAGGTGTCATTCAGAGTGCTGCCGATCTGGCAGTCAATAATGACTTTGTTGCTCGTGGCTATTTGATCATTCGCACTGCTCATGAGCTTGGCTGTGACACGTTCGTGCACATCTCATTCCCAAGACACCTCAGCTATGAGACTATGAGTCGCCGTGTTGCAATTATGCGTGCTACTTGTGAAGAGCTTGGAATGGAATTTGTCATGGAAACCGCTCCCGACCCGACTTCTGATGTAGGTGTTGCTGGTGCTCAGCAGTACATTCTCGAAAAAGTCCCCGCTTGGATTGAATCATATGGCCAGAATGCAGCTTTCTTCTGCACAAACGATGCTCACACCGAGCCATTGCTTAAGCAACTGATGACTTACGGTGGTTACTTCATCGAAGCTGACCTGCCAAGTCCTCTCATGGGATATCCTGGTGCATTGGGCATCGACCTCTCTGCTGAAGCTGGTGATTTCAAGGCAATCCTTGAGAAAGTTGAGGCTTCTGTTGTTGAGAAGGGTGGCGCAGGCCGTTTCGGAACCTGGGCATACTCCTATGGTTATACCACCACTGCCGGTCTTGGCCAGCACGCTATCAACGTTCTTAGCGGTGAGAGTGAATTGCTCAAGCTTTCCGATCTGATGAAAGCCTATGGTAAGTATACACCTGGTGCTAAGTGGAATGGTTCTTTCTACACCGACGTCAATACTGGTGTTCGTGCAAGAAACCATGTTCTTATCTACCAAGATACCTACATGATGGGTAAGGGCTACATGGGTAACGCAGAGTTGATCGTTCCCGAGAAGTATTTTGCCATTAAATAAGGTAATGTAATCGAAATACAGGGGGAGAGTGTTGCTCTCCCCCTTTGTAGCGATTAGTTTCAAACGCAACGACAACGTGGGTATGACTGTTGTTTGGGCAGGCAAGAGTCATAACCAAGTTTTGAAGGATATAAAAGAGATGCATGAAAACGAAACACCTTTGCTGGAGATGAAGCACATCAGCAAGGATTTTTTCGGAAACAAAGTACTCACCGACATCAATTTCTCTCTCAAGAAAGGAGAGATTTTAGGTTTGGTAGGCGAGAACGGTGCCGGAAAATCCACGCTGATGAAGATTCTCTTTGGAATGGATGAGATTCATCAGACTGGGGGCTATGGTGGGGATGTCATGATCAATGGGGAGATAGTGCAATTTTCCTCTCCGATTGACGCTCTCGCAAAAGGAATTGGGATGGTACACCAAGAGTTTTCACTATTGCCTGATTTTACTGCTACCGAAAATATTCTCCTGAATCGGGAACCATTGAAATATACTGTTTTTTCCGAGTTATTCGGGGAACGCTTGAATATTCTTGATCGTGAGCAAATGAACTATATCTCCGAGCGCGCTATCGGCAGGCTTAATGTCCCCTTGGACAAGGATATGTTGGTTTCTCAGATGCCGGTTGGCCATAAGCAGTTTACTGAGATTGCGCGTGAGCTGAGCAAGGAAGCAACGGATGTTGCCGAAGGAATCAAGTTGTTGGTGCTTGATGAACCAACGGCAGTACTATCGGAGCAGGAAGCAGATAGTCTGCTTAAGGCAATGCGGCTATTGAGTGAAAGTGGCATTTCCATCATCTTTATCAGCCACCGTTTACAGGAAATCATTGATGTTTGTAACACAATCATGGTTATGCGTGATGGTCAGATTATCAAGACAGTACCTTCCCAAGGTGTTGTAATCGCTGACATCGCTCGTTGGATGGTTGGCCGCGATGTGGGTAGTTCAAAGAGAGAATCGAGAGGATTTGATTACGAAAACACCCCTGTGTTGCTCTCCCTACAGAACCTCTGGGTGGATATGCCAGGAGAAATTGTTAGGGATGTATCCTTGGATGTCCATAAGGGAGAAATCCTAGGGATTGGAGGTATGGCTGGACAAGGGAAGCTTGGTATTCCCAACGGTGCCATGGGTCTCTTTCCTGCTGGAGGTAAAGTCATTTTCGAAGGTAAGGAGATTGCATTAAACAATCCCAGGCACTTCCTGGATGCTGGAATGGCTTTTGTAAGTGAAGACCGACGAGGGGTAGGCTTACTCCTCGACGAGAGCTTGGAATGGAACATCTCCTTTACTGCTATGCAGATTCAGGAGAAGTATTTGAAACAGTATTTAGGAGGCTTGCTTAAATGGCGTGACCAAGATGCTATCGAGGAGGAAACTGAGTCCTATGTACAGCAACTTGAAATCCGTTGTACCAGTACCAAGCAAAGAGCGAAGGAGCTTTCTGGGGGAAACCAACAGAAAGTCTGTCTTGCGAAAGCCTTCGCAGTAGGCCCAAAACTACTCTTTGTATCTGAACCTACACGAGGTATCGATATTGGAGCTAAATCTCTGGTTCTGAAAGCTCTCAGAAAATACAATGAGGAAAGTGGAACGACAATTGTGATGATATCTAGTGAATTAGAAGAGTTGAGAGCAATTTGCGATCGGGTTGCTATCATTAGTGATGGGAAGGTCTTCGGTGTCTTGCCAGCTACTACCGATAGTGCGGAATTTGGTCTCTTGATGATAGGGCAACAGAGCCAGATACTAGAAGGAGGGAGCGTATGAATCTGCAGGAGCTGACTTCTTCGGCTAAAGGTCTCGTTAAATCATTTGGATTGCCCCGTATCATTATTGGGTTGTTCCTCTTGTCGCTTTTTATTACAGCTCCCTTTGTTGGGGTAAATATTGGAACCAGTCTCTCAGATACCTTCAATCGCTTTGGAATGAATGCAGTAATGGTATTGGCAATGGTTCCCATGATTCACAGTGGTTGTGGATTGAATTTTGGACTTCCCTTGGGAATAATAGCCGGTCTGTTGGGTGCAACTATCTCGCTCCAGGTGAATATCCCAGGACCAACCTCATTTCTGCTGGCAATCCTGTTTGCAACTCCATTTGCTGTCATTCTTGGTTGGGGTTATGGACAATTGCTCAATCGAGTTAAGGGTGGAGAGATGATGATTGCAACCTATGTTGGATTTTCCAGTGTTGCATTCATGTGTATCATGTGGTTGTTGCTCCCTTTCAATAACCCAACCATGGTTTGGGGGTATAGCGGAACAGGTTTACGTACCACTATTTCCACGGAGGGCTATTACCTGCATGTCCTCAATGACTTCTTGTCCATCCAGTTGACCGATCATCTTATCATTCCCACTGGAATGTTGTTATTCTTTGGGCTTCTGGCATTTATCATCTGGGCATTTTTGCATACCAAGACCGGTACTGCCATGACCGCAGTGGGTTCAAACTCAGTCTTTGCTCGAGCGAGTGGTATCAATGTGGATAAGGTCAGGACGTTGAGTGTAATCATGTCCACATGGCTTGGTGCTATTGGTATCTTGGTATATCAGCAGAGTTTTGGGTTCATTCAGTTATATATGGGGCCATTCTACATGGCGCTCCCAGCAGTATCTGCAATATTGATAGGAGGAGCTTCAGTTAATAAGGCTTCCATCCTGAACGTAGTAATTGGTACATTCCTCTTCCAAGGTATTGTAACAATGACCCCTTCTGTAATGAATTCCATGATTCATACAGACATGAGTGAGGTTATCAGAATTGTCGTATCTAATGGTATGATTCTATACGCCTTGACCAGAAAAACGGAGGTGATACGATGACACTCCAGATGACTAAAACACAAAAACTTCTCCGTATTATGGGAAACAATACCGTTCCTATCCTGTTCTTGGTGATATGTGCGTTTGGTATTCCTCTTAGTGGTTATTCTGCAAACTATCTTGTAAGTGAAATTGTTATCCGAATCTCAAGAAACTCATTCTTGATTGTCAGCCTTTTAATTCCGATTCTCGCTGGAATGGGATTGAACTTTGGTATGACCCTTGGGGCGATGGCCGGTCAAATCGGGCTCATCCTGATCAGTGACTGGGGTATCGTAGGGATCCCAGGTATCATCCTTGCCATGATCATCTCCACCCCGATTTCCGTCATATTGGGATGGTGGTGTGGAAAGATATTGAACATGGCACGAGGAAGAGAGATGGTGACAAGTTATATCATCGGCTTCTTCATGAATGGTATTTACCAGTTGGTTGTACTGTATGGAATGGGTGCTGTTATCCCTGTGAGAAGTAATGCACTGTTGTTGCCACGTGGGTATGGTATCCGTAATACCGTAAACTTGATTGGGATTAGAAGGGCTCTTGATGATCTTCTCTTGATTCGCCTCTTTGGTATTCCCATCCCATTGGGGACTCTGCTGGTTATTGCTGTTCTTTGCTTGTTCATTCTCTGGTTCAAGAAAACCAAACTTGGGCAGGATATGCGTGCCGTAGGCCAGGACATGGAAGTGGCAAGAGCTGCAGGTATCAAGGTTGAGCATACTCGTATCGTATCAATCGTCATTTCCACGGTTTTCGCTGGTTACGGGATGATTCTTTATCTCCAGAATATTGGAACATTGAACACCTACAATAGTCATATGCAGATAGGCATGTTCAGTGTTGCAGCCCTTCTTGTTGGCGGAGCATCAGTCAGTAAGGCAAACATACGGAATGTATTCTTAGGAGTAATTTTGTTCCACCTAATGTTCGTTGTCAGCCCCATGGCTGGAAAGAACTTGATTGGGCAAGCACAGCTTGGTGAGTACTTCCGTGTATTTGTTTCCTACGGTGTTATTACTATTTCACTGGTTCTCTACGAAGTGCGGAAGAAGCGGGACCAGCATTACGCTGGTATGCAACTTGCAGCTGAACAGGAGGCCTCCACATGAAGCTAGCCCTCACAAGAATATTCTGGTTTCGTTTTGTTGCTATTCTTGTCATCCTTGTGTTCAGCGTACTATTGTTCTTCATCGGTAAACAACATACGGTTTTGCTCGACAACAAAACCGTTACGATTGAAGGGGAAGAGATAAGAGCATTGCAGTTGGTGGAAATTCAGATAAACAACCTAGAGCCAATGGAACTTGCTGCTCGTGATCGTGACAAAGAAGAAGTGACAGGACAGAAGCATTCTGTAACCATCATCTATACAGACTCCAACTGGGAAGAGTTTACAATTGAAAGGACTTTCAAGGTTCCCCTGATGCAGGAGATGGTTCTTCTCTCTATTCCAACGTTGGTTGCCAATCCCGAAGCTGATCAAGCACTATGGTTGGAAAGTTATGAACCTCCAACCTATGCTGTCACAGCAGCTGATCGCGAGGAAGAGGTCGTTACCGATGAGCTTTCCGTGTTATTGACAGATATATAAATCGCTGAAAATGTAACAATATGTAAGATTAGGGGTGCCATTTTGGCACCTCCTTTGGTATAATTTGTTTCGTTTACATAATACAAATTAAACTGGAGCGTATGGAATGCGTATAACTCGAGTATTGGTGTGTTGTCTTGTAATGTGTCTCTTCTCTACCTCGATTTTTGGGGCAGTGAACCAACAAAAGATCTACAGCTTGGACAGCGATGTCTATGACGCCATAGAGACACTGTATATTGCCCAAGGGTTGTCCCTTCCCTCAACCACTGGTCCTTATAGTCAAGCTGAGCTATCCCTGATGGTCGAGAAAATCAAGGCATCAGCGTTGCAAGGCTCGATGAAACAAACCTATGAGTACGTCCAGACAGTCCTCGGAATTGAACCTAAGACCCAAGGAAAGGGTATTGGCTTGAGCTGGGGGTTTGATGCAACCTTGGAGACCTACACCCATAGTGACACCACCAACTTTACAGGAAGAGATTCTTGGAACTATGACGAAATCCATCATAAGCCCCTGCTCACTGTAAGCTTGGAAACCTGGCCTGCAGAATCCTTCTATGGATATTCTGAGTTGAGTGTAGGGAATACCTTTACATTGAAAAACGGATTTGGTGCTACCACATTTGGTACCAATATTCCGATGGTTCCACCTTCTATCATGACTGATCTTGACTTCAACATGCCTTATAGGGCCTTTGTTGCAGCAGGAGGGGCTCATTGGAGTTTTCAGCTTGGTCGAGACAGACTGAGTTGGGGAGCAGGACATACAGGCAATCTCATGGTTAGTGATTCCTTCAAGTACCACAACATGGCACGTGTGACCACCTTCAGTGACAAGTTCAAGTACACCTTTGTGACATCATTCTTCCCGCATCCGAGTCAGTATTATGATGCATCAGCTGCGATGGGAGCAAGTACTCCCAACGAAGGAGATGGTCAGTCAGAAGTGCTGGATGGCATCTACATGTTCATGTCCCATCGACTCGAGTGGAGGATGTTCCATGATAAAGTAGGCCTCACACTGACCGAGAGTATCATGTACCAGAGTAAGGAAAATTACTTGGATATACGAATTCTCAATCCTGCCATGATCTTCCATGACTACTATATCCGCAGCAATGCAAACTCCATCCTTGGGCTTGAGCTCGACTATACGCTAGTGAGTGGCTTGAATATCTATGCTCAGGCAGCGGTTGATGAATTCTCCCTGCCTGGCGAGCCGGTTCCCAGCGACACGGAAACGAACTTCCCTGTTACTTTTGGATATCTTGTAGGGTTGAAAGGAGTAGTTCCGGTAGCCGATGCCATTGGTTATGGTTCCTTGGAATTCGCTTATACAGACCCCTATCTCTACCTTCGTTACTCAGAGACTTCATCACCTGATGATTCGAGCTCGGGCTACGATGACTACGGTCTCAACTATGTAGGGGCCATCAGGGAGTTTACCAATGAATCTGGGATGCGCTATAACTCAGAATTTATTGGCTACACCTATGGCAATGATGCCCTGGTGGTCAATCTCAATGGCGGGGTGAAGTCCTATGGGAAGTGGAATCTGAGTGGCAATGTGTTCTATATGGCCCACGGTACGTTTGATATGTTTACTTATTGGACTCGGGTTGGCGGAGGTGTTGCTGACATTTCCCAAACGCCTACAACCGGTGGCAGTGTTGGCAACTATGCTGATTCCAGTTATGCGTCCCGTAATGCAGTATAGCATACACTCATTGCAGGGCTCTATGGCTCGTATCAAATTACCGATACAATGAGGACATTCGGACAGCTGGACTACATTACCATCAACAACTACCAGAATATCTTAGGACAGAAGGCAAGTGATATTCAGCTTACCCTTGGCTTGAGC
>JAQQAR010000006.1 GCA_028532765.1 Sphaerochaetaceae bacterium | reverse complement strand
AAATGGGCAGGCATTACAAATCCTGCCCAAAACATTGGCCTTATGCTGCCTCACAATACTCATACCCCTGGAATTTTTCCAAGAATCCTGTCATTTCACAATAACTTTCTCAGATGACATTTTCCCTTACGGTTGACAGTGGTTAAATACAAGTATCTGTAAGACGTGGTTAAATACAAGTATCTGTAAGACGTGGTTAAATACAAGTATCTGTAAGACGTAAGAAAACCGGGGGGAGTCCCCCCGGTCCTGCATCTTAATCTTCTGTTGCCATGAAGGCATCGAACTCCTTGAATACCTCTTCATCGGGATGCTTCTCAAGCAGGCTGAATACAACCATACAGAGGGAAGCGATAATGAAACCAGGGAGCAACTCATAGACATCGAATATGCCTCCTGAAAGTTGCTTCCATACCACGACGGTAATACCACCACCAAGCATGGCTGCGACAGCTCCATTCCTGCTGGCACGTCTCCAGAAGAGAGAAGCGAGGATGACCGGGCCAAAGGTCGCTCCGAATCCTGCCCATGCATAGCTCACCACGTCGAAGATTGAGGAATTGGGATCCATTGCCAGGAAGATGGCAATGATGGTGATAGCAACGACAGTGAGTCTGCTGACCAACAAGGTCTCCTTGTCAGAGGCATCTTTCCTGAGTACTGCCTTATAGACATCCTTTGAGAATGCTGAAGAGGCTACCAGGAGCTGACTATCGGCGGTACTCATGCTTGCTGCTAGAATTGCACAGAGAAAGAACCCTGCAATGAAGGTTGGGAATATTTTCTGCATGCTGACAATGAACACAGCCTCTGCTGCACTCTGGGAGTCAAAGGTGGTGGGCAGAAGGAAGATTTTGCCTACCACACCAACGAGTAATGCTGCTGCCATGGCAATAACAACCCAGACCATGGCAATTCTTCGGCTCGTCTTGACCTCATGGTTGCTTCTGATGGACATAAAGCGGATGAGGATATGCGGCATACCGAAATAACCGAGGCCCCAGGCAAGCGCACTGAGGATCTGAAGGAACCCATAGCTGGTTCCTGGTGGTGTAACAAATGGGTTGATGAAGTGCTGGCCGAACTGGCTGAGCTGTTCGAAGGTATGGACTGGTCCCCCGATTGCAAACACTGCAATTACGCCGGTCATCACCAAGGCAAAGAACATCAGGGTTCCCTGCAGGAAGTCAGTTGCTACCACAGCCAGGTATCCACCGAGGAGCGTGTATCCAAGGATGACCAGTACGCCCAAGATGAGGGCGGCATAGTAATTCATACCGAATACAGCGGTGAACAGTTTTGCAGAGGCAAGAAATCCACTTGCTGTATAGACAATGAAGAACACCAAGATGATGATCGAGCTGATGGTTTGCAAGAGCTTGCTCTTATCATGGAAACGGTTGGTGAGAAATTCTGGAATGGTGATGGAATCCTTTGCGTGAATGGAGTATTTTCTCATTCTCTTTGCCACCAACAACCAGTTGAGGTATGTACCTACCAGCAATCCAACTGCGGTCCAGAATGCTTCCTGGAGCCCAGTGAAGTAGGCAAGGCCTGGAAGACCCATAAGCAACCAGCCAGACATATCACTTGCCTCAGCACTGAGTGCTGTGAACCATGGACCGATTGAACGGCCACCAAGAAAGTAGTCACTGGTGGATTTTGTTTTTCTGAATGTGAAAAACCCGATTGTTAGCATAAGCCCCAGATAGAGTGCAAAAGCCAAGGCAGTAATGAGCTGATAACTGTTCATGATCACCATTCTCCCAACATTTAATACATGTTGGTCCAGAATACCTGTTGAAAAAGAGGGTGACAAGGGTAATGGAAGATATACTGCAAAAAAAATGCATAAATATGCATAAATTCGGAGTATGAATTGGATCTTTTGTCTTTATGCAATGAGACAGAGGCGCCAGCTAACTGCTGGCAGCCACTGTCTTGAGGAACCTTCTGAAGAAGAATGCAATCAACATAGTGCCCAAAATCATGACAAAGGTGAGTGCATTTATCACCGGGGATACGCCATAACGGATCATCGAGTAGACATATAGTGGTAATGTCCCTGAACCAGGACCCGAGACAAAGAAGGTGATGACAAAGTCCTCGAGCGACATGGTTATGCACATCAGGAATCCTGAGAGTACTGCAGGTATGATGGAGGGAATAATGACCTTGAGTAGGGTCTGTCGCTCATTGGCTCCCAAGTCACGTGCAGCTTCCAGGGTGGAATAGTCAAACTCATCCAAGCGTGCACTTACCAACATGAACACAAAGGGTAGGTTGAAGGTGGTATGTGCCACAAAGATGGTAAACAGTCCGAGACGAATCTTCACGGCAGAGAAGAAGATCAACATGGAAATACCGATGATTACCTCGGGGAGGACCATGGGAAGGTAGCTTACCGTGGTAATGTAGCTTCTTCCCTTGAATCGGTACCATTTGATGCCGATGGCTGCCAGGCTGCCCAATACGGTGGCAGAAATGGAGCTGGTGAGTGCGATGATAAGACTATTCCTGAATGCAGCCCAAAGGGATGGACTCTCATAGATAAGCGTCTTGTACCAGATAAGGCTTGCGCTCTCCCACTGCATCCCTTTTACGCTGTTGAAGGAGAAGAATACCACCACAAACAGAGGGATGAAAAGGAAGACAATGACCAAGGAGAGCATGGTATAGGAGAAAGAAAAGCTGGTTCTGGAGGAATTTCTTTGATGACTCATCTCTTCCCCCGTTGGCTATGGTGCAGCTTGATGTTCTGCTCGAGTGCCTGTTGATTGCTCTTTTTCTGGTGTAGCTCTCTCTTTCCGCTGTACAGCATCCAGAATACTCCGATGAGGGAGATTAGGGTCAGTACCATGGAGAAGGCAGAGGCAAGAGGCCAGTTCCTGGTCTTGGAGACTTGGTCGACGATGATATTTCCGATCATGGTGGAGTCCTTGCCGCCAACCAGGAGTGGTACGGTGTAGGCACCAAAGATAGGAATGAAGGTGAAAATGAAGGCAGTACTCACTCCGCTCTTGATATTGGGAATCATGACCTTGATGATCGACTCCAGCTTGGTTGCACCCAGGTCCCTGGCTGCATCGAGCAAGGCAAAGTCGAACTTGTCTATGGTCGTGAAGAGCGGAAGAATCGCAAAGGGGAGATACATGTAGATCAGGACAACAATGACTGCCTGGTTGTTGTAAATCAGGGAGAGGCTCTGGTCGATCAGCCCAAGGTTCTTCAGAAGCGAGTTGAGAAATCCTTCACTCGATAGTATGGAGATCCAGGCATAGATGCGGATCAGGGAGTTGGTCCAGAAGGGTATGATGATCAAGAACAGGAGGAAGGTCTGATGCTTGCTTTTTGCCATCGCATAGCCACAGGGTAGGGCAATGAGAAGACAGAGCAATGTTGAGACTACACTGATCCACACTGTCCTGAGCAGTACCTTGGCAAAGCTTGGGTTGAACATCTGCTGGTAGGCAGAGAGGGAGAACTCCCACTCAACACCTCCATAGAGACCTCGCTTGAGGAAACTGTAGAGGATGATGATACTGATGGGAATCGTGAAGAATAGTGTGAACCAGAGCCCCATGGGAGCACTATAGAGCGTTCCTAGCAATCGCTCCCGTTCCCTTGGTTTGAGAATTCGTTTCATTGCTCTGTATCCTTCACCAGGTAGCCGTCGTTTGCACTCCAGCTCACATAGACCGTATCTTTCCACTGGATCTCAGGGCCTTCTTCCAAGAATACTGTGTGCTGCTTGAATACTTTCACCAGTGTGCCAGGTTCCTTCTCCAATTTTACAAAGAACTTCGATTGGAATCCTGAATAGATGGGTTCTTCCACAATTCCCTTGAAGGTGTTCATGGTAGCACTATTGCTTCGTGGAGGATTGGGCGAAATCCTGATTTTCTCTGGACGGACGGTAAAGTCGAGCGAAGAGCCAACTTCCTGGGCCTCTGAATCAGTTACATATACTTCACCTTGCAGTTGGGGGACCTCAACACGCAGGAGGTACTCCTCTCCCTGTGGCTCACAGGAGCGTACGGTACAAGGGAATATGTTTGTCTCTCCGATGAAGCTGGCAACAAATCTGGTTGCAGGAGCCTCATAGATTTCATAGGGGGTTCCTATCTGTAATACCTTGCCCTTGTTCATGACGGCAATGCGATCAGAGACAGAGAGGGCTTCACTCTGGTCGTGGGTTACATAGATGAATGTGATGCCGACCTTATCATGGATGAGGTCGAGTTCCACCAACAGGTTCTGTCTCAGTTTTGCATCCAGGGCAGAGAGTGGTTCATCAAGCAGGAGTACCGCAGGTTCATTGATCAGGGCACGTGCGATGGCCACGCGTTGTTTTTGTCCTCCACTGAGCATGGAAGGTTTCTTGTAAAGATGTTCTTCCAGTTGTACCAGCTTTACATATTCCTTGACTTTCTGTTCAACAGTCGCCTTGTCGGTACGACGAAGTCGCAACGGGAATGCAATATTCTCATAGACAGTGAGATGGGGGAACAATGCATAGGTCTGGAAGACGGTATTTGCCTGACGTTTCTCAGGGGGGAGGGGGAGGATGTCCTTGTTGTCGAAGGCAACGCTTCCCGAGTCCGGATAATCGAATCCAGCGATAATCCTCAGCAGTGTGGTCTTGCCACAACCAGAAGGACCCAACAGCGAGAAGAATTCTCCCCTCTTGATTTGTACGCTTACATCATCAAGAGCCTTGAAATCACCATAGGAACGGGATACCCGTTGAGCAGTTACTTCAACACCTTTCAATCTTTTCCATTTCCTCCACTCGTTTCAGGCATAGAATTTCCAAAAGAGGTGTTTTGGAGCCTTCACGATGGTAATGCGAATATCGAATATTTACCCCCCACTGTCAAGCATTCATCCGATAAAATTTCAATGAATTTGTATATTCACCTCAATGGAAAGAGAGTGGCTAACGCTGGAAATCTATCCGAACGACCTCACCGGTTCTGGGGTCCTTTCTGTAGGCTGCCGGGCCTTCCTCATCATAGCCATACCAGATGAGCCGAGAGAAACGCAAAAGCTCATGTTCCTTCGGTGGATCGAAGACTCTGCAATAATCAAACCTGAAAGTGGTTTGTACACGCAAATCGTAGCCCAGCATACAACTCCTCCTAAGGCATCAATCACCGTCCTATGATTGAGGTGCTTGTGTCATAAGCGTAGATGAGCATTGGTTACTCGTCAAGAGTGTCGAAACAAACAAATTCTTATTCCAAGTATTTTCAAGCAAAGAGGAAATCGTGGATTATCCTAAGGTATGTCCTACGTAATGAAGACAAAAATACCGACCAACAAGTGGTCGGTAGTAAAGGTGTTTTACGCCAAAGAGGTCTCGAACCTCTGACCTACTGCTTAGAAGGCGCCATTTGAGGTTTATCAACTGTTATCAGATACTATCATAAAAGATTAATTGATATAGAATTATAAGCATATTGGTACAAGTAGTTTTATCAGGAACTATCATTGTTTCTACATCAATATTAGAGAGTATTAGGGTTTTTGATGTAGAATTGGTGTAGATTCAAGAATGAATAATTTCTTGTAAAATTGAAAGAATTTTTGTTGTCTCTTTATTTAAATTGTTTTCTGAAATATCTAGTGCAGGTTGGAAAAGGTTGAAATTACCTTCAAAGTGGTTGAATTCATTTAATAGTGTTTTTTTCGAAGTTAATTGAACTCGGAATTTTTGATTTTGAACACCTATTAATGCTTTATAAATATAATCACCTAGCAATTCACATTTTTTTGTTCTTTCTGGGAATTTATCGTGTAATGTTTTTTCCACATGTAATCGTAGATAGAGAAAAGTTAAAGATTGTTTTAATGTCTTCTCAAGTAAAGGGAATTGAGAACCTGTAAAAAATTCAATATTAGAAAGATTAAGAGCAATAATATCTCGGGCTGAGATGATACATGCTTCCTCAATTTTCTTTGAAAAAACTAGATTATAGATATTTGTTAAATTAACTTTAATAGTTTCTTTGCCATGCATAAGGCTTGTCAATTGTTCTTTTATCGGCACATAATTTTCTGGTGGCTCAGCAGGGTCTAAATTCATAATTTTTACCAGAGCACGCATAAAAGGTATAAGAGAGATCATAAATAATTTTTTATCAGTAATATAGTCATCGATTATATTTGTTCTTAGCAATTCCAAGAGCTTATCAAAATAAAGAACAATTTCTCTTTCTTCAGAAACAATTGGAATAAATCCGCTATTACTTGGATTGTTTTGTAAGAAATAGGCATTGAAACAATGAGTTTTTTGAACATCAAGTAAACGAACCAAATCTAAGTTATGTGTGAAAATGAGTACTTGTTTGTTCTCCAAGATTTTTAATAAACAATATGCAATTTTATTTTTATATATTGAATCAGAACTAGATATTGGATCATCAATTAAAATTATATGTGCAGTACAATTTTTAGCCTTTAGCAATTCGAACGTCAGAGATATGAAATTTTGTTCACCAGTGCTTAAAGGTAAGTCTTCCCTAGGGTTATCAATTAATTGGACATCACCTAATTTAATTATGATATTGTTTTCTGCATCTCTTTCAAGATTAACTTTTCTATCAAGGGTATCGATAATCATATTCTCTATAATCATCTCATCTTCAGATTCTAAACTTAATTTCTTTTTAATTAATTGGTCATATTCATTAAAGGTTTCCTCAATTTTTAATTCTTTCCAAAGGCTGAGAAGTGAATTGGTTATTTGTATTTCTAAATTATTTTGATATTCTATTAAAGACTTCTTAATTGATTGTAGCTGTTCAATGTTCCCTGAGGTTAAGATTTCTGTTAAATTCAAAATGAAATTAAAAGGATCTTCCTGTGGCGTTAATTTCCCTATAATATTTTCGAGAATTGATTTTGTTTCTGAATTTAAAGACGAAATTAGTTGTTCATTTTTAGAAGATTTGTTTTTAATTAATACCTCAGGTTCAATACCCTCAGTGTCACAAACAATACACTGTTTTGAGTCTATGTATTTGTTTAAAATTGTGATTGCTGTTTTATTGCTTTCAAAGGTTTTAATACTTTTCGAAGATACAATTTTATCTTCTGGGATAACTTTTATTTGTTCGATTAATGAATCTGTTACAGACATATCCTTTAGAAAATAATCTATGTTCTCAGCGGGGAGGTTTTCATAATCTTGGATAGAAAAGCTTAAAAAATATTCAATCCATTGCGCAATTTTGATAGAATTTACCTTTGTTGAGCGATTTGCTGTCGCACTGATTACTTTTTTGAGATTTGAGTTTGATATCGAATCAATGAAGGGTGTATTTTTTTTTGAACAAAAATATTCATTTTTTAAGATATCCTTTGCTCTAGCAAAAAAATTTCTAAAAGCTGCATCAAGAGAATTTTTAAGCTCTCGTTCTTGACGGATATTATCTCCTAAAATAAATTCATCGGTATTGCCTTTTATTATATTCCGAGAGATTTGATCATTTATGACATGAAATAAAGTAGTACTAGTCTTTATGTCATATTGAGTACCTTCATAAATACCGTCAAATTCAGCTTTAGGCTTTCCTTTGCAAATATTGGTTATTGTTGTTTTACCTTCTCCGTTTGGTGCATAAGCTATGGCAATACCCTGTTGAGAAAAAGTTATTACATTATTTGTCTCAAGATTCTTGAATGTCTCAGATAACCTTGGTCCATCAACAAGACGATTGATTATAAGTTCTTTGCCCATACTCTTATACCATCCTTTCAGAAAATTCGCTTAGAGTATAATAACATGTATTTATTAGGTTTTGGAAATAATATAGCTAATAGTAAAAACAGAATTATGCGACATGCATCCCATGACTTAACTTTTACTCTTTACCCTGATTTATTAGGTTTGATTAGAATTCTCTAGCGTTCTCTTGCGAGAATGAAACTGTGGTAGTATTAAGAAATGCTCCGTTAATGAAAAAACTCTTTTTTATTTTAAATAGAATTAAGTATATTTTTAGTGAGCTAAAAGTGTGGTAACTTATCCAATAAGTCGGGTTTAATAATATAATGCCATAGGAGAACCAAAAATAAAGTTTATGCCTAATATAACACTCATCTGCACCAAACATGCTGAGAATGGCGCATGTAATTTTAGACAATTATATCAAAGAATTGAGGTGATTCAACCTGACGTTATTTTTGAAGAACTTCCGCCTTCGATGCTTAAAGACTATTATATTAATAAAACTAGAACGAATTTAGAAACAAAAACCATAATAACCTATCTTGAGGAGCATCGAACCAAGCATATTCCGGTAGATTTAGAAATGGATCTCTCTGTATTCTTCGAGAAGAATAACAAACTACACGAGAGGGTAGAGCGTAATAGTTATGAGTACCATGATCTAGTAGACTTAAACTCAAAATATACATTTCTTTACGGATTCAAGTATCTAAATAGCGATTACTGCAATAATAACTATTCTGCACTCTATGAGGCTATTGAGAAAACGCTGATGAAACTTAGAAAAGATGATTTGTTTGAAATCTATAAGAATTGGACTGAAGTAATAGAAAAACGTGAACTCGAAATGATTCAAAATATTTACCAGTATTGCCAGGATTTCGACTTTGAGAAAGGATTGTTTTTCATCGGTGCTGCCCATAGAAAGTCAATAATGGAAAAAATCAAAGTACGGTTCTGTGGCAGTAAAATTGATTGGTATTTTGAAGATTATACAGATTACTTACGTAATTAATATTTCTGGATAGAATTGAATCAATGACGGATTGTCAAAACATTGATAATGATACAAGCAAGATCTTACTTATTTTATGTAATTTTAAGTAAGGGAAATAGTCAGACTTGTGATTTCATATTTTGATTTGGATAAAATATAAGAAATAATCTAGTGATAATAAGGATTCCTAATCACCATTTCTATACCGTCTCCAGAGACGCTGTGATCAGTTTTTGAAGTACTTAATGCCCATTCAATTATTTCCAGAACTTCATCGTAAATATTGCTTATAACATGACTGTCATTGATAACTTTTTCTCCATATCTGTATGCAATAGGCGTTAATGGCAGATATTTAAGTAATTTGCTATCTATTTTCAATGCCTTCAGACAGTTGTTATAAAGCTTTTGGAGATCATGAACATAATCTGCCTTTTGTCCTGAATTAGTGAAATAATTGAATTTTAACGCGGATTCAACTGCAAAATTTAATTCCCATATACCAATAGAACTTTTTCTATTTAATAGATACTCATCTACAAACCATTCAAGATGGGCAGGAATATGTTGAAGTAAAGTGTTCATTTCTTCGTTTTTTGAGGGTACTATACGGATGAAAGAATGAATATTACGTATACGATTTGCTCTTTTTGATGCATCTTGCATCAACATTTCAAATTCCTCCGAGGATAGGGCATTTTTAATTGGGGCTGAGACAACCCAGTCAAAAGGGTTCTCATCAGTTAATACTTTATTTGGAAATTTTAGAACAAATAAATCAGCAGATTCTCCTTTTCTTTTTATAGTAGTAGGAACAAGAAATGCATATGGAATATTTTTTATTAATATATATGATTTGAAATTATCTTTTTTAGTGAGAATTAGGGCTTCCTTGCCATATTTATCAACATACCATTTTTTAACTCTGATATACCAATAATAAAACCAAGGCGGTTCAAGTAGTTCTTCTTTTGTTGCATTGTGTACCTCAAAGTGATCGGACTTAATGAGTTCATATACAGCAGAAAATGGGCGTTGATCTATTGGAATACTTCTGTCGGTGTAGATATCATCGATTATTTCTAGAAACTGACCGGCAAAATCGATAAACTCGTTATAGTCCTCAATTGAATCATCAATAATAGGTTTCATCTTTTATCCATTCCGTATAAGATTCTATACATGATATTTTACTATATTATAAACCCTACTGATGATTAAAAGCTATTATTTTTTTAAAGATATGAAACTCTCTGGTTTATCTATTACTCCATATCTCGCCGTTTAGGCATAATTAGGACTCTTTGGCGTCCTTTAGAGAAAACAAAACCTTGGCATTTGACCAAGGCTCTGATAATAAAGAAAATTCTGTTTTACTCTTACTTCTACTACGTATATTTTGAGTGAGCTTGCTTATCAAAATTACCTAGTGTAGCGGGAACCAATGACTATCTTTTGGGATAATCAGAACAGCCCATCGAATGCATCTTCATGCTCTAAGATTCTGCTATAACTATCCTTCAAAGAAGGGTGGTTGTATCTCTCTGTCATGCTCTCTGAACTATGGCCTGTAGTCTCCTGTAGAATCTCCAAGGGAAGTACATTCTTCAGAAGGGTGTTGTAGGTGTGGCGAAAAGAATGGATTACCAGATTCCTTCCATTAATCTCAATCTTTGCTTTTTCCAAAGCTTTCTGAAATCTGTTCTGCAGCGTCTTTCCCATAATCGGTCTGCTGCCATTCCTTCCATAGAAGATTAAATCTTCTGGATCATGGAAAGGCGTACTCGCTTTCCAATGTTCCAGAATCTCTTCTGCTCTCTGGCTCAATACCACAACTCTGTTTTTCCCTGTCTTGGTGCTACCAGTGGAATCATCGTTCTTGATGGACTCTTCAATCAACAATCCATTTCGCTTCTTATCTTCGATTACATGTTTCCACTTCAAAGCTCTGGCTTCGCCTCTTCTCATACCAGTTGTTGCCAGGATGAAAAAGTAATATGCATACTCTTCCTCTCTCCAAATCTTCGTCAGTTCTTCGAGGTCGCTCGGGAACAGCTTCTGTAGCTCTGTTTGGGAAAATACATCTCTTGTCTTTGGCTGAACCGCTAGAGACTCAACAATCGATAGACAGTTGTAGGGAGTAATACCTTCTCGCTCCGCTTCTCTGAGAACAGTCCGAAAGGCATAGAGAATATGATTCTTCGTCTGATTGGAAAGTTGCTCTCCGGTCTTGATGCTCTTCAGTGATACCAGCCAGTTCTCAATCTCTACACGATTCAATGAAGACAATGAACGCTTCCCATACTGGGGTAGGATGTAATTGACAAGGTGGTCTCTTCTCAATTTGGCATTGGTCTTGGAAAATCTCTTTCCCTTGGCAAGTTGACGTTTGATATACAAGCATTCATCCCATACAAAGAACGTCTTCGTATAATCACTCAATGTTCGGGTATTGTTGTTATTCCGTGTTTGGTCTTTGGGGTCGTCCTCTGCAAGAAACTTTTCTGCCACTACAACAGCTTCATGCTTCAATGCTTTGCCAGTTGACTTTGCTTTGCGGTTGCCATCCTCGTCGTAGTAATAGAAGAACCAAACAACGCCTTTATGGTTCTTGGCATCTTTATAACGTTTGAAAAGTGTGTATTCATGTCTCATGGACACTAGTTTTGATGTAGATCTAGATGTATGTCTGAGGTAGGTGAGTGAGATAGAATAAGAAAAGATACCAGCATATTTGCCAGTATCTTATTTCTCTGTAGTGGCTTGTCTGTTTTACGCCAAAGAGGTCTCGAACCTCTGACCTACTGCTTAGAAGGCAGTTGCTCTATCCAACTGAGCTATTGGCGCATCGCTTACAGGTCTTACGTCCCTGAAACGAGCAAACAGTAACGCAAAAATAAAAAAAGGTAAAGATGGTTGGAAAAAATTGTTTAATGCGTGAAATATAATCGTGTTCCATTATATATTGACTTGCCTAATGGAAGAATTCTATGTATACTTACTAAAACCTAGTTAAAGACTAGGAAATAGACATACGATACATAGGAGGTATTTCATGTTTAAGCAAGTTGAACTTTCCTACGGTTTTGATGCGTTGGAACCGCATATCGATGAATTAACCATGGTGACCCACTACACGAAACACCATGCTGGATATACAAAGAATCTTAATGCTGCGGTAGAGAAGGATCCAAGTCTGAAAGATCGCTCCATTGATGACATACTCAAGAACCTCGATTCTATCTCCGACGAAAAGCTCAGAACTGCTGTGAGAAATAATGGGGGAGGTTATGCAAATCATAATCTCTATTTCTCAATTCTCAGTCCATCAGCCGCTCATGCACCTAAAGGCTCATTACTCGATAGAATCAAGAAAGATTTTGGAAGCCTTGATGCATTAAAAGAAACCCTGAACAGCCAGGCAGCAGGAAGATTTGGTTCAGGCTGGGCATTCCTTGTTGCACATTCTGACGGATCCCTGGAAGTGGTAAATACCCCGAACCAGGATACACCCTTGATGGACAAGAAGGGTGGGGTGCCCATTCTTGGTATCGATGTTTGGGAGCATGCATACTACTTGAAATACAAGAACCTTAGGGCAGACTACCTGAACGCTATTTGGAATGTCCTTGATTGGGCAAAGGTAGAAGAAGACTACCTGAAACTCCTTTCATAGACGTATTGTACTCTACACGACCCCCCTGGTTCAGGGGGGTCGTTTTGCAAAGGTCTCTGTCTCCACAAAGCTTCAGAGATATACAAAAACAAAAAAATGAATAATAGAAAACGGAAATATACAAAAAGAGAGCGGAACAATACAAATACATTAGTCTATCAGTACTTGATTATCGAATAGTAATTCAGTAGAATATAGCCATGATACAGAACAAAGACAAGGAGACCTATATGGATAACCACGATATACAGAAAAGACAAAGCATTGAGTACATGATCAAGAACTCTGACATGTTCCTGGACGCAGACTATGAACGTCTCGCTTCACACATTGAGGGACACCGCTACTTCCTTGGAAAGAACCTTTCCATGCCAATTACCTGGGATGAGGCAACCTTTTCCTGGATGAGTAATATCTACCAGCCAATCAGCCAAGTAATGGAAAACTGGGCAACCCAGCTGAGTTTCCCCGGTAGAAGGAAAGCAGACCTCTTCTTCGAGATTTGTGACCATCAGTACTTCCTGAGTCTGCAACAGCAGAAGGAAGTCGATGTGTACAATGCTGCGCTGGACTACGACGTACAGTTTGGCAAGACCATCGGAAGGATCATTGCAAAGATTCTCTCTTCCAACAATGCGGCATAAAAGCCAGAAGCAAAATACATAGGGCATGCGGTCTAACGACTGTGTGCCTTTTTTATTACATATTTGAAGAAATAAAACCCGGATAGGAGAATGTGTCTCTATCCGGGTTTGCATTATCTAGATATGTGTTGTCTGTCTATGCTGTTTGATTTTTCTTTTTCAGTATTTCCCCAATCTTTGGTCCCAATAGTGTGAAGAGTGTAAGGATGACAAATACCCATGCAATGGGACTGGTAAAGAAAATACCATAGGTGCCTTCACTCATTAGCAAAGCCCTTCTGAAATTAGACTCTGCCATAGGGCCCAGAATTAATCCCAGAACAGCAGGGGAAACTGAGATATCTGCTTTCTGCATAAAATATCCAAGAATTCCGAAGAATAGCATGACTCCAACATCGAAGAAATTTGTATTGATAGCATATGACCCAACAACACAGAGAATAAAAATCATAGGTGTTAGGATTGATTTTGGAATAGAAAGAACTTTCACAAACAGCTTCAAGCTGGAGAGACCCAAAACAACCATTGCCACATTTGCTACGAACATGCCAAGAAAAATCGAATACACCAGAGTAGTATGTTCTGTAAACAAAAGGGGGCCCGGCTGCAAGCCTTGTACAGTGAGGGCTCCTATCATGATAGCTGCAACAGCATCACCTGGGACACCCATGGTTAGCATCGGTATAAGAGCACCACCGGTAACCCCATTGTTTCCTCCCTCTGGGGCAGCAATAGCCTCAGGGATACCGGTTCCAAAAAGCTCAGGACGATTACTCATGCGCTTTGCCTGGCTGTATGAGACAAAAGCCCCGATTTCAGCACCAGCACCTGGGACAATACCAATAAAGGTTCCAATCAAACCAGATATAGGAGCATATTTCAAGATGATTTTCCAATCGCTTTTACTAGGCCAAACATGAGAAATCTTTTGGGTCACCTGATCAGGGGTGAATATTCCTTCAACTGTATTAAATGCTTGGCTCATCGCAAACAAGCCAATCATCACTGGAATGAAAGACATTCCACTCAGTAGGTTGATATTGTTGAACGTAAAGCGAGGGAAGCCGGTGATTCCATCAATTCCAATAAATGATAAACTGACACCAAGAGCTCCGCAGAGCACACCCTTAGCAAGACTGTTTCCAGAGATTGATGCGATTATGGACAGCCCAAATACAGCTAAGAGAAAGAACTCCGGTGCACTGAAGCGGAGTGCAAGTTTAGCTAACTGGGGGGAGATCAGCCATAGTGCAAGAACACTGACAACACCACCAATAAATGATGAAATTGTGGAAATCCCCATTGCCCTTCCACTTTCCCCTCGTTTGGAGAATTCATATCCATCAATCGCGGTAGCGGCTGCTGCTGGAGTACCAGGGGTCCTGAGAAGAATACCAGAAATGGATCCTCCATAAATTGCTCCTACATACACACCAATTAAAAGAAGGATGCCTGGAACAGCTTCCAAGCCAAATGTGAGTGGGAGAACCAGTGCGACGCCCATGGTTGCAGTCAATCCAGGGAGCGCACCAATACAGATTCCGGTGAATACCCCAAGAATAATGAAAAGAAAAATTTGAATATTGAAAACAGAGGTCAATACTTCTACTAACATGCTGATACCTCCATTGTTATATAAGCATACCGAAACGCATCGGGACATTCAGTACGGAGCCGAACAAGAAGAAAATTGCCAAGACAAAAATGACACTGATGAGAATAGTTTTCCACCAGGGACGTTTGCTGAACCACTTAATATAGAGAACCAGCATAACTATTGATGTTGTCACAAAACCGACGAGCGGAAGCAAGATGAAATAGAGTACAAGCCCGACCATCGTGACATATACATTCATCACATTCTTGCTTTTCAAGTCTACAGAAGTATCTGCCTCCTTGCCCATTCTAAGGGTAGTGATGAACAGAGACAGTGAGGAGAGAATAATAAGGCTGGCGATGATGATTGGGAACATGCCAGGCCCTGGGACCCCATGATTGCTTGGGGGATAGGTAAGTGATACTGCAATGATAAAAATTGCAAATGCGGTAAAAACACCGCTCACTATAAAATTTGCTTTTCGCATATGTGTGATTCCTTTCGGAGAGAGTGTGCACCACAATGTTTTATGCACATGTGGTGCACAACGCTTTTTACTGTTGTTTCAGTCCAAGCTCTTCAATGAGGGTCTTGAACATTTCATTGTCAGTGACCAGCTTTTCGCCATAGGAGGCACTGTCCATGATATCAACGACATTGTTGCTGCTGTTCATGAATTTCACGAAACCTTCAGATGCTGCAGCCTTGCTGAAAATGTCATAAATCTTGTCAGCAATTGGCTGAGGAGTATCCTTGGGAACACCAAGACCTCTCCAAGTACCGATAGCTACGTCATAGCCAAGTTCCTTGGCAGTTGGAAGGTCTGGCGTTGCAGGAATGCGTTCTGGAGCCAAGACAGCAAGAACTTTCAAGTTTCCTGCTTTTACCTGGCTGACTACCTCTGCATAACTGACTGTTACAGCATCAATATGTCCACCAAGCAAGCTCGTGATTGCAGGAGCTGCACCGTCAAACGGAATATGGTTGAAACTAACTCCGGCGGTCTTTGCCAAACCAGCTGCAGCAAGATGCCAGATAGCACCAACACCACTATTTCCTACGCGCATTGTTTTTGTTTTTGCAGCGTCAAGAAACTCGTTGAGTGTGTTGTATGGAGAGTCCGCTTTGACAGTTACAGCACTGTAAGCACTATTAACCATCATGATGGGCTTAAACTGATCATAGTACAGACCTGCACCAGTTCCCGTATGGGGAAGGGTGACAAGTTCAACGGTTACCATTGTGATCACACTTCCGTCTGCCTTTGCATTGGCTCCGTAGGACATTCCAACGGCTCCACCGCCACCGGTTCTGTTCTCAACAGCAATATTCTTCGGGAAGTTGTCTTTTGCTGCATCCACCAGAGCACGAGCAACCAAATCAGTACCACCTCCTGCGCTGTAAGGAACAATTACTGAAACAGGACCGCTTGGGTAGTTATCAGCAGATACTTCAGTACCGCCCTGGGCGAATACCGAACCAAGAACCAATGATAGCATCATTAACAAAACTAACGTTTTTTTCATGATTACACCTCTCTTCTTTTATTTGCTTCGCATTCCTGCGAATTTACACATTATGAGCTTCCTTAATAAATTGTTTGGCACGTTCCGTTATTGTTTTCCAATCCCCAGCTCTAGCAAGCTCAAAGTTTGCCAAGAACGAACCAACGCCAACAGCGTATGCTCCTGAGCGCATGAATGCTGAGGTGTTTTCTAGCGAAACACCACCAACAGGAAGTAATTTCATGCCTTTGAAAGGGCCCAGCAGATCTTTGATATATTGAGGACCCAATGAACCAGCGGGAAAAATTTTTAGGAGTTCTGCTCCATGTGAAAAGGCTGTATAGAGTTCGGTAGGTGTTAAGACACCTGGTACGGGTAAGACTTGATGCTCGAGACAGTACTCGATGACCTTGAGATCAAGCGAAGGAGATAGAACGAATTGCGCCCCTGCCTCAATACTCTGTTTCGCCATTTCCTGGGTAAGCACGGTACCAGCACCAACTGTCAGGCCATCGATAGCGCTTGCCTTTTCAATGATTGAAAGTGCAGAAGGAGTATTCATTGTAATCTCAAGTGTATTAATCCCTCCATCCTGTAGGGCTTTGATGAGAGTCTCTGCATCTTTACCTTCAATGCCCCTGATAATGGAGATTACTTTTGTCTCACCAATTATTTGTAATACTGTATCTGCTTTACTCATCGATGAATCTCCTTTTTGTTGTCCATAAGCTGATGAAACGTCTTTCCGTCAGGTAGGCCTTCAACGTCACCATGGCTACTGACAGCTAAAGCTCCAAGTAAAGCTCCCATGTTTCCACATCTATCGATCGGTTGGTCATCCAATAGACCTGCAAGAAAACCAGTATTGAATGCATCTCCTGCACCAATGGTGTCTACCACTTTTACCTGATAGGGGTCGATGAAGAAGCCATTAGTGCTGTCAGCAACATAAGCTCCATGGCTTCCTTGTTTGACGCCAATGTAGCTACAACCATTCTCAAGTAAGATTTTTGCTATCTCCTCAGGATTTTCAGTCCCAAGCAATACACGACCTTCATCTTCTCCAAGCAGTACAATATCAGCACGGAAGAGAAGTGGAGCAAGGATGTTTCTGGCTTCCTCTTCAGTCATGAGTTTCCGACGAATATTCGGGTCAAAGCTGACTAACAAGTGTTCTTGTTTTGCAAACGCGAACACTGCTTCAACCAAATCCCTACAGCTTTCGCTGATGGCAGAGGTGATGCCAGAAATATGAATGATTCTTGTCTCTTTCATATATTCCCAGTCGATAGAATCCTTATGCATCGTACTAGCAGCAGACCCTGTACGGTAGTAAAACACTGAAGTATCCAAAGCATTGGAGAACTGTTTGAACATTATTGCAGTTGGGCCTTCGTCACTGATAATAACAGAGGACGTATCCACCCCTTCGGCTTTGAGTTCCCTGATCATAAATTGCCCAAATTCATCATTGCCTACCTTGCTTACCCAGCCGGTAGAAAAGCCAAGCTTTGCAAGGCCAACGGCTACATTGCTTTCTGCTCCAACCACAACTTTTCCAAATTGATGGACATATCTTAACTTTGTATGGGTATCTGGGATGAATGCTACAAGACTTTCTCCCAAGGTTATTACATCCTTACTCACTACATCTTTCCTTTACTATAAATCCAATGTTTTCTATCTTCTGCAATAATTCTTTCAATCTGCACTTTTGCTTCTTGAAGCAGCTGTTTGAATTGCAGTTCCTTTTCTTCTGTGTACCTAAAAACCGGTACTGCCAAGCTCATTCCTGCCAAGGTCTCTCCATCCACCTGTATCGGGACGGCTATGCATCTTATTCCTACAGTTGATTCTTCAATTTCATAACTAAATCCATTCTTTCGAATCTCCTCTAGCTGTGCATTGAGTGCTTCAACATTGGCTACTGTGTGGTCTGTTATAGGGGGTAATGTACCATTTGGATAAAATGTACAGATTTCTTCAGGTGTAAACTGGCTTAAGAGTGCCTTCCCATAACCTGTGCTGTAGGCAGGCAATTTATTTCCAGGATTTGAGACTACACGAAACTTTGAATGAAGCTCCATTTTCTCTAGATACAACACATCAAGATTGGAGAGGACACCGAAGTACAACGTCTCTTCTGTCTTTTCGTTGATGTTGAGCAAGATGGATTTGATTTTATCCAGAATGTCAGAATTGCTGATGTATTTGTTACCAAGGACGAAAAGATTTTCACCTGGATAATACCTCTCTTCAAGCTTGTTGTAGCTGAGGTATTTTCTCTCTGAAAGTGTATTCACCAATGGATGAAGGCTGCTTTTAGGTATTGCAAGGATGCGAGAAAGTTCAGAGAGTGTTATTCCCTGAGCCTGTGCTACCTGCTCTAGGATATCCAAGATTCTTGATGTTGTACGATGCAAAGGTCCAGCCACAGTGTATCTCCTGTATTCGTATATAGGAACAACGTTCGAATATACGTATATAGTTTATATGATTTGTAGCAATTGTAAAGAGAAAATATTGATAATCAACTGAAATAATTGAGATACATATCAGAAGAAATTTAATTAAAACAATATACTATATAGGAATATTAAAATTTTAGCTTTGAATAATGGATGAAGAAGTTTAAAATTCAGTTTTGTCTAGGCTATGAACCTATGATAGGGTTAGCAAGGGATGATTGAGTGTAGAAATTGCATTCTCCCGATTCATTATTACAAGGATGAGTACATGTGGCAGTATGACATGATTCATAAGCGGAAGTCCTTTCATCTTTTTCGTGGCATAGAGCGCCCACTTACAGATGAGGAGATAGAAGAGATCAATACAGCCTTAGGTGCGTGCAAGCCTCTTGTCGGTGGTATTAAGGTTGCAACGAAGATTGTTCCGGCCAATGAGACAACCTGCAGAAGAGGGGAAACCCACTGCATCCTGTTCTACAGTGAAAAGAAGGAAGGGTACCTGGAGAATATTGGCTATATCGGGGAACAGATCGATCTCTACCTGGCCTCGAGAGATATCGGTGCTCTCTGGTATGGGATCGGGAAGCCAAAAGAGAAGAACCACTCTGGGCTTGAGTATGTCATAATGATAGCCTTTGCAAAAATGCCGCCAAAAACATTCCGTAAGGATATGATCAAGGCTAAGAGAAATATGCTCGCAGAAATCAGGGAAGGCGAAGGCTTTGATGAAATCTTGAATATTGCACGATTCTCCCCCAGTGCATGTAACAGCCAGCCATGGTATGTTTCCTGCGAAAAGAAAACACTTTCCGTGTATCGTTATATTAGGAAAGGGAAGCGTGGAATTATGCCAGAGGGTAGCGTCTCATACTACAACCAGATCGACATAGGTATATTTCTTTATATACTTGAACTCTGTATGGAACATGGAGGTCTTGTCTGTACAAGATCCCTCATGTTTGAACATAGTGATCTTGAGAAGAACCTCACAGCGCAATACGAGATAACCACATGAAAGAAAAAGCAGTTCTCTACATACACGGCAAACATGGCAGCAAGGAAGAACTAGATCGTCTGAAACCATTACTTCAGACTAAAGGATATGATGGATATGCCATCGACCTACCAGGGCATGGCCAGAGCAAAGAAGATCTTACAAGCTTTACTCCATGGGGTTCAAAGCCTCTCCTGGAAACCTCCTTCACATTACTTGCAAGGGATTATTCCCAGGTTACGCTTCTTGCTAACAGCATTGGGTGTTACTTCTCCATGCACGCATTGCAGGGAAAACCTATTGATAAAGCCCTATTCATCTCTCCCATTCTTTCCATGGAACAGCTTATAACCGATATGATCACTTGGGCAGGTATTACTGAGGCAGAGTTGCAGAAGAAAAAGGAAATTCACACGGAATTTGGGGAAACACTTTCGTGGGATTATCTTCAATTTGTTCGAAAAAACCCCATCAAATGGGAAATTCCGACCTCTGTACTCTATGCAGGACACGATACGTTGACCTCCAGGGATACCGTCGATTCCTTCGTCAATTCTCATAATGCTGCACTCACCGTCTTTGAAGAAGGGGAGCATTGGTTCCATACTCCTGAACAATTGGAGTTTCTTGACCAGTGGCTCCTGAAGCAACTGTAAGGAATATATTGTGTTTCACTATTCTACCTGGTGAAACAAATTGAATTGATTTTTGTTGTGTGAATTCGGTTACCGTAGACTGGCCCCTGGGTTGGCCTCGGGATACAAAAAAGGACGAACTGAGAAACTCAATTCGTCCTAAGTAGATCGGGGCGAAAGGACTCGAACCTTCGATATCCTGCTCCCAAAGCAGGTGCCCTAGCCACTGGGCTACGCCCCGAAACTTTTTGGAGTATACGCACTTGAGCTTGAAAGCGTCAAGGGGGTAGGATACAGAAATATGGATAAGAATACATACGCAAGTTTGATATACGAACGATTGGACACGCTCCTTCCAGAAGATATTCAGTTTCTGGAGCAGCGTGACCCCTTCAGATTCCTGATCAGTGTCATCCTTTCTGCCCAGACAACTGACCGAACCGTCAATGCAGTGGTGCGAACGTTGTTTGCCCACTACCCCGATGCTCCTTCCCTTGCCAAGGCAAAGAGGGAAGATGTGGAAGAAATCATCTTTCCCACCGGTTTCTATCGAAACAAGGCAAAGAACATCATTGCCTGTGCACAGGCACTCGGAGATGGCGGACTTCCTGAAACCATGGAAGAGTTGGTCAAGCTTCCTGGAGTGGGGAGAAAGACAGCCAGCTGTGTGCTGGGTGACATCTATGGTAAGCCGGCCATTATTGTCGACACACATTTTGGAAGGGTCGTGAACCGGCTTGGGTTGGTTTCAACCAAGGACCCGGAGAAAATTGAGAGGGAAGTATCTTCTCTCTTGGCCCCGGAGTATCATTATCGCTTTTCCATGACAGCCAACCTGTTTGGGAGAACGACCTGCCATGCAAAGAAACCAAGTTGTGAGGATTGTCCGTTCAGTGATGTCTGCCCGAGTCGAGATGCTTTTCTGAAGAAACATTCCAAGTGATAAGCTCTCCTTCTCTCTGGATTGTGAGAATGGCTAGTGACACATCCTTGACCATAAATGGTTCAACAGGAAATGTTGTCTCCATCTCACCAAGATAGATACCATCATACGGGTAGTCTGTTTCCAATTGCTTGCGAATCTTTGTAAACGGTGTGCCTGGAATGGGAAGATGCAAATGGCCTGATTGGTAGGACGCTGCGCCAAGTGTAGAGAGAGGAAGATGTGGACAATCGACAAAAGGCAGGGCCTCCTGCTTGTCAGCCGGGCCAAGAATAATGCATGCTTCCAGTGCAAGCAAACTGGGGTTTCCATGTTGTTTATATAAACTGTCCCTGAATAGTTTCAGGTTTCTTCTCAGCTCCTTGCCCAATCGAAGGATGTAATAGTTCTCCATGGGTGTAGCATACTGAAGGAGATAAGCCTCAGCAAGGGAAAAAACAGAAAAGATGATGCCTTTGTCTTTACACAAAAGCTGTTATCTGGTAATTTGGCTAAGGTTGAAGTCTATTTGTACGACACCCTTGTACTACTGCTCACGGGCAAGGGCTTGCCTGGACAAGGTGATGCGTGATTTCGACAGGCCCTAGTTCGGCCAACGAATGAATTATTAAGGATAAGGTGGATATAGCTATGGCTCGTAGATGTGAGATTTGCGGAAAAGGAACGGTTGCAGGAAATAGTGTTCCGAGAAAAGGACAAGCCAAGAAGCATGGCGGTGTTGGTCAGCACATTGGTGTTACCACAAAGCGCGTTTTCCGCCCCAACATCGTGTCAGTGAAAACTTTGGTCAAGGGAACTCCCCGTACCATTAAAGTTTGCACACGTTGCTTGCGGAGCGGTAAGATCGAGAAGCTCGTATAACCATACGCACGTCATCTCGATTACCAGAAGAGCCCAGCATTGGGCTCTTTTTGTATAATTTTGCAAGACCAATTTTCAGTCTTTTGTTCACTATGTTGAATTTTTCTCGGAGGTGGTGGTAATGAATGATATACGGGTACACGCAGTAGAAAGCATCAATCTTATTTCACAGGATGGTTTGGAAAAGCTCATCCGAATTCTTCGCACCTCTGGAGAGACACACCAGGTAGTAGTACTTGCCCCATTTACTGATGAAAACCTCGAACTCACCAACCTCTTGCATCTTGCCAAGCAACGTGATGAGAGGCTTTGGTCCATGCAGGAACAACGTTTCACCCGTTGGACAACCTTGGTGGAGGATCTGCTTGCAGTACCTGCGGGCACCAAGGTGCTGGACAGAATCAAGCAAGGGTTTGCAGACTTGGAAGATATCCTTCGTTCAATCTGGTTGGTCCAGGAGATCAGTGAAGGGGTGGAGCGCTATGCAAGCACACTCTGTGACAGTTGGGTCGCAGACCTTGCCTGCCACTGGGCAACCTTGCATGAACTACCATCCAATCTTCTTGGATATTCGGAAATACAAAAGAAACAGCATGTAGAGGAAGCAGTCCTCTTTGTCTACGGGGCAGTAAAGGAAGGTCAAAGCGAATACGCTGCAGCATCCCTTGCTGCACAGCTTGAGGCGGTTGGGGTGACATTCTGGAACAATAGTTCCTTGCTCCACAATGCTGACCACAGGGAGGTTCCTTCTGCGTTGGTCATCCGTTCTCTCTCTTATGCAGAGGCAACAGAGCTCAGTTTCTTTGGTGCTCCGATCATTCATTCCCATGCCCTTGTCCCTGCCATTGCTGCCTCTTTGGATGTCCAGCTTCGCTGTTGGAAACATGAGAAAGATCCAGGAACCGTTATCAGCAAGCATGGTGACCAGAGGGAACCAAATAGGGTGAAGGGCTTCTCCATCATCCATGACATTGCCTTGATCAATGTGGAAGGGGCTGGTATGAGTGGTGTCATTGGCATCGCCAGCCGACTCTTCTCAGCCATGAGAAAGGCTTCCATCTCTGTTGTGCTTATCAGTCAGGCTTCCAGTGAGTATTCCATCTGTTTTGCTGTTCCCGAGAGGGAAGCGGATCGTGCCTGCGCCACTGCAAGGAAGGAGTTCGCTCCCGAGCTTGAGGCTGCCTCCATTCAGAGTATTGAGGCCGAAACCGGGCTTGCAGTCCTTGCAGCGGTTGGGCAGCAGATGACAGGTCAGGCAGGGGTTGCTGGAAAGTTTTTCTCTTCCTTGGGCAAGGCAGGGGTAAATGTCATTGCCATCGCACAGGGCTCGAGCGAGACAAACATCAGCGCAGTTATCAAGGGAATTGACAGCAAGAAGGCCTTACGGGCACTGCATGCACGCTTCTTCCTCTCCAAGCGAGCAATTTCTGTTGGGTTGCTTGGCCCCGGAAATATTGGGGGTACATTGCTGCAGCAGATTGCAAAGGAGACCACCAGGCTGAAAGAGCAGTTTGGCCTCGATATTCATATCAGGGGTATTGCCAACTCAAGGAAAATGTTGCTTGATCAGGATGGTATCGATCCAGGAGACTGGAAGGAACGCTTTGACGAGGAAGCTGTTGAACTCGACCAGGACCTCTTTACCCGCCACATTGGTGCCACCTATTTTCCGCACTCCCTGATCATAGACTGCACTACCAGCAGCAAGCTTGCTGAACAGTATGTTTCATGGCTGGAGTCAGGGATCCATGTCATTACCCCGAACAAGAAGGCAGGAACTGCTCCAATGGAGTACTACCAGCGTTTGCTGGAGACTTCCATGCGTACAGGAAAGCGTTTCCTTTATGAGACCACCGTAGGTGCAGGGCTTCCCATTATCTGGACCTTGAAAGACTTGGTCCAGACAGGGGACACCGTACACCGTATTGAGGGGATAGTCAGCGGCACGCTTGCCTGGCTCTTCTCCAGCTATGATGGTAGTGTTCCCTTCAGTTCACTGGTGAGACAGGCAAAGGAGATGGGCTATACTGAGCCTGACCCAAGGGATGACCTTTCAGGCATGGACGTAGGCCGAAAGACGGTCATTCTTGCAAGGGAGCTGGGATACTCCCTGGAAGTGGAAGACATTCCCATCCAGAGTCTGGTCCCTGAGTCTCTCGATGGTTGCTCCCCAAGTGAGTTCATGGAAAGATTGGAAGCAATCGATCCTATTATTGAAAAAGCATACAAAGATGCTGCAGCGAAGGGAGAGAAACTCCGCTATGTCGGGATTGTTGATGAAGAAGGCAACTGCAGTGCTTCCTTGAAGAGCTATGCGAGCGACCACCCATTTGCCCAGGCAAGCGGTACTGATAATGTGATCTGTTTTACCACCGACCGGTACTTGAGCCAACCTCTGGTGATCAAGGGACCGGGAGCAGGAAGGGAAGTTACTGCCGGTGGTGTATTCTCTGATATTCTTCGATTGGCAGCCTATCTTGGGGCCAGGATCTAGGAGGACGTAACGATGAAGTTTGTATCAACAAGAAAGAAAGCTCCCAAGGTGAGTGCCAGCGAGGCAATTCTGCAAGGTCTTGCACCAGACGGGGGACTCTATGTTCCTGAGTCCTTTCCCTCCCTCTCCCACCTGAATGTACATGAGATCTCTTCATATCCGGAACTGGCATATGAGGTGCTTGCTCCTTTCTTTGAGGACGATCCTCTGAAAGATGACCTGGCTCAGATCTGTATGGATGCCTTCAACTTCCCTGTTCCCTTGGTTCCCCTGAAAGGGGAGGAGATGGTTCTTGAGCTTTATCATGGACCGACGGCTGCATTCAAGGATTTTGGTGCACGATTCCTTGCTGCAAGCATGGAGAAGATCCTGGAGAAGCAAAGCCGTAAGCTCACCATCCTGGTTGCAACCAGTGGCGATACCGGTGGGGCAGTGGCAGCCGCTTTCGCTGGGCGAAAGGGTATTGATGTAAAGGTACTCTTCCCCAAGGGAAGGGTGAGTAAGCGCCAGCAGACCCAGCTAACTTGCTGGGGTGGCAATATTGAGGCATATGAGGTCGATGGCAATTTCGATGACTGTCAGAAGATGGTCAAGGATGCGTTCATGGACCAGGAGATTGCCAACAAGTGGGGGCTGAGCAGTGCAAACAGTATTAACCTGGGAAGACTGCTTCCCCAGAGTGTGTACTATGTCTATGCGTCCCATCTCTACTACCAGGCTACTGGAAAGAAACCTACCTTCATCATCCCAAGCGGAAATGTGGGCAATAGCTGTGGTGCCTACTGGGCTCTAAGTATGGGAGCTCCCATTGAAAGAATTGTACTTTCCGTGAATGAGAACAAGACAATTCCAGACTATCTCTTCTCCGGCAACTATGAGAAGCGTCCCTCGGTAGCCACCTTGGCCAATGCTATGGATGTAGGGGCTCCCAGCAACATGGAGCGTCTCTTTGATCTGTATCCAGATATTGATGTCATGCGAAAGATGGTAAGCGCTTGGTCTGTGGATGACGAGACTATCAGGAAGACGATAAAGGAAGTCTATGATGAGTCAGGGTACATTATGTGCCCCCATTCCGCTACCGGAGAGCGAGTAAGAAGAGACCACTTCAGTGGCAAGCCCACCATTGTCATCTCTACTGCCCACCCAGCTAAGTTCGAGCAGGTGGTAGAACCACTGCTTGATACCGAGGTTCCCATTCCAGAGAACCTGAAGCTACTGCTTGATAAGGAGACTTCTTTCAAGCAGGTAGGGAAGGAGTATCGGGAGTTGTTTGAGTAGGGTGCTTAAGTTCGAATAGCTAAATTAAAGACAATGGATACATAAGAGGACCCACCAAATGGTGGGTCCTTGACAAACATACAATTTATTCCTTATTCCTCTGGTGGTGGATTACCATCAAATATTTTTACTGCAAAATCGAAATCAAGCGAATATTCATCTCCATCATATTCACTAGTTTCTGTGCCACGATCATACACTGTTCCTGTTATCGTACCCTTTACATATCCTGACTCATTGCCATTGTCTGTAAAGGTAATCCCAAGAGAGAAATAATCATCACTTGGATCTGGAGTCTCTTTATCATCATGATCTGGAGAGAAGTAATTCTCATTACCCGCAGAATCGATTCTTACGAAATCTGCCATTAGAGGTGTGATCTCAACGTCCAAGGTAATATTTGCTAAACTATCAGAAATCATAATATAGAAAATATCTACTGATTCATCAGTTTCTCCTGATCCAAGATATCTTGTAAAGGTTCCCCCACTTTCTCCTTGCACGACTGGCTCAGAGGAGCTATATAACATCATCAAGGATGCTCCAAAATCTCCAACATATGTATAGGTTGCCATTGGGATTTCATAAGTAGTGATGTCAGCATATGCATCAAAGCCACCCGTCTCGTGAGGGCCTGAGAGTAGTTCGATTGGAAGCGCTACAAGATCATCAGGATTGGTCTCACTATCTGTAGGCGTTAATGTTCCTCTAATAAATCCTTCACTTACAGTTAGGGAAATTGTATCTGTCTTACTCCCATCATCAGTGGTTACCGTAATGATTGCGCTCCCTGCAGCCACTGCCGTGACAAGGCCAGTGGTACTGACTGTAGCCGTATCTGTATCATCAGAGGCCCACGTTACATCCTTGTTGGATGCATCGCTTGGGGCAACAGTTGCAGCAAGTTGAACGGTGTCTCCTACTACAAGGATTTGATCCTCTTGCGTTATGGTGACACTAGTAACATCTACTGGCCTATTCAATAATTCATCACATCCCATGGTGACCAAAAGGACACATACAATAAGTGCAAATGCCATCCATCGATTCATTTTATATTTCATGTCGTACTCCAAAATTTTTTGTGGTGTTTTATGAGAAGAGTAATTCTTGGAAAATTACTTTACTGTCTTCCATATAAGAGAAACGAAAGTATTTCCCTGTGGGGCGGCGGTAGGTTGGAGTAGAGGGAACTATCCCATCCCGCTTTTCTAGAACAGTTGGGAAAAATATTGCATCGTAGACCTGAAATACAAGCCCAATAGCCGCTTGGCAGTAAAATCATTCCTGATTTATTCCAAGTTCGACGCATTAGCCCTCCAAATATCTGCTATCCTCCAGAGCATTTGTTCCCTGGGGATTTGAGACGCATACGATATTTGGAGCTACAGTATTCTAGTACTGCATGAGCCTCATTGAGTTTGTTCTTATTCGTAGAATACCAACAATTTTATGGAACTGTAAAGAAAAATATGACACAAGGTATGAATAAATTACGTTGGGACTCGCATGATATATGAAAATATGATGAAATAATCACTATAATATCACTAAAAGTATAACAAGTGATGAAAAACATATGACATAAAGAAGCACCCCACGAAATATCCATTCGGAAGGGTGCTTCTCTTATCTATGCGATGTTACTTGGAAAATACTCCCTTTATCGTCAACCTTGAAGTGAGTGCATCATCACTATTGTCAACAATTGAATCATAATAACTCACTTCAAAGAGGGCAGACGTTGAGATTGGACCAAACCGTTTGTCAATCCCCGCTGAGCCTGTTATCTTGAACGCCTCAAGCGAGCTCTTGAACGCCTGGTCAAGTGAAGCTGTGAAGGTGATTGTATCGAAGAACGCCTGCTTGATGGAGAACTTCGTATCATACCCAAATGTAGTCAGCCCTCCTGTCTCTGTACTCCAAGCATGGTCAAACCCAAGAGAGATGGCATATCGACTGAAACTTGTTGCAGCAGAGAGCGCGTAGGAGAACTCCCAGAACGTGGATCCGTCCTTGACCCCATCACTCTGGATGTTCGTGATATAGGAGTCCTTCGTCTTCGCCCCAAAGTTTGTGGACACATCACCAAACTTATACCGCGCACTCTTCCATCTTAATTCCCCGGTATGGGTACTGGTGATATCGTTGGTAGTGGCAGTAGAAATGGCGGTTGCCACGCTTGCATCGGTTGCTTTCGCTGCCAGCGCCTCAGCATTGGTTGTCTCATAGAGGAATGTATAATCCAATGCTATCGTTCCGAAGTGGGCAAGTTGTGGGAAGTCGACACCAGCCTGTACCTGGTGAACAATATTGGAAATATCATTTGCTGAGGTTGGTGTGGTATCAGGGGCGAGATCAGGTTTCACCAAAGCGATGATATCGTTGAACAGAATATCTGCAATATTATCCTTGTTCCTCTCATACCCAGCAGAGAACGTGAAATCCTTGATTCCCTTTTCAAATGCCAATCCATAGGAGAACTCATCGGTGGCTACCGAGGCACCAAGGCTCTTGTAGGTACTATCCGTTTTACGTATCCACGTCTGGATACCAAGAGAAGGTACCTCTACCTCAGCCCCGTAGCTCACGCCCCACAGTGTTCTGTTGATGACTCCACTGATCAAACCATTGGTTGGGAGGAAGTAGTCCAGGACCGGGAAGATTGATTGTACCTTGTCCAAGTATCCCAGGTAGGAGCTTACATCGGGTCCTCCCTGATCCTCCAAGTCTGTCGCCAGCTGGTCAACATCAAGTACGTCACTTGCATCATCATTGTAGAGACTCAGGGAGAAGGATGCGTCAAGATTGAATAGCTTGTTCTTTGAACCACTGCTCAAACCAATGACCATGTTCTGTTCTGGCCTGATGTCATCAAGATCATACAAATCACCGATGGGGGAATCGGCTCCACTCTTGAGATTCTCATACCGTCCCTGCAGGGAGCTGATAAAGGATATATTGGTCTGCAGATAGAAGGCCTCCCTGGCCTTACCAGCCATCTTGAAGCCAAAGAAATTCTGAGGCCATGCTGTTTCTGCCAAACCAAGATCACTCAAACCCTTTGCTACTTTCAGTTCAAAGAACGGGAGATCGATACCGACCGCTGTTCCTCTGAGGGAGAGATCATTGATTGTCTCTTTCTGGAAATTCACCTTTTGGTCACCAAACTGATAGGTAAGTGCAGGTCCAAAGAGAGATATCTTCAGGGTAAACTGGTTGTCATTCTCAAACTGTCTCGCATCCTCTCCTGTCCATTCAAACTCATTGGCGAAGTTGATCGGGTTGTACAAGTTCAGGAAGTTCTGTAGGTCAGCGATCAAGGTATTGGGATATGCTTCAGTAATCTCGGTGGCGGCAACAGTATCCTTGAAAACGGCAGTCCCCTCCATGACAAGTGGACCTGCCTTCATATACCCATCGCCCCCAAGTTCGTATGAGATGTTCAGATTCTGGCTCACATCACTGAATACCTCCTGCAAATCTGTCTGGTTCTCACTCTCTCCAAACCCAAGGATATACTCAACCTCAAGGTTTGCACGGTACGAACCATCAAAGGCAAAGGTGGGTGCTTTCTCTGCGGTAATGGTGAAGGTGTACTCCTCTGTTGAGATATTACCGTAGCGGTCTTCCATCTCGATGGTTATTACCGCATCATCGCTCTCTTCAGGAGTAATCAGGAAGGAGAGGTATCCACCAAAGACACCACTTCGTGTCAGCGTCTGTCCGTCTCTGGTGATGTTGAAGCGTGTGAGTGCACTCTCATCAGCAACACCAAACACTACCAGTTGTTCCTTTCCTTCCACCACCTCAAACGTTCCCGGACTTATCAATTCCAGGGTGGGAGGTTCCTTGTCCTGAAGCAGTCTGGCCTTGTGTTCTCCGATCTTTGGGTCACGGATAAATCTGCCATCACTATTCTGCATGATCGTGTAGTAGACCAGTTCATCGCCGGTAAGGTAGGTGTAGGGGACTGTAGTCCTCCACACCCCCTTATCTTCAACAAACTCACTATAACGTGGTTCACGCTCACCACTCTGGTAGAAGAAGAACCTTGCTTCCTGTACTGTACCATCGGCCTCCGCACTGGAGAGCGTTACCTCAAGATTCTCATAGGCTTTCACTTCTCCAGAAACGTTTACCTGCAAGGCGAAAAGGGAAGCACTCAAAAGACTTATTACAACGATCAAGAATAACGTATGTGTATTTTTCATGATGCTCCTCCTTCCTACCAACCAAATCCGGGTGAGCCATCATATCCGCCACCCATAAATCCAGGTGCTCCGCCATAGCCACCGCCTCCAAACCCTGGGGCTCCTCCATATCCACCGCCAAAGCCAGGACCACTGAAGAAAGAGTCCATATACCCTCCGAGTCCTGGGTCAGGAGGCGCCCCTCCCATACCCGGTCCAAATGGATCGGGGAAGAATGGTGGTATGTATGGATCTACCGGTACTCCCATGTTGAACGATTCTGGAGGTGGCTCCATGCCAGCTCCCATAGGATCGTAATCAGTCTCATATCCTGTGCCGTCCGGTGTATCAGATGATGCAGGAGTATCCTGTGTCTCTGGCTCCTTAGGCTTCTCCGTACTGTTGACCTGCACTACTTGGTGTGCAGCTACCATCGTACCGTCACTGCCGTATGCACTGGCTGTGATGATATGCTCGGCGGCTGTAAGATCAAGCGAAGCGAAGGAGAGTGTTGAACCTTCAGCGATCACTCCATCTAGGTGGGAGCTCCAGGTAAAGGCATCTTCATCCAGCGATGAACCATCCTTATCCTTGCCTACTGCCTTGAGCTCGGTACTCGCTCCCTTTATCAGGATGATCAAGGGTTGCGGGTCGACAATCTGTACTTCCACAGTTCCTATCACATCCATGAGGATGGTCGCAGAACCTACCATGTTTCCTCCTGCATAGGCTTCCGCAGTTATCGATCTCTTTCCTGCAATAAGTCCAGCTTCGCTGAGATCCAAGGAGTATCCACTGGAGATGGTCTCCTCCAGAAGGTCACTCTTCCAGTCGATACGATCAACTCCCTCCAGTCCTGCAACGGTTGCTGTGAGTAGTGAGCTTCCACCGGCAAGGTCATAGGTAGGCGGAGCATTGTCGATGAAAACGCCCTGTCTCTCTGCGTAGAGATTGAGACTGAATTGCTGCCTCTGGACAAGTGAACCCTCACTTGCCTGTACGGTTAGGTCATAGACACCCTCTGCAGTGAAGACATCCGGCTGTATGATCGCGCTCGCAGTCCTGGTTCCTTCCCCAATCATCCAAGAAGTCGGGAGTGGAGTTTCCCCGAGCAGTAGCTGCATCGCTGGTTCACTGAATCCAGTAAGTGCAACTTGCAAGGAAATCTCTTCACCTAGGCGGGTGATGCTATCAGCAGAAGGGCTAAGGATCTCCAAGGTTGCAGAGGAAGTGAGGTTCAGTGGAACTTCACGCTTAATTGTCTCCTGTGCACCCAGTGGATCGGAGATGAGCATGCTGACCACAACCGGTCCAGCTTGTAGGTTGTTTATCTCTCCGTAGCCCAGATAGATCTCTTTCCCCTTCTTTTCAAGCACCTTGTTTCCCTGCTTGACCTGCCACGTTACCTCGGGGTTTACACCACCCTTGAACTCAGAGCGGAGAGGGAGCGGAGGCGAACTCTCAGCTATCAGATAGTTTGGCAGGTTGTTGTTCACCACTGCCTGCACATTGTTGATCGGCTCAAAGCTGTAAAGGGTAGTGGCAATACTGCCAACCAGTCCCATAGAGTCTGTTGCCTCCGCTCTGATCTGTTGTTCTCCTGCTGCAGAGGGGGTGAATGCAAGGGCTTTCCCTTCCCCAAGCACTGTTCCCTCAGCATCCTTCCAACGTATAGTTCCTGTGAAGGCTTGGTCATCCTTTACCTCAACAGCCAGTACGATGGGTCTGCCAAGCGGAGCACTGGTCCCTTCAGCAAGATTGATGAAGGAGAGTTGTGGCCTGGTGTTCACCGTGAAGGAAATGCTTGCCTGTTCGCTGGCATCCTCCTCGCTGTAGACCGCTACCAATGTACAGGAACCGGCTATCTCCGGTGCTGTAAGATTTCCAATATCATCAATCTCCAGTCCATTGAGATACCACCTGACTTGGCCACCTTCCTGGTCGCTGGGAAGTCCGATCAGTGTCGGGCTGAGTTTGGTTCCAGCATTCACGACACTGCCATGGGGCCAGTTGATCGAGAGCTTGAGCGGCTCCTTCTGGATGGTTATCGTAGTCCGCTCCCTTGCCCGCTCACGATTGTTTCCATCAACGAAGACCGTGGTGATCTCAACCAGTCCAGTTCCCTTTGCAGAGAACATGGCATTGCTTCCCGTAAGGGAATCATTGCTTGCTGCCGGATCATCAAGATACGTGATGGTCCACTGGTAGGTTCCTTTCACCGCTTCATTGAGTGTAGCGATCAAGGGTACATCATAACCCAGGAAGAAGGTCTGTTCTTTCTTGGGAGAGAGTATTTCCATGGGAAGCTGAGCCCTCGATACCTGGATGGCAGCTCTCGCAATCGTTTCTGCTCCCATACTGTCCACTGTACGGGCTTCCAGAATATGATTCCCGACATCTGCCTCAGTCAAGATTCGTTGATTCGCTCCTTCCATAGGAACCCCATCAAAACGATAGGTGACAATCTGGTTGGCTTTCTTGTCCTCTGCGTCAAATGCAGTGGCAGCCCAAGTGAGGGGCTCTCCTGTGTACTGAAGTGGAGGAACCGAGAGGGTAAGAGTCGGGCTTTGGTTTGGAGTCAATGTGAAGCTTACTCTTCTCTGGCTGCTTCTGCCAAAGGCAGTAGTGACGAGGGTAAGTTGCACGTTTCCAGAAACTCCTTTTGGATCAAAGCTGGTCTCCTTTCCTACAGCAACCACTTGGTCAGCGAGCTTCCACTGATAGGTTGCTCCTTCCTCTCCGGTAGCAGAGAGCGCAATCTTCTCGCCTGTCTTGTAAGTAATGGTTTGCGCTTGCAGAGGAGAGAGAATGGTTGGCTCGGCAATATCACGGACAGTGATGGTCCGCTCTGCTGTGGTGCGAACCATCGCCCCATTGGCGTAACGTGCCTGGATGGTGAAACTCCCGCTTTTCTCAGCCTTGAATTGGTAACTCAGACCTACCTCACCGGTACTGCTTCCATTGACATACCATGTAATGCGTGAAGCCGCATCCGAAAGGTCGAAGGACGAACCCACTACCTTATCAACTCCTACCATGCAAGGCACCTGTGTACCGATCATGGTAGTGGTGGAGTCAAAAGGAGCGAGCAAGTTGAGTTGGAAGTCGTTCTGGACTTCAACCCGTACTTGTTTGGTTGTTACATTCCCCAGAGGATCTCTTGCACTGGCGGAAATGGTGTGCTTTCCCGGTTTCAGCGTGCCAAGCGTCCCGCTTAGGAAGTTCGAATTGGGAACGACAGTCGCATCCAGCCTCCATGTAACCAAGTCAATTGCACCTGCGATCAATTCCAGATTACCCTTGATCACGGTCTCTGGTGAGAGATGTTGTCCCTCTAGCGGTTTGGTAATCGTGAAGTCCAGTGGTTTGAGTACTTCAATCTGTTTTTCAGCAGTTTTGCTGTTCCCAAATACATCAGTGGAGGTGATCGAAATGGTATGCACTCCTGCTTTCAAGGTGGGAATGGTAAACTCCCTACCTGCAGGTCTTTGGTGTTGTGTATACTTTACCCCGTCAACCGAGAGGGCTAGGGTAGCAATCAAATCGGTAAGCCCTTGCTCCACCAAGAGAGCTTTTACGGTAATTGCACTTCCTTCCAGCACTCGCTCAGGAGCCTCTATGCTCACCACTCCCTGTTTGTCAGCAACCTGGATATCCCTCCCGGTAATACCGTCGGTATTGGTGGGGAGGTAATCACCCATAGTTCCATCAGGAAGCCGTACTGAGGTTGCATAGCCATCTACATCGATGCTGTGCATACCCTGTGCGAAGGTAACGGTAGGATTGTTGTATTCCTTTAGGTTCACCTTCCAGACCACTTTGTCGATATCCCTGCTCTCATAGAGCAGAGGGATCGGTATGCTCGGTGGATAGAGGTTTTCAAAAGCCAATCCCTCAGGAAGAATGATACTGATATAGGGGTCGATGACCCGCACATTGAAGTGCTTGTCAACGATTATGGAGTTCCGCTCACCCCTGACCATGATGGTTATTTCTTTTTGGGATGCGTTTGGAGTAAAGGAGTAGGCTTCCCCTTGTGCGGTAAGCTGGTTGTCTACATACCACTGGAAGGTCTCATTTGCTTCCCCGTTTGCAATAAGGTTATAGCGTTCTCCTGCAATGAGGCGATCATTGTTGCTGATCCCGTTCACCTCAAATTTTGGAGGTGTGCTCTGGGCAACACTGAAGGTGATTTTTTGCTCACTCGTCTTCTCTGGAGTAGTTTTTCCTGTGGTCAGGTAGCTACCTACCACGCTCAGGGTGTAACTCCCAGCACCGAGCGAGTTCCAGTCAAAGGTGTCACTGATCAAGGTTCCATTGAGTGCCATGGTGAAAGAGCTGACATCCTTGGTTACAATAACTGGCTTTGGTACCTGTTTTGTTGGGAATTTTGCTCCATTCTGTGGATAGGTGATGGAGATGCTAGGGTCAATGATCTTGACGGTCCACTCCTGCTTCGTACTCTGATTATAGGTATCTTTCACTTCTGCCTGGACAGTGTACAACCCTGGAGGCCAACTTTGATGGCTGATGCTTGCAGCAAGGGTCTCTCGGATAGAAGAGCCTTCACTGAAAATATTCCACTTGGTTGTCTCCAGCGTATTCTGGCTGGAAGCCTGCAGTGAGAATATAACCGGTACCCCGGTACGCTGCAGTATTACTGCAGTGGCTGGTGAGAAAGAGGTTATGACCGGCCTCTGATTACTGTATACCGATACTGTTGCCTTGGTGGAAGACAATCCGCTGAAGGAACGGAGGCTCCCATTGGCTCCCATTGCTTGTAATCTCCATCCTGCTTGGATGGTGTGCTGTCCGGTGGTGGTAAGCATCTTATCCCAAGATGGTATTTCATTGCCATCAACAAGCCAGTACAGCTCTCCGTCGACGACAGTCGCACTGACAGGGATTACCTCCCCACTCAGGAACTGCGTTGCAGACGGGGGAGTAAGGTATACGGATGGATTTGCAAGCTGTACTTGGACGCTATTGCTTCCCCTCACGCCATCCTGGTTTTCGGCATAATGGGTGATGGTAAGTGATTTGCTCTTCTCAGAGGTCGATGGCGTATAACTGTTTCCGGTTAAACGTATTCCATTCACTTCCCACCAGTTGTTTGTGACATTAGAACTGCTGCTGGTCTCTGCAACAAACTGATAGGTGGTGCCTGTCTTGAGCAACATATCGTCTTCAGGAAAGTTGATGGAAACCGTTGGAGGTATAAGATCCTTTACGCTAAAGGTAATGGTACTTGAGTCCTCTGTATATATACTAGGTTTTCCCGTTCTGTCGACAACTTCCCATGATGCTTTTGCATATGCACTGTAGGTACCGGTTCCAAGGTTTGCTAGATCAACTGTTGGGGAGGCTAGCTCTTGGTTGCCAATGAAATAACGTATGAGCTGTGCATTAGGCGCCGATACCTCAAGACTTAGGCTGCTTGCTAGAGAAAAGGTGGAACCCATCTGGGGGCTGGTTAGTGCCACTTGTGGATCGATGACCACAACTCTTGTCGTTGCAGTGCTTGTCTTCTGATGGATGTCCGTTACTGAGAGGGTAATGGTATAGGCCCCAGTTGTGGTGGGGGTAAATGATACACTGTCACTCCCACTTCCCAGTGTTCCTGATGCGGCTCCACTGTACGTCCAAACTCTACTTTGGATTTGGTTGTCAGCTTGGGAGGAAGCAACTAAATCGAGAGTGGTTCCCTTTACCATCGCAACCTCTGTCTGTGGTTGTACGATTGCAACCGATGGGGCATCTCCTATTACGGTGATTTTCTGGCTATTGGAAGTGACTTCCTTGGTAGTTCCATTGATATCGGGGGTACTCTCACCCTTGGCGGTAAGGGAGTAGGTACCGCTCTCGTCAAACGTATAGGAGAGTGAATTCCCAGAGCCTACTAGGGAACTGTCGAGGTACCACTCTACAGTGGAGAGGTCCCTGGTATTCTTGCTGTCCAAGGTAAAGGTTGTGCTGCTTCCCTTGCTGATTGTTTGTTCGGTCCCTCCTTGAATAGCGATAGCAGGGTCAAGGACGGTAAGATACAGTGAGGCGGAGTTTTTAGCAAGGTTGAAGCTATCGACTATCCTGAGATAGGTCAGTAAGCTATTTGCAGCATAACGCTTGCTTGGAGTGTAGGTGATTGAGTCACCTGTCTTTGTCTCGGTACCAATTTGCCATATTGCGCTCTTAATTGTGGCATTGTCAGAGAGTGTCGCATCCCCACTGAAGGTATATGATTCACCTAGCAATAATACTGCTTTGTCTTCTGGTTCGTTGACTGCGACATCAAGCTCGGTATGGGCTTTCGTAGTAAAGGTTTTGCTGATAGCTGATGTGCTGCTGAAGAATGCCGTACCGTCCCTATTGAACGGCATTATGTACCACGAGTAGGTGGTATTGGGTGAGAGGGGAGAAGAAAGTGTATAGTTGTTCGAAGTGGTGTAGCCATAATACTGTCCGTTGAGGTAGACCCTGTACTCCGTTGTCCAATCGTCGTAATCATCGTTGAACCCCCAACTGAATTCCGGGATGTAGGCGTTGCTTGTGTCTATGGAGGTGAAGAATTTGGGAGAGGGGAAGGAGATGCTCTTCACGCTGTTGGCTATAAGATATCCTGCTGCATCAAAATATTCGATGGTAAAGGTATACGTTTCTCCTGCCCTGAACTTAATAGAAGAAAGGTCATAGGTGACCTCTCCTCCAGTAGTATCCCCAGGATGCCCCTTGATCGAGGAACCAAGCGAGGCAACCACCCTGCTGTGGGATTTACTTATGCTCTGCTTTATTCCAGGTCCGTTGATCGTAACTTTGGTGGTTGAGTTCGTAGGAATGTTTGATTCACTATAATAGGGAGTCTCTGGAAGCTGTATACGAAGTGTAGTATCCCCGACCGTTGGGTTCTGTACTACTGAAAGGGAGCCAATGGTGAGTACCTTGAAGGTAACGGATTGAGCTTCCTTGAGTACCCTACCTGTTGTAACACTTGCATCCTCATTATCAATTTCATATGCCTTGAGAGTTAGGGTATACTCGCCTTCAGGAATGGTCGTATTGGAATTCTCAAAGAAATCAGAAGTAATTGAACTCATTGAAGACACGCCAAATGCATCCCTGATGGCGGTGGGGGCAGAGCCTCCACGGACATTGCCAACATAGTTCATGAGGTCAGTATTGGAGAATGTCAGTGTTTCGCTTCCAGCAAAATACCTGACGATTTCCGCCGTTGCCATATTCTCGGAGGCAGGAATTTCTGTGCTGTCGATCTCCAGTTCCAGTACGAGCAAGAGATAGGCTGGGGTAGGGTCGTTCACGATAGTAAGAGAGACCATCGGCACCGTTAAGATGTCTCCAATATTGAAATTCACCTTTCGTGTTGCAACGATATCCTTAGGTATGCTCAATTTTCTTGAGCTGGTCCTTATGACCTTAGCGGTCATTGGTTGTAAACAGAAAAGTACTAGAAGAATCAGAAAGATAGCCTTCATCAGTCGTTTCATAATAGCCTCCCACCCCTACCAGATATTCCTGGTCTGTAGCACAATGCAAGATGATGTTTCCGTGGTGATTTGTCTTGGCTAACCAGAGTAGAATCCTCTGATGAGTGAGACAGCAGTATATGTGAAGGAATAAGACATGTTGAGGCTAGTGGTGAAGTGTGGGAGGTTGTAAATGGTGCAAGAAGCCTTCCTGTTTTCTTCTATTCCATGCCTCATAATTTATAGTCAAATGCTTACAGCGATTTGTCAATATTGAGAGTCTGTATAAATTGTAGAAGAAAAATTGCATCAGAAATTGGACATAATTAAAAATATGACAATAAACGTAAGAAAATTCGGAAAAATTTGGGAAGTGCGAAAAAGAGGAAACAGAGCCTACGGAAAAAGTAGTTTTCTCAGTACGTATCTCTAGAGGTAAAGATGAACCTTCTTGCAGTCCTTATGAAGGTAGGGGGTTCCCCGACCATTACGAATTGACTTGATTACACCATCCCGGTTGGAAACGGTGGAACCTGCTAGTAGATCAATAGGCAAGCCTCTATAGAGTTCCTTGGCCATAATGGCCGATGGTCCCATGAGTACCGTGGGAATTCTCTTCCCATTGAAATGGCTGAGGACTTCTTCAAGGGAGGAGTTGATCAGGCTGGTGGCGGTCAGGATCAAGGCATCGCTCTCGGTCTCTGCCCATTGGTAGAACTCCATCTCTGATCCTACTTCCTTTCCAATATCGTAAGCACGAACAGTAATATCATGCTCCTTCAAGTACGAGACGATGGGAGCAAAGTATCCGATCATGGCAACATTGTCTCCTGCATTCAACTTAAGGTCGCGTATCAGATTGCCGTCATCCTCATCCTGTAGGAGGGAGTGGTCCTGGTTCAAGGCATTGCAGAGTGCAATTGCCATGGCTCTGCCAAGCGGGTCCTCTTTCTTGATGTTCTTAAGTAGTTTGATCGCAGGATACCCTTCATATTCCTCCTTGTTCTTGTTAACTGAACAACTATTTCCACTCCCTTTTGGAGTGTAGCAGAGTCCACAACGTCCATCTTGCAAGACAACTGCAGAGTAGCCGAGTCCAAGAAAGATGTTCTTTACATGCAAGCTTTCAGCCTCAGCTTGGAAATAGGTGTGAATACGATTATCAATGTCCATGAGTCTCTCCCTAATTGGCTATTGTATAACGAAGAAGCCAATATGCAAAGGGAAAGATAATGGGAGTGATAGTAATTTTAGTACTCCATACAGGAGTGAAACAAAAAAACAGGCAAGCTTGTGAAAAACTAGCCTGTTATCGTATCGTTCCTTTCTACTCCGCAATACAGCAGCTTTCTCTCTGCCGGACTGTGATAGGAGTGACACTTCCTTCTGAGAATACAGCTTCCATTGCTTGTTTATAGAGCTCATATTTGTCCAGGGGTATGTAGGCTTGGATGGTACCAGCGAAGCCTCCTCCATGGACACGTACAGTCGTATCGCTTCCCAGCAGGCTCTTGGTCATGGCAATAGCCAGACTCAGACCCTGTTCCTGAGGGAAGAAAGAGGGGTAGAGGTTCTGGAGGAAGCAGAAGGAGCTCTCTCCGCTCGCTCTCACTTCTTTCAGGTATGATGCAATGTCATGATTCTCCAGAGCTTTGAGCATATTGGCAACTCGCTTGTTCTCTTCAAAGAAGTGAATTGAGCGTAGCATTGCCCGGTCATTCTGAAGTGTTTTTCTGAGAAGGGGAAGCTGAGAGATGAAGGTAGATTCATCGATCTCCCTGAGATGCTTTGCCTCAAAGTGAGCAGCTACTTCCTTCATCTCCTTGGGCACTGCAGCATACTCGGGGGTAAGGTCTGCATGATTTCCCCCGGTGTCCACGATGACCAGCTGGTATCCATGATCAGTGAAGGAGTAGTGCACCGGCTCAATCTTCGGGTTTTCCTCATCAGCAAAGTCAATCCCTATGATACCACCATACGCACATGCCATCTGGTCCATCAATCCAGAGGGTTTACCGAAGTAGTTGTTTTCGCTGAACTTCCCGATGATCGCAAGATCAACCGGAGAGAGTGTGTCTTCATTGTAGAGGTGGTTAAAAATGGTTCCACAGAGAACCTCAACTGCGGCAGATGAGGAGAGCCCCGATCCTTTGAGTACCCGGCTCGTGGTATTGGCTTGCCAACCACCAAGATTGAGGCCTCGCTGCTTGAATGCAAAGGCAATACCGCGTACCAGTGCCTCGGTGGTGTTTTTCTCTGCTTCAACGATTGCAAGCTCATCAAGATGCACAACCACTTCTGGGTAGCCTTCACTCGTCAAGACGACGATGTTGTCATCTCGCTTGCTTACTGCGGCGATGGTATCCAGGTTAATGGTAGCAGCAATGACTTTTCCCAGATTGTGGTCAGTATGGTTTCCACCGAGCTCACTTCTTCCAGCAGTGGAGAACAGACTGACATCCTGTTCCTTGAACAAGTTGTTATGTTCTTCAACCAAACTGATGAACCGTTTGTCCATATCCTCAGCTTGGAACGAATTCCCGTAGAGGGATGGATACACGGTATGCAACAAACCTTTCTGTATTGCTTCCTTTCTGGCCATCATATGCTCCTTCAGTGCAAATGTACTTGCGTTCTTGAATGTACACGTGTACACTAACCCTGTATCAAGCATTTGTCAATAAAAATAAGAGGACGAACGATGGGAGCAACCAGAAACAGTGTCGCAAATAAGGCAGGGGTAAGCAGTGCAACCGTCTCTCGTGTGTACAACAATCCTGGTAAGGTCTCCCCATCACTTGCAAAGCGAGTATTGGAAGCCGCAAAAGAGTTGGGGTATGAACCCAACAGCGCTGCCGCTACCTTGCGAAGAAGTGGGACCGGCACCATTGCCTTTGTGCAGTTCAGGAAGGAGGAGAGGCCCTACTACTGGGGAAATCTGGATAGCTTTGACTGGTTCTTTGGTAGGGCGATCAAGGGAGTACAGGAAGTGTTGGCGAAAAGCTCCTGGCAGATGCGATTCTATACTGTGGAAACACGGCGTGAGCTGGAAGCGATTGCAATGCGCTGTGATGGTATCCTCGCCTATGATGTTGACACACAGGAGGAGGAAGCGCTTTTTTCTTCCATCTCTATTCCCTATGTGCTTGCCCATCACCTCACAGGAAGTACCGAAACAACGAACTGTGTGAGAACAGACAATCGATATGGTGGAACCCTACAAGCCCAGTATCTTAGAGAGTGTGGTGTGCTAAAGCCACTATATATCACCGGCTACCTCGAGAGTGTCGTCCCCCATGCCGAGCGGCTTGCTGGATTCAGGGAGCACTACCGGGAGGCATTGGTGTTGTCGACAGAAATTGGAAACGCAAATGCCATGGGGGATGTTGCCCAGAGGGTACAGAAACTCATTGATTCCGGTGATGTTGATGGTATTGCAGCGGTGAATGATATGCTCTTGTTCTCTCTCTTATTACGTATTAAGACCGACCTCCCAAAGGTAGGGTATGATGCATCCCCTCTCTTCGGTGTATATCCTGCTCCTGTGGCGAGCATTGCTATTCAGAGCGGTGAGCTCTATAGACAGGCGGCAGAGAAGTTGTTATGTCTCCTGGCTGGAAATCGATCCGATTGTACCACCGTGTTGCCGAAACTTATACGTTCTCTTTTACAGTAGGAGGAAAAGCTTCTTCCATGAGAGGGTTTCTTCTCCTTGTTGCTTTTTATCCTGCACTGTCTTGGAGGTTTGGATCTCCTTGACCGGGAGGAATGGACGAGGCATGGTAGGGTAACTGGGGCCGGCTCTCTTCAGCCTTCTTTTTTGCACTCTCATATGTAAGCCTCAGCCATGAATGCAGAGTTGTCAAGAGTGTGAGTACTACTTTGTAATCTATATATAGCCTACGTTTGAATCGAGTGGACATATGCAGTTTTCCCTCAGTGATCAGGAGCATGATAGCCTCTTGTACTTCCTGCATACCCCATGTTGAAAGTGTACCTCCATAGGAATACCAACCTTTGGTATCCTGAAGCATGGAAGCAAGGGATGAAGGGGAAAAGTGAAAGGGGTGTGATAATACACTCATCAGGATTGCCTTCTCTCCCAGTCTTTTCAGTGAGATGCTTCTGTTACAAACATCACACCCACTACAGAACTCAAATGGCTCATTCATTGCCTCCAAGAGACCTTTTCGGAAGCAATGCTCAGTGCTTTGTAGGATGGAAGCGAGGAGAGAAGGTTTTTCACTTCCATCAAGCAAGCTGATCGAGAGAGCAGGTTTACTGTCTCTTCCCGCTCTTCCACTTTCCTGTAGAAAGGAGAGAACATCTTCGCTCAGGTCATGGTGGATGACGCATCGAATCCCTTTTACATCAATTCCCATTCCAAAGGCTTTTGTTGCAAACAGCACTCCTTTTTCAGAGTCATTGAACCACTTCTCTAGATATCTTCTCTCATCCTTGGTAAGCCCTGCATGGTAATAACGGACTGACACATCGGGGAGTGCGTAGAGGAGATTGTGGGCTGACGTCTCGGTCAGTTTCCGGGTACTGCAAAAGACTAGAGCTGGCAGGAGATTTTCTTGACAGAGCAGCTCAGTGATACTCTCTCTCTTGCTCAGCGTTCTGATGACATGGTAGGTGATGTTTGTCCTGTTGCTGCTTGCATGAATGAGGTGAGGTTTTGCGATTGGAAATATCAGGCGGTTCAAGCCATGGAGCACCAGCTCATCTGCTGTAGCAGTAAAGCAGAGGACCTGCCGAACCGGAAGGTGTTGGATAATGGGTCCGACAGTAGCGAGGGCAGGGCGGAAACCTTCCCCCCAGCTTATGATGGTATGGGCTTCATCCAAGACCAAGAGGCTGATGGTCATCCGGGCAAGGGTGTTGATGAGAGCAGGCAGGGAAAGACACTCTGCATTGGTTACCAGGATTCTAGCTTCCCTGTTTTTTAATTTCTCTAGTAGAAGATTCCTCTCTTCATGGCTCTGGCCACCTTGTATGCAGATATAGGGGATGGAAACCTCATCAAGGCGCCTGATCTGGTCATGCATGAGGGAGAGCAGTGGATAGACCAAGACAGTGATCCCTTCTACGAGGAGGGAGGGGAGCATAAAGCAAAGACTCTTGCCTCCACCGGTAGGGAGTACCACTACTGATCCTTCATGATTGCTCTCTTCACGGTCCTCTTCTAGGATGCGCTGGATTACTAGCTGTTGGAATGGGTAGAGGGAATGGATGTTGAAGCGTTCCTGGAGGATGTGATTGATTTGGTCCTCCAGGAAATGTGTTGTAGTCTCATCTTTCATACCTTGGAAAGATGAGACTATCCAACCTTGCTTCAGACAAGTCCTATTGCTCTTCACTCCTGTCCGTTGCCGGAGGTGGTGGTGGGCTGATCGCATCAATTGCCTTCAAGAGCTCAGGCTCAAGGGTGAGGGCTGCAGCTTTTAGGGACTGCTTCAAGTGCTCAGTATGAGCCGCTCCGATGATTGGGGCAGTAACCTGCTTGTGTGCCATTACCCAAGCCACGGCAAGAGTTGCTTCATTGATGCCCCACTTGCTGCAAAGCTCTGAGTATTCACGGGCAACTTGCTCGTAGAACTGACCACCATAGCGTTTGTTGTAGTTCTGGTTTTCGACCAATCTTCCTGAGGCATTGGAATACCCATCCTTGTATCGGCCGGTAAGCAGTCCACCTCCAAGTGGGCTGTAGGTGATAACCCCAAGCCCTTCATATGCAGCCATAGGGAGCAATTCAACCTCAGCCATACGTTTTGCAATGTTGAACATAGGTTGGATGACTGAAATTGGGGCAAATTGGTTTATTGATGTGAGGTGAAGCATTCTTTCCACCTGGTAGGCAGCAAAGTTGCTGACTCCCAATGAGAGCACCTTACCTTCACTGACAAGTCGGTCAACAGCCCTGAGGGTTTCCTCTTCCCTCACAGTAGGATCAAAATGATGGAGAAACAGGACATCCACATAGTCAGTATTCAGACGTTTCAGGCTTGCTTCCACTCCCAGGCGGATATGTTTCGCGTTCAATCCCTTCTCGTTGACATCGTCTCCCATTGCTCCATATGTCTTGGTGGTTATGACAACCTTATCACGCTCTTTGGCGATGAATTCTCCGAGATAGCTCTCTGCAACTCCCTTCTGGTAAACATCGGCACAGTCAAAGAAGTTGATCCCTGCCTCTCTGCAGGTCTTGTACATCTTCTCTGATTCGCTCTTGTCAGCTCTTCCGCCGAAGGACATGGTCCCAAAACAGAGCTCAGAAACCTTGATACCGGTTCTCCCTAGTGATTTGTATTCCATCGTTACCTCCCAAATACTGAAGCGTTCAACACTCTTTCACTCATGGTCAAGGCAAGCCTATCCATCTTTATCGTTTCTCGTTTGAACAGGGTCTGTTTCTTGATAGCCTGCTCGAGGGCGGAGGAGCAGACAAGTTCATCAATCCAGCTATCAGGAAAGAGTTCCGGTCCTCTCAAGGCCCCCTGCAACGCTCCATACAGGCCACAAGATAGGCGAGCATCTCCTCCCATCCTTGCAATGTCACTCATGCCTTCCTCAAAGGAGGGCGCGTGTAGCAGTGTATGGAATACTAAAAGCAGCGTCTCCTTCAATGTATGGTTTCCAGCAATAACGAGACTGGGTTTTCTTGCTCTGGAGAGCAGTGCAGTTAGTTGTTCATCCAGATTCTTGCCACCACGAGGGGTGAAGAGGTCGTGAACAAGTTTTTCCCCATCAAAGACCTCTTCATTGATCAAAAGGTGAAAACAGTGGGCAAGCAGTACTACTGCCTCTTTTTCAAGAGAATCCTCACAGAAAAGGGCTGCCGTAGTGAGGGCGATTTCCCTGACCTGTTTTTGTTTCAACTCGACACCTGCTATCGCTACGATGACGGAGAGAGGAAGCGCTGCGCGATACTCCTGAAGGGGGAACCCCTCTTCACTCTCTTCACGGTAACGATTGACCAATGCATGGAAATGATCGGCATCCAGACCCTGGTTGGACAACAGGCTCATGGAAAGCAGAAGCGGCAAGTCGCTCACTTCCCCTGAGATGCCACAGTCGCTGCGTAGGTGTTCGAGGGAGAACACCTCTTGTATTGTATCTTGTACTTCTTCTTGGAGTGTTTCCCTGGAGAGGCCGTCACACTGACTGCCGAATCCATCGCCTACAAACAAACCAAGCAGAGCGCCGTTAGCGCGTTCTTGTATATTCATGGTTCTAACAATAGCGTAAGTGCCCACAAAAGACGAGTCTCTATGTGCTTCATATCCCTGTTTTAATCCAGGACTGATAACCAGAGTTTTTCAGATTCCAGAAGAGAAGATGCTACCAATTCCAAGAAAGGCCCATAATGCATGGTCATGTGAGCTAATTGATTTGCCTTCCAGTCAGTATATACCGCTATCGGAACAAAGTACAGATAATCATGGTTATGCCTATTGCAAAGAAAAGCCACGCTGTTTTTCAGCGTGGCTTCTTAAGGGGGGTAAGGTACTGCTATTTGCTGTAGTAGGCTATTCGAGCAGCTTCCATCTCCTCCTGGACCCGTTTCAGATCAGTAGGGATATCGATATGCTGCGGGCAGAGTGGGATACACTGACCACACTCCGTACAGGCAGGAGGACGCTTGTCAGCACTACTCTCGCTCTCCCACTGGTCCTTGACCACCTCATAGTTATCGAACATCCGGTACTTGTTCCAGAGTGCAAAGTTCCCGGGAATATCAACACCAAAGGGGCAGGGCATGCAGTACTTGCAACCGGTACAGGCATTGCCTATACGCCTTCTCATGCTGCTTCCAATCTCTTCCAGTACCGCTCTCTCGTGCTCGCTCAATGGTTTGTAGGGAGAGAAGGTCTTTAGGTTCTCCCTGACCTGCTCCTCGGTGGACATACCGCTTAGGATGACTTTCACATTCTGGTGGTCAGCTACCCACCTAAGGGCAAAGGAAGCTGGTGATGCATCAGGGTCCAATGCTTTCATCTTGGCTTCCAGGTCAGGGGACAGCCCAGCAAGTGAGCCTCCCTTGATCGGTTCCATCACGATGACGGGTATACCAAGTTCTGTACACAGTTCATAGCCCTTGTCTCCTGCCTGCTCTTCAGTGTCCAGGTAGTTGTATTGGATCTGGATGAAATCCCAGGGGCGAAAGCGGGTGATATACTCAAAATCCTCATAGATGGAGTGGAAAGAGAAGCCCAGATGCTTGATACGGCCCTTTTTCTGTTCCTCTTCCAGGTAGGTAACTACACCAAGGTCGACCATCCGGTCGAATGCTTTCTTGTCGATTGCGTGGATAAGATAGAAGTCGATGTAGCTCTGTTGGAGTCTTATAAGCTGTTCATTGAATATCCGCTTTGCATCATCAATTGAGGTAACCGACCATTGGGGAAGCTTTGTGGCAACATAGAAGCTGCTTCTATCCAAGGTGGAGAGGAATTCTCCTACCAACGGCTCACTCTCCCCGCCATGATAGGGATAGGCGGTATCAAAATAATTCACCCCGGCTTCATAGGCTTCCTTCAACATAGCCAGTGAACGCTTTCGGTCAATCTTACCTTCTGGGGTTGTAGGGAAGCGCATAGCGCCAAAACCAAGAAGGGATGCGTGAATATCCAATGTTTCAAAATACCGTGTTTCCATGTCCAAACTCCTCTTTTCTTAATGCTACCATAAAAATATTTCTCTGTGTTGCATCTCAATTCTTTTTTGGTCTATCACCTTGCACTCGACCCTACGCGAGTCTATGATAGACAAGGTTTGGGGAGAGAAATGATGAAATTGATAAGGTACAGAAGGAATATTCCACTTTCCTACGGGTTCACTGCGTTGATGAACCTCTCCTTTACCCATGGGCTTTGGATGATGTATCTTGCGTCAAAAGGCTTCTCCTTGGTGCAGCTTGGTCTCTTGGAGGCAATCTTCCATGTTACCAGTTTCCTGATGGAAGTTCCCACAGGTTCGGTTGCCGACATCTGGGGAAGAAAAGTAAGCCGCCTCTCAGGCAGGTTGTTCGGTGCCCTAAGCCTTGCCATCATGTTTCTTGCCCCTACCTTCCCTCTTCAGGTACTGGGTTTCATCTGCAGTGCACTCGGATATAATCTCGAGTCCGGGGCAGGGGATGCCTTGCTCTATGATTCATTATTGCTCGACCAGGAAGAGGGAAGATATTTAAAAGTCAAAGGCATGGATGAACTGCTCTATCAGGCATGCTCGGTGGTTGCATTCCTGGTGGGTGGATTGCTAGCCACTGTTGACTACGGCTATGCATTCTTGCTTACCATCCTTACCAATTTGCTTGCCTTCCTGTTGGCGTTGTTTTTCAAGGAGCCTGAGATCGAGAAGGAACCAATAAGTGGACTGTTCTCCGGAATCCTGAACTCCCTGAAGTCCCAGATTTTCTCAAGTGTGAAAGTATTTCGGGAAACACCTCGTATTGCCTTCCTGATTGTCTTCAGTGAGTCCCTGTTCGCTTTCATGATCAGCCTCTTCTTCTATTTGCAGAACTTCTGGACTGATCAAGGGTACCTCCCTGATGCCATAGGATATGCCTATGCAGCCCACGCAATGCTGGCCGCATTCTTCTCCCTCAATGCCCATCGCATTGAGAGAAAGATCAATGAGAAAGGAATCCTTGTTGCCTGTCCCATCTTTCTTGCACTCTGCCTGTGGGGGATTGCTCTCACCCCATACACCATGGCTTTCTATGTCATTCTTGGTTGTATGGAAGGATTGCTGGCTCCTACGATCAGCAGCTATCTGAATAAGCTCATACCCTCCAAGTTCAGGGCTACCATTCTGAGCTTTCAGAGCATGGCATACAGCCTGTTCATGATCATGATCTTCCCCTTGGTTGGTCTGATCGGAAACACCCACTCCCTCTTGCTCTCATTCACCTTGATGGCAATAGCGGCAACACTCTTGGTTTTTGCCTATATCTGGGTCCTGATACGCAAGCGATAAGCTTGGCAGTAGACCCTCTCTCTGCTACTATGGACCAATGAAAATGAGTGAGAGAATGATCAATGCCTTACTGCGTGCCTTTTTTCGTGTTTGCTTTAAAATTGATCGCAGTGAGTTGAAAAAGGTCCCCATGGAGGGACCGCTTCTGATGATGGTGAACCACACCTCAAACCTTGAAGGACCCATGCTCTATGGGTACTTGCAGCCGAGGAAGCTCCATGCCATAGCTAAGCAAGAGCTTTGGAATAGCAAATTCATGGCATATCTGATGGAAACCTGGGGAAGTATCCCAGTGGATCGTGAGAACATGGGACGTGCTACCATGGATGCCTGTTTCAAGATACTCGACCAGAATCATATCCTGGCCATAGCTCCTGAGGGCACCCGAAGCAAGGATGGGACACTCCAGAGAGGAAAGGGTGGCGTTGCATTTATCGCCCACAAGAAAAATGCTCCCATGATTCCTGTAGCGGTAATGGGCTTCGAGAAGACCAAAGCCAATATGAAGCGCCTTAGAAGAACGGTAATCACGATCAAAGTAGGAAAGCCCTTTGAGATAATCCAGAAGGGTGGTCGCTTGGACGCAGAAACCAGAGATAAGCTTGGCGATGAGATCATGCTCCACCTTGCTGCCCTGATGCCTGAGGAGAGACGTGGATACTACCTGGGTAAGCCGATTGAATTCACCCTCACCCAGACCATTAACTAAGTGTCTGTTCCAGCTCCTCACTGCATGCCTGTAGTGAATCACAGACGGTGAGGAGTATTTGCTTCTGTTGTGACTTTCTTCCAAGCGTGGAGAGCGATTCAGCTTTATAGTGCAAAGGCTTCCCCATTTGTAGGTATGCTTGCTTCCCACTCGGTGAGTAGCGCGTATCGATTGTGCCTCCCTGCATTCTATTCACCAAGTCAAGGAGGTTCAAGGCACTCTCTGCCGCTCTTCCTGTTTGGTACGTACCTTGGAGATATGCTGGATCGAGATACTCAAGGAGATCAACAATCTGGTTCTTCACGAGGTACTGTTTTACATTTTCCTTTTCCTCGAATGAACTATCCCGGATGAAAAGCGTATCACTGCCTGTGAAGCGAACCCGATAGAGCCTATCAATGATCGAGCCTTGGGCATCTTGCAGGCCAGCTTCTGCTTCGGCAAGAGAGAGCAATCCTTCACAGATTGTGTCCCTGCGTTGCGTGAAGGAGTGATGGGGATTGTCTTCCAATGAATAGGCTCTTGCTATCTCGCTGAGCATGCTCTCCATGGCATTGGTGATTTGCCCTGCAAGTGTATCTCCCTCAACAGTCAGACCACTTAGTTGTTTCCACCTTTCCAGCAATGATGATACCCAATCCTCACTGGCATTTGCATATCGATATCCGATCGAAAGGGGGAGGATGGTAACCCCTCCTGCGCTTTCCATCGCCCACATTGCCATACTCGCAATCCCTGTCTGTAATTTTGATACCTGATACATGTGATAGGTCACCTGACCTTCTGGTGCCAAGGCAAGGGGATACCTGGGTCTGGCCAATTCCTTCCTCAGATATTGCATTCCCTCCTTGTTCGCACTTCGGTTCTGCACGGCGATGAAACCAAGACGGGGAAAAAGAAACTGTGTCGCCTTACCAGCCCAATAGAGGACATCACGCCCATAGAGAAACCGCACATGGCTCTCCTTGACGGCTGCAAGCAGGACCGGGGCATCCTCTTTTGCTGTATGACGGAATGCAAGGATTACAGGGTAGGGGGATGAGAGTGCTTCCTTCAAGTATTCCCTGTGTATAGTGGTTATCCCCTTTACCCCCATCGCGAGATGGAGGTAGGGACGGATAATCATTCTGCTGAGATGGAATACCGGCTTACTGAATCGAGGTTCCGGGAAAGGGGTGGGTTTTCGTACGCTCACCGGACCTCCTTCTTCTCCAGCATCTGCTCATAATATGCTTGGTCGATGGGATACTTCCTAAGAATGAACAAACCAAGAAGATACCAAAGCAGAGGAAGTGGACCGGAGACAAGAATAATTCCCTTCATTGCCAGTTCTGAGACCTGGCCACTATGATACCCAAAGAGTGCCAATACCCAACCATTGAGTGCCAAGGCGAATGCCTGACCGATTTTGCTGGAGAAAGTCCAGAGACTGGAGAACACCCCCTCCCTTCTTCCGCTGTGGTGTTTGATCGAGTCGTACTCAACCACATCAGGGAGAATGGCATGGGGCATCACATAGTGTGTAGAGAGGCCGACCCCGGCTGCTCCCATGATAATCACACCGTAGATGGGTCCCAGATACTGTCCAAGCAAGCTGAAGGCCAATACACAAGCACTCATGATTCCCATACCGATCATATAGCACTGCTTCTTGCCAATTTTATGGGCTATCCGTACCCAGAGGGGAATGCAGAGCAAGCTGAAGGAGAGCAGGGCGATCAAGGCAAGCTGGAATAGCCCCTCATTGCCGAAGATGTAGGTGAAGTAGTAGACAAGAGCTCCTTGGACCATGCTGGTGCCGGTAATGAAAAAGGTCCACGGAAGCAAGGCCGAGAGAAATACACGGTCCTTCAGAACACCGGTGAAGGTGGAGATGAAGCCTGTCTGTTCCTGATCCTTGATGGCTTTCGGTTCGTGGATTGCAAAAACCGTTGCCATCGTGGAGATAAGCATAACAGCGCCCATAAAGGTTCCCATAATGGACCAGCCAAGGGGAACCTCTGGAAAGAGGTTAACGATGGGCATTACCAGCGCAGCACCCACAAATGTCCCCATGACAGCGAAGCTCATCCTGTACCCGGTCAATATGGTGCGCTCATGGTAGTCATCAGTGAGCTCGGGGAGTAGGGCTGCATAGGGGATGTTTACCAGGGTGTATGCTGTATTGAGCAGGCAGTAAAGAAATGTAACATAGATGAAAAGCTTCATCTGGCTGGAGAGTTCCACAGGTGTGAAAATCAGGCCCATGCAGAAGAATGAGATAATCGCCCCAACTACCATGTACGGGCGTCTTCTCCCATAGCGGGTACGGGTTCTATCAGAGAGGTACCCAGTGATGGGATCTGTGATGGCATCCCATATTTTCCCGATCATCAAGGCTGTTCCTGCAAGGGCAGGAGCGAGGGAGAGGATATCGGTAAAGTAGTAGAGCAAATAGAAGCCGATAATGGTAAAAAATAGGTTTCCCCCAAGGTCACCTACACCGAACCCTAATTTTGTACGTCTAGTCAGCATGGGAATGGTATCCTCCCTCTTTGCAATGAGTGTACTGTGGCTTCTAGGGGTGCACAACAAAAATCATGGGGTGTCCAGGATTCCCATGAACAGAGGTATCTCTTCCTGCATATCCAAAATGGCATAGAAGAATGGGCGGTTGAGCGTCATCTCGACCGATTCCCTGGGCATGAAGCTTGTGAGCCGTATCATGACAGCGGTGACCGCTGCAGCCTCGGTTCCTTCTTCATCTACGCGGATAAAGCTCTTATGCAGCACCTCATCAATATGAAGAGGAGCCTGATCGGAGCTAAGCATAGCAGAGAAATCGGCAACACCCGGGGTGAAGGCTTTTTTCATTCCCATGGTACTTAGTGAGGAGACCAGACTTTCCTGGTATCGGCTCTCAAATTTTGGAAGACTCAGCCTTACCAAGGTCTCTTTGCTCATCTCTGCCCAATCAAAGAGCATCTGGCTGAATGGCCTATCCTGGTACTTGGCAAGGTAGGACCTGATGGGAATCGATTTGTTCGGCAAGAGCGCTACAAAGGAGTACCGCTCATTGGCATAGGGAAGGACGATGAACTGATGGTCATCCCCTCCAAGGTAAGCAAACTGCTTTTCCTGGTTCATGAAAGGGACAGTTTTCTTTTCGTGTTCACCAAAGAACGTGCCATCCCTGGTATCACTGCCTGAAAACTGTTCTTTCCAGTCATCCTTGAATGCAATGGTATTGATAAGATACATAAGCATATCAGGCGAGGTTCGATCGATAATGTCCGCAATTGCCCCTCGGGTGGCTTTCTTTACATATGCGTTGATAATTCCTGCACTGGAGGGGTCCTGGAAGTCAAGGGACTGAGCAACTCCTTGGTAGTTTGTCCTGATCGAATCGAGGAACACCGGTGAGATCTGGAACGCTTCATTCATCCAGATGCTGTTGGAAATATCCAACACGCTCTCATGTTTGAGGGAATTCAGGTACGTTTCACTCTCCGTGTTCAGTGAAGCGGGGGTATAGAGAGAATCGGTGAGGACGGTAAGCATTTCGCTTTCGGTTTCCCCTACAGCACCATTCATGGTCATGGAGAGGGCAAGCAAGGCTGAAAGCGGGCTGATCATGCGGTTGCCTTCCGTCTTATAGCCGGCAAAGAAGAGACCATCTGAAAAGGTGCTTGCGATTTCACTGTATGACTTGGAAGGGGGCATTTCTTGCAATGGTTGGGCAACGAGAGCCCCTGTGGCTAAGAGGACCAAAAATAGTAATACGATTTTGCGCATGCATAGACTCCTTATCCAGAGTGTACCATGGTTTTACCCAATGTGAAGCAAGAGCACACACAAAGCACACAACTAGAGGGAACACTACTCCTGTATGAACGGAGGACAATATGAGACAGTCACGGGGAAAAGTGCAACGAATACGGAAAATTGTACAACTGGTGTTCTTTCTTTGGGTGGTTACGGTAATTGCCTTGAGTGAAGCGGTAGCAAATGGATTTACGCTACCATTCTCCATGGAAACAGTTTCCCTGCATGCTATATGCCCCTTTGGCGGGGTGGTAACGCTGTGGAACCTCATAAAAGATGGTATCCTGATTCGAAAGATTCATGAATCAGCGGTAGTTCTAGCATCACTCTCGGTGCTCTTGGCAGTTTTCTTTGGACCGGTCATCTGTTCCTGGGTCTGTCCGTTCGGGACATTTCAGGAGTGGATTGGGAAGCTTGGGAGACGGCTCTTCCCCAAGCGGTACAACACCTTCGTTCCCAAGCGTATCGACCGTTACCTACGATTCCTGCGGTATGGTATCCTTGTATGGATCTTGGTCATGACCGCCCTCTCTGCGACCTTGGTTTTTCAGCCCTATGACCCCTACTTTGCGCTCTTCTCTCTCATTCATCGTGAGTTTGCACTTGCTGGACTTGTTATATTATTCATCATCATTTTGCTTTCACTCTTCATGGAGCGTCCTTTCTGCAAGTATGCCTGTCCCTATGGTGCCTTCCTTGGGCTTTTCAACAAGATCAGGATCTTCAAGATACGAAGAAACAAGGATCTTTGCATCAACTGTTCAGCTTGCAATAGAGCTTGCCCCATGAACATAGATGTAGAGGGGAGCGAAGTGGTCTCCTCAGGTCAGTGTATCTCCTGCATGGCTTGCACCAGTGAAGATGCATGTCCTGTCTCTGATACCGTGATCACCTCCATCAACAAGAAACACAAGGGAATTTCCATTCGGCGTATCGGTATCATTACGGTTCTGGTAATTATAGGGGGCATCATGCTCTCCATGGTGCTTGGACTCTGGAGAACCTCCAGCAGCAAGCAACCGACATTGTTGAAGGAAGGGGAGTTTGCAGGAGCTCCAAACCCAGAAGATATTCGAGGAAGCTATACCTTTGAAGATGTGGCAAAGGCGTTTCCTGTTCCTCTTTCCCTACTCTTGGATGCATTTGGCGTAGAAGAGGGAACGATGCGTCTTGGCTCCCTTGAGGAGATATGGGCAGGTGCAATCCCTGAAGGAACAGAGGTTGGAACTGACTCCATCAGGCTCTTTATATCGGTATATACCGGATTCCCGTTTACCGCAGAAGAGGGAACCTTGCTACCCACCAGTGCAGTGCGCGTGTTGGAGCGTGAAGGGAAGGAAGCTGACCCTCGCTTTGCACTGATCAAGGAAGAGGCCATTGAACTTACGGTCGACCCAAACGTGGTAATTGTCGCTCCTGCCCTTGAGATAACCGGAAAGACCACAGTACAGGAAGTGCTGGATGCTGGCTACAGTCTTTCCCTGATTGAGTCAATCCTCGGAACGGTGGAGAACAAGCGTGAGAGCATCAAGGTGATTGCTGAATCACAGGGGCTGAGTTTTAGTGAGGTGAAGCTCAAGATCCTTGAGTAACTCAGGTAGCAAGGGCCAAGGTGATGGGGATGGTAAAAATCCCCATCAGTGAGCTGACCAGAACCATGGTGCTGGAGAACTCATTCTTCAACCCGTAGCGCAGTGGCAATACACTTGTGAAAACTGCTGAAGGGAGTGCCGTTGCTACAATCACTACCGTCTTTGCTAGTCCGGTAAGGCCAACAAGGGATGCTGCAAGATAGCCAACAGCATACCCTCCGATAAATCGGATGGCCAAGCCCCCGATGATATGTCGGTCGAAGGTGAATCGGATTCTCTTCAGAGAGACCCCGAGTGTAAAGGCTGCCAGAGGGCTGGCGGCGCTACCCGCAAAGGTGAAGGTTGAGACAATTGCCTTCGGTATTGTGATAGGAAGTATTCTTACGAGGAATCCAAGCAATACCGCCCAGAGAATCGGTGAGTGGAGCATATTCAGCAGACCTTTCTTGCTGAACCCTCCGGTGATGATCAATAGGCCCAATGTGAAGAGAAAAATACCCTGTATCTGGTCATAGATGAGGATCAAGTTCATTGCCTCACTTCCTCCCCACAGTTCCATCAGAGGAATACCGAGAAACCCGGAGTTCATGAATACCAGTGGGGGGATTGTGCTACGCATATCCTGTTTAGCAAGTTTTGCCCACCAAAGTGCGAGTGGGAAGAGTAAAAGAGAGACCAATGCAGATGCTTTTGCGATATCTCCAATAACCGCTCCGCTGAGAGAGCTTTCAGTCAGCGAGATGAATACCAGGGCAGGCATGAAGAAGTCAGAGACAATGCGTACAAGGTCTTCTACCTTGATTGACTCAATGCTGCTTAGCAAAAACCCTCCCAAGACAACAAGGATAATGGGAAGCATCTGGAATAGTGAGGAGATAATCATGAGCTGAACTATACGGTAAAGCGTGAAGGGAAGCAACCAAGCAGAGGGGAAAAAAGCACGCCCAGAGACCATTCAGTTCTTGATTCCTTCCCTTATTCCGCTATACTGAGAACCAGAATACAGGAGTATCATGGAAAAGAGTGATTGGTCAGCAGAAGGCAGGCAAGATTCACGCAGAACAGGGCAGCTGACTATTCGCGTCCTTCTGCTCAGTCTCTTCCTGGTATTCATCCTCTCGCTGTTTTTCCACCAATTCAATCGTAAACTTGAGCAGTCCCTCTGGGAGGAGAAGCAATCCCAATTCCAGTATCTTGCGAACCAAAGTGCCCAGCTGGTAAGCCAGCAGATCAATGAAGACCAGAGAGTGCTGCAATCGTTGGTTGAACAAACTGCGTCCCTCACGGAAGAGAGTGCGGTAGCTATGCTCAATGAGTATGATATCCAGTGGGAGGACGTAGGTGATTATCCTTCCATTACCCGTTCTGGTGATCATTTGCAGTATGCGGCAAAGGCCAATCTGGCTGATGGAACATGTCTTACCCTGTTTCATTCCGTTTCCACCAATACATACGATACATTACTTGGTACGTTGTTTGCGGGTAAGCCATTCACTGGATACTGGATCAAGCCGGAGGGAACCCTGCTCTGGCAGACAGATGGGAATCTTGATGGGCTTGATGCCCTTTCTCTTGCGTCTGATGAAACGATGCAGTTGTTCACCAGTAAGCTTGATGGTGGATGGGGACAGTTTGTCTTGGTTGCAAAACGTGGACTCTCAGAATCTGTCTCGCTGGCAATACTACGCTCATCACTCTCGATGGCGGTGATGGTTATCGTTATCTTCTTTCTCTTTCTGGTGTATCTGCTCTCCATGGATCATCGATATGCCAAAACCTTATGGCATCTTGCCTATATGGATGAGCTTACCAAACTGCCGAACAAGAATCTCTTCGAAAAGGAAGCAAAGCTACGCTTGCAGCACCCGAGGGACTCTTATGCACTTATGATCCTGGATATTGGCAAGTTCAAGTTGATCAATGACCATTTTGGGTATGGTTTTGGGGATTCCTTGCTTCTTCACTGTGCAAAGGTGCTTCCCCGGTATGTTACTCGTGATGGACTGTGTGCACGGTTAAGCGGTGATAAGTTCATTATGCTTGTAAGCTACCGTGAACGGACAGCCTTGCAACGGAGGATTACCATCATCGAGGAAGAGTTGCGGCATTTCTCCTTTCCCAAAGCTTCGCTTTTCCAGTTGGAAATTCTCATCGGTATCTCACTGGTCGAAGAGCCAAATCTGGAGATAAGTTCGTATATCGACCGGGCTCTGTTTGCTCTCTCAGCATTGAAAGAAGCGAAACAGGGTTGGTATCTCTTCTATGAGGAAGCACTCAAGGACCAGCTATTGGAAGAGAGTGAATTGGAGCATGTTTTCAATAAGGCTCTCTCGGCAGGGGAATTTTTCATCCAGATACAGCCGAAATACTCCTTTTCTACTGGATCCCTTATCGGGGGGGAAGCCCTGGTCAGATGGAAGCATCCAACCAGAGGATTGTTGATGCCCTCACAATTCATTCCACTTCTGGAGAAACATAATCTCCTTATCGCGCTTGACATGTATGTCCTGAAGCTAGTGTGTAAGCTGTTTGTCCAATGGAAGGGTGAGGGTAAACCCCTTTTGCCTATCTCGGTCAACCAGTCAAGGGCACATCTCTTTGTCACGAACTACGAGGAGAGCTTGGTAGCATTGGTTGACCACTATGGTATTGACCATAAACTTATGGAATTCGAATTGACTGAGACCTTGTTCCTTCATGACCTTACCCATCTATCATCTGTTCTGAAATCGCTGAGAAGCCAAGGATTCCTGGTCTCTCTTGATGATTTCGGTTCAGGGTACTCTTCCCTTACCATGCTTAAGGATGTACAGATTGATGTGATCAAGATGGATCAAGGATTTTTCACCGACCTTACAACCAACGAACAGGGAAGGGTGGTGATCCAACATGTTATAGCCATGGCGAAAGATCTTGGGATCACCTCCATTGCTGAAGGTGTGGAGAGTGAAGAGCAAGCCAGGATGCTCGCTTCCATGGGCTGCGACGGTGTGCAGGGGTACTTCTACAGCCAACCGCTGGAGACCAGTGAGTATGGGCAGTTGCTGAGCGACGACACTCCTCGCTGCTTCCTCTAGAAGATAAAGAGAAAGAGAATACCTTGGAAGAACAGATGCGTCAGGGCATGTGTGGCCATGGCATATTGGATTCCCATTTTCAGATAGACCCACCCAAAGAGGTATCCCAATACTCCGTTGAGTACAAGGCTTCTGAGTACCAACATACCGCTCAAGGTGCCGAAGGCCGCTTGTGTTGCCGGTAGATGCCCAAGGGCAAACAGTATCGCAGCTACCAGATTCGCAATATGATAGTAGGCTTTTGGGATTTCCAGTCCTTGTCTCGTTTTTCCAAACAACAGGTCGAGTATGAAGACCAGGAGGGAGAGGAAGAACAATCGAAGCATGATCTCTTCCAGGATGCCTCCATAAAGCATGGAAAAGAGGAGTGCAACCAAGCTGAAGGATTCAGGGGAGTAGGAGGCCTGGACCTGGGGAATGTGAGGCGCAAACACAAAATAATCACTAAGCATGACCAATGCAGAGAGGAGTCCCAGGAGGACCGCCTTTCCTACAAGTGTTTTCTCAAAGGAGAGGGGGCGAAGCAGGCCAACCTTACGGGCAAGTTGGTGTCCTAGGTAGGCTAGCAGAAGCGTATACACCAAAGCTACTTGGATAAAGGTGGCCAGAAGAAGCAGAGGGAGTGAGACTTCAACCCCAAGGTTTGCAGCTACAGTACTGTTCGTATACGCCAAATACCAGGCACAGAGAAGCCCTATAGGGAAAAAAAGCAGGGCAAAATGTAATGCTTTCTTGTCAATTTTCATGCAAAGCTCCTGCACGTACTGTATCCCAGTGTGCAGGAGTTGACAAGAAGTGAATAGTGAATCCTTTTACCTTAGAGGAATATATAAGCCTCCATTTGATCGTTAAAGGACTCGGAAGTAACGCCATGTTTGGTGGACCCATTGAATCGAGGAGCCTCTCCTATGAATTGGATGGTCACTTCTCCGCCCCCTTCAAAGGAAATCTTCCCTGCATGGACAGCTGCAGTTCCAATCGGGCTGTCACTACTATAAGGACCAGATCCCCAGATGGTCTCCTCCGTTCCTCCTGGTGGGAGAGAGACAGTCACCTCTTCCCCTACAAACAGATTGAGGAAATCAGCATTTGTCCGCCAGTCTATGACATACTCTTCCAGTATGTCTTCCTCAAGCAGATTTCCTTTCTTGTCGGTAAACACAAAACTGAGTGGCCAGGAGCCATAGGTGATTGATGTAACTCCCTTTTGTGTACTGCCTCTGTAGTACGAGCGGCCTTCAAGAATCTTGAAGTATACCCTACCACCTTCCTCGAAGGTTATCAGGCCACTGTGCACAGCAGCCGTTCCTACATTGCTGTCACCGGTATAGACCCCAGTTCCCCAGATAGCAAGATCGGACCCTCCAGGTGGCAATTCGAGTGTGAAGATATCACCGACCCGTTCACTGAACATGTCCCCACTCATTAACCATGGCTCGACATCGGGAACATGATTGAGTGCTTCTATGAATGCACCATGGTCATACCCTAATTGGATCTCCGGAATACCGTTTGAGAAAGAAAGTGAGGCAGATGTACAGCCTAGAAGCAACAGGGAAAGCACAACAACTCCAACACCGATTCTTAGTAACTTGTTCATCGATAACCCCCATGTGTGGTGGGTGTTGGTACAGATTGCAGGGCAGGGAAGTACAAGTACCAATCCACCGAGATTTCTGTGATTCCAATCTGAGCATAATCCCGAATCTGTCTACTTAGAAGAGGCTCACCCCATGAAAGTTGCACAAATCCTGCTTGCCATACCGCAGAGTTTGCTCCAAACTGCTGGAGAGGAGTCAGAACATGGAACTAATACATAATCATGACAAGCGTACTTCACGGCTTATCGAGTACTTCCAGATTCTTTATCAGGGAACTACCGACAAGGAAACCTATGAATCCTATCGTGATGTATTGGAAACAGCCACAGCATATGAGACGAATGCGGCATTGGATGAACTCCTCAGCAAGGCAGAGGATATTGAGTCCTATACCATTCCAGTAGCAAGATTCATCAGGTCAGTGGGAAAGGGCTTGGAGAGTGCTACGCTTCCAGATTACCAAGACAATGTACTGCTTATATCCTTGGCTGAGGAGAATGTTGAAATCGCGAAGGTATCCTCTTTATTGCAGCAACTCAGCATACAGCTCAAGAAGGAGGGAGACAGCGATATTTCACGCATTCAGGAAATTCTTTCCTCGTTTGACCTGCTACAGAAGCACTATGAGCGATTGCAGAATGAGCTATTTCCCCTTTTTGAGCAAACCAGCAATGAACATAGCTGCGTGAAGCTGATGTGGGCGATCCAGAATACAGCCCTTGACCTGAAGAAGCAGACGCAAGCCTATGAAGGCAGTGATATGGCATCATTCTGGAAATTGTTCAGCAACTTCTACTTCAATATGGAAATATTGCGATATCGGGAGACGTATATCCTCTACCCGGTTGCCTATCGTGCACTAGGCGAACATAGTGAAAAGCGCATGGACAATGCTCTTTCTGATGCACTCTTTTCATGTAAGACTGGTGCTCTTACCTTCAAACAGTTGGAGTTGATCTTCCGCCTCCTCCCACTCGATATAGCTTTCATTGGGGCCGATGACCGGGTCAAGTTCTACTCTGACCCCCCACATCGTATCTTTCCCCGTAGTCCACAGGTAATTGGAAGGTTGGTGCAGAACTGCCATCCTCCAAAGAGTGTGTCCACCGTCGAGGAAATCCTCAGTTCCTTCAAAGAAGGAAGGGAGGATACTGCGGAGTTCTATTTGGTTGTAAGGGGAGCTTTTGTCCACATCCAGTACTACGCAGTGCGTAGCATGGATGGCAAGTATCTTGGGACCTTGGAAGTGACCCAAGACGCAACACACCTCAGAGCCCTTAGCGGGGAGAAGCGGTTGCTTTAGATTCGAGATATCCCTTGATCAGGGTGGCGTTGAAATTCTCTTCAGCTTCCAATACACCCATCTCTCGTTGGGCATTCTCCGGTGAGTCAGATGCGTGTGCAGCATTGACGCGGATATTGGAGCCAAATTCTCTGCGGATGGTTCCAGCAAGTGCCTTGTTTGGGTCTGTGGCACCAAGGATTGTTCTGATCTTACTCACGGCATCAACGCCTTCATAGATCAGGACCATGCATTTTACCAGTCCTGGCTTGTCCAAATCCTCGGCCTTGCATTCACTCGGCTTTATACCGGCCATGAACTCTACAATGCGTTCGAACTGTTCTTCACTGTACATATCGCCGAAGCTGTTGGTCAGGATTGTCTGGAGCTGGTCACCCAGCAGTACATTGAATTCACTTTCCAGGAGTTCCCTCGCTTGCATACCGTAGATGGGAGCAAGTTTGGCTTTCAGGCCTTCCTTGGTCGGGCCGTAGAACTGCAGAGCCTGGGCAACGGACATCTTCAGTACCTTGATACCTACGATGCGAAGTCCACTGCGACTGAACATATCTATGATCATGCCGGGGCGGCTGGATGCATACTTCCAGTTATCTGGCTTGATGATAACCAGTGTTCGCTGGGCCTTCTCATAATATTCATCTGGTCTGTTCTTGACGATGTTGTTCTCTCCAGGCAACCACGAGCCAAAGAGGGCAAGCGTTTGGTCAGCTTCATTCTGGCTCTGTGCAGTGATGACTGCCGGCTCAAAATAGAGGACATCGCTCTCTTTTTCATCGGTATAGATAAGATCAGCATAGGTGTCACGGATTGACATACCGGTAACATTTTCCACCAGGCGGGCTTCCTTCTGGAAGGATCCCACCACTTTGGTAAGTTCCTCACAGGGATGTTCCCCTTTGAATAGAAGCAACAAGGATCGGTGTTTGACTCCACCGGTGGGCCCTAGGTTCTGTTCTATGTAAGAGGAAAGAAGGTTTGAGATGTTTGCACCCTCATCCTTTTCCCTAGTCTTGATGATCGATGCATATTCCTCGGTAATGGTTTGATCCATTGCAATCATCTGAGCTCCTACAAGCTCGAGGGATATGCGGGAGAGAAGTCTGGATAGCACCCCGCCGGTGCGACTTTTTGCTACGGTATATGGGGTAACCAGAACATACGATAAGGACTGTTCCATGAGCAGCCTCCTTAGTAAAGTGTCTGTACACCGTATCCTACAAGTCCAGATGCTCTTTGTCTATGACCTACTCAAGAAAAAACCTCGATTTGGCACGAATGCATTGTCTTAAGTGCTGCCTCATGGTTGCTGGGGGTTGTTCCAGCGCAACAACTTGCATCAACGAGGACAGGAATCTCTGGTCTCATTGCCTTGATCAAGAGGGCATTGGAGACCACACAGAT
>JAQQAR010000005.1 GCA_028532765.1 Sphaerochaetaceae bacterium | reverse complement strand
AGATCAGGCTGACGTTCTTGGTAATGTCATAGTTAATGACAATACCCTTTCCCTGCCTGTCTTCACTGTTGTAGCCAAGGCCAAGGGAGTCGGTTTCCTTCGCACTGCGGTTCCTCGCCGGTTTTCCCTTGACGTTAATCTCCCCACCCTCCATTCTCCTAAGCCCCATCACCGTCTCCATCGTCTCAGTGCGACCTGAGCCGACAAGCCCGGCAAATCCCAGGACCTCTCCACGATGGAGGGAGAATGAAACATCCTTGACCATGGGCCCACTCTTCAGGTTCTTCACCTCAAGCACAAGCTCCTCTGCTCTTCTGTCCTTCTTGGGAGGGAAGACCTGACTGAAATCACGCCCAACCATCTTCTTTGCAAGCGTATTTGCATCAAGGTTCCTTACCTCATCCACACTTACCAGTTTCCCGTCCCGTAGCACGGTTACCCTGTCACAGATGGTCATGACCTCCTGCAGCTTGTGGCTGACAAAGAGCATGGTGACCTTCTTCTCCTTGAGCTTCCGCATCAGGGAGAACAGGGTCCTTACCTCAACGGGGGTAAGGGTGGTGGTCGGTTCATCAAAGATCAGGACCCTGGTATCGAGGATCATGGCCTTTGCAATCTCCACCATCTGTTTCTCAGCCACAGAGAGCTCACTGATGTACTTGTTCACATCAAGGGGCATCTTTAAAAGCTCAAGCTGAGCCCTCGCTTCCTCCCGCATCTTTGCTTTATCCAGGAGAAGCCCCTTATGAATCTCATTTCCGAGGAAGATGTTCTCGAATACCGTCAGGTAATTGATCAGGTTGAACTCCTGGGGAACGATACCGATCCCCAGTTTCTTTGCCGTGATATAGTCGGGAATATTGGTGGGTTGGCCATCCAAGAGGATAGTACCCTCAGTTTTTTGGTAGATCCCGCTGAGAATCTTCATCAACGTGGACTTACCAGCCCCATTCTCCCCGATAAGCCCCATGACCTCTCCTTCCCGTATGGAGAAGGAGACCCGGTCTAGGACACGGACAGATGAGAATTCCTTGACTATACCTTCCAGACTGAGAAGGATCTTTGGTTGGTCCATCAATTCTCCATTGCTCCATCGAAATCAACATTCGAGGGTTCGAAATCTACTCTTCTCACCAGTTCAAGTGCTTCACTCGCACCAAACAACCTATCCATGCCATTGTCTTCCCATTCAACGGACAAGGGCCCGTGGTATCCTGCGGCATTTGCCTCACGGATGATCATGTCAAAATCGACATCCCCATGACCAGGGGAGACGAAATTCCACCCTCTTCTCAAATCACCGAAGGCCAGGTGGGATCCAAGAATACCGCTCCTGCCGTCCAGCTTCACCAAGCTGTCCTTGATATGCACATGATAGATATGGGAAGCGAAATCACGGAAGAAAAGTGCGGGATCGAGTCCCTGCCACTGCAGGTGACTTGGATCGAAATTGATCCCCAGAGCCTCTCTCTTCTTGAACTTCTCCAGGAGACGCTGGGTGCTGTAATAGTCATACGCGATCTCAGAGGGGTGAACCTCAAGAGCAAACTTCACGCCCTGCTTGTCAAACTCATCAAGGATCGGAGTCCAGAGGTCGTAGATCTCCTGGTAGCCATCCTCGATCAACTGTTCACTGTTGGCAGGGAACGAGTAGAAATACTTCCAGATCGGGCTACCCATAAAACCGGTAACCACCGAGCATCCCATGTTCTTTGCTGCCTGGGCGGTATACTTCATCTGGTCGATTCCCCACTGGCGGATTGCCTTGTCATCACCCTTGAGGCTCTTGGGGGCAAAACCGGCAAGACGGGGATCACCAAAGGCATCTCCGACGCACTGCCCGGCAAGGTGGTTTCCCAGGGCATAGCAACCAAGGTTGTATTTCTTCAGGATTGCTTTCTTGTCAGCTACATAGGAAGGATCCTTTGCAGCCTTTTCAACGTTCATGTGATCACCCCAACAGGCAATCTCAACCCCGTCATACCCCATTTCACTTACGGTCTCACACATCTTCTCAAAGGGAAGATCTGCCCACTGTCCGGTAAAAATTGTCACCATTCTAGCCATGGATTTGCTCCTTTTTATGATTTCTTATAGGTCGACCCAAACAGAGCCTTGCTTGCTGCTCTCCAGACACCGATTAATGAATTTCACACCATCGAGGCCCTCCTCAACTCCGGGAAAATCCAGATCTGTCTTATCCAGTTTCTCTCCACGAAGTTGCTTTCCAAGCGCCAGGATGAAAGGCTTGTAGATATTGGCAAATGCCTCGTAGAGACCCTCGGGGTGTCCTGCTGGCACACGGGAGTACTGCCCGGCTACCGGGTCGAACGCCTCACGACCACGGCTCCACCTTTGCTTGGGGCCATCACACGGGGTAAAGAAGAAGTAATCAGGGTCCTCCTGCAGCCACTCCAAGCCCCCTTTCTCACCAAAGATGCGGATACGAAGGGCGTTGTCATACCCAAAGGCAATCTGGCTCGACCAGTACAGGCCCTTGCCTCCACCCTCGTACTCAACCATCACCGAGGCATTGTCATCCAACGTCCTTCCCTCAACCAAGCTATCCAGGCGCGCACAGACTTTCTTTATCTTCTTCCCGGTAACCGTGGCAACCATGTTCTCGATATGGCTTCCAATATCGCCAAGGCAGTTTGTTGCCCCCGATACCTTGGGGTCCATTCTCCAGGGAGCAATGGAGCTATGTTCATCGACGGGATTACCAAGCCAGTCCTGCGGATACTCGGCATTCACGAACCTGATCTTCCCAAGCAGTCCATCCTGGACCATCTTTCTCATCTGCTTCACAGCAGGGTATCCAGTGTAGGTATAGGTAACACCGAAGAGCAGGTTCTTCTCTTTGCAGATATTCACCAGCTCTTCGCTCTGCTCAACAGTCCAGGTCAAAGGCTTGTCACAGACAACATGAATCCCCTGGGAGAGGAAGGCCTTGCATATGTCAAAGTGGGAAGCATTTGGTGTAACGCAAACAGCAAAGGCAATGCCATCTTCCCTGCTTGCTTCCTTCTCTGCCATCTCGTGGTAATCAGCATAGAGACGGTCGTTCTCAATACCAAGCTCAGTTCCGAATGCTTTCGACTTCTCTGCATCCCGGGAAAAACAGCCGGCTTTCAAGACGGCAAGATCATCGAGACGGATAGCTTTTCGATGTACATCCCCGATAAAGGCTCCTTTTCCACCGCCAATCATTCCATAGGCAATTCGTTCCATATTTTCCTCCTATGCACGTGCGTGCATAACATCCCGAAAAGCATCGCACGTCTGTGTTTCGCACGTGATAATCGTAGCATGTTTTGTGAGTTTTGCAAGGGCGCGTATGGGACTATCGGAGATTGTTACGACACTTTTTAAGATAGCCAAGGGATGCAACTTTCTCCTTAAAATCAGTGAAAAACGAGGTTCCTCCCGCCTCTATCTCAATGCTTCCCTGGTACCCTCCGTCCACAAGGATTTGCATCAGTGCTTGCCAATCGGTATCGCCACAACCAGGCAAGGTAGCTTTGATCGCCTTCTCTGGGGCATAGAGACCGATCTCACTGAGGAGGGCATGATCAACATGGGCATCCTTGCCATGCACATGCAAAACCCTCCCCTTCCAACGTCTCAGCTGGGCAAGCGGCTCGAGTAGGGACTCCACCTGATGACATGGTTCCCACTCAAGACCAAGGAGGGGATCATCGAGGGTGGAGAAGATGAGTTCCCACGCCGCATCATTGATGGCAATATTCCAGGAGCCACGCTTCCAGAGGTCCCCCATCCTGCAGTTCTCCAGGAGCAATCCCCTGCAATCATGGCGGTAGACCTGATCGATCAATTCGCTGAATACTTCCTTGAACCTGGGTAGCGTTGCCTCAACACTTCCAGACGGAATACGACCTGCAAACGTTGAGACAAACGGATCCCCGAAACGATAGGCCTGCTCTATGAGAGTCTGTACACCGCGGAGGGTCTCCTCATTTGCCAAGGGGTTACCCCAGATGGAGATTGCAGTGACAGGAAGTCCTGCTTCCGATGTACAGCGAGCAAGATCCTTAAAATCGATTTTCCCGAGGGTCTCCCAGAAGCAGATACTGAGGGTTTCAAACCCTGCTTCCTTCAGCCTCTCAAGATTGTCGCATGTCACCTCGTTGGCAAAGAGCAGTGCCCCAAGCTGTATATTCATCATCGCATCTCCTCCAAGAGTTTCTGGACCCGGTATCCATCCTCAAAAGAAGGAGGAAGAGAATTTCCACTTCCAACAGCATCAAAAAACTTCTGGTAGGTCGAAATAGGACGATTTCCCTGCAGCTTCGTGATAGTACCTTCCTTGCTGGTTATGACCACCTGCTTTCTATCGAGAGAGGTATTCATCGTGAGCGTAGCTTCACTGCCCTCTATGGTAAGTTGCAATGAATCATCCCAAGTGGGATCCTGGTAGGAACAATGCAATAGGCAGGGGGTGTTATCCCCCACTCTCAGCAAGGCACCATACTCAACCAAGGCTGAGGCAGTGACTTCGAGGGTCTTCTTCTCAAAGTGGACGTTTCCAAAAAGCAGAAAGAGCAGATCAAGGAGGTGGCTGCCAAGGTCGGAGAGACAACCATCACGATTATATTCGGGAAGGACTCTCCACTTCCAACGGAAAACTTTCTCTGGGTCTCCCCAGACATGGCTCTTGTACCAGCTCTGCAGATAGGAGATGGTGACATTCTCGATCGTACCAAGCAAACCACGCGAGAGAGCCTCCTGTACTGCTTTAAGAGAGGGAGTATGGCGTTTTGAGAAATTAACCATGAATGGCCGGCTCTTAGGGAGCCTTGCCAAGAATTCAGCCTCTTCTTGGGTTGAGGTGAGAGGTTTCTCACAGAAGATTGCCAGATTTGCTCTCATTGCTGCCTCGCAGCAGAGAGCGTGGAAACAGTCGGGAAGACAACAACTCAGGGCATCTGCCTTGGTAGAGAAGCGGGAGATCATATTGAGACTTTTGTAGCTCTCTTCCACCCCAAAGGTTTCGCAGAAACCCCTCAGGTGCTCCTCATTATGATCGATTGCTCCTACTATCTGGGCTCCCAGGTCCTGGAACTTCTGCGCTTGGTAGCTCCCCATTCCCCCACAGCCCACTATGACTAGTTTCATCGTTCATTCCCCCAATGCCCGGGTGGACTTTCTTACCACGAAACCAGTCTCTGCCCATCGCTGTTCGGCTGCAGTCCCATGCTCGATCATACCGATCAACATCTGCACTGCTTCCGCTCCCATCTCCATGATCGGATGGTCGACTGTAGTCAGGGGAGGAGTACTGGTACCAGCGGGCTGGAAGTTGTCATATCCGATGAGAGAGATATCTTGGGGAACCTTCTTGGAGTGTTCACTACAGGCCTGGAGAAAGCCGAAGGCTTGCCGGTCACTGGCCGTCATGATCAGTGACTCCTTCTTACCAAACTGCCTGAATGCATTGAAACCTGAGTTCCTGGAGAAGTTTCCTTCGACAATCGTTGTCTGTAAGTGGTAGTGAGAGGCAAGCTCCTCGAAGGCCTGGAGTCTGTCCTTGCCGTTCTTGAACTGCAGGTCCCCCGTCACATACCCGATATGGTTATGTCCTAGCTCATGGGCATGGGCAAACGCCTTCCTCATACCCTCATCAGGACGAGCATAGATACTTGCAGCCCCCTCTCTGTAGTTGTTCACCAACACAAAGGGAAGGTTGTGCTCGATGAGCGGATCGATCTCGGGAAACTGATCCTTGGTAATGGCAAAGATGAGGCCATCATAGCTGTGACTGGTTATAAGATCCCGGTAACTGCGGTACTTTCCCAGGTAGTTCTCAAAGATAATCCCAACATTGTAGTTGTGGTTCAGTGTTCCAAGCAACAATCCATCAAGGAGGGCTGGAAAATAGGAACGGGTAAAGGGTAAGATTTTCTTGTAGTAGGGAACCACAAAGCCAATGGCAAAGCTTCTATTGCTTGCAAAGAGTGTAGCAGTCCGTGAAGGTACATACCCCAGTTCTTCTGCCACCAGGCGTACCTTCTTCTTGATCTCATCACTAATAAGGGGCGAGTCATTGAGTGCACGGGAGACCGTGGACTCCGCTACCCCTGCTGCGCGAGCTACATCAGCCCTTCCTACAAGCTTCTCCATGAAAGCCAGTGTACCATTTTTGCAACGAGTATGGTATTCCTTTCTGGGGACTAGAACCGATATCTGAGACTTACCTGGGGATGCATATCCACATCGAGCTTTGCAGCATTTACATCATACATGCCTACATATACAAACTCTGTGCTGATCGAAAAATGTTTGAAGAAGATGGTCTCTACCCCTATTCCTCCTCCAACACCGATGCTGAGTATGAGTGGTCCAGAGCGATATACTTCAGGATCCATAGTTACAAGCTCTGCTTCCTTGTATCCCTGATGATGCACACCACCAACCACATAGAGCGTTCCAGCAAGCCAGGAGTTTGCCTCGTGGTACACCAAGGGATATTGCAACTCAAGCCCGATATTGTAAACCAGCTCGTCGTCGCCATATTCCATCTCGGGGTGATAGAGCAAACCACCCGCTACCTGGTAGCCAGAGTAAATCAATCAATAATATATCATTGATAAGTAATATTTTACTCATTACACTATATTGAATTCAATGTCATCGATATAACCACTTGACTGGCAAAATTCAAACCACCAACCAGAACAACCTTTGCCTGCTCTTTTTGGCTAGCAAGAAACATGTAAAAAAAACATGCTCTTGCTGCATACATTACATTTTGCCCGTACTCTTATGCATAATAAGCCACTCTCAGTGATATTATATACTTTTCTCATGCTACTCCGAACTAACCTTGTTCAGATGTGCAAGTTGCTGTATTCAAGTGAGAGATGGGAAATTCCTTGATTTACTCTTGCATGTGATACAGTTTTCTCTATTATGGCTTAATTCGATAGCTCATCTTTATCATCGAAGTCATGTGATAGTATCTATCAAGAAGGATTAAAATTATTTCTCAAAAAATGATATGCTTGATTGGCAGCAACTAAACTATCTGGTTTGGGGAGACATTCAATTGATACTACTCCATCATAATTAGCCTGTTTAAGTTGTGAAATAAATGAGTCAAAACGAAAGCTTCCCGAGCCTGGATACCACCTCGTATTATCTGCAAAATGCACATGTCCGATATACGGAGCATTTTTCTCAATACATTCATCTAGGTCATATTCTTCAATATTACAATGAAATGAATCAACTAGTACTTGTACATTTTCCAATGAGTTCTCTTTGATAAAATCCACTACTTCTTCTACTCTATTAAGAATATTATTTTCATACCTATTTGTAGCCTCAAGCAGCAGAACGACTTTCTTTTCCCTGGCATAAGCAGCAATCCCGCTTACGATACTTGCAAATGATGATAATGCCTCGTTTTTCTCCCATGCATTATCAAAATTACCTTTAATGCTACCAATAGTAACCTTACAGTCCAACAATGCTGCACAATCAATAAATTCATGTAGTATCGAAACCAATAGCTTCTGTTTCGATTCGTCCTTCTCTATAAGAGATAGCCCAAATTTCCCAAGAATAGAGCCTGTCCCAAGTGTCGCTATTTCTAGACCAAGCTCGTTTTTAGTCTTTACCAATTCTGATATATCAAGTACTTCCGGAAGAGGAATATGCAACTCAACAGCATCATATCCGATTGCCCGGGCAATTTTCATTTGTTCAATAAAATCTCCTCCAAGAGGTACTGGAGTAGTCTCAACCAGAGAAGGGCCAATTGCTATGCAAAATTTCAAGATAAGCTCCTTACTACAAATTTTTTTATAAGAGTCCTGGGCACCAAGACCTATCGATGTTAGAAAAGTAAGTCTTGCAAGAATAAAAATGGCGCTGGGAAGAATACAAGTATCCCTACAGCCACGACAAAGGAAATGAGCCAAGGCACCATTTCTCGGGTGTATTCACCTAACGAACAATCAAGAATTGAATTAACAGTATACATTGACAGACCAACAGGCGGAGTACAATTCCCCATTGTTACAACAGTACAAATTATAAGTCCAAAATGCACAGGATCTATACCAACATTAGCAATTAATGGCATCAAGACAGGTGTCAGTATCAAGATTGTTGCGGCACCTTCCATGAACATACCGATAATCGTGAGTAAGACGACTAAAACAAGAAGTATCACATTGGGATTTGTGGATATTCCAATCATAAGGTTTGTCACAACTTGGGGGACCCTCTCAATGGGCACTCCATATCCAAAAATTGCCGAAAATGCAATAATAAACATAACAGCTCCAACATCTTTAACGGTGTTTTCTAATGCCTCAAAGAATGTTTTGATTGTTAGTTCTTTATAAATAAACACTCCAACCAGAAGTGCATATATACAGGCAAAAGCACCTACCTCAGAAGGGGTAAACATTCCCATCCTAATCCCAATCAGTAACATGATAGGGAATATGAGAGCCCAAATACACTCTTTTAAAGAAATAAGAATTTCTTTTGTGCTTGCTTTATGATCCCTTGCTGGTTGGTAATTTCTAAGACGAGAAATCCACCAAGTAGCTATCATCATGACCAACATCATAAAGCCACCTACAAATATCCCACCGGCAAATAGTTTCCCGATAGATACATTACTGGTTGTACCGAAAATAATGAGAGCATTTCCTGGTGGAATGGTTGCTGTGATAAGCCCAGTGAAGGCAATATTATTTGCAATAAAACCTTTTGAATAACCTGAGCGTTTCATATCCTCACCCAATAAACGAGCCTCCATTGCTGCATCAGCTATTGCAGACCCTGATACACCACCCATCATAGTACTCAACACAACACTTGTTTGCGCAAATCCCCCACGCATATGTCCTGTTAAGATCCCAGCAAATTTTGCGAGTCGCTGAGTAGTACCTCCACTATTAAGGAGATTCCCAGCAAATATGAACAAGGGCACAGCTAATAATGCAAAATTTTGTGTTTGTGTTACCGGAAGTTGCACAAGAATTGTTGCAGGCAAATTCAAGTTTTGCAAGAAAAACAGGGCTCCAGAAATACCTATTGCAAAAGCCATGGGCATACCCAACACCAAGAAAAATATGAAAGTAATAAATACCAGTGTCATCACATCACCCCCAGCTCACATTTTTGCAATGATTGAGCGTTCTTCACTCTTAAGTATTGTGAACAATCTCTGTATTGCTGTAATAATCATAAACATTGCACTGATAGGTAGAGAAACAGTAACCCAAGAGTAACTAAAATTCGGGACTCCATTGAATGTTCTAAACCGTGTGGTATATGTAAGACGAATACCCAAATATACAAGTGCTATGAGAAAAATAAGTATGATTGTATAGAGAAAGACAGCAAGGCTTTTCTGTACTACTTTAGGAAATTTTGCAACGAGAATATCAAGGTTAGCCAGTCTTCCTTCCCGAAAAGCAATATCTCCACCAAGAAATGTAGCCCAAGTTAACATGAGCGTACCAATGTCCGTTGTCCACCCGATAGGTCTCCCTATAGTACGAGCTACTGCGCCTAGAAAGATGCAAACAGTCAAGGAAACAATACCAAACATTGCAAGATATTTCTCAAAAAGGCATATCTTTTCTACAATTTTTTTCATTAACCTCTTCCCTTCATACAATATGAATCGGACAGACCAAATGATCCGTCCGACCCATTTACTATTACCAATCTCTATTTCCCAAGAGCTTCGTAGACCAGGTTCTTTGCCTCAGTAATACCAAGCACTTCGTAGGCTTTTTCACCAGCTTTTCGGAAGGCCTCCATATCAAGCTCAGAATTCTCGATTACAGTAATTCCATCCTGAATCAGCTGAGCCTTAATCTTTTCAGCTTCTATTTGGATTTTTTCTGAAACTATGTACCCTGCCTTGTCAGCTTCTTCAACCAGAATTTCTTGATATTCCTTGGGAAGAGAATTGAACCAAGATGCAGAACAAATGGAGAAATTAACCAAATAAATGTGATTAGTTTCGCTAACAACCTTCAGAACCTCATCAAGCTGGGCTGCAGTATAAGCGGTATAGACATCTTCAAGACCATCTATCGCTTTTGTTTGTGCTGCTGAGTAAATTTCACTCCTCCCCATAGCTACAGGTGTTGCGCCAATTGAACGGACAGATTCCTGCCAGATAGGTGCACCAGCTGTTCGTAATTTTTGTCCGGAGAGGTCAGAAGGCTTATATACTGGCTTATTATTGATTACATTTCGATGACCTTGAATATAAGCAAATGAAAGCACCTTCAATCCAAACTGTTCCTCTAATCTCTTTTCCCATTCCTTAACTATCGGAAGATCTGCTGCTCTTTTAACTTCATCAACGTTCTCAAGCATGTATGGACCATTAAATACAGCAATTTCTGGGACATAGTTTCCAAGACGTGCAGAATCAGTATTATGCCCAATATTTGCTCCAGTCCTCATCTGCTCAATTACATCTTCCTCAGCTCCAAGCTGTGAATTTGCAAATACATCAATTATGAGCCCCCCATTTGTTCTCGATTGGACAGCATCGGCCCATGCGATAAATGCATCATGATATGGGTCATTCTCAGTTAACGCATGGCTGAACATCAGTTTGTAAGTTTCTCCATCCTTCTCTTGAGCACCTTGAGCTACCAACACACCAAGAGTCAGAATTAAAACACACAGAAACACTAATAATTTCTTCATTTTTCCTCCCTAATCACACAGTCTCAACTGTGGAACCGCACATTCTTTATTCGCACATCAATAGATTTAATTGCGAACTACGTTAAAAATATCACAGTTATATTTATAACGCAATAAAAATATTTATATGTTTTTTTCGCCTTATAAAATATATTTATACAGAATAGATTATCATTTATGAATGAATATACAAAATACCTTAAGATATCCCTTAAGGTATTACATAAATTCATCTTGCTATATCTCTAATCGTTGAGATGTTCCTTTTCATACTGACCAATAGTCTGAAGTGCAGATCCAAGATAATAGTTTAGATGTATATTATATGTTTGAATGATCTCTTGTTGATCTTCTTTTAAAATAGCATCAAGAATTTTATGATGATGTTCGTATGTTTCCTTCCAAGTATTTCCGCTCGATTTTGTATACCAATTATTAAACATACTGATTCTATAAGCATCTTGGAAAATGGGAGTAAAAAGACGTTTTAATCGTTCATTCCCGGAACTTTCAATAAAGAAAGAATGGAAAGCCATATCAATCTTGCATATTTCAGAAGCATGCACTTTCTCTGAATTTTGACTCAATTTATAAAGCTCTCTATCATTTGCGAGCAAAATAGAAATATCAATCTTATTCAAGTATGTATACACCACAACTGGTTCCAACATCTTCCGCATGCTGAAAACTTCAACAACATCAGATTTTGTAAGCTTCGAGGCAAAAGTACCATATCGAGGACGAACTTCTACCAAGTGTTCCCCCTGCAGCATTATTACTGCTTCTCGAAAAGGAGTCCGGCTTATCGCTGCTGATTCCAAGACTTCTTTTTCATTGATATACTCACCAGGCTTAATATCACAATCAAGAATTTTGGTTTTTAGATAATCATAGGCTTGTTGTTTGAGATTTTGGTCTTTCATATGAGTAAATATCTCAGTTATTATTAAAAAGTCAAGCAAATTGCCTTAAGAATATATTTAAAAATAATATTTTGGCATAGTTACATATCTAATCGGATTGGTTCAAAGACACACTCTCTCTTCAACTATAAACAGCATATGTAATGAATCTGGCTGGTATATGAGTCTCTATCGAACAATAATATCTATTAATAATCAGAATCACTTCAGACCTAGAACCGATATCTGAGGCTTACCTGAGGATACATGTTAATATCCAGTGTCCCGCTGTTTGTCTCATACATACCTACATATACAAACTCTGTGCTGATCGCAAAATGTTTGAAGAAGATGGTCTCTACCCCTATTCCTCCTCCTACACCGATGTTGAGTATGAGTGGTCCAGAGCGATATACTTCAGGATCCATAGTTACAAGCTCTGCTTCCTTGTATCCCTGATGATGCACACCACCAACCACATAGAGCGTTCCAGCAAGCCAGGAGTTTGCTTCGTGGTACACCAAGGGATATTGCAACTCAAGCCCGATGTTGTAGACCAGCTCGTCATCGCCATATTCCATCTCTGGGTGGTAGAGCAAACCACCCGCTACCTGGTAGCCAAAGTCATCCAACCACCTCTGGTAGCTGATACCAACCCCGGCCAAGCGTCCACCTTGGACACCCAAGGCCTGAGAGTACTCACTTCCCACCGCAAACAGAGGGGTAGAGAGAGAGGCCAGCAAGACAAACAGGACAACCAAGGAACGAATAGGTGTTTTCATACAGAGATATTACTACAATCCTGCATTTCTGTCTGGTAGCTGACCATGAAAATGGACTGAATTATGCAGTTCCTGAGATACCTTTTACTGGTTCAAAATATTCTTGATGTATTGAGGATCCACGGATGCCACTTTTAAAAGGGCCAAAGCAGGCCCCTCTGGAGTTCTCCTACCCTGTTCCCAATTCCTCAGTGTAGCTACACTGACACCAATCATTGAAGCAAATTCAATCTGTGTCGCCTTAGCGTTTTTACGAATATTTTTTATATCTGGGGGTGAGAATATAAAAATTCGAGCAGGTTTCTTTTCCTTTCTCAGAATTTTCCCACCTTCTTGTATACTCTCTACCAACAATACAAAATCTTTTTCATTCATATGTAGCCTAACACCCTACATCTTTGGATCCTTGAACTCAGGAACCAACTCATGGAGCATTGCCAACATCTGATCTGGAGAGCTCTTCTCAAATGCGGTCAGGTAGTGGTTCAAGAAGGAGAGCTCACTGATGGTGTGGTTATTCACTTTTGCCTTGAAGACCAGCTTCTCCTCGGTGGGAATGGTGGTGTCCTTATTGGCAAGGAGCTCCTCATAGAGCTTCTCACCCGGACGGAGACCGGTAACAATGACCTGACTCCTGCTATCGCCATAGTACTTCACGAGCTTCTCTGCAAAGTCATAGATCTTGACTGGCTGGCCCATATCAAGGACCATCACTTCTCCACCTTTAGCCATGCTGGCTGCCTTGAACACCAAGCCAACTGCCTCAGGAATTGCCATGAAGTAACGGATAATGTCCTTATGGGTAACGGTTATGGGAACCCCTGCCTTGATCTGATCCATGAAGAGCGGAAGCATACTTCCCCGGCTTCCCAGTACATTACCAAAGCGTACACAGACAATTTCTGTCTCCTTGCTGTTGAGCATGCCGGCCATCAACTCGACCACCCGCTTGGTAGCCCCCATCACATTGGTTGGGTTCACCGCCTTGTCGGTGGAGATGACCACGACTTTCTCAACTTGATGCTCCTTGGCACTCTTGAGTACAGCATAAGAACCATTGATATTGGTCGTGATGGCTTCTTCTGGATAGAGTTCCTGAAGCGGCACATGCTTGTAGGCTGCAGCATGGAAAACCAACTGTGGTTTGAACTGGGTCATGATACGGTCAATCTTCTTTCGGTTCTTGATATCACAGACAATGGGAATGACCAGGTCACTCCACTCCTTCTGGTAATTATGCAATCGTAGGGAAAGGTCATGGAGCTCTGTCTCATCAACATCGAGCAAGAGGAGTTGCTCAGGACCATAGGTAAGCAACTGCCGGCAGATCTCGCTGCCGATGCTTCCCCCTGCTCCCGTTACCAGAACGCGTTTCCCACGAACCATCTGCCTGATCGGCTCCTTGTCGATGCTGATCAGGGGACGACCAAGAAGGTCTGCATAGTCAAGATTTCTGAGGTCCAGCTCTTTCTGGCCCTCCTGCATCTCAAAGAGGGAAGGAATGACCTTGATGTCACAACCCGCTTCCTTGGCTGCATCAACTGCCAGAAGCATTCTCTCCTGGTCAATCTGGGTAATGGCAATGATGAGGGTCTTGGCTTTCAGGTTCTGGAGCACCTGAGGCAAATCCTTCACACTCCCGTAGACCTTCACCCCGAGCATGTATGTACCGTGTAAATGCACCTCATCATCAACAAATCCTACAATATGGTAGGAGAGCTTTCCCTTTTGGTACTGTCTTACCAAGGTATTTCCCAACTCCCCTGCCCCATAGATGACTGCTCGAGGATGCTGGTTGTTGCTCTGCTTGTTTTTGAACACCAAGACAGACCGGTAAAAAACACGAAAACCCATCACCAGGAGAAAGCCGAATATGTCAGTACTTACCATGAATGGAATCCAATCACTACGGAATCCAAGGTAAAAGCCAATAAGCAAAACACCAAGGATGGTTACGGGAATAAACGCGGTTAAACCACGACCGAGCAGGTCGAGGGAACTCTCACTGATTCTGATATGATAAAAACGAACGGCGAAAAGAAGAAGGATGGTGGCAAGAATATTAAAATAGAGTATCGAATCGAAATTGAAAGGCAAGGTCTGAAAAACCACCCAAGAAGCCAGAAGTCCGGCAGCAAACAAGAAAAGTGCATCCATTGCCATCAGGACAACCCAGCGTATATAACGACTCTTCACCATTTCACTCATGCAACATCACCCCTGGTCTGTATCATCTTCTGCTCCCATGCAGAACGTGTAGCACAAATTTTCATGTGACACAGGAGCTCGGGTAGCGCTACTATACCATGCTGCTCATGCCCTGTAAATGAATCGTACAGAAAAGTCTCTGGTCACCTACCTGCTCACTTCGACAAACTCCACCGGCATACTCACCTTTCGTATTACTTCGGCGAACTGGAACTCAACCATGACCCTGCTATGGCGATAATCGACCTTTACGATGGTCCCCATGAAGTCCTTCATAGGACCTTCAATGATCCTGATCGGCTCCCCTTTCTTATAGACAACCTTCGATGGCGTGATGGTCCCCTTGTTGTGCATGATCCAAGCAGCATACTCATAATCAGGGCCTTGCAGTTCGATGGTCTTGTTCAGATTCCTAAGAAATCCATAACACCCAGGAAGCTTCAGTACATCACGACTAAAGTCCTGCAGAGAAATTTCACTGGAGAGCAACAGATACCCAGGAAGGATGGGATGGTCATTCATGATCTTCTTGCCCTTGCGACGGTCAATCATACGACGCATGGGAATGAAGGCCATCACCTCATCCTCCTCCAGTTCCCGACTAAAGAATTTGAGCAAGTGTGCCTTCACATACTCTTCTCGTCCTGTCCTGCAAGCAATGAAGTAGTAGTTCATAGTCGCCCATAGTACAGTATTTGGTATCTGTTTGTCATCAGAGTGAAAAGGCCTCTGTCAGTGCTGATCTCATTACCAGAGGATCAGCTTTTTTCCCGGTCCAATTCTCAATGCCAAGCACCCCCTGATTCACCAACATACCTAGTCCATCAAGGGTAGCTGCCCCCGCTTTCCTTGCGCGTTTCAGAAAGGCTGTATCGGTCGGGTTAAACACCACATCACAGGCAATGACATCCCGAAGGCCCTGGGAGAATGCAACATCGATACAACCCTTTTCATCAAATAACCCAACACTGGTTGCCTGCACCACCACCAAACCTTCTTCTTCTATTTGATAGGTACCTTCCTGGGCTTGAGTCGATACCCTGGTTCTTGTGATACCCTGCAACCGCTCTGCAAGTCTCTCTGCTTTTTCTCTGGTACGATTTACCAGAATGACTTCTTCCACCTCAGCGAGGACCAACTCAACGGCAATGGCTGAGGCGGCCCCCCCTGATCCAAAAAGCACAAAGCGCCTTTTACTAAGATCATCTACCAGCTCCTTCAATGACTGCAGAAACCCTTTCCCGTCGGTATTATCCCCTTGGTAGGTTCCGTCATCGAGTCGGGTGATACAGTTCACCGCATTGCTGAGTCGCGCACTCTCAGTGAAACTGTCCAGGTAGGGAAAGACCTGTTGCTTGAAGGGAGCGGTGACATTGCCGCCAGCAACATGCAGGGCTTTCAACCCCTCCAGTGCTGTCTGCAACTGGTCACTTTCCACTTCACAGGTAATATACTGCCCAGGATAGTCCATATCCAAGAAGGCTTTTTCCATCATATATTGGGTGGGGTTTCCCACCACTGGGTTGCCAATGCAGAAAAACAAGGAAGGGAGCGGTCCCTTCATCAGTGCATGTAGTGTATCCATTACCATCTCCTCCTCTGTATCGTAGTACAGCTTTATCTTTCTGTCTAATGCTTATACGGATTACTCATACTATACTCATATCTGGTAACTATACGCTCATGGGCGTATACTGGTGCCTATAAGAGGTATAAATGGAACTTGAAGAGCAACGATATACAGAACAGACAGCACTCCTTGATTATACACATCCTACAATCGTAGCACTCATCAAAAAGCAGGGATGGCTTACCCTTCCTACTCTCGGTAGTCGTATTGCCGCAGTCTATACCTTTGTTCGTGATGCCATCCCCTTTGGGTATGCAGAGCACTTTGCTGTGACTGCTTCACAGGTACTTGCCCAAGGTATGGGAAACTGCCTAACAAAAACCACGCTTCTCATGGCACTGCTTCGTGCAGTAGGAGCCCCTTGCCGGCTGAAAGCGGCCATGATCAGCAAGGTAATCCATCGTGGATTGCTCGGCGAGGTCTCTTTCCTTTTCAGCCCACGACATCTGCACCATGCATGGGCGGAAGTAAGGTACCAAGATCAGTGGATTGAGGTCGGTGGACATATTGTTGACCGCCCCTATCTGGAAAAGCTCCAGCAGAAATTTTCCAATTTCATCGGGAGCTTCTATGGCTATGGGATTGCCGTTTCCCACTTTCGAAATCCCCCTATTCGTTGGGATGAAGAGGAGACGGAAATCCAGAGCAAGGCGATCAGGGAGAGCCTTCACTCCTTCAATGATCCCGATTCTTTTTTCAGCGCCCATCCGGAGGCAGAGCGAAGAACCCACTGCTTGACCTATCGCCTGATCCTTCGTCCGAAGCTCAACCGTTCGATAAGAAAACTGCGAAACAGCTGAATGGATTCACTCCTTGGATTGTTCTTTCTCCACCAATGTTGGAACAAAATGCTTGATGAATCCAGCGCGTTTTGACCTATATTTCAGATAGAAATACCCGGCGAAACTGAACGCAAGCGCTCCGATGAAATTGACAAACAGATCTTCCATGGTATCGAAGAGCCCAATGTCCAAGTACCCTCCTACTCCCAATGGCTTTCCATTGACCACAACCTCTTCAATACCGCTGATGGTAATGATCTTCTGACTGTTTGTTGGGTCGAGGGAGACTGATCGGATGGTGGTAAGCACTGTATCCTTTTGCATATCCAAGCGAAAGACCACATCCATGAAGAACTCAAAGAACTCCCAGATTACTCCAATGGTCATGGAGAAGCAGAAGGCAACAATGGCAACAAAGAAGGGAGAGAGCCGAATGGAGAATCGCTCATTCTGGTTGAGAATATCCACCAAGGAAAACCCGATTGCTGCTGCCAGGAATCCATTGAATGTATGCAGTAGGGTATCCCAGAAAGGAAAGGTCACATAGTAGGATCGCATCTCCCCGAGTATCTCGGCTGCAAAAATAAAGAAGAGGATGATGTTCTCCAAGGTATCGGGGATGTCGATACGGGTGTTGGTTTCAATCAGGGAAGGGATGGCAAACAGGATAAGGGTAAGTACACAAAGAAAAACATTCTCATAGTTGCCATTGAAGAGCTGGGCAACCAGCACTAAAACCACAATGAAACGGAGGACATAGTGCACGATTCGTGCACTATCCTTTTCCCTCAAGGCCTGTCGGAATGACTTCTTCTCTGGGGCTTTCCACTTCTTCATGAGTAGCATTGTGAACGCTGAATGTATGCCGGTCAATAGTGTTTGGCGCTGCTTGGCTGGAAGCAGTTTACTTATCTTTTAGGGTGGTTTTCCAATACAAAGCTATACATTTTAAGTAATTTGGCAACTAATCGTTTTTCTAATCTATATTTACTTTCACCCCTGTACATGGTATCGTTTAATGGTTTAAGGGATCACTCTAGCAACAGGTTACTATGCACACCTTCGTATCGTACACCCAAGTATGCTTGTTGGCAGAGCAATTCTTGCACAAGAGAACATTTCGTCGGGAAAGCGAGATTGTCTCACAAATTTTGCATAGGAAAATGGGGACCCAGGTATGGAAGAAACGTTGTACGAGGACGAAGGCATCAGCATAAGTGAACTTATTGGCATTGTATTGAAGCATTTTAAACTGCTTCTGATTGTATTTGGTATCATCGTTCTTGCCTGTGTGGGATATATCTTGATGAATGATCCCACCTATACAGCAACAACCACGGTAAGCGTGGAATCGATCAAGAATCTTACTGCTTGGAACTCAGCAAGAGGAGATGTCAGGAACATTACTACTGAACTCCAATTCCTCACCCGTGATGAAACAGTACGTGGGGCCTTGGAGAAGCTGAACCTTGCCTCCTACATACGTAAGGATGGCACCTCCTACGAAGACCTGCTCACTGACAAGAAGAAACTCAAAGGATTGCAGGATGCTATAGCTGTCAGCGAGATAAAGGACACCAATTCAGTCTCTATCTCCCTTGAACACTCCAACCCTGTATTTGCCCAAGATTTTCTGGGTGCTCTTACCAGTGAATTCTCTGCATCCCTCCTTGCCTTTGCAAACACAGACCTTGCCTCGCAGCATGATGCCTTGAACAGGCAATTGGAAGAGAGTACTACCCTTCTTGAATCAAGCAAGGCAGCATTGGCGGCATTCCAGGAAGAGACAGACATTCTCTCTTTGGAAGCAAATAAATCTGCATATCAGCGAATTCTCTCCCTTATTCAGCTTCAGCTTGGTGAGGTAGCGGAAATCGCTCCTGCAACATCATTGGAAGCAGCGCTCCAATCTCTTGGGGTACAGAATGAGCAGGTACTTCTCCTCTCCTCCAGGTATTCAGATGCTTACAGACAGTATCTATATGATGAAATCGCACGATTGCTGGTACAATCAAATACATCTGAAGAGACTACACGTCGCAATCCTGAGCTTGAAGCGGCATTGACGACCTTGAAATCCAAAATCAATGAAATCTTCCTTTCTGACGGGTATGATGAACTATCAGCTCAAAATCAGACCCAAGCTATTACATCTAGTGCTGAGTTTGAGATTCTCAAGAATCAAGAAAATGACTACCTTGGCAAACTAAAGGCTGTTACAAGCCTTGAGTTGAAACATACAGAGTATATTGACACAATAGAGAGAGAAACGGAAACATCTAATGAATATGCATCGAGTCTACGTGCTCTCAACCTCTTCCTTGCCTCAGAGCGTACTGCCATGCAGGAAGTGGAACCAGTGAAACTGGTGAATGAGGATGGAGAATCAAACAACCTCCTTATCCTGGCAGTTGGAGTACTGCTGGGAGCAGCACTTGCCCTGCTCGCGACCCTGCTTGCTGAATACCTCTCTGACACAATTGATGACGAACAGTCCCTCACCAGAATACTGGGCAAGGAAGGGAAGTTGCTTACCACCATCCCCCCGGGAAGCAAGGATATCAATACCGAGATGGAAATACTCGAACATCCTGATTCGGATGCAGGAAGTGCCTACACTCACCTTGCTGGTATCTTGATGTATGCCCCGAACACCAATGTGTTTACCCTGGGAAGCTTGAGTTACGGGGAAGGGACCTCCTATACCACACTCAATACAGCACTATCCATGGTTAAGAGCGGCAAAAAGGTACTTGTCATTGGCACGGCGAATGAGGGAATGAACTACCAACGCCTCTATGCAAAGATTACCAGCCATGTGGAAATCGCTGCAGCGGCCCACCTGAAAACCTTCTCCCTCGACAAGCCATGCAAACCGGTTGGAGATGAACCTGAACTTACCATTGCATCTATAGATGCAGGTCCAAAGGAGCTGGGGCAGATCCTCAACAGCCCACAGTTTGTAGAGTACCTTGGCAGTGTTTCTGCTGTCTTTGATGTGGTCCTCATCGACGGACCAACCTTCCGCTCTGCTTCTAATCTGCTTGCAGTTTCGAGAGCCACCAATGGATTGATCCTGAACATCCGTAGCTTTGTAGGATCGCGTAGGATGCTCAAGGCATTGCTGCACACGTTTGGACTCTGCAACCTGCCTCTCTCTGGTGTTGTCCTGAACAATATTGCAGGAAAACCTTCCTACCAGGAGCGGCAAGCGATCAAGGCACACGACAAGGCCTTGACCGCACTCATGTCCGGTAATGGGAGTGGTCGAGAAGTCAAGCTGTTGACAAAAGCCTCATCCCGTTAAAGATATACTGTCCCTCCTCAAGAGAGGAGGGAACAGGAGAGCGTGCATGAAATACAGACTGTTGATGCAGGAACCTGAGAACACACTTCCCTCTACTCCCTTGCTGCTACAGGTGTTGCTTCCCTCCTATCTATTGCTTCTATTGCTTGATATCATTTTCACTATCCCCAATATAGCGATCATCTCTTTCGCTCTGGCTTCCCTGTGTACCATCATTACTGTGGCCACCCAACGAAAAGCCATGGAATTGGTCGATTATCTCATCGGTGGTACGTTGGTCCTTCTACTGATCTATGGAAAGGTCACCCAAGGACCAGGAGTATCCCTCCTGAGTGGATTGGGCTATACACTGGCGGGGTTCAGTATCGGCGTACTGCTCGTATACTCCAGCTGGTCCAAGAAAACCTTCCGGATTTTCTTCATCATCACCTCGGTGCTACTTGCCGTAGCGGTCTGTACGATTATGACAGATATCCCCACACTGAGTGGCATCAAGGAGGCTCCCCTTACCTACATAGCAAGCATCATGTTCCTGGGAGAGGGGCTACTCTACATCTCGGACTTCTACAACAAACGATACCGACCTGCTATCTGGCCGGCCATTGTTTCAGCGGTACTCTCCTACTGTGCCAGAGGACGGGCTGCAATCATCATATCAATGTTGTTTCTGGTGGTAATCATCATTATCAATATTCGCTTCATCGCCTATTACTATGTCGATTCTGGAACCCACTGGCTGAAGTACTATCGTCTCCCGCTTCTGCTTGCGTTGATCATGATCATCATAGCACTTGCGCTCCTTGTTCCCCACCTCTACCGCTACTCCCAATTTGGAAAATTGGGTTTTACCAATACAGGAAGACTTAGTGCTGCAACAAGGTTCCTGAATGAACTGACACCCAAGAAACTGCTTAGTGGGTTCACCCCGTCCTTCCTGGCAAGCAGAGGCCTTCCAAACTCATACCTGTGGATGATTGCAGCATTCGGAATCTTCGCTGCAATTCCCTTCCTGGCAATCCTCTTCAGCCTCTACCGCCTGCTGCCTACCTCATCGCTGCTTTTCAGCCTTATGGTAATCCTATCAGCATACTTCCTCGGAGAGATGCTCTACCCCTTCCGCTACGGTGATATCCTCTTTGTTCCCTTGGTCCTCAGTGCAGTCCACTCTGATAGAATCTACATCCCAGGCAAGCACGATGAACCACCATTCTGGCAGCGTTACTAAGGGTTGCTACTTCTCTGAGGCCTTTTTGACAAACCTGGGGAAACAGTATTCACCCCGGTAGTTGGATGCATTGTATATGGGATATTTTACGGGAATATACGTCTCCTCACGCTTTGGTTGTTCCCTGTCCTGGGTGTACACCCATAGCTCCTTACGGTCCCATACTATGATCTCATCACGTTCATCACCGGTAACATCAAGAACTTCAGAGCAGAGTTCAGGGTGTCCATCATCAGGAAAAAAAACGACAATATCCCCCTCTCCGTCCATCAAGCCCCCACTCTTCACATTTGCACTGAGCAGTACCAAATCCTGGGAGGACCCATCCCAATTAACCGGAGCGATAACCGCTCCATTGCTACGCATTTCACGTTGCCAAAGCTCTTCACCCTTGCAGTTGTGCATATATACAATACCTTGGCTGCCCCAATAGGTAGTCGTACAAATCTCCAGTCCTCGCTGGTCAGGCAGGAAGTTCCCAACACTGATACGCTGCCCGTGGCCATTGATGGTCCGTTTCAGGATGGTACCGTCAGGGCGAAGCAACATGAATCCTTCCCAGCCTGAGACAATTGCCAGAAGGTCTTCCTCTTCAGGATCGATTGGCCCGATGACGATCTCATCGGTGTGGTCGGTGGAGATGGGAAGCTCCCAGAGGAGGTTCCCCTTACTATCGATCATATTGTAACAGCTGAAAATTTCGTCCTTGCCGTCTTTGTTGAAATCATAGGCGTAGGGGAAGTGACCGGTGTTGTTGTGGGAGAATGCCCAGAGAAGATTTCCTTGGTTGTCATAAATCCAGAGACGGGCATACCGATCCTTGATAAGCAAGTCACTGGGACGGTCCTTCCCTGATACATTCACAATCCTGATGGAATCGACATTAAGCCGGTCAAATGCATGATGACCGAATTCTACACCGCAAAGCTCATCAGCAGGTTCACTGTTGAAAGGCGTGTCCATCTGGAACTTAACAGAGCCTGTCTTGCCATCAAGAAAGAAAATCTTGAAATCCCAACTTGCAATGACCTCATCGGCGCCATCACCATCAATATCATAGATCTGGAAAGGAAGGTCGGTAGTGAGGTGGATGACATCCTCATCCTCTCTGCTTTCTCCTACCTGCCAGAGCACTTCTCCAGTCTCAAGGCTGACTGCAGTCAGGCAGCTGATGAATGGGTAACGATCCTTATAAACACGTCGCTGATGCTGTGCAATGACAAAGAACCGTTCATCGGTTCCCGTAAGGTGTCCAAAACGAATCTGCCTTCCGGCACCAAAGGACCCCAAACTGATTTTCTTGACCAACTGCATTCCTGGAAACTGTGTTCTCTTCTGCTCCAAACGTGTCTTCAGAGAACGTTTCTCCTCTTCGAGAATCCGTAGTGCCTTCTCATTCGTGTGTACACGAATACTCTTGTATTGGGTAGGCATACACCCACAAAGGGCAATGGCACCACGCTCATAGCGACCATCTTCTGCGGTCAGGACAAGCACACCTTCATGGAAAATGGAAATGGCCTTTTCTTCCAATGTAATGACAAGGTGTTGAAAATCATCAGGGGACCAGGATAGCAGGCAACTGCCTATAACCGTCCTCTCAAGCAAATCTACACGATGAAGCTCAAGGCCCTCACGTGTGAAAAACAGTCCATAGTGACGTAAACTGCTTTGGTATCGAAATAAGACCCCACTAAATAAGTCTGTGGAGAGTGGGCGTAGCGTTACCGTCAGCTGGTAATCGCGCCAATCGGTATCACCTGATACCAGCGTAGGGAGCGTTCCCTTGGCCTCTGGCTCCTGAATTCGTGAAAGCTCCATGACATGGCTGCTATTCATGGCAGGGTTGGTAACCATCCAGGTAGGCCCTTTGTAGGTATAATTGGCAACCGGGTCATGCCATACCCCTTTATACCCTTCATCTGGGTAGTAGTGATACTCTCCCATGGCGGAGTGCTCTCTATCATAGGGGAAGGGGCCGAGAGGAAAAGAAGAGAAATCCTCTTCGAACAGTAGTATATCGTTCACTTGAATCTCCTAATTTACCAATGAAGCAGGGCATCTACATCAACAGGAAGCCCACTGGCGATTGACTTGTTTGCTGCTATGCCGGTAAGAATCGAGCGGATACCATCATTGTGGTCTGCACTCCTGAATAGGGGGTCGTGGGGAGGGTTCTCCAGGAAAATATCATCCAGCATCGCTGGATCTCCCCCTCCGTGTCCTCCTTCCCGGGTCTCGACCTCAACCTCGTAGGGGGTATCGAGCAAGGGGCAAACCCTGATCTTATGATAGACCGTAGCCCCTTCGTCACACTGTTTCCCACCTGCATTGATGTATGGCTTCTCCAGTGCGGTGTATTCAATTCTCCCCTTCGAACCGTTGATCGCCACATTGAATCCTTCCCAGGGAAGGTAGGTATTCAAAGAGTAGGAAAGCATAGCCCCGCTCTTGTAGCGAACAAGCGCAGCCATGGTATCCTCGATGCTGATATCATCGGAGAAGACAGAGCGGTCACGGATATAACCGCTCTCCTCTTCGGCATCCAGATAAAGCCCCTTGAGTGTGGGATTGCTCTCCAAATCGATGGCAAAGGGGTCATGCTTGGCCACCTCACTTCCATGACAACGATAATAGAACTGCTTAACACCCCGCTTCTCTGCAGCTGCCTGCCCATAGAAGTTCAAATCCCCGTATGCAAAGACGGTCTTTGGCTGGGTGCCCAACCAAAAATTGACCAAGTCGAAGTGATGGGTACTCTTGTGGACCAGCAAACCTCCGCTGTTTAGTTTGTTTCTATGCCAACGTCGGTAGTAGTCTGCCCCATGCTGGGTGTTGAGCAACCATTCAAAATGTACAGAAAAGGCCTTTCCAATGGTCCCTTGGGTGATCAACTCCCTGATCTTCGAGTGATGGGGTGCGTAGCGATAGTTGAAGGTCACCCTGATTGTCTTGCCATACTGTTTTTGCGCATCAAGGATTGCCTGTGCTTTTTCGCTATCCGTGGTTATGGGCTTTTCACTGATAACGTCACACCCCAACTCCATCGCCTTGATGATGTAGTGGTCATGGGTCCTGTCCACTGAGGTGACGATAATGACATCAGGCCTCTGCTCCTTGACCATCTGGGTGAATTGATCACTCTTGTAGGTCGGCACCGGTGGGTGCCCACATAGGTCCTTAAGGATGGTATTTGAGTAATCCATCCTCTTTTGGCTCATATCACAAAAAGCGACCAACTCGCTTGAATCTTGGTATCGAGTGGCGATTGCCTCGTAGAACATGCGGGCCCGTCCTCCGGTTCCCACCTGTGCATACCGTTTTTTCTTCATGCCATGACTCCTGTTTGCACAGAAGTATACGCCCTATACTACGCCTTGTCGTTGGCAGAATAAGAAGAGAATTTGTCTTTTTTCGTAGATTAGTAGTCAGTACGGGTTGTGAGTCGTACCTTGGATATATACTCCGAGGGAGCAATGCCACCATGTTGCTTGAAGAACCTGGAAAAGTACTGCAGATTCTCAAACCCCAGGCTGAAACCAATCTCACTGAGCGTCTGCTCCGTATTCTGAATCAAGAACAGGGCTTTTTCAAACTTCATCAGATTTATGTACTTGATTGCAGATACTCCTGTCTGCTTCTTGATCACACGGTATAGATAATCCTGGTTATATCCACAACTCTGGGCCATCTCATGCACACTGAAAGAGTGATCAAGATGTGCATCGATATACTTATCCACCATATTCAGGAGCTCAGACTTACCGGAGAGGGAGCTCTCCCGCAGCTGGTGGATGGGACTTGATTCATAAATGGGCAAAGAGTGTTCGAGGCAGAGCCGGTTCATCGAGAGCAAGCACTCCATCAGCAAGGCAGAGGACATCGCTCGATAATGCAATGCTTTACGTTGTCCTTCCAGCACAATCCTACTAAGCAAGCTGTAGATCTGGTTCTCCCGGTCTCGAAACTTGGTCTCAATACCCAACAACACTTCATCCACATGAGGGTCTGAGGCAGCAAACTTCACCTCAAGCATCTTTACCCCTTCCTTGCTGGTGGCTTGGAAGGCGTGGCGCCGGCCTTGCTTGCAGAATACAATATCCCCAGCTTCCAAGGCATAGGGCTTCCCATCGAACCAGTTTGTGGCGGTTCCTGCGTATACCAGCTGGACTTGGTAATCACTCACATGGTAGTGTTCATCCTTTCCTTCCCCCTGTTTGTAGTAGAACCGACCGGAGGATGTAATTCTTACATACATCAGGAACCTCTCTCTTTGCAATGTCTTTGCTCATTCTAGAAGAGGAGGCTCTTGTTAAACAAGACCGTACATACGAAAAAGGATAACTATTTTTCTCTTTATGCTAACGACTGGATAAAAAAGGACTCATATACTTTTCTACAAAGAGGCCGAATGTTTTTGGCCTTATCACCTTAAGGAGGATTCCTATGTTGCACACCAAGCGTTTCTTGCTGACCCTCGTAGCATTGCTCCTCTGTCTTGCATTCGTAAGCGCAGCAGGACAGAAGGACAGCCAGAGTGAGGGGAAAGCTACCATCACCCTTGCCACTGCAGACAATACCTATGGTTTGAGCACCGACCCTGAGCTGCAGGGCGCCATTACTGACTTGATCGAGTCAAAGACTGACACCATCATCGAACCGATCATTCCACCACTTGCCTCGTATACCGACAAGCTTGCCACCCTGGTAAACAGTGGGGATGTTCCCGACTTGTTTGTTGTTGCCCAGGCAATGACCAAGATCCCGACCATGGTTGCCCGTGAACAGATTCTTGACCTCACTGACTACATCAAGAACAGCCCGGCACTCAGCCAGCTTGACCCTTCCCTGTTCAAGGACTTGCAGATTGATGGAAAGACCTACTTCGTACCGTACAACTACCCCAAGAGCAAGGCCATCTTCATCCGCAAGGACCTGATGGAGCAGTACGGAGTTGAACTCAGTTCGACCCCGACCGCTGAAGAATTCCGCCGTGAGATGGGTAAGTTTGTTGGTAGCGGGATCATCCCCTTCAACTTCCCCAAGTGGGTCGACAACTTCCAGTTCTTCTACAACTCATTCGGCGCATGGGGTGGTGTCTATGAAAAGGATGGCGTATTCATCGACGGTTTCCAGACTGAAGAGATGAAGAATGCCCTTACCTACCTCCGCCAGCTCTATAAGGATGGCGTTCTCAACCAGGAGTTCATCACAACCGAGAACAGTGGCATGAGAGAGAAGACCTATACTGCCCAGGCAGCGAGCTCAATCGACTATGTTACCAACTATATCAATTATGTACAGAACACCACCAATGCAAACAAGTACACCGAGATGCACCTGGTCTACAAGATTGTTGGCCCTGAGGGGTATGGTGGCAGCTTGAACGAGGCAACCCAGACTGCATTCGTTGTCTCCTCCAAGACCAAGAATCCCGAGGCGGTTGTTCGTGTCCTTGAGACCATCGTAACCGATCCTGAAGTGTATCCTGCTTTCTTCGGTATTGGTCTTGAAGGCAAGCACTACACATTGAATGCAGATGGTCAGATCGAAGCTACTCCCAAGGCAGCCAACAGTGGATACAAGTATACATTGAACTACCTCAGCGACTCCTTTGTTGATATCGACATCGAGAACCTGCCCTTCAAGCTCTCTCCTGCTCTTGAGCAGGGCTTGCCCAAGCAGATCGAGCACATCAAGGCAATGCAGGCCAACCTTGGCCCGAACCATGCTGCTGATGTACCGGTAGGCGTCTCTGTTGCATACGACCGTGTTGCTCCCTCCATTAAGAGCACCCGTGAGTCTGTTGCAACCAAGATCATCGTAGGCACCGTCTCTCTCGAACAAGGCTTGGCCGAATACGAGAACTTCTGGAACTCTATCAATGGGCCAACCATTCTTGAGGAACTGAATGCAGCTCGTTAACCTCATTTCTTGATGTTTCATATCGGTTTCCAGGCACCCCTGGAAACCGATTCTTTCGGACTCCCCCAGCGAGAACACCATGACTGATACTGCACAGACACTTGTACAACAGATGACCGTACCAGAAATGATAAGCCAACTCAGGCATGATGCTCCAGCAATTCCTCGCCTGGGGATACCTTCTTACAACTGGTGGAACGAGGGACTTCATGGAGCTGCCCGAAGCGGAACCGCCACCGTATTCCCCCAGGCGATTGGTCTGGCTGCCCTCTTTGACCCTGAGCTGGTCCTCTCTATAGCCGAGGTCATTTCCACTGAACAACGGGCAAAGTACAATCTCTACAACAGAGAGCATGATCATGACATTTACAAGGGTCTGACCGTCTGGTCTCCCAATATCAATATATTCCGCGACCCCAGATGGGGCCGTGGACAGGAAACATTTGGTGAAGATCCATACCTGACCTCCCGCTTGGCAGTCTCCTTCATACACGGCTTGCAAGGTTCAGAAGATATCCTCAAGACGGCAAGTTGCGTAAAACACCTGGCCGCCCACAGCGGGCCTGAACCGGAAAGGCACTCCTTCAACGCAGTGGTAAGCAAGAAGGACCTCAATGAAACGTATCTTCCAGCGTTCAAGGCTTCTGTCCAGGAAGCAGGGGTCGATGCAGTCATGGGTGCTTACAGCGCTGTTAATGGAGAGCCTTGCTGTGGAAGCCCAACCCTTATCAAACAGCTCTTGCGCGACACATGGGGTTTCAAGGGGATGTATATCTCTGACTGCTGGGCGATCAGGGATTTCCATCTCAACCACAAGGTCACCAAGAACGAAGAGGAATCGGCAGCGCTTGCATTGCATAGTGGCTGTGACCTGAATTGCGGATGTTCCTATCGCAGTCTTGAGAAGGCTTTCCAGAAAGGGTATGTCACCATGGAGGAGATCAGGACCGCTACTCAGAGGGTATTCAACACTCGCTTCCGTCTGGGAATGTTTGATGAACAAACTCCATACGACAACCTTGGCCTAAAGGACATCGATAGTGAGGAGCATGCACAGCTTGCCCTTGAAGCTTCCCGGCGCTCCTTGGTCCTGCTCAAGAATGATTCAATACTTCCCCTCAACCGGGAAAACACAAGAAGCATTGCAGTCATCGGACCGAATGCCGATAGCAGAAAAGTCCTGTGGGGCAACTACCATGGGACATCTTCCCGCTACACAACGGTCCTCGAAGGAATCCGTAACGTTGCAGGGAACACAATACGTATCAACTATAGCGAAGGCTCTTCACTCACCAAGGAGCGTGTTGAACGATTGGCAAAGGAAGACGACAGGCTCAGTGAGGCTGCGTTCATGGCACGTCAAAGCGATGTCACTGTCCTTTGTCTTGGTCTGGATGAGACGGTTGAAGGAGAGATGAGGGATGATGGAAATGGAGGCTGGGCAGGTGATAAAAAGGATCTCAGGCTTCCTCGCTGTCAACAAAAACTCCTGAAGGCTGTTGCTGGAACTGGGAAACCCGTCATCGTAGTGCTGCTCTCTGGAGGAGCGCTCGACCCAGAAATTGAGCAGTATGAAAACGTACAGGCTCTCATCCAGGCTTGGTATCCAGGACAGGAAGGAGGACGGGCAATTGCAGAGTTGCTCTTTGGTATGTTCAGTCCC
>JAQQAR010000004.1 GCA_028532765.1 Sphaerochaetaceae bacterium | reverse complement strand
CCATATGAACCAAATACACATAGAGTCAGGACGATTGGGAGCAACACATGCTTTGGAACTGCGAGAATCTTAACAAAGATTCTCATTCCGCCGAATGAACTGATCAGCATGAAAATATTTGCAAGCATCAGTGCTGTAAATATCCCATATACCAAGACACCATTGTTTTCGAATAGGAGTGGCCCTGGCGTTATTCCATGTATCATGAACCCAGCCAAGAGTATGGCTGTGGTATTGTCACCAGGAATTCCTAGTGTCATCAAGGGCACCAAGGCACCTCCAGTGGAAGCATTGTTGGCAGTCTCACTTGCGACCAGTCCCTCTGGTGAGCCAGTACCAAAGAGCTCAGGTGTCTTTGATTGTTTTTTTGCTATTCCATAGCTAACCACTGAGCAAATAGCGCCACCTAGTCCCGGTAAAATGCCAATACCGGTTCCAAGAACTACGCTTCTCAAGAAGTTGTATTTCTGTGCCAAAAATTCTTTCAAGGAAAATCCAAAACCCTGAATTCTTGGAGCTATTGGTCTGTCGATAATTTTGTTGCCAACCTCAGTTTCCTCAAACAGCTGGGATACAGCAAAGAGCCCAATTAATGCTGGGAGAAGGCTAATTCCTCCATTGAGGGCACTGATCCCAAAGGTAAACCTTGGGAATGCTGTAATGGGGGCCATGCCGATGAAGGTAAAGGAGAACCCTAATAGTGTGCTGAATAAGCCTTTTGCCAGTGATTTACCCGACATGGTTGAGACTAGGGTTAGGCTGAATATTCCTATAGCAAAATATTCATAGGAAGCAAAATTCAAAGCTACTTTTGCCAAGATAGGGGAGATGAAATAGAGTACGATCAAGCTGAAGATACCACCAAGGAAGGAGAATACAATACCAAGGCCTAAAGCCTTGCCAGCTTCTCCTCTTTTTGCCATCGGAGTGCCATCAAAACAGGTACACACTGATGCGGGCGTACCTGGGATGCTCAAGAGTATTGCTGATATAAGCCCTCCACTGGTTCCTCCAATATACAGTCCCATCAGTAGCGATAGACCGTTCACGGGAGTCATGCTAAATGTAACGGGTAAAAAGAGTGCAACCCCCATGGTGACAGTGATACCCGGGATAGAACCAAAGAGTATCCCAAGTACAGTACCTCCAAACACCAATAAAATGGTTTGCAGGCCTAAAACTGACATAATTCCTTCAATAATCATATGAATATGTTCTCCTTACCCCAGCAATCCTGCAGGAATCATTACCCCAAAAATTCTTACAAACAAAAAGTAGGATGTTGCTGAACTGACTACGGCAATCATGACAAAGCGTAGATGATGCATTGTCTTGCCTCTGTTTAGGATCAAAATCTGGAAGTAGATGTAGATAACTGATGAAATGATATAACCCAAGACGCTGATAGCAGCCACATACACCACCAACAACAGCATGGAAAAAACGGCAGGATTGATGGAGAATGTGAATTGAGGTTTTTCTGTTGATTCCTTGTATGTGTTCATCTGGATTTGAATCCTGACTTGTCCTGCAATAAAGATCAGTCCAAGGATGATGAACCCCAAACTAGCGATCCGTGGAAAGAATTTTGCACCTACCCCAACTGCTGCAAAATCTCGAATGTCAAGACTGAGTAAAAAAATTAAGATGCCAAAGAGTATACTAAATACTCCTAGGCCAAGGGTTTTTCTGTTCATGAGAGATTCCTTTCATAAGGATGCAAGGCACCTTTTATTGGAACCTTGCATCTTGATTCTGCTGTGTTATCGTGAAGAACCCCTAAAAAGATCCTGATACTTGGAGAAGTACTCAAATACTTCTTGCGCATGTGCTGAAGCATCTTCAGGATTCATATAGGTGGGAGTCACGAAATATTTTTCTGCTTCCGCCTGATATTCAGGATTCTCAACAACACGCTTCATAGCAGCAGAGAATTTGTCTACAATGCTCTTGGGTGTTCCTTTGGGCATTCCAACGAAGAAGAACTTATTGAATTCAAGATCAAGACCTTGTTCTGCTGTGGTAGGAACTTCAGGGAACAAGGGGTTGCGTTCCTTACTGGTAAGGCCAAGGACCACAAAATCGCCTGATTTGAAATAGTCCAATGCAAGACCGTACTGGGTGTTGATCACTTCAGTTTTTCTTCCCATCAAGGCAACGGTCTTTGCAGCATTTCCACCAACATCAACGAGGTTCAAATCGATACCAGCTTCCTCTTCCAATACAATACCAACCAGGTGAGGATAGCCACCGGTCATCATCCCAAATTCCACTTCGCCTGGATTAGCCTTTGCATAGGAAATGAACTCTGGTAGTGTCTGGAACGGCATACCAGGGTGTGTTGCGAGTACTGTTGTATCGTCAAGAACGCCAATGCCTACCATCTCGAATGCTTCAATTCCAAAATCAACTAAACCAGCAATCTTTGGGATCATAGCCTCACCATGGAAGAAGAGGGCAGTGTATCCATCAGCATTGGAGTCAAGAACTCTCTGCATACCAACTGTTCCACCTCCACCTGAAACATTGACAACGGCAAGAGATTGCCCCAGTTCCTTTTCCAAGTATCGTGAGAAAAGTCGGGCATTGAGGTCAGTATCACCGCCTGCACCTACAGGGACGATAATTTGAATCGCTTTGGAAGGATAGCTACTACTCGGATCTTCAACTTTGGCTGTTTCTGCCTGCCCTGCAGCAAACAAGCTCCAACTTGAGAACAGTGCTATAACGAGAACAATGACACTGGTTCTTAGGGTTCTGTTTTTCATGACAACTCCTTTTGAGAAAAAATAAGATATATATGATATATCATGTATATCTTCACCTGTCAACGAAAATAGTCTTTCCCTCAAAAGGGTTCAAACAGTCTGTCAAGTGGGTAAAAGACTCGCCCTCATAGAGAGAGTGCCGTTATCTCAGTGGAATGAAGATTTATTCACACATAAACGCATATAGCATTGTAATATCGGTTGATATTGCTATTCCGAATAGTGTTTGAAATATAATGGCTTTCTCTACCTGTCATATTCCCCAATAGACATTAAAGGGCTCCTTGCGTGTCATTATGTAGATAGTGGAAAGCAAGATTGGTTGAAGGCACTATGTCCATCGCATAATTGTCAATGAATCTGCTGCAGGTCCTCAAGGATGGGGGTATATGCATCAAAGATATGTTCCCGCATCATCTTTTCTGCTAGGTCAGGGTCGTGCTGGAAAATATGTTCCAAGAGCGTTGTGTGCCAATGGGGTTGGATGTTGGCACGCAATCTCCTTGCTCGTGTGGCATTGAAGATCAGCCACTGGAAGTTGTTCTTCTCTAATCCTGCCAGCAACGAAGGGAAGCCAGTGAATTCTGCCATCTGCAAGTGGAACTTGATATGAAGGTTAGTAACCGCTTCTGGATCAGTCGCTTCATAGCGGATTTTATCCAACTCTTTTGCCAAGGAGAGGAGTTGTTCTTGCTGCTCTTCTGTGGCTTTGACTGCAAGGATCCTTGCAACTTGGCATTCAAGGGCTTCTCTCATAGTGAACATATCCATGACACGTTCAATGGTAGGAATGGTGACAATGGAACCCCAATGGGCCCGGTACTCGATCAAGCCATCCTGTTCCAGGCGTTTCATCGCCTCCAGGATGGGAATTGCACTCATACCGAGCTCTTGAGCGAGCTGACGACGGACCAATCGCTTTCCTGGCCCATACTCTCCGCTGATAATCTTTTCGCTTATCGCTTCATAAGCCTTTTCTGCTGCTGTTTGGTACAATTGGTCGCTTTTACGTATCATTTGCTCATCCTTTCCTTCCTTCAGGTATCGTTACCATGATA
>JAQQAR010000003.1 GCA_028532765.1 Sphaerochaetaceae bacterium | reverse complement strand
AGAAAAACCCGTGACCCGTTCGAAGTCCACCGATCACGTAACCATCACCTCCCAATCATCCATGAACGACAGTTCAAACGCGTTCAGAAACTCAAGGCGAAGCGCTCCAACATTGAGATCGATGAGCATGGAAACAAGGTCCGAAAAAGCACCCATTACAGCTCGAAGAAAGCTGTCAGTAGGGCAAAGAAAACCACAAAACCCCAAAACTAATTGGCATAAGAATCAACGGTATTGTTGAAAATACGAGTGTGCGTATCTTTGGTAAAAATTGACGAAATTGAGTAGTCTAAATTAATAAAAAATCCTGAAAAACTGATAAAATAACGAAAAAATAAGTGTTTACAAAACAAATACTTGCATAGAGTAATCTTGTATCAAGGGCAAGTTGTCATTGATGATTTATAGTCAAAATAATTGTATATAAGAGAACAAGAAGAATGGTTATGGACTCTTTTACAAGATCGTAGAGCTTGAAAATCCTTTACATGATTGATTGACTTTCTATAACCAAACAGCCCAATCACCGTATTCACATACACCGGTTCCATGATGCAGCTTGCCCTCGGTTTCAAGGTCCCGGAATGCATTTCGCATCCTTCCAAGAATCTCAGGTTTGATATCCAATGAATGGTGGGCTGGAAACACCCGTTCAACCGGCAATGCTGCAATCTTCTCAAGGGAGACAAGATACGCTTGGGGGTCTGTGGATGGGTAATAAGCAAACAATGTATCCTTATAAACCAGATCGCCAGTGAACAGATATCTTTTATCCTCTTCCCAGAAGCACATGTGCCCGGGAGAGTGCCCGGGCGTGTGCAATACCTTGATGATGCGGGCACCGAGGTCGATGTCATCACCATCACTGAGTATGCGGGTAGGGGTACCTTGAAAGAACTCATACGTATTCACATCATAGCCGACAGGGGCATCACAGCGGTCCATCACCATCTCTTTAATTTGTTCTAAGGTGAGAAAGAATCCACCGTTCAGCCAGTGCAGCTCGTCCTTATGAGCATAGAAATCGGGAAAATAGTGGTGGCCCCCGATATGGTCCCAATGTATATGGGTGGCGACGGCGATGACTGGTTTGTTCGATAGTTTCATCACTTCATCGTGGATATTGCAAATACCCAACCCAGTATCTATAAGAAGGCTGCAATTTGTGCCATTGAGAAGATAACAATGAGTTTCCTTCCAGTGTCGGTATTCACTGATTATGTATGTATCGGTGTCAATCCTATCGATGGTGAACCAATCGCTCATATAACCTCCATGTCATGAATTGCTGAATGCCACACCAAGATGCTGATTCTTATGAAAAAAAGGGAATATACTTTTCCATATAATAATATGCACCAGGAATGTCTTCTCTTCTCGATTGTTATTATTTGTTCACAGCATACCTCAGCTCAACCATTTCCTTACCCATCCTTTGGACGGATGTGAGCTGAAGAGTCGGATTGAGAACTTTTCGGGGGAACAACGGTTTTCCAGTTCCCAGCGTCACAGAACCGATTTGGACGATCATTTCATCCAAAAGACCTGCGTCATAGAATTGTCCCGCCAGATCTCCCCCACCTACAATCCAGATATTTTTGCCGCCAGTCGCCAGGCGCATCGCCTCGTGGACTGGTGTTACTTCTCCCCGGACAAATGTAATATCCGCGCCGTCGATAAGGGGAAGTCTTCGTTTGGAGAACACCCATGTCGGGAGGGAGTAGGGCCAAGTGGAACCAGCCTCTGCGCTTACCTTCTCAGCATTTCGTACTATCCATTCGTACGTGCTGGAACCCATAGCCAATGCGCCAACGTGGGAATAGAATTCTGGATAACTGCTGTCTTCCAGATCACCAAGGGGAAACAACCAGTCTAATGAATCATCTTCAGTTGCGAGATATCCATCGAGACTTGCTGCTGTGTAATATTGAGTTTTGATGTTTCGTCCTCCTTTGTCATGCATGAATCACCTGGTTTTATTATCCGATTGAATCAAGTTACGCATGACAAATCTTTCGAATCAATGATGGTATCATCATAAATATAAGTGGGAAATCAGACAATAGAAAGGCCAACTTCAATACAATATTGAAGCGAATACACACTTGAGGATCTTGATCGGCATTCCATCTCGTGCGACTTCCCAAATAGATCCAATATAATGAATCTTTCCTTATAGACTTTAGCATCAGACGAACAATAACTCTTGTTAAAATATCAGAACTTGAAACAGAGTTTACCAATATGGTGCTGTTCAAGCATAGTATGTGCTCTCTGACACTCTGCCGGCTGGAAGGTGTTAGCAACATGAACATGTAAATTGCCATCGCATATCCAATGCCTCAAACGGTTTATAATTTCTGGATCAGGCTCTCCATTATAGGCTAGGTAATTATAACCCAAGGTATTTTTTGGAATTGGGAAAATACCATTTGGATAAGCAATGCGACCACCTTTCCGGATACACCGAACCAATGATTGGACAAGAGGACCTCCAGCTGTGAACAGAGCTGTATCGAAACCCTTTGGTGCAAAGCTGTTTGCGGCTAATATGAAATCATCGTTTCTTCCGTCCACTACTACATCAGCCCCCAAGCTTTTTACTGCTGCAACTCCGTCAGTACCCGAAGCAATCGCGAACACCCGGGCACCTTTGTGCTTTGCAATTTGGACGCTTATATGTCCAATCCCTCCGCTAGCCCCCAAAATCATGATTGACTCGCCTGTTTGTAGGTGTAATACATCTTCAATACCTCGCAAAGCAGTAATGCCTACCCCCGACACTGCGCTTGCTTCCCTACTCGAGATTGAATCCGGGATATGCGTGACATATCGATGATCAATAGCAACAAATTCTGCGTAAAAACCTCCTTTTGGATTAAGAAACCCTGAGGCATAAACTTTGTCGCCAACAGTGAAACCTGTGACATTCTTTCCTATTGCATGGACAACTCCAGATCCCTCCGATCCCAACACATACGGAAATGTTGAATGAAGTCCCAGCATTTCATCATATCCGCCTTCTCTTTCAAAGATATCCCATTGTCCAATACCAGCATATTCAACCTTGATTAGTATTTCTTCGTTATCAAGGCTAGGTTCTGGAATGCTTTCCACAGCTAGTTCCATTGGCCCTCCAAATTTATTAATAATTACGGCCTTCATAATTTAATTACCCCCAATATTGATTTGAGGTTATGATATACTCTAAACATGACAAAATATGACATATTTTTAAAAGGAGAGGACTTTTGTCAAAAACAAAGATTTTATTTGATCTAATCACATACATCAATGCAAAGCGAATATTCACTGCTCAAGATGTTGCTTTTGAATTTGATGTTTCTGTTAGAACGGCATACAGGTATCTGACGGAATTAAGTGAAATGGGTGTACCAATTTATACTGAATCTGGTCGCCATGGGGGATATCGAATTCTTGATAACAGATTATTGCCACCCATAATATTCAATGAAAATGAAGCCTTTGCCATTTTCTTCTCCTTTCAATCTCTAAGGCATATTAGTTCCTTGCCTTTTGAAGTGGATATTGATTCAGTTTCCCGGAAGCTGCTTGTAAGGCTGCCTCCAGATACAAGGGAATGGTTGAACAACCTGGATACCGTTGTCTCTTTTTGGAATAAAAAACGGAACATCGAATCTCCATTCCTCAAGCAGATTATTGAGGCAGCGTTAGAAAAAACCGTAATCCTCATGGAATACCGATCAAAAATTAAGAATTCGACAAAAGATGTTTTACCTATTGGTATCTACATGTATGACGGGTTTTGGTATATGCCAGCGTATGACATCTTACAGAAGCAAGTTAGAAACTATCGGGTAGATCGCATTTTATCTCTAGCAAAAACACAAGCACCTTGCACCTTCGATATTGATCTTCATAAATGGCTTAACAATCTTACGACTCAAGAACCGTCTGATCCAATGCATGTGTATGCTGAATTGAATAGAGAGGGCATTAGGCTCTGTGAAGGTCAACCATGGCTGGGTCCTCATATGACAGTAACAAGTGAGGATTCTGGCTTTCTGGATATGGATGTTGAAAGGGGAGAAATTGAGTATATTTCAACATTTTTTGTGCAGTTGGGAGTGAATGCAAGGATTATTGAACCGCAAGAACTCATTCAAAATCTTTGTTCAAAACTAACGGCTACTCTAAGCCTCTATGATAAATGAACTTTTTTTCATCGAGATCGATGAGCATGGGAACAAGGTCCGTAAGAGCACCCATTACAGCTCCAAGAAGGCTGTGACCAAGGCAAAGAAGACCACCAAACCCCAAAACTAAATGGCATAAGAATCAACGGTATTGTTGAAAATACGAGTGTGCGTACCTTGGATAAAAATTGACGAAATTGAGTAGTCTAAATTATCAAAAAAAGATGAAAAACTGGTAAAATTCCAGAAAATTAAATGTTTGCAAAACAAACACTTGCAAAGGGTAATCTTGTATCATTGGTAAGTTGTCATTGATGAAGTATAGTCTAAATACATCGTAGGATTTGCGGAGTAAAGTGATTTCTGATTTTTACTGTTACTCTCTGTGATATGTTGTTTCTAAATCACAAAATCTGAAAAGTGTTTGTGATGATGGGGATCCTCTTCGTGTAAGATTACGCACTGGGTGTCCTGCATCCAGTGCGTAATCATAGTATAAACTGGAAGTATTACCGTTTCAAATTGCCACCATAAACAGGAAAGAAGCTTGCATCGCCATAATTCTCGATTTTCTTGATATTCGTAAGCGTATCCAAGTCCGCAACTGATATTGAGAAGTCCAGGTCGGCGTTGTTCCTCATATGAGCAGGATTGGCTGTTTTGGGGAGAGGAAGAAGCCCAAGATCCAAACAGTATCTGATTCCAAGTTGGGCTACAGATACACCATATTTCTGAGCCATCTCCTTCACTACTTGATTCTTCATCAACTCGCCATGGGCGACGGGAGAGTAAGCTTCCACAAGGATGCCTTTTTCCTTGCAATAGGCAATCAGCTCTTTGGGAGTGTTGCTGACATGTGCGAGTATCTGGTTGACCATGGGGGCAACGGTACAGGAAGAGAGAATGTTCTCGATGTCCTCTTTCCCAAAATTCGAGAGGCCGATAGCGCGAACCTTCCCGGATTTGTATGCATCTTCAAGAGCTCTCCATGCTTCCCGGTTTCCTTCAAAGTACGGGTCTGCTTCCTGATATTCCATCCACGGGCGGGGTGAGTGGATGATCATCAAATCAACATACTCAAGCCCTATGGTTTGTAGCGACCCATCGATGGAAGCTACAGCCTCGCCGTAGGATTTGACTTCTGCCGCAAGCTTTGTAGTGACGAAGAGCTCTTCTCGGGATACTCCGCAGGTTCTTACTCCTTCACCCACTCCTCGTTCATTCTGATAGGCTTGGGCGGTATCGATATGGCGGTATCCTAGAGTGATAGCATCCCTCACTGCCTGGGCGACGGTATCGTCACTTATGAACCATGTCCCGAGTCCGAGCTTGGGAATCTTGACACCGTTTGATAGCATATACGTCTCTTTCAACATGTGGTTTTTCTCCTTTGATATTTTCCAATTTTCATTGTTGCTGTACATTTCCCAACACTTCGGTCAGGGTTGCCAATACATTGAGTGCTCTTGGGAATCCAATATAGGGGAGGCATTGTGTGATCGCTGCAATGAGTTCATCACGACCATTTCCCACCTGAGTATTACCGTAGATATGTGATTTGACCTGGCTCTCACATCCCCCGAGAGAGATCAGGATAGCGAAGGTGAGGAGTTCCCTCGTCTTCACGCCAAGACTTCCCCGTGTATAGATGTCACCGAAACAAAAAGCCGAAAGGTAATCCTGGATGTGTCTAAGCTCTTCAGGTGCTCCGGCTCTCATCCTGTCGATTACCTCGCCGAAGATGGCTTTCTGAATTTTCAAGCCTTCAGGGAAACGGGTTTTCTCATCAACGCGTGCATTCGATTCGAGGGGAAGTGGAATGGATGCCTTTTGGAAGGTCTGCAAGACCACCCTCAACGCTTTCTCTGTTTGCGGGAACCCGATATAGGGAGCACACTGATACATCGCTTCCTGGATTTCATGAGGAGTGGTCCTGTTTTTCAATGCAGAGCTCACATATGAAGGGATTTCATCGAACATCCCGGTCGCTGTAAGGCTCACCAAAATGATTAGTATTTTCTCTGTGGTACTTAGACACCCTTGGGGATAGGCTTCCCCATACATGAAGGCATCACGAATTTTCTGGAATTCTGGGGCTTCTGGGAGAAAGAACGGATGAACGTCACCGAAAAGTTCAGAGATTGTCTTTTTGCTCACTTCGCATCTATTCATACTTGATCCTCGTTCAGCTGTTCGTATTCTTTCTCAGGTACCCGTTCAAGCCATTCAGTCCTTGTGTTGGTTCCCGGTATTTCAAGTGAGATATGGCTGAACCAGCTGTCCGACTTCGCTCCGTGCCAATGTTTCACTCCGGCAGGGATATAGATGAAGGACCCTTCCTCAAGCCGTTGTGCTTCCTTTCCCTCTTCTTGGTACCAACCCTCTCCAGCTGTGCAGATCAACATTTGTCCCCCACCGGATTCTGCATGATGAATATGCCAGTCATTGCGGCAACCCGGTTCGAAGGTTACATTTGCAAGAAAGACAGGTGCTTCTCCGGGTTTGACTAAGAAATTGAGAAATGACTTTCCCACAAAGTATTTGGAAAAGAAGTCATTCGGGGCACCTGTCCCGAACATGTTCGCTTTCTCAAATGCATCTTTATTTGTGTATTTCATGTAGTTGTCTCCTCCAACATTGGTTTCTTTACTAGTGAAGATAGGACATCTGAGAGGCTGTGGCGATATCCATTTCTCTAAATAGTTTGCCTAATCCTACAATTATCCAAAGAGTTGTATGTACTTTGTGGTAATATCATGCATAATACGGTCATGTATTATAAATAGTATGAGGATAGATATGTATGACCCGATTGACGAGATGAGATCAATTTTACAGAAATCTCTTCCTGTAGAGGGAATCCAGAAAACAGGTATAGATGGGTTGGTGATTTTCAGACGTGACGTCCCTTATAAGAAACGGCCACAACTGTACCTTCCCCAGATTATCATGCTTGCCCAAGGGAAGAAAAATATTTACCTCGGAGAGCAGAAGTTCGTGTATGACGCTTCAAGGTATTTCGTCCAAACCGTTCCTCTTCCTGTTGTCTGTGAGGCTGTCATTGAGCATGAGCAACCTATGCTCGGACTTGTGATTGCTGTGGACCCGAAGATTATTGGTGAGATTCTCTACGAAATGGAATTTCACACCTCCATACCCAAAAAGGTGAGTACTGGAGTCTATGATGCCCCCGTTACTGAACGGATGAGGGACTCTGTGGTTCGTCTCTTACGCACACTTGCCGATGATGACGAGAGGAATATCCTCGGTCCGCTCTATCTCAAGGAACTCTTGTTCCTGATCCTTACAAATGAGAAGGGGGAGATTCTTCGGGAACTCGCTGTCAGCAACAGAGGAGTGTATCAGATTGCGCGGGTGATCAGGGAGATACACGAACATTATGATATGCCGCTTGAGATTCCTGAACTTGCAAAGGAAGCCGGAATGAGTTCCTCAGGGTTTCATACCGCTTTCAAATCGGTAACCAGCACTTCTCCTCTGCAGTATATCAAACACATCAGACTCCATAAGGCTCGTGAGATTATCCAACGAGAGGGAGAGAAGGCGAACACTGCAGCTACCCGGGTAGGCTATGAGAGTGTTTCACAGTTCAGTAGGGAATATAAACGTACGTTTGGCATTAGCCCATCTCAGGATCGACAGCCAATCTCTGCCTTTTAAGGATAGGAAATAGAGATGAAACGGATTGGAATAATTATCATGATGATCTCTGCAATATGTTGTGTGGGGCTTCTCGCACAAGGGAGGCAGGCTAGTGATGAGCAAATCGGAGAGAAAGGAGTGGTTATGATTGTGATGCATTTTAATGAAGAGGAACTGCTGATTCACCTGTTCGATAATCCGACAAGCAGAAATCTTGTGCGGATGTTGCCACTCACGTTGACCTTCAAGGATTATGCTTCTACAGAGAAGGTCGCCTATCTTGCCGAGGAGCTCTCGACAGAGAATGCACCTGATGGATATGAACCCACAGCGGGCGACCTCACGCTCTATGCGCCATGGGGAAATCTTGCGCTTTTCTACAGGGATTTTTCATATTCCCGAGGGCTCATCCCTATCGGCACTATAGAAGTGGGGAGTGAGAAACTTCTGAAAATGAAGGAAGATTTTACTGCAATTTTGGATGTACAAGATTAGAAGGTACTTGCATTGCAATACACTCCTCATATCATCTCTGGTTCCATATCAAGGCTTATTGGCTGAATCGTTGATTCCCTGAGTGTTTCTGTCAGTGAATTTCAATTCAGTCAGTAAACAGTGAACAGCTCATTGTTCAAGGAAGTGTTAAGGTGTCAAATGGATTCAGATCCGATTGATTAAACGCCCATTTGCCAAGAACTCTTACTTGACCGTAATGAGCAATAAAAGTATCGATTCTAGGTCCAATCAAGATTGTTCTCTCAAATCTATCCATCCCTTTCCATTCGTGTTATAAAAACCCATGCCCGACGAGAAAAGAAAACCCATCATACATGTCATACCAGCCAGACGGCATTTCAAGCGTATGCGCGTGGCATTGTACTGTCGTGTGAGCACACAAATGGAGCGACAGCTTCATAGCCTCTCGGCCCAGATGGACTTCGAGAAGGAGGACATCCTGGATAATCCCGCTTGGGAATATGTCGGTACCTATATCGATATCAAGTCCGGTAGGACCATCAGCTCTCGTCCTGGCTTCCAGAGCCTCCTGGCGGACTGTGAGGCGGGCAAGATCGACATGATCTACACCAAGTCCATCAGCCGCTTCGGACGCAACTGCGTGGATTTTCTGGTGACGCTCAGACGACTCAAGGAACTGAAGGTGGATGTCTTTTTCTACAATGAGAGGATACACCTCCTCAGCCAAGCAGGGGAGCTGCTCCTTACTCTTCATGCAGGCATAGCCCAAGCGGAGAGTGAGAACAAGAGCGAAAACATCAAGTGGGGGCTTCGAAGAAGTACCATGGATCCTGACTCACCGGCATTTGTTAGCCTGCAAATAGTCCTATAAAGAAGAGCAAAGAAAATTGCAGATTGAGCTAGGAAGAAGGGTACCTGTATGGTAGGTTTGTTGCACATACTCCTAAAAGGAAAAGGAGAGGGCTTCCCGACCAAAGTTGTCCCTCTCCCAAATGCAAATAATGCTCTTAGAGGTTGCCATTGATCCGCAAATAATTCAAGTAGTGGAAGGCAAAGGTCCGCCGCCATCTTCGGTAACCGGAGAACACTTTTGTGCCCATTGCAACCAGAAGCTCCATGGGCATGGGTGGCGTAGGCGGTACTTCCTGGACAAAGCCTTGAATGCAGTAGTTCTCTGGATTCATCGGAAGCTATGTCCGTTGTGCAAAACTAGCTACACGTTACTTCCTACCTGGATGCATGCCTTCAAGATTTTCAGTATGGAAACGATTGTGGCTGCACTCACATACAAGGTGAAGAGGGGACGATTTTGTGGCTTCAACTGTATCAGCGGGTATTTGCAACGACAATGGTTCAAGCATTTTGACAAGCGCCTCAGGATTACAGAAGACTTTGTCGATCATCATCAGATGCTGGACGAATCACCGGCGTGCTCTAGGAATCCGGTAATCGATATTCTCGCTAGTATTGCAGTTATTATGGTACTTATGGGGTATATTGCCAGGACAAACAACGAGATTTGATCTGCGTTTTGGCTAAGCTTGGTATTAGAGTGTAGGGGAGAGACATGTTATCCTGTATGCTAATCAGCACTATTATCGTTTTATCTACCCTCTGGTTGGGAATAGGGACCCAACCAGAAGGACTATGAGGCTTTATACGGTCGGAGTTGCTTCCTTGTTGTCTTGCTGCAAGAGTTTTTTTACCGATCCATTCTCGGTCAATACGGGTGGATACACGATTCTCCTCAGTTGTGACTTCGGGTTCTTGACGCGTTCCAGGAATAGTTCGGTAGCCGCTGCACCAATTGCCACAATATTTGGTTCGACACACGTAATTTTTAGCTTGCGTACATATTCTTTACTTGAATCATCATTGCAGATTAACGAAACGTCATCGGGAATCGATAAGCCCTGTTGGATGACTGCATCGGCAAATCCTTCAGCCATGGTTCCTGAGATGGAGAATACTGCAGTTGGTCGTTCAGATGGCTTTATCTTCGCGAAAGTCAAACCAAATGCGAAACCGCTTTGATAGGTTCGATCACCATAAAAAATCTCTGTATTTTTGACTGTTAACTTGTATTCATTCATGGCATCTATATAGCCAAGAGTCCTGTTCTGACAGGTAATGGAATTCGACGGTCCTGCGATGTGGGCAATATGCGTGTGACCTTGATTGATGAGATATTGTGTCGACAGGAAACCACAACGGTAATTATCGACAGTTACGATGTCGGTATCCTTTGACCTCAAGTAGCGGTTTACCAGAATTACAGGAGATTCTATGGAATTGAGCATGCGGATGAGAGATTCGTTTTCGATGACATTAAGCATGAAAATCCCTGCAAATGCGTTGTCCTTTGCATATTGAAGATAATCGACTTCATGCTTAGTGTCATAATCAGTAAAAACCACGAATACTTTATATGAGGTGTTTTTCAATCCTTCCCTGATACCATTGATATAAGCTACCGTTATCGGATTCGATAATTGGCCCGCAATGATCATCACCGAGCTGATATTGCTTTTCTTCGTTGATTTGCGTCTTGCCCGATACTGGTAGCCGTGTTCGGCCAATGCCTGCTCAACCTTCAATCGAGTCTCTTCACGCACACTACTGTCATTGTTGACTACTCGTGAGATTGTTGCTGTTGATACTCCGATTTCATTTGCTATATCACTGAATGTGAGTCCCATAACGCACCTCTTTATACATGTAAATACATTATAAAATAGTTTCGAAAAAAAATATAGTACTTTTAGTAAAAAATGTAATTACAATAATTAAAATGATAATTTTTCTTGACTTGCTGATGGTGTCACTATATCATTACGTTAGATTTTGAAATTTTTATAAGTTTTCGAGTGATACATAGATAATTTTGTATTTATTAGACACATTATTAATGTAATTACATGCAACTTTGAAGGGTTATTGAATGAAAAATATGATTTTTAACTGCCCGAATGGGACAATTGTTCGAAAACGTTTGCGAAACAAACCACTGTTGATGCAAGGTCATCAACAAACCGTAATCTTGCTAAGTTTCTCAAGTATAGGTGGTACTCGATGCATCATATGAAAAACAATAGCCGCATGCTTCAGGGTAATCGGAAAAAGGGGTCACCGTTGCCATATGTGTTCATTGCTCCTGCACTCATTCTTTTTGGCATGTTTACCATTTACCCGTTCCTTAGGACAATTTTACTGTCATTCACCCTGACCGATACCTATGGTAACCCAACGAAATTTGTTGGTCTACAGATGTGGAAGAGAGTCCTTACCAATGGAACCTTCTGGAATGTCATGGGTGTCACCCTCAAGATCGCCGCGATTAATCTTGTTGGAACATTTGTATTAGCATTATTCTTTGCGCTTCTTTCGACAGAGCAGGGGAAAGGATCAAAGATCTACCAAACCATGTTCGCGCTTCCTATGGCAATTGCTTCTGCTCCTGCAGCGGGTATATTTGTATTTATTTTTCGTCAGAAAAATGGCTTGTTGAACAGTATCTTAGGTACAACAATTGCTTGGCAACATGAAATGCAATATGCGATCTGGGTGGTATGTATTGTAACGATTTGGATGCACGTAGGCACCAGTTTCATATTCTTGCTTGTGGGATTTAGGAATGTACCAACGGAATTGCTTGAGAGCGCAGTTCTAGATGGAGCAAACACCTGGCAAAAAATCAAACATATACTCCTTCCTATTGCATCTCCCCAAATTTTCTTCGTGCTCTTTTTGAACATCAACAGTTCATTCAAGAGTTTTGCACAGATACGGCTACTCACAGGTGGAGGACCCGTCAACTCCACGAAGACTCTCATCTATTACATCTATGAAAACGCATTGATCAAAGGACGGTTTGAGACAGCTTGCATACAAGCGATATTCCTATTCCTGCTGATTTTCGTTATTACACGAATCCAATTTGCTCTTGAGAAGAAGGTGGTACACTACCAATGATCAGTCTAAAAACTAAGAAAACATCGATTAAGGTTGCATCGTTTATTATTAAGTTGGCAATTGGACTAGCATTTATTGCTCCACTCATTGTCGGGCTCATGTTCTCTATCCACTCTGAAAGAGAACTGTCCCAGTTACCGTTGCTCTTATTTCCCAAGATTCCGACACTTGAAAATTATATCAAGGTCTTCACGGGCGTTCCCATACTCCACTACCTGAAGAATTCGATTATCGTTTGTGTCGTGGCGATTCTCGGGCAAGTGATTTTCGGAAGTACTGCAGCATACGGATTTGTATTTTTCGAATTTCCGTTAAAGCGATTTCTGTGGGTAGTTATTCTCAGTACGATGATGATTCCTGGTGAAGTTGTTATCATTACGAACTATGTCACTATCCAAAATATGGGATTGGTGAATACACATGCCGGATTGTTTCTCACATCCTTGATTTCAGGGACGAGCATATTCATGATGCGTCAGTATTACAAACAGCTTCCAAAAGATTTCAAGGATGCCGCGACGCTTGATGGCTGTGGAGATGTCGGATTTCTTTTCAAGATTGCAATGCCGCTCTCAGTTCCAACGATCTCCGCCCTCGCAATATACCAGTTCGTACGCATTTATAATGCCTACTTTTGGCCATTGCTTGTAACGAACAAGGATGTATGGAGAACGGTACAAGTAGGGGTCTCGTATCTTGTGACTGGCGACGTAGAGGAGTATGGAAAGGTGATCGCTGCGGCAATGGTTGCAATGACACCTGCTGTTTTAGCTTTTATCTTTGGCCAGGATTACATCATCAAGGGAATGGTGTCCGGAGGTGTAAAAGGTTGATAAATCCCGTCAGTGAAAAAGGCGATGTTATCGCTTAAGAATTGAAAAAGGAGAGATGGATGATGAAAAAACTAGCTGTTGTTTTGATTCTTATTTCGCTTGTATTGTGTGCTGCCTTTGCCGGTGGAGCACAAGAGACCCCGGTGGTAGAGGAAACAAAACCGGAAGGGACAGTTGAAGTAGTATGGTGGACGTTCCATGGTGCTACAAATGTTGGGTATTTCCAAAACATTATCGATGCATTCAATGAAAGTCAGTCTGACTACCATGTTACCATTGAGTACCAGGGATCACAGAACGAACTCATTGCCAAGATGCAGTCGACACTGAAAGATGAGCTTCCTGCTCTATTTCACTGTGCGATAGAAAATATCGGCATGGTGATCGAGGCAGATTATGCAGTCAGCACTCAGGGGTATGTAGACAAGGATACTGCTGGATGGCCTGAACTCGCCAATACCTATGAAGCATTTTATGCTGCATCCTGCGATGGCGAAGGGAATCTCGTTGGATATCCCAGTGGAGTAAGTTACCCCACAATCTATTATAATGCAGACATGCTTGCAGAAGCTGGAATCGATCCCGCTTCACTTACATCTTTTGAAAGTGTTCTTGAGGCTTGCAGGATCTTGGTTGACGGCGGTTACACCCAATACGGAATTGGTTTTCACTCTGATGCAGGATATTATTTCAATGCAGCGCTTGCACGTGAAGGTATAGTGGCATACGACAATAAGAATGGTCTCGAAGGCCCAATCTCCGAGGTGTTCTACAAAGACGGTGGAGAAGTAGAATCCACAGTTGCCAAATATCTTAGCTTCTACAAAGACCTGTATAATGAAAATCTTGGAGTTCCATTCGGTGCAAACTATAGCTCGGAAATTATTCCCCTGATTGCTGCTGAAGATTGTGCCATGATGCTTGGTGTCATTTCAATGACAACGAAGGTCTTGACAGCAGTTGATGGAGCATTTGAAGTTGGTGTTGTCCCATGTCCTTCAGTTACTGAAGCTGGTGATCGTGCCGGTGAACCTTCTGGTGGTACGTGGTTGTTCATTGCCGACAACGGAAACAAGTGGGCTATGCAGGGCGGTTATGAATTCATGAAGTTCGCTAGCAAGGGTGAGTGGGCTGGTTACTTTGCTTCCGCAACCGGGTATCTTGCGCCAAGCACAGATGCGTTCGATAGCGATGTGTACCAAAACTATATGACAAATATTTTCCCTGGAATTTCAACGGTGTACGACAGCTTGAACAACAGTAAAGGCGATGCACTGATGCCGATTTGTGGAGTTTCTGCTGAAATTAAAAACGCGAATAAGCTTGCGGTTGAAACTGTGTGCAATGATCCTTCTGATGCAACGATTGCCAAGGCGATCAAAACGGCAAACGATCAGATCCAAGAAGCGATCGAACTGTACAATCTCGCTAACTTATAGTGTAGCGTGATTCCTACTATGCAAAGATGGGGCAGAGCCAAGCTCCGCCCCATTGAGTATCGATGGACTAACAATCCGACGGTTACACATATTCGTATAGTGGGGTGTTAACCCCTTTTACGGTTCATTGATTGTATTGGATTATCGTTCACTAGTGGAGAGCATTAATGAAATTCATAAAACTACTTGCAAGCGTGCTTCTTACGATGTTCCTTGTTGTGGGCTGTGCTTCAATGGCTGGGAGCGCCCCGAAACAAGATGCCGATGGTTCGTATACCTCAGTAGTGTTGGATACCTCACACAGTCTGGGTACACTGACTGCACACTATCTGTGCACCACAGGATCGAAAGAAACGAGTAATGATGTTTCCTATGCTGGGGATTGTACTGTTTTCACTTCTCCCGAAGGTTTGGTGATGATGGTTGATTGCAGCAATAGTTGGTGTTTTGAGGAAATTGACTCACAGCTTAAGGCTATGGGCATAGATAGAATCGATGTGTTTGTCATGAGCCACCCCCATGCGGATCATATCGGTAGCTTTGTGGAATTGGCGTCACGCTATGATATCGGGCGCGTGTATAAGAATGCTCATGAATATGAATCCGCTACATACGGTAATGCTATGGCAAAGATCAAGGAACTGGATATCCCTTGTGATATCGTGTATGAAGGTGATTCCTTTATGCTTGGTGACCATGTGAAAATTGCTGTGTATGGACCGGAGAAAGGTTCTGAAGAAGATATCAAGGCAGGGTACATGGATGCCAATGATTGTTCCTTGGCAATGAAAATAACCTATGGTGATTCCAGCTTTTGGACTTCGGGTGATATCTATATCACACAGGAATTGGCGCTTGTTGAGAAATATGGACAAGAACTGGATTCGGATATTGTTAAAATGAATCATCATGGATATGAGACATCCAATCGGAATGAGTATATCGAAGCACTCAGTCCTCTGGTGGCTATACAGCAACACAGTCTGATCACTAGCAAGACAGTAGCAATGAAATATCGTTATAAACACGGTGCATTGACTTTTTACACCAGTCAGGACGGAACGGTATCAGTATCGACACCTGGTGATGGGACCTATGAAATCCAGTCACAATATATCAGACAAATCACCAACATCTATGGAGAGGCAACAGAAAGCGGTCATTACTCTATTGGTAGGGACTAACGCTTTAGAGGAACGGTATGAGAAAGAGATTATTAGTATTTTCAGTTGATGCCTTGGTTCGAGAGGATGTCGATAAGCTCATGCAAATGCCGAATTTTGGATCGGTGATGCAGAATAGTTGTCAGATAAATCATGTCAGGACTATCTATCCATCGATTACGTATCCGGCACATACGAGTATCAGCACAGGTTGTTATCCGAGTAGGCATGGGATCGTGAGCAACTTTGAGTTTACTACTACGGACAAAGAGCAGAGCTGGGTGTGGGATCATAAGCATGTGAAGGTTGAGGATTTGTTCACCATCGCCAAGAGGGCAGGATTCAGCACCGGTGCCGTATTCTGGCCGGTAACAGGAAATCATCCTGATATTGACTACCTGCTCAATGAATACTGGATGCCATATGCGAATGATACGTTGGAAATGGCTTTTAGACGTCAAGGTTCAACCGAAGAGGTGATCAACATTGCCCGTAAGAACGAATACTTGCTTCCGGAAAGTCATTACAAGACAGGCAGAACAAATTTTATGGTGCAACCTTACATCGATAACTTCCTTATCGCCTGTGCGTGTGACATCATCGAACAGTATGCCCCTGAAATCATGTTTGTCCATGATGGCATCATGGATGGAACAAGGCACAAGTACGGAGTATTCAACAGCGAAACCGATAAAGCGATAGAGTTTGTCGATAAGCAGTTCGGCCTTCTCCTTGATGCGCTGAAGAAGGCGGGAGTGTATGAAGCTACGAATATTGCGGTAATCAGTGACCATGGACAGATGGATGTCAAGCGCATCATAAAGCCAAATGTGTATTTGCGAGACCATGGGTTTATCACAACAGACGATACTGGCAATGTTACCGACTGGAAAGCTTTCTGCCTCTCTGATGCGATGTCCGATCTGGTGCATCTCAAGGATCCTTCCGATAGAAAAACCTATGCTGCCGTGCATGCACTCCTCAAGGACATGGCACATGAGGGTATCTATGGTTTCCACGAAGTGCTGACCGCAGAAGAGGTTGACCAGCGTGAGCATCTGAACGGTGACTTTTCTTTTGTCCTTGAATCAGATGGATTCACCTCGTTCAGTGATGGTTGTACACGGCCAGCGGTAAAACCATTTGATAGTACAGATTATCGTTTCGGTCGGGCTACACATGGATATAATCCAGATCTAGGTCCACAGCCAGTATTCAACGCAGTCGGTCCTGATTTCAATGACGATGTTGTTATCGAACGAAGACCGATTGTTGATGAGGCGCCGACATTCGCGAAGTTGCTCGGGCTTGAAATACCTTGTGCCCAGGGGACGGCAGTCGATGAATTCTTACGATGAGTCTTGGGGGTGCCTTGATGTTTGAATGCAAGGAACAAGTTGCGATCTGTGGACATCGCGGAGAGCGGGTCCATGGTATTGAAAACACGATAGCGGCAATTCGTCATGCAGCTGAGCTTGGCGTCGACATGATCGAAACCGATGTGAGAATGTCCAAAGACGGGTATCTGTTTTTGATGCACAATGTGCATCTCGAGGATCTCACCGATGGAAATGGATGTGTCTGGGACCGCACGTATGAAGAATTGCGAGCAATGAATGCCGCGATTCATGGGAGATCCTCAGAGGATTTTTCCGTACCTCAATTCGAACATATAGCGCTGTTGGATGAATTGCTGGATGTCGCTGCCGATTATCCCGATCTCATGCTTAATATCGAGCTAAAGGATCTGCCAGTACCCGGAAAAGAGGATTTTGCTCGTGAGTCTGCGCGCAAGGCTGCACACATGCTTGCGCATCGTGGTCTTGGAAACAGAACGTGGATCAATTCGTTTTCAGGCAAGATTGTTGAACAAACCTTCAAGGATTTTGGTGATACATTTCATTATCACGGCTTTTACCCATGGAATATCATGGGCGAGATGGAATTGGATCCCTCCGAAATCTGTGATGTGGTTTGTGTGCTCAACTGGATTGTTCAAGACGACGGGAGCATTATCAAGCAGCATACCACACCATGTCCGGAATCCTGGTATACGCTATTGCTCAAGAAAGGCATCATGCCGCTCACTGTCTCGTTCTATAGTGAATTTCAAGCATATATCGATGCCATTAGGCATGGTAGCAGAATCTTAATGGCTGACGACCCGAAAACAATGCTTTCCCGGCTCAGGGAGATGAGCCTTCATAGCTGAAAGCAAACGGATAGGTGGTATGGAAAATTTGAAAATAGTTTTTATTTCTGATATTCATCTTTCTCCTGGACAGGATTGGAGCGATTGCATCTGGAAGTTCACTCCGAATGAAGAAATCCCAGGATTGATTGAGCGCTTTGTCTCAATTGTCAATGACGAATTGAGACCGGATCTCATTATTGAGCTTGGAGACCGTATCATCGATGTCGATACCAACACCGATTGTAAAAACACCGCGACGATATATGAGGAGATCGATAGTAAGGTCAACTGTCCGGTATTCCATGTAGATGGGAATCACGATTTTGTACATGTCGGGAAGCCTGAACTTGCACTGTTGCTTAGGAATCCAGAACTACCCTATGTGCGAATATATAATGGATATAAGTGTATATTCTTCGATTCGTTGGATCCGATGATAGACGGAGTCGGAGGCGCGGTTTCTGAAAAACAGCTTGCATGGTTGCGCCATGAGATGAACTGTGATGATCTGCCGAAAATGGTGTTTAGCCACCACCCGTTGAATTATCATGAAATTCACAGGAATTTCCTCATTCCTAGCGACACGGTCCCGTTGATGAAAGTAGCGAATTGCGATGAAGTACGCAACATTCTGGAAGGGGGGAGGAATTTTCTATTTCATGGATCAGGACATTTGCATTGGTGGAGTTTTAGGGTTACGCCAAACGGGACCTATTTGGTGAATCCTCCGTTATCAGCAGCCCATCCTGAGCAAACAAATGCACCTGGATGGTTCATGGAAGCTGATATCTGGCCGGAGGGGAAAGTTGATGTGAAGATTCACAGCATAGCTCCGAGACGTGTTGTAGGAAATTTCGTGAATTGTTGAAGTATTGCTGCGCATGAAGAAGGATTATCCTTCCCCTTTTTTACATATCTAGGGGCTGCATATTGTAATTGTTTGTTTTTAATCGAGTAATCCATTTCATGGAGAATGGTGACGCCAAGTAATGTAATTACATAAAAATAACTAAGTAATATTACTTGACACTCTACATTTTAAGTGTTTTAATTGGGAAAGAGTAAATTTTAATTGTATTTACCGAGGTGAAAATACCAAAATTCAAAATAATGTAAATGTAATTACAATATATTAAGGTGGGAAACATGAGCAAGTTACCTGATAAGGAAAGAGCTCTCGGCATGTATCGACAGATGTCTTTGATCCGTAAATATGAAGAACGGATCTACTATCTGTTTCTAGAGGGAATCATGCCCGGCACCATCCATCAAAGTACAGGACAGGAAGCCTGTGCGGTGGGGATGCTGTACGATTTACGCAAAGATGACCATATGGCTTCAACGCATCGTCCAGCCGGTCATGATTTGGCCAAAGGTGTTTCGCTTACAAGCATGATGTGCGAAATGTTCGGCAAAGAAGACGGATGTTGTCGTGGTAAAGGCGGAGCGATGCATACCGGAGACATTGAGGTTGGCGCACTTGTAGCAAATGCCATTGTCGGAGGAAATCTTCCAATTGCAGCTGGGGTTGCCCTGGCGTATAAAATGCAGAAAAAAGACAATGTGATTGTTTGTTTCTTTGGTGACGGGGCCACGAATGAAGGCGCGTTCCATGAAGCTATGAATGCCGCCGCGATCTGGAAGCTTCCCGTTATTTTTGTATGTGAGAACAATCTGTACAGTGCCACAACAAGCATAGCTATAACATGCAATATGAAGAACCCCGCAGCTGATAGAGCCGCCGCCTACGCAATTCCATCTGAAATAGTGGATGGAAACGATGTCTTGAAAGTCAATGAAGCAGCGACAACGGCTATCAAGCGGGCACGTAGCGGTCAGGGTCCAACAATCATTGAATTGAAGACATACCGTCACGGTGGACACTCAAGGAACGATGCGTGCCAATATCGTCCGAAAGATGAAGAAAAGTATTGGTTTGATCATGATCCGGTGAAGAATTTCCGTGATTATATTATTGCCAATAAGTTGGCATCTGAAAAAGAAGTTGAGGAAATCGAAAATACCATCGAGGCAGATATCGATGAAGCAGTCGAGTACGCGCAACATGCCCCGTTCCCTCAGATTGAAAGTGCGCTTACTGATGTGTATTGGGAGGGTAAATAATGGCTTTGCTATCTATTGCTGACGCGTTGAAAAGTGCAATTGCTGAGGAAATGCGACGGGATCCGCTTGTGTTCTGCCTCGGTGAAGATGAGGATATCCCAGGCGGTATGGGCGGTGCGTTTACCGTTACGAAAGGACTTGGTGATGAATTCGGTTACGAACGTGTATTGAACACACCGATTTCAGAAATCATGCTGGCTGGTGTTTGTGTTGGATCGGCAATGCTGGGAATGCGCCCAGTAGCTGATTTGCAATATGGAGACTTCCTTTTCTGTATGATGGATCAGTTGGTCAACCAAGCTGCAAAAATGTGCTATATGTCCGGTGGAAAGGTTCACGTCCCAATGGTGATGCGGGCTCCGTGTGGCGCAAGCAATCGGGGTGCACAACATGCACAGAGCCTTGAAAGCTTCTTTACCCATGTTCCTGGCTTGAAGGTGATCTGTCCTTCCACCGCGTATGATGCAAAGGGATTGATGAAACAGGCAATCAGAGATGACAACCCGGTGCTCGTATTCGAACATAAGTTGCTTTATGGTAGCAAGCGTAAAGAAAAGGACGCGATTTCCACGGTCACAGAAGTACCTGAAGACGATTATGTCATCGAATTCGGAAAAGCCGCAATACGTCGGGAAGGTAAGGATATCACTATCGTTGCCAACTTATTGATGAGCTACAAAGCTCTCGAAGCAGCTCAGATTCTGGAGCAGGAAGGTATTAGCTGTGAAGTGATCGACCCAAGGACATTGGTCCCGTTCGATTATGATACGGTGGTTGCTTCATTGGAAAAGACAGGACGGTTGATGATTGTACATGAAGACAATTACAACTGCGGTTGGGGTGCCCAATTAGGATCTTGGATTGCTGAACACCACATTTTTCTGCTGGATGCCCCTATTGTTCGGGTGGCTGCCTATGACGTTCCGATTCCTTTTTCGCCCATCCTGGAAAACTATGTAATTCCTTCTAAAGAGCGGATTGTCGAGGAAGCAAGAAAATTGATGAAGGTGTGAGATGATAAAAGAGATACGTATGCCCAATGCAGGGCAGACAACGGATACAGCGGTGATTTGTCAATGGAAAGTCGAAGTGGGAGACAACGTCAAACGCGGAGATATCCTGCTGGAGGCTGAAACCGATAAGGCCGTTCTTCCAGTTGAAAGTTTTGCCTCGGGTATGGTCATAGATATTCTCGCCGGAGAAGGTGATACAGTTGAAGGCGGGGATATCGTGTGTGTGATCGGCGATGCAAAGGACCGGGATTCATATACAAAATCCAGTACTACCGACGCAGTGTCACCTGAACAACAGGGCGTGGTGGATTCGACTGAGCCGGATGGCGATTTCCTTCCCATCATGAAAAAACTTCCACAAGTCCCATCGGTGCAAGTAGCCAAGGGTAAGTATCCCGCTATGCCTAATAGCAAGCGTATGGCAAAAGAACTTGGTGTGGATTTGTCTCTGGTAACCCCCTCGAATGGTGTATATATCACACGCCATGACGTAACTTCCTACACCGATAGCCGTGAAGTTCATGCCAATGATTATTCAATTATGCCAATGAGCAGAATGAGGAAAGCCATTGCACGGAGGATGGTCGAAAGTGTTTCCACAGTTCCCACGTTCCAGGTTACCGTCTCAGTTGATATGCGGCAGGCGATTGATCTGAGAAAACAAATGGAAGTGCTGAAGAATGTGAGAATTTCTTATAACGATATTATTGTAAAAGCACTTTCAATAGTTGGCAAAGAGTATGCGTTGATCAACGCCCGATACGAAAAAGAGGAAATACGCATATATTCGCATACGAACATTGGATTGGCTGTCGCTATAGATGAAGGATTGGTGGTTCCTGTAATCAAACATGCCGATACACTGTCGCTCACTGAAATTGCCAAGGCCAGTCGCGCATTGATCGAAAAAGCACGCAAGGGAACCTTGACCACCGATGAGATGGGCTGTGGGAGTATTTCTGTTTCAAACCTTGGAATGTTCGGTACCGATCAGTTCACTGCAATAGTGAACCCGCCAGAAAGTGCAATCTTGGCGGTAGGAGGCGTCGTTACCAAACCCGTATGGGAAGATGACCAATGGAAACCTGTGGAGCTGATGACAATCACGGGTTCGTTTGACCATAGGATCATTGATGGTGCATACGCTGCCAAGTTACTCGACGCGTTGAGAACAGTAATCGAGCATCCATTGCTGATGTTTGTCTAATAGGAAGGATACGATGGAAACATATGATGTGCTCGTAATCGGGGGAGGACCTGCTGGATATGCGTGTGCTATTAAAGCAGCAAAAGCCTCCCTACGCGTAGCGATATTTGAAAAGGGAACATTAGGCGGCACCTGCTTGAATGTAGGGTGTATTCCAACCAAATATTTACTGGATAAGGCTGGGCAATTGGAAAAAATCAGACAGCTGACTTCAATTGGTATTTACAAAGATGCCGGTATGTTCAACTTCAAGGAAATCCAGCGTCAAAAAGCTCAAGTGGTTGGAAAACTCACTAAGGGGGTATCAGGATTATTGCGCCATCATAAAGTGACGGTGGTCACCGGTGAAGCGATCCTGAAAGCCAACAAGGTTGTGGAGTGCAACCGCACACAATATACTGCTGCCACTATCGTTATCGCTACCGGTTCCCGTCCTGCAACGTTGCATATTCCTGGTGCTGAACATGCAATTGACTCAACCGAATTGCTTGATGTCACTAGGATACCCAAACGTCTTGCGATTATTGGGGGTGGTGTGATCGGCCTTGAGCTGGCAAGTGCCTTCAACGCATTTGGAAGCGAAGTGACCGTGATTGAGATGATGGATTCCCTGTTGCCTCAAGAGCAACCGCAAGCTGTAGCATTAATGAAAAAATACTTGGACAAGAGCGGTCTTGCGATACACCTCTCAGCTCGGGTAGGTAAGATCGAAAAGAACAACGGGATGTGCAAGACAACCATCACTAAGCAAGGGACCGACCTGGTAATCGAGTCGGACGTTGTGCTGATGGCTGTGGGTAGAAAACCCAATATCGATTGTATCGCCGTCGATTCTGGAATAACTTTTGCGGACACTCGACATATCGTGGTTGATGAATACCTGCAAACGAATGTTGAAGGAATCTACGCAATAGGCGATGTGATAGGAGGTTATCAATTAGCCCACGCAGCATATGCAGAAGCTGAGCTGGTTGTAGACAATATCCTCATGAAAGAAGCGAGAAAAGCCTACGATGATTCTATCATGCCAAGATGCGTCTACACTATTCCATCCTTCGCAGCAGTTGGAGAAACATCTAGCAAGACAGGATCTGATACTGTAGTCGGATCCTTTCCCTATGAAGCAAATGGCATGGCATTGGCTGAAGAAGCCACAGGCGCGGTGTATGTCATCATGGATACAGAACAGAAGACAACCGTCGGTGTGCAGATTGTTGGTGAACATGCACCGGAATTAATCGCATTTGCCACGGCTGCAGTTGCCAAGCGATTCTCACTTGATGATTGGAAGCATTTGGTGGTCGCCCATCCTTCATTGTCAGAAATGGTCAAAGAAGCAGCTTTAGATGCATGTAAAAGTGCATTGCATAAAATATAGAGGATATCTGGATGAAAACGAGAATATACTTCGTCAGGCACGGCGAGACCGATTTCAATGTACAACACCGTTTTCAAGGCTCAACCGACAATCCGTTGAATGGACGCGGGCTCGAACAGGCCTCTTGCCTTTGGGAACCAATGAGCAACATCTATTTGGATAAGGTATATGTCAGCCCGTATAAGCGTACCACGCAAACAGCGGAGCAAGTGTTGGCAGGTAGGGCAATCCCATTGGTGTATGAACCAAGGTTGTGTGAGATCCATTGCGGACAGTGGGAAGGGTTGGACCGCAATCAGATTGAAACCCGATGGCCCGGAATGATTGATGTATGGGAACATCGTCCCGATGAGTTGCGGATGCCCGATGGGGAAAGCTTTCAACAGGTGCAGGATCGTTCGATAGAGGCATTTAAGGAGATACTTGAGAAAGAGGAAGGCAAGAGCATTGCTATTGTAACTCACATGCTGACTATTCAATTGATAATGTCCAAATTATTGGACATCCCAATTCGTGAAGTATGGAATATGGTCAGGTTGGAAAACACATCTATCACCACGATCGATTTTTCTTCGGATAAGGAATTTGAAGTGGTTAAGTGGGGAGCTGATTTCCATTTGCATGAACACTTGAAAAACCCCTATGTGAGAATCGCTGGGTTTGTTCAAAAAGACCGTGCGAAATATGATACGTCATTCGTCGAAGGCAAGCATCCGTTCAATCTTTAATTGACACATAAGGAATGATGGAATGGGACCAAAGTATGTCATTTCAATAGACCAAAGTACACAGGGTACTAAGGCAATGTTGTTCGATGATTTCGGGTATTTGGTAGCCAATGAAGTCATTGGACATCGACAAATTGTCGACAATCGCGGGTATGTTGAACATGATGGTATGGAGATTGCCAAGAATGTTTATGCTGTTATCAAGCAGGTGGTCAACACTAGCGGAATCGATAAGAACCAAGTAATTGGTATTGGCGTAGCAAACCAGCGTGAGTCGGTGATTATCTGGGACCGAATCACAGGGCTACCTGTATATCATTCGATCGTATGGCAGTGCAACCGAGCTACGCAACTTTGTGACAGGTTGTCTGATTCAGCTGATTATGTAAAAAAAACAACCGGCTTACGTCTTTCTCCCTTCTTCTCAGGTCCGAAGATCGCATGGGTACTTGAGAATGTTCCTTCAGCTAGAGAACGTGCAGACCGAGGGCAGCTCTGTTGTGGTACGATGGACAGCTGGGTTATCTATAACTTGACCAATGGAACTTCCCACAAAACTGATTATTCCAATGCTTCGCGGATGATGCTGATGAATCTCGCAAGCAATGATTGGGATGACGGCATGTGTTCGTTATTGGGGATTCCAAAGTCGATGCTCCCGAAAATCTGTGATTCAGATGCTCTGTTTGGCTTTACGGATGTTAATGGGTTTTTCGAACATCCCATTCCTATTCGATGTGCAGTCGGTGATTCCCATGCCAGTTTGTTTGGGCAAGGGTGTTTTGAAAAAGGTATGTGCATGACCGGGTATGGAACTGGCAGTTGCGTGATGATGAATCTAGGTGATCAGCCCCTGCTCTCCGAACATGGGGTGCTCACTTCAATTGCGTGGAAGACAAAGGGAAACATTCGCTACATATTCGATGGTGTGATCAACTATTCAGGAGCTGTCATTACCTGGATATGCAAGGAGCTTGGTTTGGCAGCATCGCCGATTGAGACTGATTCATTGGCAAAACAAGCCAATGCTGAGGACCGGACGTATCTAGTTCCCGCATTTTCAGGAATCGGAGCTCCACATTGGAGCAACGAATCAAATGCCGTGTTTTACGGCATGTCCCGCATGACAGGCCGGCCTGAATTGGTTCGGTCGGCGTTGGAGAGCATAGCGTACCAAGTATCTGATGTGGTATTTGCCATGGCATTGGATGCTCAGGCTGATATTCCCTTCATGAAGGTTGCCGGTGGTCCGACAAAAAATGATTATCTTATGCAATTTCAAAGCGATATCCTAAACTGTCCAATCCATATTCCGAACAATGAAGAAATGACCTGTTTCGGGGCTGCGATGATTGCTGGACAGGCATTGGGGTTATATGACGATCAGATACGGGAATCTTCCATAACGTATAGAATGTACCATCCCACCATGCTCAAAGAGAAACAAGAGCAATGCATTGAGGGATGGACTCGAGCACTGCGTTGTGTGCTCGCGAGATAACATAGGAAAGGATAGTTTGAGATGAACGAATTACTAGTCGGAAAAGTGGCGGTTGTTACGGGATCAGGGCGTGGAATCGGGGCTGCGATTGCCCGGCAGCTTGTACAACATGGTGCGAAGGTCGTGTTGACCGATATTGATGAGAACAGTATCAAATCACTTGAAAATGAATTTATACAAGCTGGTCATCAAGCGAAGTCCATGGTATTCAACGTTGCAGATTTTGCTCAGATACGTGATAAGATTGACAGCATCAAGAACCTATTCGGGCGTATAGATATTTGGGTGAACAATGCCGGAATTACCGAATCAGCTCCCATCGAGAGCATCACTGAAGCGCAATGGGACCGGATGCAGGATATCGATTTGAAAAGTGTTTTCCTCTGTTCCCAAGCTGTATTTGCTGTCATGAAGGAACAGCAATACGGGAGGTTGGTACATATTTCCTCCATGGCCGGGGAACGGGGAGGGAGAGGTTCTTCTGCTAGCTATTCAGCTGCAAAGGCGGGTGTGATCAATCTTGCGAAGAGCTTTGCGCTTAACGGTGGTCAGTATAATATTACCAGTAATGCAGTGTGCCCTGGTCGAACGCTTACTGAAATGGCGAAAGGGCTCAGTTGGCTCACTGATCCGAAAGATGATCCAAAACTTACCATACCGCTTGGACGGTTTGGAACGCCTGAGGATATCGCCAATACGGTGCTCTTCTTGGCCAGCGATCTCTCCAGTTATATAACTGGGGCTACAATTGATGTGAATGGTGGATTATACATGAGGTAAAGGCAACTCGTATGGAGTGGCCCTTACAAGATGCTTGGAATTCGGATCAAAAAGCGAGTAAAGCCAGGATTGCCCACAAGTTTTACTCGTTTTTGCAGCCGTGCTGACATTCTGTAGGAGCCACTCCATTTCCTGTATCTCTTTGTCTATGAAAATGGCTAGCCTTCAGTCTTCCAGAAGCTGCTTGTATGGGTGACTTCAGATACGAGGGGGAGGTTGGGTAGCTGGATGATTGACAACCTGTGCTTTGTCGTATATTTTTTGAAAAAGTCTTTTTGCACTGCATTACATTCCTGTTTTTCAGGATGTGAGATCAACAGTACAAACTGAGCAGGCGATGCCCGGAAGCGGGCGTGGGGCCGGGCCGTTTACGAACGGCAGCAAATTGCTGACAAGCATATTTGTGGGACAGTTGTATGTTCCATAGGTGTGCTATTTTTTTGCCTTATGGAACAGGCGAACTCAAATGGAGTGTCAAAATATCAACCGCAATCCATTGCTCAGGCTTTTGAATATTCTCCCTCATTCTTGGCAAACAGGAATCATTAGGAGGATTCTTCATTAGAGTAGGACATCAGTTCAGGAAAACAGGGTTTCTGTTCATGAAAGAACCATGATCACCTCTTCGACTTGAAAGAATGGAAACTTCCTCTTGTAAGATGATTGCAACTTCACCTTGCTGGCCTACCTAACCCTCAATATAAAACGTTCCTTCCGCAATGATGGATACATTTCCACTGACAATGATACAGCCTGTATCTTTCTCTTGTAGAACATGAAGTTCACTTGGTCTGTCAAGAAAACGTCCTTGATGAATGATGATTCCTTCACCTGTCTTGCATACGCCATGTGCACAGAGGTATGCTCCAACTGGTCCAGCTGCGCTGCCGGTGGCAACGTCCTCCAAACCATCAAAATCGAATGTTCTGCCTTCTTTTGCATCAATATCAAACACATAGGCAAACTTTGCACCGTAGGAGTCCAGCAGTGGTTCATAGTCCTTGCTAAACATGCCAGTTCTCTCAATTCCGCTGTGAATGGGCACGAGCAGGTATGATAAACCGGTTGTCATGACCTGAAGAGGATACGCTGAGGCAAGATCGTCCATAGTAAGTCCTAGCGGTTCAATCAACCTAGGATAGTCTTCTGCAGGAATTTGTCCGACGGTCTCTGCTACCCCTTGGTTCATGCTGCAGACATACTCCCTTCGTTGGTTGATGGCAACGCTGGTGACCTTCACATCCTTACCATTCAGATGGAATTGGATTGCTTCCGTTTCTTTTTCATTGTGTAGCATATGTATCACCGCAGCAGCACCGAGGATTGGATGCCCTGCGAAATCCAGTTCCTCATCCTTCGTGAAAATTCTTGCCCTATATTCGTTATCCCGGAGCTTTTTAAGAAAAATCGTCTCATACTGCTTCATTTCCCGGGTAATCAGAAGCATGGTTTCACTATCAGGAAATCGGTCGCAAATCAGAACGGTCAGTCCATTTCCTGTCAGCGGTCCTTTTGAAAATACATCAACATGGTAGTACTGCATAAGCCTTCTCCCTGCTTGGTCTTTATCTTCGATGGTTATCTCAGATATTTTGCTTCCTGGACCACTGTTCTTTGGTCATGTAGTTTGTGTGACCAATCCTTGTCTCATTCATGAGGGGCACCGGTACCTCTTCACAGGTATGATGGTAGGTAAAACCAAGCTTCTCCTGAACCCTCTTGGATTGAGTGTTTCCCTCATAATACCCAATCCATATTGTGGTCATTCCCAGGTCTTCAAACCCATGGCGAATGAGTTCTGCTGCAGCCTCCGGTATATATCCTCTTCCCCAAAAGGGTTTACCAATCCAATATCCCAGCTCACACTCATCGTCACGCTCAGTCATATCGGTATACCCATTCAGTTTGAGTTCTATGGCACCAATTGCTCTATCACTGCCTTTCTCACAGATTGCATAGCATTCTGCGCCGGTGAGCACATTTCGAATGGCAGCCAGGCTCTCTCCTACACATGTATGGGCAGGCCATCCTGCAATCGGGCCAATATCAGGATCCTTGGCATATGTATATAAACTTTCGGCATCCGTCTCCGTCCAAGGACGAAGAGCGAGTCTTTTTGTCTGCAACATCACTCTTTCCTCATCTCCATATATGTACAGTACTCCCTTCATTGATACAGGAAGACGGTTTTTTCTCTTCCTGATACTGACAATCGTGTAGATGGTATCTTCTCATTTTGGTTCCAGTTATCCAAGCCATATAGTGCATAAGCAAAAACCTGTAATATGAAAGAAGTATACTCAGTCCATACTAATCGGATGATGATAGGTGGATGTTGTTGATCTGAAAAAATCATCACTGGAATCGTTACTGTGATGATGCTCACAGTCATACAAGCAAGAAGTCTGCCCGTTTCTCCTCTTTGGACACACTCTTGATCTTGATGGTAACCGCGTCCCCCATTCGGTAGACCTTTCCAGTCTTGCGCCCGGTGAGGGTGAACTCCTCCTTATCGAAATCATAGTGGTCATCTTTGAGCTCTGAGACATGCACCAATCCCTCTATAACATAGTGTGAGAGCTCTACAAACATTCCAAAGCTTGCCATACCAGAGATGATTCCCTCGTACGTCTCTCCTACCTTTGAGGAGAGGAACTCCATCGATTTGATCTTGATGAATTCACGTTCAGCCTGGGTTGCGCGAATCTCCCGCTCTGAACAGTGCGTACAGATGGAATCCAGCTTCTTGGACAAGGTCACAGCTTCACCTTTCGTTGCTCCCTTCTTGTCTTTTTCCTTGCTCGCATAGTATTTCAACAAACGATGTACCACCAAATCGGAGTACCTTCTTATAGGGGATGTGAAGTGGGTGTAGGCGTCAAAAGCCAAACCAAAGTGCCCTTCATTTTTTGTGCTGTAGTAGGCTTTTGTCATGGATCTGAGGGCAACTTTCTCTATAAAGTACTTGTAGTCAAGGTTTTCTATGATGTCGAGGATTTTCCTGTAATCATCCGATTGCACTTCCTTGTCGAGTTGATATTTCAGTCCCAACCGTTCAAGGAGGTCAAGGAAGCTTTGTATTGACTCCTTGTCCGGCTTTTCATGTACTCGATAGACAAATGGCTTAGGATTCCTTTTAGTAGATTTTTTGGCAATATGACTGGCAACAATACGGTTTGCAACAAGCATAAACTCCTCTATCAACCGATTTGATTCAATTCTCTCGCGTGGCCTGATCGAATAGGGAACTCCCTGTTCATCAAGAGAGATTGCCGCTTCAGAGATGTCGAAATCGATAGAGCCCATCTCTTCCCTCGACCTACGAAGGATAAGGGAGAGCATCTGCATAAGATGAATGGTCTTTGCATGTGAATGCTTCTTTCCTTCAATGATTGCTTCAACCTCTTCATAGGTAAATCGGACAGCACTCCTGATAACGGTTTCCCTGATCCTATATTTCTGCACAATACCGCGGGAATCGATTTCCATGATCACGGAGAACGCAAGGCGATCAGTGTTTGGCTTGAGGCTGCAAAGATCATTGGACAGCCGCTCAGGAAGCATTGGTATTACGTTATTGACGAAATAGACGGAGGTTCCCCGTTCATATGCTTCCTTGTCAATTGCCGATCCCTCAAGTACATAATGGGACACATCTGCAATATGCACCCCCAGCTCAAAACGGCCGTTATCCAATTGGACAAGGGAGATGGCATCATCAAAATCCTTTGCAGATTCCGGGTCGATGGTGAAACAGGGGACTGAACGGAAGTCTTCGCGAATCCTCAGCTCTTTTTGCAGATCAAACTCAGGTAGCCCTGTCAGTGCCTTATTCACTTGAGGGGGGAATGGAATTGTCAGGTCGTTGTTCCGAGCAACCAAGAGGAGGTCCATCTCCTTGTTCTCTGGCTTCCCCAAGATATCGATGATCTTCCCTGTTACGGTATGGTCATTCTCGTTCCAACCTGTTCTCATGATCACGACAAACTCACCATTCTTTGGTTTTCTCCCCACCTTAGGCGAAGATAAGGAGTTCTTTGGAATGATGATAGGATTGTTGTATCGCTCATCGCTCGGGATGACCGATCCTCCTTCCTTACTGCTTTTAAAGACACCGATTATCTCGTTGTTCTGCAAGGTGAGGATCTTGAGAATTCTTCCTTCTGGATTCTTTTTAGGTACTTTTTTTACAATCTCAACTGAGACATAGTCTCCATCCATGGCATTCAGCATATGTTCCAAAGGGATGAAGATGTCAGTTCCTTTCTTTACGAGCACGAAACCGAATCCCTTTGCGTGGACAGAAAGGGTACCCTTTATCACTTTACCCTTTGTTTTTTGTGTTCGTGTGGATTTCTTGGTTCGTTTCACGTTGTTATTTGTGTCAGTCTTCTTGGGCACGGTGTTTGCTCCTTGGTTCCAGTCAGCTTGTTTTCAAGTATCTGTTTCTCTCATAGCCTGAATATAGTGTAGCACGCAAAATCTGCTGTATCATACCTTTCTTTCGAGTGTGGTGGCTGTAGCATGAGCAAGATGCATAGTGAATGGGAATGAACTCTCATGCACGCACCACCAAATTCATGTTCCACCAAAGAGAAGGAAATTTTCCAAGCTCGTCTCCCAATGACAGGGAACCCTGATTATGGTAGGGTGGGGCATGCACAAAACCCAAGATTGTCCCCTTTGCCACTATCCAGCAATTCCCTTGATACAGACTGGCCCGTCGTCCTATGCCCATTGCCCCATTTGTAAGGGTATATCCATGGACCGGGACCAGTTACTTGGTCCAAAAGAGGAATGGGATTTCTATCTTGGGCATAACAATGATGTGCATGATCCCCGATATCAGAATTTTGTACGGCCTTTGGTGGATCTGATCGAATCAAGACAGAACCCTTCCCATAAAGGACTGGATTTTGGAGCCGGAAGTGGGCCTGTTATCTCTCACATGCTTGCAGAACGTGGGTACAGTATGTATCTCTACGATCCGTTTTTCCACCCCGATCTATCTGTCTTGGAAGCGCAGTATCGTTTCATTGTTGCCTGTGAGGTAATTGAGCACTTCCATACTCCCAAGACAGCATTTTGCCAACTCTTAGGATTGTTGGAACCAAGAGGAACCTTGTATTGTAGAACGACGTTGATTCCCGACCAAATCGGGTTCGATCGCTGGCATTACAAGAATGATGCCACCCACGTATTTTTCTACCATGAAGAAACGATTGCCTGGATAGCGAAAAACATCCTCTCCTGTGACTATACGATCATTGACCGTAATCTCATGTTCTTTTCGCGTTCATAAGGTCCTACTGGTTTGCTGTCCTTTTGCAATATCCTGGTGTATACTGGCAGGGAAAGGGAGGAAATGGATGAAAGCGAACGTTGTCTATCTTTCTCATGGTGGGGGACCGCTTCCCCTCCTGGGTGACCCTTCTCATAGAGCGATGGTACGGTTCATGAGACAGCTTGGAGAAGATCTGCCACGGCCAAAGGCCATCGTCGTGGTGAGTGCTCATTGGGAGGAAGAGATCCCCACACTTACTGCTTCCCCAAGCCCTCCATTGCTGTATGACTATTATGGCTTTCCTAAAGAAGCATATGAGATTACCTACCCAGCTATGGGTAGTCCTGCTCTCGCCAAGAAGATCGCAGATCTGCTCGGTAACGCTGTCTTGGATGAGAAACGTGGTTTTGACCATGGAATGTTCATTCCACTCAGCCTGATGTATCCTGATGCCTCCATTCCCACCATACAGATCTCACTTCTCTCTTCACTCTCAGCTGCTGAACACTGGCGACTGGGTGAGAAACTCAGGCCCTTGCTTGATGAAGATATTCTCTTTATTGGTTCAGGATTTTCGTTTCATAACATGCGGCAATTCTGGAGAGAGGATGATGAACAGAACCATGCATTCCAGGACTTCCTCATTGAGACTTGCTGTATGGATACTGCAACCCAGAACAGGAAGCAGGCATTGATCCAATGGGAAAGAGCTCCCTATGCCAGATATTGTCACCCAAGAGAGGAACACCTGCTGCCACTGCTCGTCTGCCAGTCCCTTGCCGGTGGGGCAGCTGACTTGATTTTCGATGACAAGATCATTGAACGCAGGGCGGTTGCCTTCCACTGGAGTTGATTGTGAGGATTCTCCCTTTCTTTTTTGTCTATTTGCCGCTACTATGCTAGCTAGATGAGGAGCAAAACCAATGAGTGAAATGATCGTAACTGACGACAACTTCAAAGAGGAAATACTCCAGGCTGATAAGCTGGTATTGGTGGATTTCTGGGCCCCTTGGTGTGGTCCCTGTAAAATGATCGGACCAGCGGTATCGCAGCTCGCGCAGAAGTATGCTGATACACTGAAAGTCGCGAAAGTGAACGTGGACGAGGCAGGAAGCCTCGCAAACATGTTCAATGTAAATTCAATCCCCACCTTGATGCTGTTCAAGGATGGAGAGGTGGTTGACCAGAGAATGGGCGCAGCCTCCCTTTCCGTAATTGAAGGATTCGTCAAACAACATCTGTAATGAGATGGGGAGGCAACTCCCCCATCATTCCAGGTAGCGTTCCTCTGCATTCCTTTTTCCGAATGATGCGTTACGCGTAGCGCAAATATACCAATCATCCAAGCTATTTGTATCTTTTTGACTGTCTCTGCACAGGGTCCTGGTGGCAGTGCTGTCACTACTGTTGATGGACCCTCCAGCATCCCTGCTGTTCCAATGTCCTTTCTCTGCAAGATACTGTACATGTTCTAGAAGTGATCTTGATCCAAACCCCTCATGGGTTTGTGTGGTATGGTTCCCCCATATGGCCGCATCAAGGAGAGTCCCATCCCACTGCGGACTTACCGCTAGTGTCAAGCATCCATTATTTGCACTCAATCCTGCCTGGCTTTCTGAGCGGTATGTTTCAGTGGGTATTTCTCCTTTGGAGAAGGCAACCACGAGGTAATCCCCCCTCTCGACCCACACCTCAGGGAAGATGATTCGGTCGGTGTACTCCTGTTCGGTTCCTGCAAATAAGGTTACCCCTCCAAGATTTCCGCGATTGGTCACGAATATTTCCACGCGGTCAGGGTTGTTCTCGGTTCCCTTGGTAGAGATTTCGTTGATCAAGAGAGAGGGAGGATTGGTGTTTTTTGCCCAGAGCAGGAGGGAGAAACTGGCACTGTTTCCTCTGTGGTCCTCAACTCTTCCTTCCAGGGGGAGAGCTTCGCCCAAGCTCATTGCATTCTTGAAAGTAATGGTCAGGGAAGCCTGTTCTACCAGCTTGCTTGCAATCCCATTTCCTCTAGTTTGGAGGAAGACCTCATGATCATCCAGGGGCTCATCAAAGAGAAGAAGTGCAGAATACTGGTCGAGAGAGCTTATTGCCAGCAGGGTAGGGGGCGTACTGTCTACTGCACCCAGTAGATTGATAGGACTAGGGCCTTGGTGGTCGCATCCACATCCAATGCAGAGAAAAATGGTAAGTAATATGGCAAGTACAAAATATCTCATAGTACTGAAGTCATGAATGATGTGTCTTTGCTTCAATTGACAGGCATGGTGATAGCCAATAGACTTTCCTCATTCATGGAGGCTGCACACACATGTCCAAGCTTTGGCAGAAAGATTATTCACTCGATTCCTTGATGGAAGAATTCACCGTCAGCAACGATTACATTCTGGACCAGCAATTGGTTATCGCCGATTGCCTGGGTTCAATCGCTCATGCACGAGGATTGCATCAAATAGGAATTCTGGATGCAGAGGAAATTGCATCCCTGGAAGAGGGTTTGCAAAAAATCATTTCCCTTAAAATGGAAGACTCATTTCCCATTACCAAGGAGAATGAAGATTGCCATACGGCTATCGAGGGGTTCCTGACCGAAGAGTATGGTGAGGTAGGAAAGAAAATTCATACAGGACGGAGTAGGAATGACCAGGTACAGACTGCCCTGAGAATTTGGATGCGTGAATTCACCCTAAAGCTCTGCAGGGCTACTGGAGAGCTCTGTGAGACTCTGCTCTCCTTTGCAGAGAAGTATGCAGAGGTTCCCATGCCGGGGCGCACCCATATGCAGATTGCCATGCCATCTTCCCTTGGTCTCTGGGCAGCAAGTTATGCTGAGGAGCTTTATGATGAGGCACAGCATTTGATGCACCTCTCTTGGCTGTTCGACCAGAGCCCACTTGGCTCTGCAGCCAGTTATGGTGTCCCCCTGCCGTTGGATAGGCAATTCACTGCCGAGCAGATGGGCTTCACCCGTGTGCAGAACAATGTCCTGTATGCAAACAACAGCAGGGGTAAGTTTGAGGCAATCCTTCTCGATGGTTGTGATTATATTGCACTTACCCTGAGCAAGCTTGCCCAGGACTTGATCCTGTTCACCCTCCCTGAGTTTGGGTATTTCTCCCTTCCCAAGGAGCTCTGTACAGGTTCTTCCATCATGCCACAGAAGAAGAATCCTGATGGACTCGAACTTGCAAGAAGTCGCTCCTCGGTGGTTTCCAGTTGCGCGGCAAGGGTAAAATCGATTATCAGGAGTCTCCCCTCCGGCTACAACCGTGATTTCCAGGATACCAAGGAGCCGCTGCTGACTGGAACAAAGGCCACATGGCAGTTGGTGCAGATTTTCGGCAGGATGATGGATGGACTACAAGTCAATGAAGATGCCTTGATCGCAGGTTGTACCCCTGAGCTGTATGCCACCGATGTGGTCCTCCAGGGAGTGCTTGAAGGAAAGAATTTCCGTGATACCTACAAGGATGTAGGGTTGCATCTTGAGCAGGTCGCTAAGGCTGATCCCCTGCAGACCATCATGAACAGAAGCAGTATCGGAACCACGGGTAACCTTGGCTTGGATGAAGACCAGCTCTTCGTCTCCCTGATGAAAAGCGGGTGTGATGATGTGCTTGCCAGTTTTGAGAAAGCATATCAGGAGCTTAGTGGACTGGAAGGGGTTGAGACTGTCCTGTACTAGGATACCAAAAGAGAATAAACAAGAAAAAAGGACCCCAGGGTCCTTCTTTCATATGGTCTTAAAAGAAATGTTTACAGGCTTGAAACACTCTTGTTACTGCGTTTTTGCAACATCGGAGTATGTTTCACTGCCTGGTGGTAGGCTTCGGCAATATTGGTGCAGTAGTCACCGATATGCTCAAGGTGCCTGATTTTCTCAAGGATCAAGAGCTCTACGCGTACATCAGCCTTTCCTTCACTCAGCCGTTCCTGGACGGTTTCGCTCAGCCGGTTACGGTAGCTGTTGATCTGTTCCTCATACTCATTGGCCATCTGCATCTCGGCTTTGGTAAGGGTCTTATCCATCCGGTCACGGATGTAGTCAAGGAAGTCCTGAACAATCTGCTGGTAAGCCTTGAGGTCCTTGTCAGTCTCCTCATCGAAGACCCATCCTTGGGCAAATCGTCTCTGGCTGAGCATGGTCAGGTTGAAGCAACTGTCGGTTACCGACTCCAGTTCATCCATGACTCTGATAAGGCAGTTGAGGGAAGATGCATTGGTAGGAGTTTGGGAGTCCTGCAGAAGGTGTACGCAGAAATCAGAAAGTTGTTCCTGCATCTGGTCGGCATACTCCTCGTCCTTTTTCATTGCCTGGATATCACTCTCCATGTTTGCGCTTGGGTTGTTGAACATACCACGATAGCGGGTAAGCATATTACAAGCAAGGTTTGCCATCTTCTTTATTTCATCTCTGATCGCCAACATGTAGATTTCAGGACTGTCAATGAAGATACCACCGATATATTTGAAGTGGTAGGTTCCTTCGTCATACTCAGCCTTTGCAGGTACGAGGCGCTTGATGAATCTGGCATATTGATTAACGAATGGGAAGAAAATGACGGTGTTGATAACATTGAATACCGTGTGGAACATGGCAAGAAAGAGTGGCAGTTGACTACTGAGGGCTGTGCCGGATAGTGCATAGATATTGCCGGGCGTAATCCAATTGACAAACGTCAATAGCGGGTGGAATAGGGCCAAGGATATCAAGCTACCAAAGACGTTGAAAATGATATGTGCCCAAGCAGCACGTTTTGCAGTAGTGCTCGTTCCGATGGAAGCGAGGTACGCGGTGATGGTTGTTCCGATATTGGAGCCAAGAATCATGGCAGCCGCTGCAGTAACACCAAGCCATCCGTTGTATGCCATGGTAAGGGTCATTGCCATGGCAGCTGAGGAAGACTGAACAACAATGGTAATAACAGTTCCAAGAATGATACAGAGAAGATTAATCCAGAGCGTATCATTGTTGATCGCAGACAGGAATGCCAAGGCATCCACATTACCGGTAATGTCCGGGATTGAATGGCTCATGAAATTCAGGCCGAGGAAGAGAATGCCGAATCCCAGTAAAACGTCTGCGATGTCACGCTGCTGTGCTTTCTTGCTGAACATCAATGGACCGGCAAAGGCAATAGAAATGAGTGCCAGAACGGTGATATCGAGCTTGAATCCCAACAGTGCCACCAACCAACCGGTAAATGTGGTACCGATGTTTGCACCGAGGATGACTCCGATGGCTTGGGTAAGCCCCATCAGTCCTGCGTTGACAAAACTTACTACCATGACCGTTGTTGCTGAAGAACTCTGGATGATTATGGTAATGAGAATACCGGTAAGGATGGATACCAACCGGTTTTTAGTCATGAGTTTAAGGACTGCCTTCATCTTGTCACCGGCAGTCTTCTGGAGGCCTTCACTAAGGAGTTTTATTCCAAACAGGAAAAGACCCAAGCTGCCGACAATCTGGAAAAAGATCACAATGGTATTCATATCATTGGTACCGTACCAATTTTTTGTCTCGTTGGTAAAGTAGAACCCTATCTATTAGATGAAAATCGTTTGTTTGCGGTGGTGCTGCAATCTCATAATGGATTGAACTTTCAGCGGTGTTGTTGTATGGTTCAGCCATGAGCATCATCAAACCCCATAAACTTGGGATTATCTCGGGCCCAGGTTCGGAATATTTTACGGGAAAGGTGGTAAAACACCTCCGTCGTCTCTATCTTGAACGGTATGAAAAACTGTCCAGTGCATTGGCTAAGCGTCATGGTATGCGTGAGGATGAGATTCTCAAGACCGTCACATTGATGGATGACTTGAACAACAAGCGAATACCAAGAAGCAAATGCCCGACGACGTTCCAGTGTCCTGATTTTACCATCAAGGTAAAATATACCAAGTTTGCAAATGGGGAAGAGAAGGCTGAGATTCTTGATGCAGTCAGGGGTTTAAGAATCTTCATTGTCTATGATGTATCCAATATGGAACCTGTTAAGGTTGCTGGCTCTGATGAACCGGTCAGCCTTTCGGTCAATGACCATCTTATGTTCCTCTTTACCACAATCAATGCACTCCAACTTGCAGGAGCTGAGAGTGTTACCTTGGTACTTCCCACCTACCCTTATTCACGGCAACATAAGAAAGGTGCACGTGAGGCACTCACTGCTGCCATGTTTGGCCACATGTGTGAGATGTTGGGAGTTGAGCGTATTATTACCCTTGATATCCATAGCCGAGAGATTGAGAACAGTTTCTCAAAGCTTCATCTTGAAAATCTGCATGCTTCTTACCAGGTTCTGATTGCGCTTCGCAAGATTATAGATTTCAGTGATCCTGATCTTGTGGTGGTTGCCCCCGATACCGGGGCTATCAGCAGGAACAAGTTCTATGCCCAAGCCTTGCACCGCCCATTGGCAATGTTGTACAAGGAACGCGATTACTCCATTGTAAGTCGTGATGCTAAACACTCCAATATCAAGAGCATTAACCTGCTTGGTGATGTGAAGGGCAAGACTGTGCTTATTGCCGATGATATGCTTGCAACCGGTGGAACCATGATTATCGCAATGCGTGAATTGATGAACCTTGGTGCGAAAAAGATCATCTGTATGGTAAGTCTTCCTTTCTTCAATGCAGGAGCTGTAGAAGATTTTGACATGGCCTATAAGGAAGGTATTTTCTATCGGATCATCGGTACAAACTCCGTATTCCACGGACGTGACCTGCTTGATAAAGAGTGGTATGTGCAAGCTGATATAACCGAGCTGTTTGCTCGTGTTATCAGCCGTTTGCACCACGGCCGTTCCATCAGCCCTCTGCTTGATAACCGCAAATTCATCCAGATTCTTATCGATAACACGCAAGCTCAGGCTCAGGCCCAGTCGCAAGAGCCAAAACCGGGAGCTAGCGCTAGTAACCCGGAGAGCAAGTAGATCTTGTTGTCCGGGTTACATCTACCTCCCACCATCTGATCGTTCATCAGGGGGTGAGTTGTACCTTAATTTTACCATCTGGAGTTATTACCATGCACATGTCACATAGGATCTCTGCCTTTCAATGCTCTCCCATTCGTCGTCTCTCCCCATACGCTCGCGATGCAGTGAACAGGGGAATCAAGGTCTATCATCTGAATATCGGACAACCTGATATAAAAACCCCTCCCCAGGTTATCGAGGCAGTTCAAAATTATGACCAGAGTATTATTGCCTATGGAAATAGTGAGGGAATGCAAGAACTTCGTGAAGCCCTCCCTGCCTATTATGCAAAGTATGGTCTTAATGTTGATACAGAGGATATTCTTATCACGACCGGGGGGAGTGAAGCCCTTCAGTTTGCATTCATGACCCTTTGTGATCCGTATGATGAGATTATCATTCCTGAACCATATTATACCAATGTTTCCTCCTTCGCTCACTCTGCCATGGTTGATCTGGTCCCTGTTACCAGCAATATGGAGGAGGAGTTCTCCCTTCCCGATATCAGTGCGTTTGAGCAGAAGATTTCCAGGAAGACTGGGGCAATTCTTCTGTGTAGTCCCAATAATCCCACTGGACATGTCTATACGAAGGATGAGCTGTTGCAGCTTCTGAATCTCTGCAAGAAGCATGATATTTTCCTGATCGTCGATGAGGTGTACCGAGAGTTCTGCTATGACGGGAAGGAGTTCACCAGTGTCCTTTCCTTTGAGGAGTTCAGTGACCGGGTCATCTGTGTTGACAGTTTCTCAAAACGATACAGCATGTGTGGAGCTAGAATTGGTGCCTTGGTGAGCAAGAACAAGGAAGTCTTGGAGAATGCACTCAAGCTCTCCCAGGCTCGCTTGTGTCCTCCTGACATTGAGCAGGTAGCTGCTCTTGCTGCGTTAAGTACTGATGACTCATATCTTCGTGAAGTAAAGATTGAGTATGAGAAGAGAAGGGATTTCATTGTTGATGCGTTGCAGAAAATCGACGGGGTGAAAGTGAGCAACCCCAAGGGTGCTTTCTATCTTGTGGCAGAACTCCCAGTGGATGATGCAGAGTCATTTGCTACATTCATGCTTCGTGACTTCAATTTGAATGGGGAGACGGTCATGGTCGCCCCCTGTGAGGATTTCTATGTGACCAAAGGGTTGGGCCACCGACAGGTAAGAATTGCCTACGTGCTCAACACCGATGATCTGGCAAGGGCAGCAGCCTGCATTGAAGCAGGCCTTGCTGCTTACCGCGCTCAGATGTGATCTATTCTCCGATGATCTTGATGAGGACATGTTTGTCTCTCATGCCATCAAAATCATAGTAGAAGATCTCTTCCCAAGAGCCAAAGTCGAGTTTTCCTCCTGTAATTGCAATGACCGCCTCTCGCCCCATGACCGATCGCTTGAGGTGGCCATCTGCATTATGTTCCTTTTCTGTGTTGTGGTTGTACTGCTCGTAGGGCAGTTCGGGGGCCAATTTCTCCAGCCAGATCTCGAAATCTTCATGCAATCCCGTTTCCACGGCATTGATGAACACGCTACTGGTAATGTTCATCGCATTGACCAAGACCAGTCCTTCTCTAATTCCGCACTCATCAACTGCTTCCTGCACAGCATCAGTGATATTGACGAGTCCTCGTCGTTTGTTGAGGTGAAACCAGAGTTCCTTTCGATAGGTCATCATAGGCGCCTCCTCTTGCATAATTAGTATACCACCATTAGTTGCAGAGCTGAAGCTTTAAGGATACACTGCCAGCCATTATGGATGAACCTATCGTTGTGTTGCCGAGGGCCCGTATACTGGGCCATCTTGCGGTGATCAGTACCATGACATTCTGGGCTGTTACCTTTGTTTCGACTAAGTTGCTCTTGGTTGCCTTTACTCCTGCCCAAATCCTGATGGTCCGCTCTCTGCTTGGGTTGGTTCTTTTATTTCTCATAAATCCCAGAAGCGTGGGATACTCCTCACGCAAGGACCGGGCACTGGTGGCAGCAGCTGGAACGATGGGAATCTTCCTCTACTACTATCTGGAGAATACTGCTCTGGTCTATACCAGTGCGAGCAATGTAGGGGTAATTGTTGCTACTGCACCGTTTTTCACCCTCATGGCAACGCATTTTTTCTTGAAGGAAGATTCCTTGAAGAAAAACTATTTTCTTGGGTTTGTAATCTCAATGGCAGGAATAATCTTGCTGACTGTTGGGGATGGGACAGCTCTGGATATCAATCCTTTTGGGGATTTCCTTGCTTTGGTGGCCATTATGATGTGGGGACTCTATACCGTGCTGACACGTTTGGTTGCGCGAAGGGGATACTCGAATCTTCTTGTGACGAGGGACATGTTTTTCTATGCGCTCATCATCCAGGTGGTGGTATTGCTTATTGAGGGAAAACCTTTCGACTTTCAAGCAATGGTGACAGCTCCCTATCTTTATCATTTGTTGTTTCTTGGATTTATTGCTTCTGCTTTCTGTTTTGTGTCCTGGAATTATGGTCTACGTACCATTGGTGTGGTCAAGAGTTCCTTTTACCTCTACCTGAGCCCGATTATCACAATTGTGTTTGCTTCCTTGGTACTTGGGGAGACCTTTACGGCAATGGATGCAATTGGAACTGCATGTACCTTGGCAGGTCTTCTGATAAGTGAATATCGAAGGAGGTAAGCACTTGTCAAACTACTATACTGATGTTACCCTCTTTCTAGAGGGGACAGGGTATGGATACGCAAAGCAAATTGGATATCTTGAGTCGTGACGCCCAGTATGATCTTAGCTGTGCCTGTGGGACAAAAAACCCTGATGAACACCGTAAACGGAACAGCAAGGGTAGTGGATGGCTCTATCCTACCACAACCGCAAGTGGAGGACCTGGTATCATTCTCAAGACATTGCTGGGAAATCGGTGTACCAACGACTGTAAGTATTGTCCACTCAGAACAGGGCAAGACTTTCGTCCTGTAGCACTGTCTCCTTCAGAGATGGCGTCCTTTTTTTATGATTTCCAGGCAAAAAGGCCGCTTCTTGGGTTGTTCCTCTCCAGTGCTGTTATGGGAGATGCAGGAGGGACTATGGAGATGCTAGTTTCCACTGCCAAAATCTTGAGGAACCGTTACCATTACAAGGGGTATATCCATTTGAAGGTAATCCCGGGATCGACCAAGGAGAGTATTGATGAAGCTCTCAAGTACGCAAGTGCACTTTCCTTGAATATCGAAACACCGGGGGAGAAACATTTTTCCAAGCTTACTGATGCCAAAAACTATATACAGGATATTCTGGAGCCTCTCAAGTATATTGCCAGTCAGACAGCAAGAGGTAGTCAATATCAACGAGTACATACCTCCAGTCAGTTCATAGTTGGCGCCAGCAATGAGCTGGATAAGGAAATCTTGTTGTACACAAGTCGTATGTACAAGGAACTGCATATGGGGAGGCTCTATTTCAGTGCCTACCAGCGGGGGTTGGGGGACCCAACACTCCCCGGTGAGCAGATTGCCATTCCAGTCCAGGAACAACTGGAACTGTTCGAGGAGATGCCCATGGCTCCTGTTCAGGATCAAGGGCTGCTGACAAGGGAACACCGACTCTACCAAGCCGATTGGCTCTTACGGAAATATGGGTTTGATTTTGAGGAGTTATCCTTCGAACAGGAAGGCAATCTCAGCCTCCATGATGACCCTAAGCTTGCTTGGGCAAAAGCCAACATCGATTTTTATCCACTCTCTATCAAGCGCTCCCCAAAGGAAGCTTTACTCCGGGTTCCCGGTCTTGGCCCTATCTATGTGAATCGAATCATCGATAGAAGGCGTAATACTCCTATATCGTGCCTCGAAGATTTGCATCTTCCTTTCTCAACCTTGGAAAAAGCTCGGCCATTTATCACCATGTAAAGAAAGGCCTTGTTGTCTCTCCTGCAAATCCCTACAATGCATCCATGGTCAGTCTCTATGCATCCTTCTTTTTTGTATTTGGCATCATGGCAGTGGTCAATCCGTACCTGCAGGTGATGATCAGAAACCTTGGTTACTCACATGATGTTGTGGGGTTTCTTCTTGCTGTTTTTGAAACTGCTGGTATTGTCGGACCCTTGTTGGTTGCGCGTCATGTCGATAAGCATGGATCTGGCAAGAATACGATACTTCTCGGTACAGTCCTATCTGCCTTGGGTGTGTTGCTGCTGATGTACTCCACTTCCATTTGGATGACGATGTTTGCATTGATACTTCTGGCTTTCTTCCTCCGGTCTCTGGTTCCCGTTATTGATAGCTATGCGAACAATCGATTGAATGGTGATGCGCAGAAATACTCCTTTCTCAGAAGTGGTGGCACGATTGGTTTTGTACTGTTCTCATTATTACTGGCGATAACCGGTAAACCAGATCTTACCAGCAATAGCAGCATAGGCTTATATGCCTTGGTAACATTTTTCCTATTTATGTTGCCGGTATTGGCTTGGAAGAGGGATCCAAAACGAAGGGAGATGCCACCTGCTACCTCAGATAATGCTGAAGGGAAGTGGTATGATCTTGCATTTGTGATTGGCCTGGTGATCATTGGTTTGAACCGTATCAGCATGTCCTCCATTGCCAGCTTCTTTTCGTTGTATCTCGTGGAGGAGTTGGGGGTTAATGCTATCAGCTTGATGAATGCAATTGCATCGAGCAGTGAGTTTGGTGCCCTCATCCTTGCTGGCTATCTACTACAAAGAAAAAAGGTACTTCCTGTCCACCTATTGATGATCAGCAGTGCTGCAATGGTGGTTCGTCTGCTCATCTATGCGCTGGTCCCAACCTTTGGGGGTGCATTGGTTGCCCAGTTCCTTCATAGTCTTTGTTATGGATTTTTCCATCCTGCTGCAATTTTTCTGGTTGCTCGAAGGGTGAAGCGTTCTCACAGGACGCTTGGTATGTCTATGTATGTTTCGCTTGGAATAGGTCTGCCTACCGTACTTGGATCCAGTCTAGGAGGGCTTATTCTTGAACAGTTTGGATATCGTGTCCTGTTCATGGGGTATTCCCTGTTTGCATTGGCTTCTGTTATGGTAGGTCTTGGTACTTATAAACGTATGACCTCAAGTACGCTGGAATCTATATGATTTGGTCTTATGTCCATAGGGGTCTAAGTTTGAATGAGAGAGAAAGGTGTGATATGCTCTACTACGAGGAGAGGCAACAGTGAAAACCAGTGAGGGTTGGGATTTACTTTCCATTGGAGAGATTTCGACTGAGAAGGTACAGAAGAATCTCAGGGAAATCTCCGTGTTTCTTTCCAATGATATTCGGAACATCAAGGATATTGTATTCCAGTACCACCCGTTGGAGGTGGTCAAGTTTGCATTCTGGGAACAACATAGGCTGTTAAGAAAGAAGAACTCCGACCTCTTCGCTCAGCAAGTGGCTTCCCGCTTGGTTGCCTACCTCTCCAGCCTTCTTCCCTACTGGGAGAAAGACTATTCCCTAAATGCTGACATTAAACCGAAAGATTGGAAGCGAGTAAGCCAACTTTTTGAAGATCTTTGCAAGAAAAGCATCCGCTATGCCGACAATTATACCTTGCTGTTACGTAGCCAGGGTATGTTTGGATCAGATGACGAAATGTTGTCATTTCAGGAAGAGGCGAGCGATTTTTGTCTTCCTCCGGTAGCTGAAGAAGATTTGTTGCAACAGAAATTGACTGCATTGCAGTATAGATTACAGCCATTCAACGCTCTGGTTAACCAAGTATTCCCAGCAAAGCTTGATGGATTGCTCTCTGCATTCCTACAACTCTCGAAGCGAGCCTTTGAAGGAATTGATTCTTTGCTTGAGGACAACGCTACATTCAAGCAGGCAAGTATGTTGCAGCTCGAGGTGCTCAAGAGCCGTGGAGAACGTGTTGATGACCTTGAAGCGGTCATGAACCGAATTATCAAGGAACAGGGTTGGGAGTCTTGGGTAGAAAGTATTGTTGATCGCAGAGATAAGTTTCTTCTCTTTGATGTACTTGATGATACGAGTCTCAATGAGCGTGATGCGTATTTACTCTCAGATGCTCTTGCCTCAAGGGACTATGATGATTCAAGTCATTTACTGATTGATGGTTTGGACAGTGATGAGCGACCATTCCTCCGCGTGGATGCATCATTCTATTGTTTTGTAGGTCATTCCTTGCTCGATAAGGCATATGGGTATATTAAGAGAGCTGTTTGTTCGCAGGATGAGGAACTTGCAAAAGAGTGGAGTACTATTGAAGCTGAAAAGCGGACTCTGGTGCCGGTAACCTTCTTTACTGCAATGTTGGGTACCCTGAATTATACCTCAAATGTTGATTTTAGGGATGGATATCTTGATGCTCTCTATGAAAATGAAGAGAAGCAGGTTGTTGTTCAGGTCCCTTCCAGCCATGGAGAGGAGGTAGAAGAAAATCCTTTTCGTGATTCTGAGCAATATGTCCAAAATTTGCAGAAAACCATTGCAGCCAGTAAGCTTGCCCAATCTCATCCTGCAATTTCAGTTCTTATCGATACAAAACACTCTACGCTCTATCCCTTGGAAGTTCAGGAGGGTGTGTTGAGACTCTCGTTCCTGCAGCTTGCCAACCTAGCATCCAGCTGGGAAGGAGTTTCAGAGCTCAAGGAGTTGTTGGGCCTTTCCCCATTTGCAGGAGTACATCATCATGACAATGAAGAGAAAGAAACTGTTCTTCCAATAGAAGATGATATTCCCTCAGAAGATAATATTCCCTCAGAAGATGATATTCCCTCAGAAGATGATATTCCCTCAGAAGATGATATTCCCTCAGAAGTGCCCTTCACTGGTGCTTCCTACTTCACAGCACGCGATGCCACTGTAGATGAAGAGCAAAACCTTGATGAAAGTGAATCTGACGAGTATGAAACAGCAGGTGATATCGTCCTTGGAAGTGAGCAACCCAGTCTTTTTGATCTCGATGAAGAGAATATGTTCGATCCTTCAATGGAAACTGAAGAAGACAATGACAATGATGAGTATGAAACGGAAGCGTACTGCATTATTGATGATGCTTCATACGAAAATGATATAGATTATGAAGATGAAGATTTTCTGATCACAGCAGATGCAGACATGGAAGATGAAGCTGAAGAAGATAGTGAGATGTTCCATGCGAGCTATACGAGTGATGAAGATGATGAAAATGATTTTGAGAATATGCTCTTGGAAGAAGAACATGATGAAGACGAAGCTCCTGCCAATCCGTTTTCATTCTTCGGGCATCTCTCAAATATTGTAAAAGGGGTAGATGATGGACTTTCTCCCATAGAGGAAGAATCTCCCGTAGAGGAAGAGACTCCCGTAGAGGAAGAATCTCCCGTAGAGGAAGAGACTCCCGTAGAGGAAGAGACTCCCGTAGAGGAAGAGACTCCCGTAGAGGAAGAGACGATCCTGATCGACATGGAGCCCGACACCGGCCTCGCGCGCGCCGTGGCGCGTGGCGGAGAGGAGATGCGCTTCGAGGGGCTGGGCGGCGATCTGCAACGGCGGATGCGCAGCGGGTTTCT
>JAQQAR010000002.1 GCA_028532765.1 Sphaerochaetaceae bacterium | reverse complement strand
TCTATATCTTCAAGAAGATTAAGTAGGACGCTTACAACAACACGATGCTTTACATTTGCAACCTCTTGCCCGATTACCTGACTTGCCGTTATGATGGACAGAATGGAACAGACTGTCATATACCTTGAACCAGGGAGTGCTACCCTGGCTACCAATCAAGGCTCTCTTGCAATGTGCAAGCACATACGACGAGAGGTTTTCGTCAAAGGACAAGGCGTAAGCGAGGCCATTGATTTTGACGGGAAAGATCCCGACTGTGGTCATCTCCTGCTGCTCATCGGTGATGAAGCAGTAGGGACTGTACGTATCCGAGTGACAGAAAAAGGAACCAAACTGGAACGCATTGCGGTACTCTCCACCTATCGTGGATTGCATTATGGAGAGCTCTTGGTACGTTGTGCCTTGAGCGTTGCCCATGGACCAGTCTATATCCATGCCCAGATTCAGAGCGAGGGATTTTATCAGAAGCTTGGCTTCGTTGCAGAAGATCAGAGTATCTTCTACGAAGCAAACATCCCACACCGAACCATGATCTGGCCCCACGAAGAAGGAGTTGCACCTTGCCCTATCACAATACCATCGTAATCGCAGGAGCCGGTGTCTTTGGCACCGCCATGGCTGAACGGCTCTCTTGGAATACCAACAATACCGTCATCCTCTGGTCCATCGAGAAGGACGTTGTCGAGGATATCAATAAAAACCATCGGAATACCAAGTACTTCCCTACCCACTTCCTGAACACCAGTATCAGGGCAACAAGCGACAAGCAGATTTTCCGCAGCGCTGACTGCATACTTCTTGTCATCCCCTCAAAGGTCATTGTCTCTTTTACCGAGGAGATCAAGGCATATACGAAGGAAGATTGTCTTGTAATAAACCTGGCAAAGGGTATGAGTGATGATGGGGCATTTATCACTGAACAGATTCCCTTTCCCAGAACAGCCAGCATGAAGGGACCAACCTTCGCAATTGAAGTTCTGCATGGACTACCCTCTTCCTTTACCTTTGGGGGCAAGAGAGAGGACTATGACCGTTTCAAGAGAGAAGTACTCAAGGACACCGGTCTCTATCTGGACTACACTGAAGATATCCGTTCAGTCGAGCTCATGAGTATCCTAAAGAACATGTATGCCATTGCAATCGGCCTGGTTAGTGGGCGTTTCAACTCACCGAATGTCGACTTTCTCATCTATACGAAGGCAGTGGGAGAAATGCGTCGTTTTCTCAGCCTATTCGGCTGCAGCACAGAGACCATCTTCTGCTACTGCGGTCTTGGAGACCTGGGACTGACCAGTCTCAATGACCTCTCCAGGAACAGGACACTCGGTCTCTTGATGGGAAAAGGATTCTCCATCGACAATAGTGGGAGCTCTGCAACGGTCATAGAAGGAAGCAGAACCGTCAAGCTCATGGGAGAGCTCACCCGTGAGAGACATGTCGAAGAGGAATTCCCCCTTGTACAGGCTCTCTATAGGATGATGTATGAACAGGAGAATCTCAACGACTACATGAGAGCGGTGTTTAACTAATCCCCCAGAAAACAACCAGAGTCAATCTGGATATATAAGATACTCGTTTCTTAGATTGACTCAATAAACATACATTTTTAAAAACTTATGTCATATTAGCCTATTAAAATATTGACAACGCGAGAGTTTCATTCAAAAAATAGCATAAGGGCATGTTAAGTGATGACATACTCCAGTTATTTTGGGTGTGAAAACGATTCATGGATCATGTAATGCTACTTGCTTTTGTCTCTATCCCCTTATGAGTACTACCAGTACTGCTGCTAAGCATCCTTGTACCGGTAGGTACGGTTGCTGTAGGTAAAACCATCTTTTCTTAGTAGGGGGAGAGAGATATGAATCGTAAGGCGCTGTTTGTTGGAATATTGATTCTTGTTCTGTTGGCTGGTTTGGTTGCACCACTCGGTGCTAAAGTATCACGATCAAGTAGCAGGATTCTTTCTATTCCTGACAACATTATCACAACGAGAAAAGCCAAATTCAAGTTGGGCGATATTCTGACGAATGAGATGGTTTCAATGACCATCGAAAATGACCCAAAGCCAGCATATTTGCTGCTTGTCCTGGAACTGGAAATAGACAGTGACTCCATTACCGGGGAGAGTACGGCAAGAGCAGAAATCGTCAAGCACTTTGCAGGAAATGAAACACTTACCTTCACAAACACCGATATTCTTAAATATACCAGCAATGTGAAACGAGGTTCGGTTTCCCAATCCCTGAAGGATGTGTTCGGTGTCTCGGGCATGGATTCCTTGACTGAATCATTTTTTACAGGAGGAAAGCAGGAAGTTCCTGAAGGAATATATAAGCTCTCACTCCTTGCCTATGAAATTGATAATGAGAATGCAACTTCCGGTAGGTCGCTGATTGAGAAACAATCACTCACATTCAAGGTAGTAAACATTGAACCAATTGAAATACTTCAGACTCCTACAGTAAGCGAACCAATACTGAAGTTCCGTGTTCCTCAGATTCCATACTATAGTGAGATGAGCATCTCAAATAATTCTACGACACATGTGACGATAACCGGGCCTGGAATGAATACCACAATAAGGAAAGATCATAGAAAGGTAACAGCTCCGAGTATGAATGCCTTGAAAGGCTACCCTTCTGATCTTCAAGACGGGATTGTTACCTATGATCTGTCTACGGTACTGTTTAGAGCAGGTGGAGAGTATTCTTTCGATATCATATTCAAAGATGACTCAAACTATGAGATTGATACCAAGACAGCAGGTGTAAAATTCCCTACACCCAAATTCAATACAACAGTGGATGTCTCTCAACCTCTTCTTCCCCTATTCCGCTGGAGTTTCAATGATGATTATGCCCTATGGGCAAGTGAGTACCATGTGTATCTCAATGAAGTCAGATCGGGAATATCCTCAACCAACAGCTATACGCCGAAAAATCTTCTTTGGCCAAGCACTACCTACAACTGGTATGTCATGCCGATCAATAGAGACGGAACCCCGTTCTTCTCATCTGATGCTGTTACAAGTCAATCATTCAAGACAAAAGACCACACAGAGCTAACAATTTCAATTGATAACCCTCCAACCAACGCTACGCTGCTAACTGATTTGACATATTCTTTCAGTGCCAATGCGGTATTCAGTGATGGAGCAGAGCTCAAACATGCTTCCTGGAAAGTTGGAGCTGATATCCTTCAAGGAACCACTACCTCTTATACCCCAACCAAACAATATACAAACAACAGCTTACTTGCCTATTTATCAGTTACCGATACCCTGAACATGAGCAAGAATTCAGAAAATATCTATCTCACGGTACACCAACCTCAACTTGCAATCCAAGGAGAACCTGTAAGGGATGCAAAGAAAAAAGCAACCGTGATATTCACCCTAGACCCTAAGAAAAGCAGACATTATCAGTCGATATCATGGTACCTTGACGATAAACAAATTGGCACAGGATCAACAGTAGCTTACAACTGTGATACCAGCGGGGTATTCTCCGTAGTCGCAAAGGGAGAAAGCACCCCCGATTATCTAGGAAACACAAAACAATTGGAGTCCGCACCTCAACAGATTACAGTAATTGGAACTGAACCAATTGTATCACTGCTCAATGTTGAAGACTCCATCCAGATGCTCCTGGGCTCAACGCTAGACATCTATTCAGCAGTCCAGAATGACAACCAGATCAAGTCTATACAATGGAGCTATACTGGCCCAGAATCAGGAAACTTAGGTTCAACGCTTACACAAGCCACCTTCTCCCCTTCAAAGACGGGGGAATATATCATCACACAGACAGTCACCGACATCTATAATGAAGCAGGGACCGCATCAGCTCGCATATTGGTCATCGATCCAGAAGTACGTATTACCAATATTGATGCAGGAAAGAATTTCCCATTGGATTCAACCCATGCAATCTCCTATTCAGCTACAAATGCAAAAGAGATTCAATTTTTCGTTGACGGAAAGGAACTGCTCTCAGATCGGTTAATTTTTGGAAACCTTGGTCTTGGTAATCATACAGTCTTTGCAAGAGCAATTTACTCGGTTGTTGATAAAACAGGAAATCAGGTTCTTCATACAAAAGATACCGAACCTATCCAGTTCCTCGTCCGCGATATAAGACCCCCAGAAATCCAATTACGCTTCCCAGCATATAACACCCGCCTCATGAGAGGAGTTACCTACACGCTCGAAGCTGATGTATCAAGCACATCCCCTATTACTGAAAGTTATTGGGAATTGAATGGAACCAGGCTTGCCTCCAACACTTTTACGGTTACAAAGGACATGCCTTCAATTTTAACCATTAGATACACAGCAAAGAACCAAGATAACATGGAAAAGACAGTATCAACATCGGTACGTAAAATTGATCCTACCGTCTTTATCAACCCTCCAGAAACTTCAGACATTCCTTCCTCTGGATATATCCCTATCGTTGCAAGCACTACAGAAAATGCAAGCTTATTCTGGATTATCGATGGAGAAAAACTCAATTATTGGAACAAGAACATCCCCCAAGTTGGAGAACACACCATACAGGCAGGATGGAGTATAGGTGCAGCAGATGAGAACGGCAACTACAAGGTATATGAAGGTGTATCTGAAGAAGTGAAGGTAACCATCTACAGTGACGAGCCACCCAAGATTACTTCATATGCCCCAACAGAAGATGTGGTACGTCAAACGATACATACCCCGGTACAATTTTCTCTTACCACCTCTGACGGTTATGAGATGGATATTACTAAATGGAATATATATGACCAGAAGGGAATACCCATTCGCCAGATTGCGGGAGAGACATTACAACTACAGAATTATGGAAAAGGTGTGTATACAGTCCAGGCAATTATTTCTGATAAGTATGGTAGAACCGACAGCCATGAATGGACTGTAAGTCTTTTTGACCCACAGGTATCCATAGCTTTCCCCAAGGATGGCGAGGAGGTTTCGCTTAAACAAATAGAGCAACCTATAATCCAACAACAAGATATCAAATCATATGCCTTGACTTTAAACGGGGAGGCAATCCCCAATACGTTCAATTGGGTTGCCTTGGAAAGCGGCGAATATTCTTTATCGATCGAAGGACTTTATAACGTAAGCGATAAGACCGAACTGCAAAGGACACCACCCCATACCATCTCATTCTCCATCGCAAAAGATAAAACACCTCCAGAATTTGAGGTGGATATCATTAAGAATAACGATCGAATCATTGCAGGCCTTGATTACCGTCTCACGGCACATGGGAAGGCCGATGAAACATTTACTTGGATTTTGAATGGCAAAGAGGTAGGAAGCGGTCCTGAATATACCTTACGGCCTTCAACAACCCAGAAAAACTTGACACTCATTGCACGGGGTAAACGTAATGGTATTACCTTGGACAAGACATTTAATCTCAGAATCATCAACCCGTTCTATGCGATGAATACCCCTAAGGGAGGCTATGAGAATTTCTACCCTCTTGGATCAAAACTCTACCTCTCCTATAGTTTTCGCGACATTGATAGAGTCGAGTGGATTATCGACGGGAGTCCTTCTTCGAGCAACTCAATCTCCTTACCGATAGGAATGCATACCATTGAATTGCAAGGATATGCAAGTCAAGTACGTCTACCTGAAGGCACGTTGAAAGACTATCGTCCATCTATGAATAGCAATGAGACACGCCGTGATATCCAAATTGTGGAAACACAACGCGTCCTTTCGATTGATGCACCTGATGAGGTTCTCGAAGGCCAAAGCTTTGTTGTTCGTGCAAATACGAGCAGAGAGGATCCAAGGGATTTACTGAACCAATTAACACTTTATATTGATGATACATATAACAGACGGAATTATGGGAATCCTGTTAATCGAATGTTTACCCTATCGTCTCTCATCGAAGGGAACCATATGCTTAAGATATATTCCTCTGATGTTTTCGATCGTGGAGGCGTAGCATATAAACCGATCAACGTGTACAAACCCCTCGAACTGGCTATCATCTCTCCTACTGATGCACAGAGAATATCGCCTGATGTCAATGTGATAGCTCGTACAGAAGTACTGACGGGTAAGATCAACCGTCTGACATGGCGTATAGACAACCGAGTCGTACCAAACAGCAATTACACAACGGTGAATCTTGGAAAATTGGAACCAGGAAAACATACCATCAGTGTCAGTGCCGAGGATGTGCTGGGAAATATTAAAACCGAACAAATATCGGTTGAAATACAGAGTGATTTCCAACTCGATCTCCTACAACCTGTCAAATCCATGGAAACAGTAGTAGGCACCTCCGTTTCTTTCCTCGCTGGTGTAGACAAGGTAATAGGCTCTGCTGTAAATGTGACTGATGCTGCAAGACATATAACGTGGTATGTGAATAATACCAGCACCAATAAAAATGGAATTTCCTATCTCTTCGATGCAGAGAATCCAGGGACTTACACGATTTATAGTGAGTATGACCATAATGAGATGGTCCGCACCACTTCTTCAAGAACCATCACTGTTCGGGATATTGCCTCACCCCAGATTACTTATCCCAAGAACGGACAAACCATTCTCTATGCAGATGGAAGCACTATCTTACTTTCCGCAAAGGGAGAACCTGGGGCAACATACCATTGGATGCATAACAATGAGATTGTGGCGATAGGGCCTGAAGCTAACTTTAATCCAAATGGATACGAAGGCGAGATTCAGCTGAAATTGGTCACATCTGCATTTGGAAGGAGTAAACAGCAGTTGCTGAGTTTCTTCCTTGATAGAAACACCCCGCCTTCCTTGATGTTGTCAGTACCTGAAATACAGTACACCGGTGACATGCTCAATTGGACCGCAGCAGCAAGTGATAGTGAAGATCAGACAACTAACCAAGCCATAACCTTTGCCCTTGATGGCCTTACACTCTCTGGCGGAAATCCGCGTGAGCTTTCCAGCAAGGATGTAGGTGCTCATACGCTGGTCGCAAGCACATCAGACTCGCTTGGAGCTACCACTACCCAGCTTGCAAGCTTCAAGGTTGTTGAGACTACACTACCCTTGGAGTTGTTATCTCCTCAAGAAGGTGCAACCTATTACAAAGGATTCGAAATCCCACTCCTCGCATCTCTATCTCAAGGAGAGGAAGGAACGTATACATGGACAGTCCAGTATCTGGATGATCCGAGTATTCCGAAGAAAACCTTCCAAACGAAGCAAGCAATGTTCACGAGTGAAGCTACAGGGTCTGTTTTGGTAGGCCTCGTGTTCACCGACACAAATGGCAGGGAGAGAGGTCGAAAGCAAATACTCCTGAGTATAGAAAACGAACCTATCTATCTGAATATCAATTGGCCGCACGGAAGTATCGTCAATGCAGGGACTCCACTGATTCCTACATTACAGGGATTGCCGGATAATTGGGAGGAAGGGGAACTGAACTGGTATCTTGCAGGGTTCCCTGTTGAAGATGCCACACAGATGGTTGCGCCCAGCAATAGTGGGACGTATACTCTCTCAGCTGTCTATCATATTGAAGAAAGAAGCGAACAAGCATCTGTTGAGTTCAAGGTAAATACTGAGCCTTCTGTTTCCATCACAAGCATTGCCGATGGAGACGCATACAAGACAGGTACCCCGCTGATCCTCTCAGCAAATGTAATAGATGATCAAACTTATACAGGAACGGTTACATGGTCAATGGATGATGGGACCTTGATTGGGGAAGGGAATCCTTTGATCTATACTTCCACAAATCCGGGAATCATGCACATCAATGCAAAAGCCACAGACGATTTCCAACTCTCAGGAAGAGATGCTGTTTCTATTGAATTCTATGATGCAGTCCAGGCAGTGACAGTAGCAGTGAATGATGGACTCCCCACCTATCTGATAAGTGAAGATGCTCCTGCTCTGCCAATGTCAGTTTCCTTCACAGGAGGGAGAAGCCCGCAGGTATCCTGGCAAATCAGACAAGGAAACAAAATCCTTGAAAAACAAGGTTTAGTTTCTTCCTTTGCCTATGAGGAATTGAAGGATTTCCAGAGAGAACCTGCCATTGTGTCCATGATCCTGAGTGACAGGACAATGCTCGGTGAAGAGCGAACTGAAATCTTGCGAAAAGATATTCCTCTACAGCTAACCTCTGATGCGACGCTGGAAATACTTGATCCAGTTGCAAGTACTATTTACCGGGTTGGTCAAGATGTGGATGTGATGCTTTCCATGACTGGTTTTACCGAGCCCGCAATAAGTATCACAATCAACGAGATTGTGCGCTCTGTAACTTGGGAACTGAGTGATGATGCCAGAACTGCAAAAACCACCATTCCAGCCAATCAGTTTGGAAGAGAAGGCGTCTATCTTATCACGGTTAGCACTTTGGAAGAAGGTGTGTTCAAGGAGTCAGAGACCAGTATAAATCTCTATGAAAAGCCAAAAGGGATCTATATTGTAGGTGCTCCTGAGATTTTTGATAAGACCGTTGATACCGTACAGATTACTGCTGACACCTCTGACCTCGAGGGAGTAGACAAGATATTCTGGAAGAGCGACCTATCAACAGAACCCATTGGAACTGGGGCAATGCTCGACCTCGGTGAGGCTGACTTGCAGGCAGGAAGTCGATCAATCACCGTAGAGGCATATAATGGAGAACAGCTGCTTGCCAGCAATACCATCACGCTGCAGGTACTCCAGCAAATAGAAGTCTCTATAGAAGGAGGTGATGAGCTCTTAGTAGTGCGAGGAGGAGCCGATGTTACACTAACTGCTAAGGGAACAGACAGGGATGGTACGGTTCTTGCGCCTGAGTCCTTCACCTGGAGTTCTCACCTAAATGGTTCTATAGACGTTGGGAACATACTCTCATTTGCCAACCATCCAAATCTCAGTGGTGGTGAGCATATCATTGCTGTACAGGTTGTCGGCAAAGATGGATCGATTGCGAATGCACTGAAAATGGTGCAGATTATTGGACTTCCCGAAGCAGATGAGCCACAAGAGCAACAGACCCAAGTAGCCGCAATATCTAATGATCAGGAACCCAGTGGTTCTCAAGAGGAAGGAGGAGATAGTGCAGCTCCCTCTGGTCAACAAGAGGAAGAGCAAGCAGAGACAGAGTACTTCGATCTAGGTAGGCCAATAGATACATTCTTACCTTCTGAAATTCCTGACCCATTTGGCCCAGGAGCAGGAGGTGCTCCCCCAAGTAGCATGATTGAAGATGAGATGAACTCCTTTCTTGGAGCAAACGCTGAGAGTGGCCGATAAGGAGGACCATGATGAAGAAATATTTAATAATACTATTGGTAAGCATCTTAATAAGTTCCTCCTTGTTTGCTCTGAATGTCGACATCCCAACGGAAATTCCTGCCTATCGCAACCTTATGGTCAAACTCATACCAGCACAGAGTGAAGGCACCATTTCTGAAGCTCGGTTCTTCTTCTACCAAACAGGAGCAAGGGAACCTCTCTACTCTGAGTTCATGCCTGAGCGGGATGAGTGGATAGCAAAGGTTCCCTATACATACCTGACGGGAGAGGAACTGACGTATTTCTCAGTAATGAAAAATACAGAGGGAACGGTTTACCGCACACCACAAATAGGAACAGAAAAAGTCCGTCTGATTCAGGACATCACCCCACCAACGCTGAAGCTCGTGTCCCCAACTACCTTTGATTTGGTGGCGGAAGAACAACAGTTGGTTGTCTTTGAGATAGAGGACGAGAGTGCCCTATCAAGTTTTTCTATTACAATTGATGGGCAAGAAGCAATTCACTCAGGAGCCTTTGGACAGTACCTTTCTTTCTTGGTAAAACCTACTGGGCAAGAAGAAAGTGTGGTTACAGTTTCCATGAAGGACCGATACGAGAACACAAGCACGGAGGAGTATCGCTTCAAGATAGGAGCAAAGAAAGCTCCAGTCTTTGTCGCTGATGCCTCGTATCAAAGCAGTATTGAACTCGAATACATACTTGGTCTGGGGGAGAGTGAAAAGACTCTGGATGTTCCAACAGTGTTTGCTGATCAGAACCATCAATTGAATGTAAGTTATGAACTTGGAGGTGACACTTACCTTAAGGCAGGGCCGATCTCCCTCCAAGTGGCAGCTAGCTTGAGTGACTCAATTTCGGTAGAAGAAATCTTTGAGGCCTACCCAAACACACTAGTGGCTGATCTTCAAAATATCCTGAATTTGTACAATCCTCTCAACTTCGCAAATGAATTTGATTACACAGGAGAGATAGCAAGAAAGTATGAGAATGATAACAGATTATTGCTGAAGGTCTCGTTCTTTGACCCCATCATTACCTATACTTTTGGAGACCAAGAACTCAATTTCCAGCCGGAGACCATCAATAAATTGGGGTTCAGAGGAACTGCTTTGGCAATAGATCTCCCCTTCTTTGAGATGAAAGTAGGAAAAGGCCTTACAGATCTTGGACTATATCAAGTAGCATGGCCGAAAAACTTCCTTGGTTTCCAAGTAGGAGTAAAAGCTAAGGAATTGTGGTATTTCCAAACAAATCTTTCCTTTATTAGCGCACTTCAGGGTCGGTATACTGAGCTCAAGAAAAATGGTGCAACCTCTCAGATTGGGGAACTGTATGATGTGCTCACTACCCCTCCTGACCAGAATATGGTCATGGGACTAGGAACAGGTGTTCACACCAAAACGTTTACGATTGATGCGTCCTTCTCCTTTTCTCTGTACAACCAGGATGCAAGCACCATTCTCGATGTAAACCAGCTAGCAAGTGACTTGGAATCCCAAGGAGGCCCTAACCTTGACTCCTATATCGATTATATCGATACAGTGCACGCAATATTCCCAGTGTTGGATTACTTCCTACCCTCCAATGGATTGATTGCGGGAATTGTCGACAAGGATTTGTGGGGTATCAGCTACGGAGTTGATATGACCATTCCTTCCCTTGGAATAGAAGCTTGGGTTCGAAAGACAGATGCTGCATTTAGAAGCCTTGGCTCATCCGTGGAAACAGACATCTTCACATTTGGGGTATTCTCTGAAAAGAGCGTTGGGGACTTTATGGTACGAGGAGGGTACTCATACGATAAAGATACCATTGCAGATATCCTCTTCAATGACATTATTGCTTTGGTAAAACCTGATCTTCTATCTACGAGCACCGTTTCTGCTAACGATATCTCTACCATTCTACATACTGCACAAGTTGGGTTTGATACACCTCAGAGCAAGCTTCTTGGTACTGTAAGTGTGAATTATTCGTTTACGTTTGCAACCAACACTGCAGAAAAACTTGCAGAAAAGGCCCCCAACAATACGGTTGAATCCTCGATTCTTACCTCTACAAAAAATGATGTAACAATTACCCATACGGGTGAAGCCCGATGGAGAAGTGGGCAATACAAAATTGGTCCCATTTCAACAAATGTTGGGGCTCAAACAAAGGATTCCTATGTAATACAATCACGTATTGATGGTGTAGATTCTGATACATCATTCTTTGAGTACTCGTATGCCTTGACCAACAGTTTAGGATTCGATCGCTATGTGCTCTCCCTTGGTTTTGACCAAGCCTGGAGCACTGAAGATGATAGCTTGATTACTTATGGCTATGACTCGTCTCTTTCGATCAAGGATACGTTCTTTAATACTGTACGTATCAGTGCTTCTCTTGACCAAGCTTTCAAGTCATCACTCGAGGCTTATCGAGTATCTGGAGGATTTGAACTAGATAAACAATTCGGGATGTTCGTGGCATCAGCATCACTAAAGACAGAGTATTATGATTCTTTGCAAGACAACACTGAAGATTCCCTGACAACTTCTCTGACGATCAAGGGTGTATTCAGGAAATAGAGTATAATAGTAATACAAACGAAGAGACGTTCTTACATTCCTTACTAAATTCCCCCAATTGTGTACTCACACAACTGGGGGATACCCAAACAAATCTAGGAAGGGATTGTTAGAGCGCTTCCAATACCGCTACGTCCTTGATGCCATACGCATCACGAATTATCCGGAGTTCTTTCTTGAGATTCTTTTCCGCTTCACCATCAAGTGAAGAGAAAGGTTTTCTCACGGTTCCTGCATCACAACCAATCCAGTTGAGCATACACTTCATGCTTGCATGCATGGGATACTTTAGGACACAGAAGATGATGGCATCAGCCTGGCGCTGCAAGAGCTTAGCCTGTTCCCAGTCATCTCTCTTATATGCATTATAGAGACCAATGAACAGTTCTGGAATGACATTGTAGAAGCTGCCGATAAGGCCATCACTACCATAGGCCAGACTAGAGAGTGCCATCTCATCAAGAGGCATCTGCAACAGATCTTCTTCTCACAACTTATTGCTTTTAAGGTTTTACAATGAAATACCCTCACTTCTGTTCAATATTTTCAAGAAAATTGTGCAATTTGTACCATCATTTCAACCGACATACCTCGGACTCAGAACCGAGAACCTTTTCCATCAAGGGTTGAATAGTCATAAAGCAATACAATTACAAGATGCTGTCTCAAGAGTGTGGAATAATCCAAGGGTAATTGAAGAAATTACTCCATTCAGCAAGAGCTAGATCGGATTTCGAGAAGGAAGACGAAACAAGAACCATCCAAATAACGTGACGCTAGGTTTTCAATATGAGACTTATAGAATTCTTCTTACGGAATTTGACTCTCGGTTATTTCATGTAGTGATAGTATCGAAGCTGTAACGATGCGAACGCATGCCCCTCCTATCCTACGCCTCCCTGACCCCGATCGACTCCTTGAAGTTGTAAGAGAAGTGGTAGATAAGTGCTGCCTCAAACGCCTCAAAGTCACGGGCCTTGAGGGCATCGAGGATACGCTTGTGCTTGTCATAGCGGAGATTGCCATCGTCGATGAACTTGGAGCGGTAGTAGCGGTCACAGCTCCAGGCAGAATCGACAAAGGCAATAAGCACATCGTTCTTGATATTCCTCAATATCACCTTATGGAAGTTGGCATCCAAGGTATAGAAATCAATATGACTGTCAGCCGTTTTCATCGTACTGAGAATCTTCTCAAGCTCAGCAATCTGCCCATTGGTCATGGAGTCGAAGCTCTCGCGAGCGAAGCCCAACTCCAGGACCTTGCGTACCTGCTGGGACTGGCTGACCAAATCTACATCATCCCCGATAAGATTCAGGAAAATGACACTGGAGAGAAAGTTGGAATTGAAACTGTTGACGACTATTCCTACCCCGGGCTTGCTTGAGACAACCCCGATGATCTCCAACGTCTTGATCGCCTCACGCAGCACATTGCGCGAGACACCAAGGGCGGAAGCCATCTCCATCTCAGTCGGAAGCTTGTCCCCAGGGCGTAGATTGTTCTGCACAATATACCCACGGAGTTCCTCATAGACCTGCAAATACAGTTTCTTGTTCTTCAGATTCTTCATGCCACTTCCTACTTTCCAACCTAAATTCCCTTATAATAACCAACTATACCGTTCTTTTCAATCGAGCTATTTTCTCCTTTTGGACACAAACCCCATATGGATATCTCCATGGGTCTGCTGGAGCGTATCAAGGAAGGACCATACCTCATCCATAACCTGGCTATCGGGATGGACAAAGGGACGACGCACATACCCGACATCAATGCCAGTATCCATCATAAGTTGCTTCATGACACCAAAATGGCCGTGCTTGACAGCCTTGAGAATGAAACTGGTGGCAATCTTCTGGATCTCGAATGCCTCCTGATACTTCCCTTGCTGACAAAGATGATAGATTTCTCCGAACGTATCGGGAATGATATTGTAGAAGGAACCAATAATCCCATCAGCGCCGGCAAGCAATCCCTGAGTTGCCATCTCATCGCAACCGGAATAGATCATGAAATCGGGACCAAGTTCTCCCTTGAGCGTAGCCATGTCATGGTGCTGGGTTCCAGTGAACTTCAACCCGCACACCCCATCGATGGAAGCAAGGCGAAGGACCAATGAATTGTCCATCAATCCGGCGAGGGCGATGTTGTAGACAATCATGGGAAGATCGACGGCAGAGGAGATATCACTGTAGTAGCGGTAGATCTCATCGCCGCTGAAGTGGTAGTAGAACGGGGGAACGCTGCTGATGGCATCGGCCCCAATCTGTTGTGCATGGCTTGCCAAGTCAATGCTCCTCAATGTCCCGATAGCCCCCACATGTACGATGACCGGCACACGCTTATTCACATGGCTGACCACAGCCTGGGCAAACGCTTTGCGTTCCTCATCACTCATGAGGAACCCTTCCCCGGTACTGCCGGTAATATAGAGACCGTGCACCCCTTCCCCGATCAAATAATCGACCAGGACGCGGGCACGCTTCAGGTCGAGTTGCTCGTTCTCATCGAACGTACTGAACATTGCAGGGATGACACCCTTGATGTGTGAAACACTGGATTTTGTATGCATAGTAGTAGACTCCTTGAAAATATGACTCATGAAGGGATATTGCCTGCGGCAAACTGCTCGCCAAAGTGACAACTTACATAGTGGGTGGACCCATCGATGGAAAGCGGTCGCAACTGGGGTACTTCCTGCTTACACCGCTCCTGGCAGAACGAACACCGTGGATGGAACGGACAGCCCGAGGGTGGATTCACCGGAGATGGCACATCCCCCTGCAGGGGAATGCGCTTCTTCTTCTTGGTGATATCAGCAATGGGGATTGCTGAAAGCAGCGCCTTCGTGTAGGGGTGTGTAGTGTGCTTGAACAACTCCTCGGTGGAAGCAAGCTCCACCACCTTGCCCAGGTACATAACCGCGATGCGGTCGGCAATGTACTCCACAACCGACAGGTCATGGGTGATGAAGAGATAGGTAAGGTTGCGTTCAGCCTGCAATTTCTTGAGCAACTTCAGCACCTGTGCCTGGATGGAAACATCAAGGGCGGAGACCGCCTCGTCACAGACGATCAACTCAGGATTCACCGAAAGAGCACGTGCAATACCGATACGCTGTCGCTGCCCTCCACTGAACTCATTGGGATACCGGGTCATGTAGTCGCGGGGAAGATTGACATCAGAAAGCAGGCGGGCAACCAAATCCTCACGCTCCTTCTTTCTCTTCACCCCGAACTTCTTCAACGGGTCGTTGAAGGAACCGAAAATGGTAAAGGAGGGATTCAAGGAGGAGTACGGGTCCTGGAAGACAATCTGGAGGCGCTTACGGGCTTCATCCAACTCAGATCCCTTGAGCTGCAGTACATCCTTCTTCCCGTCAGGAAATGCATAGGTGACCTTGCCCTCGGTTGGTTGGGTAAGACGCAAGAGCGATTTACCCAAGGTGGTCTTTCCACACCCTGACTCACCAACTATTCCCAGCGTCTCGCCCCGATAGATCTCAAGATTCACCCCGTCGACGGCCTTCACGTGCCCGACGGTCCGCTTGAAGACTCCCTTCTTCACCGGGAAGTGGGTCTTCAGGTTCTCTATTTTCATCAGAACTTCACGATTCTCAGCCATTGAGCAGCTCCTTGTAGTTGAAGCAGCGGACCATGTGTCCGTCCTGGTCGATGTTGGTCTCATCAGGCATGGCCTGACGACACTGCTCCGTGGCATAGTCGCAGCGAGGAGCAAACTGGCACCCCACTGGACGGTTGTACGGGTCAGGGGTGGTACCCCTGATGGGCTCCAGCTTCTGGTTCTTCCCCTTGCCCAGCACGGGAATGGACTCAAGCAGAGCTTTGGTATAGGGATGGGAGGGAGAGGCCATCACCTGTTCGGCCGTCCCACTCTCCACAATGTTGCCCATATACATCACCGCCACATCGTCAGCCATCTCAGCAACCACTCCCATATCGTGGGTGATCAGGAGAATTGCCATCTCCTTCTCACGCTTGAGGGCAAGCATGAGTTCGAAGATCTGGGCCTGGATGGTCACATCCAGGGCAGTGGTAGGTTCATCGGCGATGAGCACCTTCGGCTCACACGCCATGGCCATGGCGATCATGGCACGCTGTCGCATGCCTCCGGAGTACTGGTGCGGATACTCATGTACCCGCTGCTCAGGAAGAGGGACTCCCATATCCTTGAGCAAGCGGATGGAGTTCTCTTTTGCCTCTTTCCTGCTCAGGGGCTTGTGGTTGCGCAGCATCTCATCAATCTGGAACCCTACGGTAAACACCGGGTTCAACGCAGTCATGGGATCCTGAAAGATCATTGCGATCTCCTGTCCTCGGAGGCCTCGCATGACCCGCCCGTTGCGTTTGAGGCTTTCAATGGAGACAGGGCCCTCCGCTCCATAGTAGGTGATGGTACCATTCTCTATACGGCTGAGCTCAGGGAGCAGCTGCATGATGGAGTTGGCTGTTACACTCTTTCCACAGCCCGACTCACCCACAATACAGAGTGTCCTGGCTTTCCTCATGGAGAAGGAGACATTACGCAGTGCCTTGTTGCACCGCTGGTTGGTATAAAAATTGACACATAGGTCTTTTACTTCCAGTACGACATTCTGTTCCATATCAACCTACCTGAGTGGGGTCGGCAGCATCGCGCAAACCGTCACCGATGAAGTTAATGGCCATGACAAAGATGGTAATGACCAAACCAACTGGGAGCCATACCCACCACGCATCACGCAGGATGTTGAGGTCCTGGGCAACGTTGAGGATGTTTCCCCAGGTAGCCTGCTCCAGGGGAACACCAAGACCAAGGAAACTCAAGGCTGCTTCCTGTAGGATGAACATCGCAGTGGAGAGCGTAATGTTGACGAAGATGGGACCGATGGCATTGGGAAGCATATGCTTGAAGCTGATCACGAACTTGCTGATCCCGAATGCCTGCAAGGCTTGGATGTACTCCTGCTCCCGAATACTGAGCATCTGAGAACGGGCCATACGGTACATGCTTGGCCATCCGGTAAGGATGAAGATCAGAATGAGGTTCCAGAGGCTCTGCCCCACGATGGTTACCAAAATGGAGACCAGAATGATCTGGGGGAAGCTCATCATGATCTCACTCACCTTCATGACCGTGGCATCGAGCATCCCTCGTCGGTACCCGGCGTAGGTGCCCAGAGAGACTCCGATGAGCGCTGCTCCCAGAGCTGAGCCGAGTCCCACAAAGATGGAGATACGTCCGCCATAGAGAATACGAGTATAGATGTCACGCCCGATCTGATCGGTTCCGAGCAGATGCCCCTCCCCGGGAGGGACGAGACGGTTGCGCAGGTCGATGGTATTCGGCCCGTAGGAGCTGATCAGGGGAGCCGCGATACAGGCAAGGAACATGAGAACGAAGAGAACCAGTCCAATAATTGCCAAGGGATTGGCGGCGAGTTTACGCAGGGTACGGCTGGTATTGGAAGAGAAGAGCTTGCCTTGTTCCTCGAGAATGAGAAGGCGATCCATTTTGCGTTGCAGCGCTTTGTTTGCCATAGGGGCCTCCTAGGAGAGCTTGACTCGGGGATCGAGCAAGGCAGTAGCGATATCGACCAGGATACTGGCGATCAAGACAATAAGGACACTAAAGAATGCAACCATCATGATGATGGGCGTGTTCTGGCTGCGTACGGCAGCTACGAACATCTGCCCTACCCCAGGCCACTGGAAGACCTGCTCGATTACCACCGAGCCGCCGATGAGCATGGGAAGTCGGAAGCCGATGAGGACGGCCACCGGGGTCATTGCCACGCGCAGTCCATGCACCAGGTTCACCCGCCACTCAGGCAGCCCCTTGCTGCGTGCAGTCTTGATGAACTCCTTGTTCAGGGAGTCGAGCATGCTTGCCCTTGAATAGCGCATGACACCTGCTGTCATCGAAAGACCCAGGACAATTGCAGGGAGGATGAGGTGGTCGAGACGCTGGAAGAACGCTTCATTGCCCGGTGTCATGCGTCCACCCACCGGAAGCCAGCCCAGCTTGAATACGAAGAGCACAATCATAATGAGGCCGAAGAGGAACTGGGGAATGGCCACCCCCACCATACCGGCGACGGTAAGTACATTGTCTCCAATACGCCCCTTGTTCAGGGCAGAGACAACACCCAGCAAACTCCCCAATAAGGTGGAGATCAAGAGGGCTGCAATCGACAGTTCCAAGGTAGCTGGAAGGGTATTTGCCAGCAACTCACTGACGGCAACACCACTTTGCAGGCTATAGCCGAAATCGCCTTGCACCAGATTGGTTATCCAGGAGACGTAGCGGGTCATGAACGGGTCGTCAAGTCCGAGTTCTGCACGCAGGATATCCAGCTCAGCGGGGCTGATGGTTGCCAGTGCATCGGGGGGGATCATGAAATCGACCGCATCACCCGGCATGAGTTCAATACCAAGGAAGATGAGGAAGCTGATAACCAAGAGCATGGGAATCAGCAGCAGGAATTTTCTGATGATGAATGCTATCACAGTTGTAACCTCTTGAAGAAAATGAAGGAAGATGGCTGTGAGTGTACCTCACAGCCACCTGCCATTCCACACTGCTACTTGATGTTCGCAGGGTGGGCGAATTGGTTCACCCAGAACACACGCGTATAACGGATGTTTACCGGAGTCACTGTCATGTGGCTAATCTTCTCGATGGAGAGAGAGTCAGCGACGCTCTTGCTCCAAGCGTAGTCAATTCGACCACTTTCGGCATTCTTCACGAGGTTGCTGTCGTTTTCACTGCTGGCATGCATGAAGATGGTCTTGATGTTTCCTGTTCCACTTCGGTAGTAGGAAGCATTGCGCTCGAGTATTGCATAGTTACCCAGTACAGTTTCCTTTACCTTGAACGGACCGGTTCCCACGGGCTTCTGCCAGAATGCATTCTGCTGGAATGTCACCGGGTTGCTTCCTTTCAGAATATGGGAAGGGAGCATCGGCCACTGACTGAAGGTAAGCAGTGCATTGGGGTCGAGGGTCTCAAAGGTAATGGTAACCTTGTTACCGTCAACCTTGATGCCGCTGACCGAAGAAGCTGAGCCATCTACGTAGGCGGAAGCACCCTTGATTGACTTGAAGGTATTGAGTGCAACGGCGTTCAAACCAGGGGTCTTGAGGAAGTACTCAATGGAGAACACGACGTCTTTCGCAGAGAAAGCTGCGCCGTCATGCCACTTCACATCACTGCGCAAGTCAAAGGTAATTTGCATCCCGTCGGGGCTTACGCTGTAGCTCTTTGCAAGCATGCCATCGGTGGGTGTCAGGTTTGCATCGGCGTTGATCAACTTGTCAAACAACAGCTCCTGATAGAGGTAGAGACCAGGGTTTACCATGGGAGCTTCATAGAACTCCATCGGTCCACCATTGGTGTACATCATGCCGTCCTTGCTGTCGATCTTCCAGTCAAGGATGTTCTTGTTGAAGCTGAATTGGTCGTTGCCCAAATCACTTCCTGCAATGTCAAGCTTATTGCTGGTGTAGATGAACGAGAGCTGGTGGTACAAAGGAATGTTGTACATGTTCTCATTGATCTCACGCTGCAATGCCTTGAATGCTGCTTTCTGCTTCTCAACATCAGCTGTTGCGCGGGTTGCCTGTACCAGTTCATCCAGGCCTTCCTGCCAGGGAATGGAAGAGTTGTTGCTGGCAGTACTCTCAAAGCGGTCGTAGAACTCGTTCTCGCTCAAGGCTGCGACTGCTGCATAGGCAAGGTCCCACTTCACAGCTGAAGGACCATTCTTGCGATCGGCAGGGGGTACCCACAACTGACTGGCAAGGTCACCTTCCAGTTTGCGGAATGAGGACTTGACGCCAACAGCTGCCCAGTACTGCTGGATGATGGCCATCAAATCTACAGTCTGCTGGTCGCCATAGTAATAGACGACATCCAAGGTGTAGTCTTTCGGCCAGCCTGCTTCATCCAGAAGAGCCTTTGCCTTCTCTGGATCGTAGGTATAAGGATCCAATCCATCGGCCAACCATGAACCAGGACTGGTCATTGCCACTGCTCTCTGGGCTTTTCCTTCAAACAGTTCATCGACAATGGTTTCCATATCAATGGCCAGACGGAGTGCTTGGCGGATGCGCACATCGGCCAAAGGAGTGCCTTGGGCTTCCCAAGCGGCTGCAGTAGGTGCCACCTCTTGTGTACCTGCTGCGAATACTCCCAAGCATAAGCTCAGCAGCAATACAATTGCAGTAAGTTTTTTCATATTGATCTCCTTTTACGATATTGTAGTTTGTACTACAAAGTCAGTATTAAACGGAAAATTTCATCTGTCAAACATTTTTTACAGAAAATGCATCAGGAAAGAGTCCAAACATGAGAAATTGCCTACTTACTCTCTATTCTTACCAAGTACATTATTTATTTATCTATAAAGTTTTAGTTTGTGTACTCAACGCTGTACAGCAGGTCTGACGAGGAAAGATTTGTATTAGATTCTTTTCATTTTCTGTACCCAAGGATATCCTTACCATACTAAGAAAGCGAGTAATTGTAGGACAAATGTATAGATACCCAGCTGATGGGATGTCTCAAGCAACCCCTACTCCACCGGGCCAATGAACACATACACCGTCGAAGTGAACAAGTCCATAGGAGGATCCTTATAACTACGAAGGCAGGCTGAGGAACCAAGCCTTCCAGAACATGCATCTGGTAGATGGATATACATCTATGTGAGAGGTTACAGACAATCGACCAGAGGCGAATCTGATTCTGTCCCTCATCTTTCTATTATTTTTCTAGTATTCCAGTTTACTATGATCTATAGACAAAGACTGTTCTGATTTAAGCATCTTTGAGAAGGGCCACAACAGTGGTAGAATAGGAACATTATGGCAACAAAGACAGTTATAATCGACCAGATATACCATGATATCAGGGATAAGATCCTGAGGAATGAGTACATTCCTGGCAGCAAGCTTAGTGAAAACTCCCTCTCGGTTGAATACAACTGTAGCCGAACCCCTGTAAGGGAGGCAATCAAGCGCCTTGAACAAGATGGCTTTGTATCGGTACTCCCCCAGAGCGGGTCCTATGTGAAGGAACTGACGGTCAAGGATTACCAACACATTGCAGAGGTCAGAACATACCTGGAAAGCCTAGCTTTCCGGTTGAACTGTGAACATGCTGTAGATATTGCACCATTCAGTGCCATCCTCGATGAGATGGATACGTGCGACATGGATGATCCGAGTGATGTAATGCGATTCAGCGACCTTCACTTCAAATTCCACCTGGAGATGGTTCGCTCTTCAGGAAACGAGATCCTTCTCACTACCTTCAGCAGGTTGAACCTGAACACGAACAGCTTGCTTTTCTACCAATGCCTCAGCAACCTAGGAAAGAAACAGACCCAGGAAGAACACAGGAAAATCCTTGCATATCTGGAAAAACAGGACAGGAACAAGGGAGAGAAGTTCATGTTCGCTCATCTCTGGCGCAAGAGAAATGCCTATAAGCGAAGCAGGGAGTAGGTAACCCTTTCAGCAAACACTACAAACAGCCTATAGAATGAGCCAAAAAAAACTCCCTCAAGCTTGCACCCTTGAAGGAGTTCCGCATATGCGCGGCCTGCATCTGCCGTTACCTCATAATGAGGGGGAAACAACGACAAGATACACGGTGGGAGAGAGTATATGACATAAGCTACTCGCCCACTCGTTTGGACATTTACACTATATCAACAAAAACCTTGTCTGTTAAGTCCTTTTAAGACTTTTTTTCATTTCTTTGTTCATGAACAAATTGCTATTGTCTTATTACTACGTATCAATACATCTCATATACGATGGAAACCGTAGAAGAGACTTCCATGGACCCTGCAGGAATCTCGGTAGCCATGTCATAAGCAACAGCAGAGGCTGCTTCCATCTTCACCCTTGTATTATAGGGGTTGCTAGCAACGGAGTATTCACTGATGGTGATGGGGGATCCAACCTGCATGGATGAACTTTCTGCATAGAGCTCGGCTTTTGCTTTTGCATTCCCGATTGCTTCCAATCGTGCCTGCTTTAGTGCTTCACTCTTGTCCTCCTTGTCAAGCTGTACAGAGTTTAGGTAGATACCACTGACCTTCCCCATCTGGTCAATAATGGAACCAAGGGCCTTCAGGTCACGTACCTTCACTGAAAGACTCTGGCTTGCAACCTGCCCTTCCAGGATCTGTTCTCCTTCATCCCATCGGTAACTGGGCCTCAAGTTCAGTGAAGTGGTCTTGATATCAGCCTCAGCTATCCCATACTCATCAAGAACCGAGCGCAGCTGTGCCAGTTTTGCATTCGCAAACCTCTGGGCTTCCTCAGTGGTCTTCCCCAGTTCACTGACCTGGATGGAAAACGTAGCAATATCAGGAGTGACGGTAACCTTTGCGGTTCCATTCACCTCGATTGTCCTTACCAAATCCTTTCCTGTCATACAGGAAGAGAATAAAACGACCATGGCAAGTGCCATTACAGGCAGCACAAGACGTATTCGTTTCATTTCAATTACTCCTTCTTTAGTGTGGCAACCAACTCAGGACGCTTTTGTGCCTCCCGAAGGAAGAAACCCAAGGCAATCATCATAATACCATTATCATAAATGCCGGTGCCCATATCCGCAACCACCTGGGCTACCGGTACAGAGAACACGTCCAGTTGTTCGTTCGGATCAAGTTCCTGTCCGGTTACATGCTCAGCACCCTCGACGAGATAAAAATAGGATCGGTTGTTCATGAATGCGGAGTTGGGACTGACATTCCCCAGGGCAGTAACCCTGCCCCCGGCAAGACCCGTCTCTTCCCTCAGCTCCCTGAGGGCTGCATCGAGGGGATCTTCACCCTCTTCCACCACCCCGGCAGGAAATTCCCGGGTAACGGTATTCGAACCATGACGGAACTGCTCTTCCATGATCATCATGGGAACACCATGCTCGTCACGGTACCAAGGGATTATCGTTACCCAGTTGGGTGCGTCCACCTCTATAAAGGAAGAGCTCCGTCCATCAGTACTGGTACGATGAACGGTACAAATGTCAAAGATGGGCCCCTTGAAGACCCGCTGACGCTGCCCGGACTTCCAAATGAGATGCTTCGTCTCCTTGCTCCCCCCTTCTTGCGAAAACGGATCAAACATATGCTTACTCTCCTTTCCTGGATGGACAGTTACTGCTGCATGAGGAACAAGCAGAAGGTGCACAGGAAGCAGTTCCGGCAAAATCGGTTGAACGATGGGACGAGACAGCAGTTCCGCTGTTGATTATCTCTGCAATTGCCTTCAATGCAGCAGAGGAAGGACTTGTAGGTTGCATGCTCAGATAGCTCTTGCCTGCATCCTCTGCCTCCATGAGAGGCACCTCAAGGGGGACACGCCCCAGGAAGGGAACACCCATCTGCTCACACATCTTCTTTCCCCCACCGATTCCGAAGATGGGGATCTCTGTATTGCAGCCTGGACAAATAAGACCACTCATATTTTCCACGACGCCCAGGATTGCCACACCCATCTTCCTCGAGAAGCTCACACTTCTTCGCGCGTCAAGGATCGCAACCTCCTGAGGGGTGGTTACAATGACCGTTCCGGTAAGTTCTGGAATCGTCTGGCAAACAGTGAGCTGCTCATCACCGGTACCCGGAGGAGAATCAATGAGTAAATAGTCCAGCTCTCCCCAATCGGCTTGGGCAAGGAACTGTCTGATGGCTGCAATTTTCATGGGTCCACGCCATACAATGGGGCTATCGGGGTCTATTGCAAAGGCAAGGCTCATTACCTTCAACCCTGGTCGGGCTTCAACTGGATAGAACGTCTCTCCACCATTCTCGGTAGTAAGAATCTCATTTTCACAACCGAGCATTTTTGCAACGTTCGGTCCATGCAGGTCCGTATCAAGAATGCCGACAGTACATCCACTGTCAACCAGTGCATTTGCCAGATTCACGGTAACGGTGGTCTTTCCCACCCCACCTTTTCCACTCATGACCAGGATTTTTCTCCCGATCTTATCCATATTTCCCCTAATTGCCTTGTCTTCAGCAATTTTCTGCGCAAAATCCATTCCTTCAGCCATATATATCCTTCTTCTTTCAGTAATTTTACCACAGAGTACCTTACTGCAAAGCACAAAAACAGACAAGTGAAGCAGACTACAGAGAGGCCACCATGGAAGATTCTATAAAAAGGTATCCAGATAATTGTATACAGGCAAACTAAAACTTCCAAAGAAGGGTGTTTTTTCGCAAAAAAACCCTTTCTAAAAATGAGCTATGCTAAATTCCTAAAAGCATTTATCGTACCTTTACTTGAAACGCTCCCCATGATTCCGATATACTAACCCCCAGTGTGTCATTTGTAGTCCTTGGCTACGATCACTATAAACCTTATTAGGAGTTCGTATGGTATTCTTAGCGCAACTACCGAAAGAGCAACTTGTCGCCCAGTTGGAGAATGGGGTCATCCTCATGATTCTGGGTATTGCTACGGTGTTTGTGTTTCTTACGTTGCTGTTTTTCCTTACCAAGGCCATGAGCGCCATTGCAAGTAAAATCGCACCACAGAAGCCCAAAGCCGTTGTAAGCAGTCCCGCAGCTGTCACAGCTTCTGCTTCCTCTGCCAGTGAGGCAGACATAGCAGCAGCAATTGTCGCAGCCTTCGCAAAGTCAAAAGAATAAGAAACCCCGGAGGATCATCTCAAATGAAGAAGAAAGTCAATTTTATGTGCACAGCGTTTCGTGACGGATTCCAGTCAGTATACGGTGCACGTGTATTCACCAAGGATTTCATGCCTGCAGTTGCAGCAGCCAAAGAGGCTGGCATCAATCACTTCGAAGCCGGCGGTGGTGCCCGCTTCCAGTCCCTGTACTTCTATACCAATGAAGATGCATTCGCCATGATGGATGAGTTCCGTCGTGTTGCCGGGGATGATGCAGACCTGCAGACCCTCAGCCGAGGTGTTAACGTTGTCGGTCTTGACTCCCAGCCAAGGGATATCATCGACCTGCACGCAAAGCTCTTCAAGAAGCACGGTATTTCCACCATCCGTAACTTTGATGCACTCAATGACGTCAACAACCTCATTGACAGCGGAAAGTCCATTGTTGACGCAGGACTTCGCCACGAAGTGGTTGTAACCATGATGAGCCTTCCCCCAAACACCGAGGGCGCTCACGACCCAGACTTCTATGAAGCAACCCTGAAGCAGATCATGGATGCAGGGATTGAGTTCCAGTCCGTCTGTTTCAAGGACGCAAGTGGTACCTCTACCCCAGCATATGTGTACGAGACCATTAAGCGCGCAAGAAAGTTGCTCGGCAAGGATGTGAACCTCGTATTCCACAGCCACGACACCGCAGGTGTATCAATCCAGCAGTATGTCAGTGCAATTGAAGCAGGTGCAGACCAGGTTGACCTCTCCATGAGCCCGGTTTCCGGTGGTACCTGTCAGCCAGACATTATCACCATGTGGCACGCACTGCGCCATACTGATTATGATTTGGGTATCGATATTAAGAAGATTCGTGAAGCTGAGTCAGTATTCAGGGATTGCATGAAAGATTATATCATTCCCCCTGAAGCAATGACCGTTAGCCCTGAAATCCCGTTCTCACCGCTTCCAGGTGGTGCCCTTACGGCAAACACCCAGATGCTGCGTGACAACAACCTGATGGACAAGTATCCTGCCATCGTCGAGGCTATGGCTGAGACTGTAGCAAAGGGTGGTTTCGGTACTTCCGTTACCCCTGTTTCCCAGTTCTATTTCCAGCAGGCTTTCAACAATGTCATGTTTGGACCTTGGAAAAAGATTGCAGAAGGCTACGGCAAGATGGTTCTCGGTTACTTTGGCAAGACTCCTGTTGAGCCGGATGCCGAAGTTGTCAAGATCTGTGCAGAGCAGATGAAGATGGAGCCCACCACCAAGAAGGTTGTCGACATCAACGATGCCGATCCCAAGAAGGGTGTAAAGGTAGCAAAAGAGATGCTTGAGAAGGAAGGACTCCCTCTTACCGACGAGAACATCTTCATTGCTGCTTCCTGCAAGGAGAAGGGTATCCTATACCTTACCGGTAAGGCTCAGGTAAACGGCATTTACAAGATCAACCGCGAGGAAGAAGCTGCCAAGCAGAAGGGCGAGTACACCGTTACTGTCAATGGAAAGGCCTATGGCGTTAAGCTCACCAAGAACTCCGCCAAGGTTAATGGCAATGACTATCCTCTCAATGTTGTTTTCGGCATCGACGAGAGTGCCATCGAGGCAACCAAGGATGCTGCCGGTAGTGCTCCTGCTGCTCCTTCCCATGAAGCTGTCTCGGTCAATGCACCAATGCCAGGTCTTATCCTCCGCATAGACGTTAAGGAAGGCCAGCAGGTCAAGAAGAACCAGGTGCTTATGATCATGGAAGCCATGAAGATGGAAAATGAGATCTATGCTCCTTGTGATGGCGTAGTAACCAAGATCGCCGTAAGCCAAGGCCAGCAGATGCAGAGCGATGACGAATTGCTGGTGATCAGCTAAAGGAGACTCTGAGATGATTGGTTCCGCGTTTAATCAACTCTGGCAGTCCACTGGACTGTACGGATTCTTGGGGTTGGCAGAAGGCTTCGGTGTTGGCAATCTTGTCATGATCATCGTTGGCTTTGTCCTCCTCTATCTTGCCATAGTAAAGAACTTTGAACCTTTACTATTGGTGACCATTGGGTTCGGTTGTATCCTCTCGAATATCCCTATGGGATATGCAGCAAGCATTGATCCTACCTCAGGAGCTCCTGGGTTTATCAAGCTGTTGTACGACATGGGTATCGATACCGGTCTATTCCCGATCTTGATCTTCATGGGTGTTGGTGCAATGACGGACTTCGGCCCGCTTATTGCGAACCCCAAGACCCTGTTGCTCGGTGCAGCAGCCCAGGCAGGCATCTTCGTTGCCCTGCTCGGTGCCCTTGCCCTGAGTTTCATCCCTGGGATCAACTTTGACCTCTTCGCTGCTGGTTCCATCGGAATCATCGGTGGTGCTGATGGTCCGACGGCTATCTACGTGACCAGCCGCCTCAAACCGGAATTGCTGGGTCCCATCGCCGTAGCTGCCTACAGCTATATGGCATTGGTTCCCATCATCCAGCCCCCGATCATGCGGGCTCTTACCACCAAGGAAGAGCGGATGATCAAGATGAAACAGCTTCGACCGGTCTCAAAACTGGAAAGAATACTTTTCCCCTTGACCGTTCTTACCGCTTGTGCAGTCTTGCTTCCCTCAGCTACCCCGCTCATCGGCTCCCTGATGTTCGGCAACCTGGCCAAGGAATGCGGAGTGACCAACCGTCTTTCGGACACCATGCAGAATGCACTGATGAATATCGTAACGATCTTCCTCGGCCTCTCTGTTGGTTCGAAGATGGAAGCGTCCCACTTCCTCAACCTGAATACCTTGGGCATCCTCGTCCTCGGTATGATTGCATTCTCCATCGGTACTGCATCGGGCTTGCTGATTGCGAAGTTGATGAACAAACTTGATCCGAAACATCCAGTCAATCCACTTATCGGAAGCGCTGGTGTCTCGGCAGTTCCAATGGCTGCCCGTGTTTCCAGCAAGGTCGGTCAGGAGTCAGATCCCCAGAACTTCCTGCTCATGCACGCCATGGGCCCGAACGTTGCTGGTGTTATCGGCTCTGCTGTAGCAGCTGGTGTCTTGCTTGCAGTCATCCCGTTCATGATGGCCTAGCAGAAAATTCGTTACCTATCACAAGAGCCTATCCTCACCGATAGGCTCTTGTTTTTTGCTCTTTCCTTCATCTGTTCTCTGGGATATAGTTAAGGCCATGTGGTATATCATCCTCGTTCTCATCATTGCATTCATACTCTGGAATGCGACCCTTATCGGGTATCGCGACAGGAATGTAGAGCCCCTCACTGTCGATGAAACCAAGGTATGCTGTGAGGAAGCAAAGAGTATCATCATGACGAAAGAAGGAAGGAAACAGGCCATCTTGCTTGTACACGGCTTTCCTTCCACCCCCTCGGTCTACCACTACAGTGCTGAGCGGTTTTTCGAAGCGGGGCTGGATGTACATGCGCCTTTGATGCCTGGCTTTGGAACCGACCCTGACCAGTTTGCCCACACCACCTTCACCCAGTGGTTCTCCTACCTCTGTAAATACTATGAAACCCTGAGAGGGCAGTATGAGACGCTTTACGTCCTGGGCATCAGTATGGGGGGTATGATGACACTCAAACTGGGAGAAACCTACTGCCAGAGTACACTTGCTCCCGATAAGCTGGTAACCATAGCGGCCCCTGTGGTCTACAATAGCCTGAAGGACGACATCATCACAGATTGGAAACAATACATATCCAGAACCCTCGGGCTCTTCACACCCTCCATCGGGGCACATGTGGTTGCTGGCAATCCTAAGGGAGAGGATGGTAGTGAGTACTGGTATGGCTATGGAGGGATCTTTATCCGTCCGGGGCTGAGCTTGGTCCATGCCATGAAGGATGTCAGAAAGAATCTTGGAAAGATAACCTGTCCCCTCTTTTCCATCCATGATGTCAACGACCAGACTGTTCCGTTCAAGAATCTCAAGATCATAGAGAAAGAGCAGAACAGTGTTGATTTCCACATCCTTGAAACAGAGATGGACAACTACAACCACAGCAGACATGCCCTTCTCCTCTACAGGTCCATCCAGCAATCATTAACCGATACCATTCTTGAATTCTTGCTAGAAAAGGAGCGTACAAATCATGCCCAAGCGTAAAGACTATCTCAGTTGGGACGAATATTTCATGGGAGTGGCAGTCCTTTCGTCACTCAGAAGCAAAGACCCGAGCACCCAGGTGGGAGCATGTATCGTGAACACCGACCATAAGATCGTCGGTGTTGGATACAATGGTTTCCCGATCGGGGTGGATGATGATGACATCCCCTGGGAAAGAGAAGGAGAGTGGCTCGAGACAAAGTATCCCTATGTCTGTCATGCTGAGCTGAACGCCATCCTCAACGCAATCAGCAGCAACCTCAAGGGGTGTACGCTTTACGTTGGCCTGTTTCCTTGCAATGAGTGTGCGAAGGCAATCATCCAGTCAGGAATCAAGGAAGTGGTATTCCTTTCCGACAAATACAGTGAAGCAGACAACACAAAGGCATCCAAGCTGATGTTTGACAAGACCGGTGTTGCCTACCGGCAACTGGTTCCGCAACATGGTTCGATTCTGCTCAAATTATCATGAAGATTCTTTCTGTCTGCCTGAACCCAACTTTCCAGATTACGATGCGCTTCCCCTCCTTCTCTATCGGGGAGGTGAATCGTGCCCAGGAACACTACCTGGATGCATCAGGGAAGGGAATGAACGCAGCAAGGATTGTCAGCCAACTTGGGCATGAAAGTCTCTTGCTTACCCACTTGGGCGGGAACCGTACAGAGGAGATGATTAGCCTTTGCAGAAAAGATGGGGTCACCCCACTCTGGGCGGATAGTAAAAGTGCCATCAGGACCTGTGTAACCGTCCTTACAAGCGAGGGGGCAACTGAGCTGGTCCAGGAACCCTTTCCTGTTGATCCCGCCTGCGAGAAGCCCATCAGAAACCTCTTCTCCCAAAACATCAAGGATTGTGACGGTGTAATCATTCTTGGAACCCGTGCCCCTGGGTATTCAGACAGTCTCTATGCAGACTTTGTCAAGGAAGCGAAAACACTGGGGAAGTTTGTCTTGCTCGACCTGAAGGGTGAAGACCTGAAGCGCTGTCTCCCCTACCACCCCGATGTGGTGAAGATCAACCTCAGTGAAGCAGGCCATACCTTCCTTGGGATCAAGCTTGCAGAACACCAGGATACCGATGATCTTAAGGAGACTGTGAGGAATATGCTTGGGCCGTTGTATGAACAGTATGGGAGTATATTCGTACTCTCTCGGGGATCATCTGAACTCTGGGTACAGAATTCTCGTTTCTTTACAGTTCCAGTTGAGAAGACAGAGATAGTGAATACCATCGGGTGCGGAGATTCCTTGAGTGCAGCCCTGACAGTACAGTTGCTAAAGGGTGAAAAACTGCAACAAGCAGTAATCAATGCAACAAAAGTTGCAACAATGAGTGCAAAATCTATACATCCTGCAAGTATTGTCTAATTTTTTACCTCATATGAATGGTGCATAAAGATAGTAATACTTTTATGTTTCACTAAAATTGCAACATGTAAATCTTCATTTTCCCTCGATATTTGCTGTAAATATCACTGATAGCTCAATTTATGAATCGATAATTTCGCAACTATTCACAGATTTCTTTTGACAGAGCATACAATCCACCTCTATACTGAAAAAAGCTTAGTCCCAGTAAAATGGGTCGATATTCCAAGAGGAGAAGGAACATGAAAAAATTTCTGACAATTCTGTTTTGTCTTGCGCTCGTCAGTGGCTCGCTTTTTGCTGCAGGCAGCAGTGAAGCCCCAGCTGAAGAGGCTGATTCCAATGTGGTCAAGATTGCCTTGATCATCGAGAACACCATTGACGACAAGGGCTGGTGTCAGGCAATGCACGATGGCATCATCGCTGCCCAGAAAAGCCTGCCTGGTCGTATTGAGTACAGCTACACAGAGAAGATGAAGCCAGTTGATGCCGGTTCTGCTGCACGCCAGTATGTTGCCCAGGGTTTTGATATCATCATCGCCCACGGAGCACAGTACAAGAACCTCATCATGGAAATGGCTGAAGAGTATCCAGATGTTTCCTTCGCCTTTGGAACCAGCGCCGAGGTTGGTCCGGACAATGTATTCACCTACATGCCAGAAAGTGAAGAGACCGGTTACCTTTCCGGTATCATCGCTGGAATGACCACTAAAGCCAATATCATCGGCCTTGTCGGTCCTGTTGATGCAGGAGACGCAGCTCGCTACAACCGTGGTTTCGTCCTCGGTGTCCAGGCTGTCAATCCAGAAGCCAAGATCATGGTTGCCCACAGTGGATCCTTCAGTGATTTCGTAAAAGCTGGAGAGGTTGCACAGTCCCAGATCAGAAGCGGTGCCGATGTATTGACCGGAAGCAGCCAGCAGGCTCTCGGTGCACTTCGTGCCGTAGCTGACTACCCCAATGAAGAGATTTGGTGGGTTGGTCAGGATATCGCTCAGATTCACATCACAGAAGGCTACAAGGTTATTGCAGCTTCTTCCTACAACTATGCATCCGTCATCGAAGGCCTCGTTGCCAAGCTTGATGCCGGCGTATTGGGCGGAGAGGTTATTCCTTTGAACTTCAAGAACGGTGGATTTGTATTTGAGTTCAACCCTGAACTCGAAAACATGTATGCAGGAGAGATTGAAGAGAAGGTCAATGCGGCCATCGACTCCTTCAAGGCTGCAAGTGGGACCATCAACTACACCAGTGTTGATTACTCCAAACTGTAAGCACATTGTTTCCCAGTCATGCAGGGATTACTCTGCATGACTGCTTTTTTTTGATTATTTCCCACGGAGGCTTCCCCCATGGAACTCACACAGAAGAAAATAACCAACCTACGCGTGGAACACATCACCAAGCGCTTCCCTGGAGTCTTGGCAAGTGATGACATCACCTTGGAGATATCCGAGGGCCAGATCCTTGCGCTGGTTGGAGAGAACGGAGCGGGCAAGACGACCTTGATGAATATCCTCATGGGTCTCTACCAGCCGGATGAAGGGCGCATACTCATCAACGGTGAGGAAGTGCATTTCCGCTCCCCGAATGATGCCTTTGCAGCAGGACTTGGCATGGTACACCAGCAGTATATGCTGGTTGCAAACATGACCGTCCTGGAGAATATTGCCCTTGGATACAAGGCAGCATGGTCACCACACAAGTTGGACCTTGAGATGGTGCGTGAGCGGATCAATGAAGTAGCGAAAAAATACGGGCTCGTAGTAGACCCCGATGCGTATATTTGGCAACTCTCCGTTGGAGAGCAACAGCGGGTGGAGTTGGTAAAGACACTCTGTCTGGGTGCACGGTTCCTGATACTGGATGAACCAACCAGTGCCCTCACCCCACAGGAGACTGATGAATTGATCGCACTGCTCAAGAATATGAGCAGCGAACTCTCCATCATCTTCATCAGCCACAAGCTGCAGGAAGTAAAAGACCTCTCGGACAAGATCACCATCCTTCGTCATGGTGCGGTTGTCTTCGAGGGAAATACCCATGAACACTCCCCTTCCGACATTGCGGCCCTCATGACAGGACATGAGGTTGACCTCCCCCTGAACGACGAGCCCGCATGTGAGGGTGTACCTGTTCTGGATATCAAGAACCTCAATGTGAAGAGCGACCGTGGGTTCCTGGCACTTCAGGACCTGAACCTGACCATCTGTTCCGGTGAGATCGTCGGTCTTGCCGGTGTATCAGGAAATGGGCAGAGGGAACTAGCCGAGGCCATCAATGGCCTAAGGAAGGTAGAGAGCGGAGAGATCCAATTCTACGGCGAGAATATTGCAAACAAGAGCCCTCACCACATCATAGAAGCTGGCATGGGCTATATCCCTGAGGAACGTAATACAGAAGGCATTGTTCCTTCCTTCTCGATGAAGGAGAATCTTATCCTCAAGGATTCAGAGCATGATGAATTCAGCAAACATGCATTCCTTAAGAATAAGGCCATAGACAAGAATGCCGAGGACCTACGTGTCAAGTTTGATATCCGCAGCCCCAATATCTCCGTTGCAGCTGGATCACTCTCTGGAGGAAACATCCAGAAAGTAATCCTTGCCCGAGAGATCTCGAGGAGACCAAAATTCCTGATCGCCGTCTACCCCATCAGAGGCTTGGACCTCGGGGCAGCAGAGTTCATCCATAAGCAACTCTTGGAGATCAGGCGTGAAGGAGTCGGCATCCTCCTCATCAGTGAGGAACTGGATGAGATTCTCGACCTTTCAGACCGTGTGGCGGTAATCTTCAAGGGCCAGATCCAGAAGGTGCTTGATAGGAAAGACGCCAATCGAAGGAGTCTCGGTATTTTGATGGCAGGAGTGAAAGATGACCAAACAGTTTAGGATACTCTACAAGGTTACCATCATCATTCTGGCCATTCTGGCTGCAATGTTGATCGGTTCGGTAATTCTATTGACCATCGGGGCTGATGTCTTCAAGACCTATATGGTCATTCTCTTCGAGCCTTTGAAGACAACCCTCCAGTTCACCGAGGTTCTGATCAGGGCAATACCTCTCACGATCATAGCCCTCGGCATTTCAGTTGCCTACAGAAGCGGCATCATCAACATCGGTGGAGAGGGGCAGATGGCAATGGGAATTCTCGGTACCACTGCAGTGGCTCTTGCATTCCCTGAACTCCCAAAACCCATCCTTCTCCCGATGGCAGTTTTGGCGGGGGCAATGGCAGGAGGAGTCTGGGGCTTCATCCCCGGTATCCTGAAGGCAAAGCTACAGGTCAGTGAGTTGCTTTCAACGGTAATGCTCAACTATATTGCCGCCCAGTTCTATACCTTCATGCTCCGCGGACCTTTCCTTGATCCAGCAGAGCTCACAATGGGGAGCGGAACTCCACAGTCCATGAGGCTTTCCAGGGGAATCTGGCTCGATCGATTCCTCAAGGGAACTCGATTGCATACCGGCATCTTCTTTGCCTTGTTGCTTGCATTGCTCATCTTCTTCCTCCTGTGGAAAACCAACTATGGGTATAAGATGCGAGCAGCTGGTGCAAGTGCCCGTGCAGCCAAGTACGGCGGTATCAGTGTTACCTGGTATCTGGTAATTGCCATGGTCATCAGTGGTGCGTTTGCCGGTATGGCAGGAGCCATTGAGATCGCAGGTGTACACCGCCGAGCAATTGAAGGCATTACCGGAGGATACGGATTCAGTGGAATCGTTGTTGCCCTCTTTGGAGGATTGCATCCGGCAGGCATCATACCGGCATCATTCTTCTTTGGACTTCTGATTGTCGGGGCTGACATGACCCAACGTATGGTTGGGGTACCGGCCAATATGGTCAATGTATTGCAGGGTGTCATCATCCTGGTTATCGTTGCTACCAAGATGATCCTCGCCGACCCCTACCTGATGGAACGGATCTGGCGTAAATACCAAGGAATAGGCAAGAAACATGTGGAGGTGGAAGCATGAACTTTATCGTAAACATCCTGAGTCTGGGCATCCCCTTCTCCGTCGCCCTTCTCATCGCCAGCCTTGGAGAGATGTTCAACCAGAGAGCAGGTGTCTTCAACCTTGGCTGTGAAGGAATTATGGCAATGGGAGCATTCCTAGGAATGCTTGTACCCTACAGCATTGGACAGGGTGGTCCTACCTCTGGCATGTACAATGTCCTGGGGTTGGCTCTTGCAATGGTTGTGGGAGCGTTGTTTGGAATCTTCTTTGCCTTCGTTGTGGTTACATTCCGTGCACCACAAGGTATTGCCGGTATTGGACTGCAGATGTTTGGGGTAGGAACTGCTGGCACACTGTTCCGCCACTTCATCGGTGGGACCCAATCAGTTCCTGGCATTGGGAATCTTCCCATTCCAGGGCTCTCCAAGATCCCATTTATCGGCCCAATTTTCTTCAGCCACAATGTATTGGTCTACCTCGCTTTCCTCTTTGTTCCTCTTGCATGGTACATCCTGTTCAAGACCCCATGGGGACTCAGGGTACGTGCAGTTGGCACAAACCCGCGTGCCGCTGACTCAATCGGTATCCAGGTCAATAGGGTTCGCTATCAGGCGCTTGCTGTGGGAGGCGCACTGGCAGGCCTAGCGGGTGCATACCTCTCTCTAGCCCAAGTGAAAATGTTCAGTGATGAGATCATCGCAGGACGAGGCTTCATCGCAGTTGCCTTGGTTTACTTCGGACTCTGGAATCCAGTGAAGATCATGGGTGGAGCATTGCTTTTCAGCCTGGCACAAGCCTTGCAGCTGGCCATCCAGGGACAGGGTATCAACTTCCCCTACGAATTTGCGGTCATGTTGCCCTATGTGATGGTCATCATCGTCCTCGCATTCAGCAGGGAGAGCCAGTTGCTTGGGCCAACATCCCTTGGAAAACCATTCAACCGAGAAAAGCGGATTTAGGATATCTGCACCAATGGTAGGAATGAGCGTTGCTCATTTCTACCTTGTTCAGATTATTTTTACAAATTTGCGGTATACTGCAACATAATGCGCAACAAATAGAAACTTACCGCAACAAATTGTTGACTTTTTGCGGGTTCATTGCAATCATGAAGATGTATAGCATCACAGACCGACGTATCCAATTCTGGGTACTGACGCTAAGCGGCTAGCACCTGTTCCCAAAGAAACATACGTACCAACGTACGATGGAGAGCACAGCTATGTATGCATTCAGCGTAAATGGAAATCAGATCACCTATAACGGAGAAGACAAGAAACTCCTACGATTCCTACGTGAAGACTTGAATTTGACCGGCACCAAGGACGGCTGCAGTGAGGGTATTTGTGGTACCTGTACTGTCTTGGTGGACGGAAAGAAAATGAAGGCCTGTACGATTCCTCTCTCAAGGCTTGAAGGGAGAGCGGTTACCACCATTGAGGGTCTCTCTACGCGGGAATCAGAAGTCTATGGCTACTGCTTTGCCGAAGCTGGAGCTGTGCAGTGCGGGTACTGCACGCCCGGTATGATCATCAGCGCAAAAAGCCTGCTCGATACAAATCTTTCCCCTACCCGTGAAGAAGTGACTAAAGCTATCAGGGGGAATATTTGCCGCTGCACTGGCTATAAGAAGATAGAGGAAGCAATCCTGATGTGCGCGGAGTTCTTCCGCGAAAACCGTTCAGTCCCTACAACGGAGGAAGAGCCAAAGCTCGACAAACGGTACCGCCGTGTTGATGCTGAGCCCAAGGCACTGGGAAAAGGGCTGTATGCCGATGACATCAGGATACCCGGCATGCTGCATGCAAAGGCTGTCCGCTCTGCATTTCCTCGTGCAAAGGTTCTTTCCATTGACGATACAAAAGCAAAGTCACATCCTGATTTTATCCGCATCATCACCAGTGATGAAGTGCCTCACAACATCATCGGCCATATCAAACAGGACTGGCCGGTACTCATTCCTATTGGCGAGATTACCCGGTACACAGGGGATGCCATCTGCCTTGTCGTGGGAAAGAGCCCTGAAACGTTGGAAGAAATTGCTAACCTGGTGGAGGTTTCCTATGAAGTGCTCCCCCCTGTACTCGATATTTATAAGGCACTCGAGGAAGAATCACCAAAGGTGCATGAGGATGGAAACCTACTCTCACTGGAACATATACAACGAGGGGATGTGGAGAAGGCCTTCAAAGAGAGTACACACGTCATCACCAGAACCTACAAGACCCCTTACACTGAACATGCATTCATGGAACCAGAGTGTGCAGTAGGATTACCTGAAGGCGAGGATGGGGTTCTTGTTCATACTTCCGGCCAATCCATCTATGATGAACAGCATGAGATCTGTACGATGCTTCAGCTGCCAGCGGAGAAAGTACATTGTCACAGCATGCTCGTCGGTGGAGGATTCGGCGGCAAGGAGGATATGAGTGTCCAGCACCATGCAGCGCTTGCTGCTTGGATACTCAAAGCACCAGTAAAGGTGAAACTGACCCGTCAGGAGAGCCTACAGGTCCATCCAAAGCGTCATCCTATGGATATTGAGATTACCACAAGTTGTGATGATGAAGGCCACCTTACCGGTGTTAAGGCGATTATTTTGGCCAATACAGGAGCCTACGCCTCCCTTGGAGGTCCAGTGCTCCAAAGAGCATGTACCCATGCCTCAGGTCCATACAACTTCCAGAACTTCGAGGTCATCGGCAAGGCAATCTATACGAATATGGTCCCCTCCGGTGCCTTCAGGGGCTTTGGTGTTACCCAGAGCTGTTTTGCTGTGGAGTCAAACATCAACCTCCTTGCTGATGAATTGGGCATGGATTATTTCGAGATTCGGAGAATCAATGCACTTAAGCCAGGGAACATTATGCCGAATGGGCAGATTGCTGGAGAGGACACCGGTGTCCTTGAATGCTTGGAGGCTGTAAAGGATGCCTATTACTCCTCCCCCAGGGCAGGCATTGCCCTTGCATTCAAGAACAGTGGACTTGGTGTCGGCTTCCCTGATACTGGCCGCTGCATTCTCTCGGTTGAGCAAGGAAAGGTACATATCAGGACCAGTGCAGCATGTATGGGACAGGGAGTTGCCACGGTCTGTACCCAGATGCTTGGAGAGACCTGTTCACTGAAGGCGAACCAGATTGTGGTTGAGGATCCCGATACCGTCAGGACCCCTGACTCGGGCACCAGCACAGCAAGTCGGCAATCAGTGTTTACGGGTGAAGCAGTGAGAAGAGCAGCCTTAAAGCTGAAGGACGATCTACAGGTATCATCCCTAAAGGAGCTGGAAGGTAAGGAGTACTTCGGAGAGTACACGTCCATCACCGACCCAATTACCAGCAAAAAGAAGAATCCTGTAAGCCATGTGGCATACAGCTATTCAGCTCAGGTTGTTATCCTTGATGAGGCAGGAAAACTGGAGAAGGTTGTTGCTGCTTGTGATGTAGGGCAAATTGTCAATCATCAAGCGCTCACCGGCCAGATAGAAGGTGGGGTGACCATGGGTCTCGGTTATGGATTGACCGAGGATTTCCCGATTGAGGAAGGATACCTGAAGGTACGCTATGGTACCTTGGGACTGCTTCGCAGCACCGATGTACCTCCCTTGGAAGTAAAGCTGGTGGAAGGACCTGGAAAGCATCCTGTGGCCTATGGCGTAAAGGGGGTTGGTGAGCTTACCACCATTCCCACTGCTCCTGCATGCCAGAATGCATATTATCGGTATGACAAGAAGTTCCGAACCTCCTTGCCACTGGAAGATACGCCCTACCGCAAGAAGAAACACTAAGCTCCAAGAGTATTCTCAAAACACCCTAGGAATCGAACCTTGGGTGTTTCTTTATGATCCCAACCAAGCAGATTTCTCTACCCTGAGAAAATCTTGCAAACCTCGCAGGATTGTGCATCAATGGAGAGGATACATCTGTTTCCCTATTCCATACTAAGACTCGAGGTCAGAGCAATGCAATGGATTGAGCGATTGAATGAAGCACTTAACTATGTAGAGGAAAACCTGGATGGTGAAATTTCCTATGAGAAAGCGGCACGGTTGGCAGACTGTTCAACCTATCACTTCCAGAGGATGTTCACCTATATAGCAGGAGTTCCCCTTGGAGAGTACATCCGTAGAAGGAAACTGACCAAGGCAGCCCTAGCACTGCAGAGAGGGGAAAAAGTCTTGGATGTCTCACTCAACTATGGATATGACTCCCCTACATCCTTCACCCGGGCGTTTCAGGCACTCCATGGAGTGAATCCATCTGAAGCGAAGAAGGAAGGTGCTTCCTTAAAAGCTTTTCCAAGAATCAGCTTCAGCCTGACCATCAAAGGAGACCAGGAAATGGAGTATCGAATTGAACGGAAGGACGCATTTCGCGTAACGGGGGTTTCTCTCAAGCTTGTCAAAGACATGGAAGAGAACATGAAAACAATACCGCAGTTCTGGGGCGAGAAGACCATGGATGGAACCATCCCCAAACTATGTTCACTCTTGAAGCCAGGGCACGGACTCTTCGGTCTCTGCACCAACACCGATGAGAAGGACTATTGGCTCTATACCATAGGAATTGAACTGGATGAAGGTGCTACCCTTGAAGGGATGGAAACCCAGGAAGTGGATGCTGCCCTTTGGGCGATATTCCCTGGTAGGGGGAAAATGCCTAATGTTATCCAGGATGTAGAACGACGTATCATGACCGATTGGCTGCCAACCAGTGGATACGAACTGGCAAAAGGGGTTGATGTTGAGTTGTACCTCTCAGAAGACCCTTCTGACCAAGCGTTCGAGGTCTGGATGCCGATCAGGAAACAAGGCTGATTATTACTAATTGAGAGAGCTCCTTAGGGGGCTCTCTATCATAATTGGACACTTTGTATAGAAATCCATACCAAAAGCACCATCTTTCACTTGGAAGCAATAAAAGCAGATGGTATGGTTTATGCATGATACTCAAACAAACTCGTTTCCTGGGTCCAGATTACTCTCTGCACAAGAAAGACATAAGAATAGAAGAAGGAACCATCACTGATATTGAGGATTCCTTACATGAGAAATCGGGAGAAGAAGTCATCGACTGTTCAGCCTTCCTGATCTACCCCGCCCTCGCTGATTGTCATGTGCATACACCAGACACGCTGCTCAGGGGGCTTTTCAGCGATATGAGCCTCCATAATTGGTGTAACGAGACAGAACAAGGACGACTGCAAACAGATCTGTTTGAATATCTCGACAACAGTGTAGGAACAGCCGCATTTGAAACGCTGGTTCTGTATGCCTATCTGCAATATTTGAAATCTGGTGTTGGCTTTATCGTAGAGACTGGACAGGCGGATGAGAGCAGTGGGATTCTGGAAGCATGTGCTGAGAAGATTGGTATCAAGGCCTTGGTTGACTGGTATGATGAGAATCCAAGCCATGAACTTACCTGCAATCACATACAGCGTGGCACCCATCTACCAGAAGAAGAGGACCTGGATGAAAAAGGCCTTCAGGAGGCAGTCCAAAGAGTTGAGAAAACTGATTGGCCTCTTATGACCCATTGCTTGGAGACACGTTTCAGAAGGGAAGAAGTACTCAGGAAATTTGGCATGTCCACCGTGGAATTGCTGGAAAAGAAAGCCCTGCTCGGCAAGCAAACGATTCTGTTCCATTGTGTGGAGACTTCCGAGAGAGACCGCGCAATGCTTGCTTCAAGCAAGGCAACAATCGTGCACTGCCCGGTTTCCAACCTTATCTCTGGAGCACGTTCCATGAACCTCATAGACCTGTTGGAGAGAGGTGCTCATATCACACTGGGAACCGATTTCCTCACCCATGATATCTGGGAAGTCATGCGTGCCACCTATGCTGAGCTGAAGCAGAGCAACAGGAGCGAACACTTCGGGGCAAGCCAGGTCTGGAATATGGCAACCAACGCAGCAGCCCCGATAGCTTCTCCCTCAGGCTATCAAGGGAAGATTGCCGTAGGAGCTCCGGCCGACATGCTCTTCGTGGAGGACGGGCTTGCTCTCTCCCCGCTTATAGAATCGCCGGGATTCTCCAATGTCGCCTATAATACCTTGATCCACACCCGACCCTCCATGATCAAGCACGTTATGCTCGGTGGACGGTGGATAATACAGGAAGGACGGTGCCTTACGATCGATGAGGAAAAACTTGAGAGGGAATATTCGGCGATTTTACGAAGTGTGCTCGCCGAGAAGCTCGTCAATCGCCCTAATGGCAACTCGCATTGAACTGATTCTTCTCTCCAGCAGGGTCCTTTGAGGACTCCCATGGGCTAGTTTTACGTATGACCGCTCCAAGGAAGGAATAAGACCCGAGAGAACCGCATGACCTTCCTTGAGCTCATCTATGCTATATAATGAAGCATCAGCAAAGAGTACAGCAAACCCTAGCCGATATGCACGCAGGCGTCTCTCGGCCAATGCCGTGGAGGCTCCTTTTCCCTGAAGGGTTAATATGGTTTTCTCCAACTTTTTTATTGTGGAGAGAAAGGAAGCATTCACGATATCATCATCTCTGCTTAACATACTCATTTGTATACCCTACAAGTACCTTGCCTGAAAAGCACTATGCCGGCCCTCCCAGGAGAGTCGGCATAGACGTAGAATTGGGTTTCCTACCTAGAATGCACTTCTGTAATATTCCCAGTCAGAGAGTAGCTCCTCAATGATTGAGTTGGTAACAGCAAACCCGTTTTCCATACCAATTGAGAATGCTCCTGATGAGGCATCCAGGCTCTCTGTCACACTCTGCCCAGGATGTGGCTGGTCGTAGTTGACCACATCCCTGATGACAAGAAGTCGGTCAAGTTTGTTCTCATTCATGGCAACCACCCCAAAAGCATTATCTTCCATCTGGGTGACCATATAGGTACCAGCATCGTAAGCAGCACATACGTCGTCAGCATGTTCACTGGAGGCTTTTCCGTGCCAATAGCTGTCACCGGTAACAGAGACTCCTCTACGAACAGCCGGAGTTTCCAGAGCCTCTTCGGCTGAATACAGCTTCCTATACTCCTTGGCAGCTTTCGCATCGTTCAGTGGGACATCCTGAACAAGTCCAAATGCCCAATCGACCAGAGAAGAGTTGAGTCTGATATACCCTGAACGATCATACCCGGAAGAACGCAAGAACAGGGAATCAGAGTCTTTCGGATTATCTGATTCCTTCCATGCATGCCCAAGTTCATAGTCTACCAGAGCGTCTGCAATTACCACATCCCCGAGCGTACCACGCTCTGGACTCATTCCTGAGCAACCGCTGATAAGGATATATGTATCTCTGAAATCAAATCGATCATCTCGAAGGATGGTAGTCAATGTTGCAGCTGCCTGGGCTTTTCCCATTCCTGCGATGGCTCCAGCGACACCCTCATCATTAACATAGAGTGTCAACGGCATGGTATTCAGTTCATAAGACTTTGCACCATCAAAATAGGCCTCATAGAAGTGTTGGAACTCTCCCGCAAAGTCTCCCTTATTTTCCCCTACTTCGAACATGCCAAACACCAGCACCTTGATCGGTTGCTTCTCTTCAATCGGTTGTGCACTCACTGTGGACATGGCAAGAAGCAACATTCCTGCAACAAGAACACCTCGTACTCTTAGTTTCATTATTGGACCTCCATCCTTAAGAACTGCCTACAGCGTAGGGAAGGTTAAGAAGAACTACAAGTGGAGTCCAATGTCATATTATTTCACTCGGGAATATACGTCTTGAAGGATTATCAAGATATTTCTTACAATTTTATAAATATGTCAATAATATACCGGTGGTCAAAGTAATCCATACATAAAAAAATATTTCCTCTTTCGATCTTGAGTTTTTTGATAGGACACCGATAAAAAGAATCTTTTCTAACACTATTACAAAAACTGTAATTATGTTAATGTTAGGCAATACTAGTACCTGCAATAAAGGAATGTAGCATGACAATACCGGATTTAGAAACATTACATACAAATCTCAAGAGCGTATTGCACCACTGTGTGCAACAACTCCATCTAGGGGAGGTCAAGCCTGCTATTGAGAAAATCCTCAGTTCAAAAATTTCCTGGCCGGAGCTGAGAATCGGGAACCTTGTGGCGAAAACCCCTATCGTACAAGGGGGTATGGGAGTTGGAATCTCACTCTCCTCTCTTGCATCAGCTGTTGCCAATACTGGAGGTATTGGGGTAATTGCAGCCAATGGAATTGGCCTGCTTGAGAAAGACTACTATGAGGACGGTAGAGCTGCCAATCTCAGGGCATTCAGGAATGAAATCCGTAAAGCCAGAAGCTTGAGTGATGGAATTATTGGGGTGAACATCATGGTCGCTGTGAATGATTTCCACCAACTCCTCGATGTAGCCATTGAAGAGAAGGTTGATATCGTTTTTCTTGGAGCGGGCCTCCCGATCAAGAACATACCGGTTGAAGCACTCAGAGAGGCAAACGTTAAACTTGCCCCAATCGTAAGCTCTGCACGAGCTGCCCAGATGATCTTCCGCATGTGGGAGAAGCTGTATAATGACACCCCGGATGCAGTCGTGGTGGAAGGGCCAAAGGCAGGAGGGCACCTTGGATTTACCGCCGAGCAATTGGATGATCCAGAATACCAACTCGAGGCCATTGTTCCCTTGGTGGTAGAGGCACTGAAGCCTTTCGAAGAGAGCAAGGGTGTTGCCATTCCTGTAATTGCAGGAGGTGGTGTCTATACTGGGAAGGATATCTACAAGGTGCTCAGCCTCGGTGCTAGTGCCGTACAGATGGCAACCCGTTTTGTTGCAACTGACGAGTGTGATGCCGATATTCGCTTCAAGGAAGCATATGTTTCCTGCACGAAGGAACAAATCGGTCTCATCAAGAGTCCCGTTGGAATGCCTGGTCGTGCAATTCGCAACCAGTTCATCCTTGATAGTGAAGCAGGAAACAATCCCTCATTCCGCTGTGCTTGGAAGTGTCTTGCCACCTGCAAGGCAGAGCAAGCGAACTACTGCATCTCCATTGCATTGAACAATGCAAGAAGAGGATTGCTGAATAGCGGATATGTATTTGCAGGCAGCAATGCCTATCGGGTAAAAAGAATTATACCGGTAGCTACCTTGGTTGAAGAGCTACAGCGAGGATACCAGCTGAATGTACAGGCCAAGCTGACCGAACTGCTGGATACAGTGAAAGCCTTGCTTGATGCGTACGGAAAAAGAGAAGCCTTGCTGAAAGAACTCACAGAACGTTATGAGCAAGCATTGGAAGCACTTCCTAGCCAGAGGGATGTCATTACTGCATTGAAAAAACAGTACAGCAAGCTTGTCTCACAGGAAGAAGTGCTTCGTTTGACGGTGAAGGAGAAGCTTGTGCTCTCCTCACACCTGGCTCACTAGAACAACTGTTCCTGACCGCTAAAACCCGCTTGGGCATGGAGTACCAGTGCTCCGTGTCCGGGGTGTTTAACAGGATTAAAGGCCTTCATGAAATCATAGTAGGCACCCTCTGTGTGGTAGCTTACCTCACCTTTCAGTTGATATGACTTACCTTCCTCTGTAATAAAAAGCACGGAGGCTTTTGTTCCCGTATCAATATTATGCTTCGTCTTGTCGAAGTAGTTGTTGGCTATGACAATTTCATTATCCTGATAGAGATCAGTACAGGTTGCGTAAATGCTGTTTGGCATCCCTTGCTCGTCAACGGTAGTAAGTACAATAGCTGGCTGTTTATTCTTCCAAGCCTCAGTGATTGTGTTTGGCAACATAATATATCCTCCAATAACCCATACTATGCTTCTTGCCTATCGGTTACAAGCATATTAGTATCAACACAAGCAATTCCCTGCTTGAGGAGGCTTGCATGGCAACGGTGAACTATCGACACTTCCTCAAAGATGTCTTGATCTGCAGTTTGGGGGCCTATGGAGGACCGGAGGCACACTTCGGGGTATTCCTTGACCACCTTGTGACCAAGAAGCTCTATCTAGAAGAAGAGGACCTTGTAGAACTACTCGCCCTAAACAGCATACTCCCTGGCCCGACCAGCACGCAGACCATTGTCTCGGTTGGCTACCGAATTGGTGGACCACTCCTTGCATTCTTCACCCTGATGGTCTGGGCATTACCAGTTGTGCTGATCATGACTGCACTGTCATTTCTCTATCAAATACTTGAGGAGTTGCAGATATCCGGCAAAATCCTTCGCTTTATCGGCCCCATGGCGGTAGGCTTCATTGTTCTCGCTGCCTACCGTATCGGGAAAAAAGTGTTGATAGACATAACAAGTTATACACTCTTCATGTTTGGTGCTGTTACTACGTATTTTATACGCTCTCCTTGGATTTTCCCCTTGGTTCTCATCATTGGGGGAATCATTTCTGTGATCAGCAGCAGGGAAACAGACTTATTCCAGAAAACAAAGCTCAATCCTCCTTGGCACTACCTTGTATGGTTTGCCTGCTTTGCTGCCGGATCACTGCTTCTCGCTACCCTAACCCATCACCTGCTTATCACGCTGTTTGAGGCATTCTACCGCTACGGTTACCTGGTATTCGGAGGAGGACAGGTGGTAGTCCCCGTCATGATCGCAGAATTGGTGGAAACAAAGGGGTACATGAGCAATGAGGAGTTTCTCACCGGATACGGTCTGGTCCAAGGGTTACCCGGCCCGATGTTCAGCTTCAGCGCCTATGCAGGAGGCATGGCAGCCCGTGGACATGGTTATCTGTTCCAGATTGCAGCTGCCTTACTCTCAGCAATTGGAATTTTCCTTCCGGGAACACTACTTATATTCTATGTCTATCCTGTATGGGAGAAGTTGAAGGGTATCAAGGCAGTAAGACTATCCCTGAGAGGAGTCAATGCAGTGGCAGGGGGGCTCATCACTACGGCAGCAATTCTGCTATTGCAGAAAAGCGGATTGAGCCTTGAGAATTTCCTTGTACTCCTCACCACGGTGCTCTTGTTGCTCACACGAAAAATACCCACCCCCTTGATCGTACTTGCAACCCTGGGAGCGGGAATACTACTGTAACAAGATTGTTTACTTGAATGATTGCTGGTAAATCTTGAGACAATCCTCATCACTGAGTATCATCGGGTCAACCTCGAACAGACCACCCATGTTCTCTCTGGCATTCTTCACCATCGAAGGAATCTCTTCCTCCTTCATGCCATAGTCACTCATCTTGAGGTCTGCTACCCCACAATCCTTCTGGAGATCTTCCAAGGCTCTCACAAAATCCATCGCCTCAGTTGCATCTTCCCTGCCAAGAGCCTTAGCCATGGCTACCATTCGCTCATCTGCAATGTGGTTCTCTGCAATATGGGTGTAGTAGGCCTTGCTTATCATAATCAAGCCTGCACCATGAGCAAGCTCAGGGTGGAAGGCACTCATGGCATGCTCCAGTGAGTGTTCGCTGATACATCCACTGGTCCATTCAACAAGACCTGCAAGAGTATTTGCTAGGGCTACATCTTCACGTGCTGCAAGATTCTTGCCGTCCGCTACAGCTGTTCTTAGGCTTTTTCCGATTAGCCGGATTGCTTCCAGGCTATAGAGGTCACTGAATGTATTTGCTGTCTTATTGAGATACCCTTCTGTGCTGTGAAAGAGTGCATCGAAACCTTGGAATGCTGTGAGCTGGGGAGGAACAGTAACCATCAGTGTTGGGTCGACAATACTGAGTGTGGGAAAGGTATCCTCAGTTCCCATACCAATCTTCTCATTGGTCTCTTCCTTGGTAATAACCAACCAAGGGTCTACCTCCGTACCGGTTCCGGCTGTGGTGGTAATAGCAACAATGGGCAGTGGTTTTTTACTCATGGGCTTGCCCTTTCCGGAGCCTCCACTGATATAGTCCCACAAATCTCCATCATTGGTTGCCATGATGGCAATTGCTTTCGCTGAGTCAATGACCGATCCACCACCAAGACCGATGACAAAGTCACAGCCATTCTCCTTGGCAAGTGTAGACCCTTCTTCTACATGCCGCTTCACTGGGTTGGGAAGGATCTTGTCAAATACTTCGTATGAGACATCAGCTTGTTTCAACTGATCTTCAACTTGGCCGAGATAGCCGTATTTACGGGTCGATGTTCCACTGGATATAACAATTAAGGCTTTCTTGCCGGGAAGTGACTGCTCGTGGAGCGTTGAAAGAGTATTCTGTCCGAAAACAAGTTTCGTTGGAAGAAAATAGGTCATGTTCATGAAAAAACCTCCTTGGTTTATTCCTATAACATATAAAAATCCTCTACTACCGGCAAATCGAGAGGCTGAGTGCAGAAAGATAAACATGCATAAGGGAATGTACCCCTTTGTTGGGGTATTTATCCAGGAAACCTAGAGAAAATCCTCTCGTGCAGGTGAAAAGCAATCGAGTATCACACCATCTTCCAAACAGGTGACACCATGTTCCACATTCGAGGCAAAGGCCAAAGAATCACCAGGTCCTGCTTCTTCAGATGACCCATTGCCTGTAAAGGAGAATCGTCCTGACTTGATATAGCTTATTTGTTGATGAGGGTGCTTATGCACTGGTACTACCGCACCGGAGGCAAAGGTTACTTCAACCAACATCAGCTCTGGAGTATGGGAGAGAACCCTTCTGGATACGCCAGGGGCCATGGTAATTGTAGTGGCATCATCATATTTCAATCTGTTCATATCTACTCCTGCAAACAGCCTACCTAATTTCAGGAAGGAAGGAAAGCTCCTAACTGAGCAATCTCCTGATCTGCTTTCCCTCAAATGGTGCAATCTTCAAAGCCTCAGGAGCATGTACGAGTGGACCTTCATAGTGCATGAGGTCGAGTCTCTCCTTGATAAGAGCCCAAGGCAACGCTCCATTGCCAACCGCTTGTCCATTGTTCTCCCTGATATGGATGCAGTGTAGGTAATACCCAGCTTGCTCGAAAGCTGCGAGTATGTCCGATTCCTCGATATTCATGTGGAAGGTATCAAGATCGATTCCACAGCCTGGATGGTTTACAGCCCGAACAAATTGGAGAGCGTCAGAAGCAGTGTTGAGAAAAAAGTGTTCGTAGCGATTTACCGGGCGGATGTTCAGCAAGACATCCTCGTCCACGGCAATATTTGCCAAAGACCGCAGACTTCCTACACTCTGCTCGAACAAGCGATCTTTCTGGCTTTCCATGTGGAGCAATGGAGGAAAAGCGGTATAGAAGGGCCCATTCAGGCTCCCCCCTCCCATCTGTCCGATATTCCTGATGATTTTCTCAACTGTTAAGTGACCCCTCTTTCTCACCTCTTCATCCAGTGATGAAAGATCATAAAGAGGGCCAAGGGAAAGTGAATACGAGAGATCCAGCTGAAAGTTCCTTGCCTCCAATGAAATGCGTTTGAGCCCAAGGGGAGATAGGGAAAGCAAGCGCTCTCCGTTGATTTCGAGTAGATTGTATTCGTATTCCCTTGCTCTGGCAAACAGGGCAACAACATCATCATTCCCATATTCCTTGAACCGAGTCTCGTGAACACCAATTCTTCTCATATAGGAAACCCTCTACTACAGTATAGCAGAGGGTATGGAAGGAAGCCAGATGAGCATCTCTTTCTGCCCTAGGGCTTGGCAACACCCTCAATAGCGAGCGTTTCCTCTCTTCTGTCGTCAGCAATATCCATTGTGGCAAAGGAACCACTGGAAGGAAGAATGAGCTGAAACACCTTCATATCTCCCATCTCAAGCTCTCCTTGAATAAGAGCAGCCTCTAAAAGATGCCCACCCTTGCTTTTATCTTCAGAAAGAAAGTGCAGATGCCAACCCGGCAGGTTGATCCCTTCTACATAGTCGGGAGAGCGGAATGCAACAATGGTCCCCTCCACTTGCTTATATTCAAACTCTTTTTGGGATTCTGCGATTACAGAGAGCGGTAGGTACGGTTTCTTCTGGGATGGAACACTCCGTACTCTTACGTGGCTGAAAGATCCTTGTACTTTTGCAACATAGAAGCGATTGAAATCATTGGTAGTTTCAGCAATACATGCATCCATCGTATTCTTCAAGATCTCAATGTCTGCAATCACACTATATGGTTTCATAACAACATCCGGTTCAAACATCGTTGCAACAGCAAAGGGCACCATAACCTGGTCATCTATTATTTCTACAGAGCCGTCAGCCTTGGCTTTATAAACTTCCCCATCGAGGAAAATCATCTCCCCATCCAGAGTATCAAAGGTACCAATGCCCGTATCTCCATGGTCCTTCAAGGTATCAACAGATATGAACCCATCATACTCTCCCTGCAACAATGCATTGAGCAAAGAGACCTGGTAGATATTGTCTTCCTTGGGAACTGAGGTACATCCACTTGCAAGAAACAAGCATAGAACCAACACCATAGCACTGAGGACCCGATTACCCGTTTTCATGAGAGCACCCCCTATTTGATTCAGCATAGAGGGTGCAGTGAGGAGAGACAAGGATTATCCATCACTTCTTGAAATTAATTGCATCTCGTGCCTTAGGCACAATTCCTACCCTTTCACAGCTCCCATCGTAAGTCCTTTGACAACATACTTCTGGAAGAACATCGTAAGGATAATTGCCGGGGCCATAATGGTAACAGCTGCTGCCATGACTGCACCCCAGTCAACTTCGACATAACTGAGGAAGTTATATACTGCAATGGGAAGTGTTCTTGTTTTCTGCTGACTCAATACCTGGCTGAACATGAAGTTGTTCCAACTGAAGATGAAACTCAGCGTTGTAGCGGTAACCACCCCAGGACCGGAGAGAGGCAACAAGATCTTGAGGAACGCACTCTGCTGCGTCAGTCCATCCACCATAGCAGCCTCTTCTAGCTCACGAGGCACCGAATCGAAATAGGGAGCCATTACCCACACAACCAAAGGAAGAGCAATAAGCATATGGCTGAGAATCAAGGCAACATAGCTATCCATCAAGTGAAGCCTTGAAAAAACAATGTACCAAGGCATAAGGAATGAGATACCCGGCATCAAGCGAGCAACCAGAATGAATACAGAGAGTTTCTTCTGCTTATAGCGAGCAATTGAGTAGGCTGCGGGGAGCCCAAGAATGAGTGAAAAGAACACACTCACCACTGATACAATGACAGAGTTTTTCATGTAATGCAGGAAATCCTGCTCTATGAACACCCGCTCATAGTTCTGCATCACCGGGGTAAATATGAACTTTGGAGGCCAACTGATGATATCCACCTGTGTCTTGAACGAACTCATCAGCATCCAGATGAAGGGAAATAGAATTGGTACAATGATTAAGAACAGTATGATACCAAAGAGGATTGAATGAACTATTTTTCGCTGCATGCCTCGCCTCCTACAACTCGAAAATTCTGCGTACGCGCATCACCATCAAGCTGAAAAGCATGACGATAGCAAACAGGAAGACCAACATAACAGCACTCTGTCCCATCCTGAAGTATTCAAAGCTGTATTTAAAAGCCAAGACATTCAGATTCTCTGAAGCATACCCCGGCCCCCCTCCAGTCATTGAGTAGATGATATCGTAGGTTTTAAGTGCATCGATCGCCCGAAGGATCACCGCAGTAAGGATGGTCGGCATCAACATGGGAAGCGTGATCTGAAACAGGACCTGCCTTCCATTTGCCCCATCGACCATGGCCGATTCATACGGCTCAGTGGACAAACCAGCAAGACCCGCTAGTACGATGATGGTAATCATAGGCGCCCACTGCCAGATATCTACCATGATCAAGGAAGGCATAACAGTCCTTGCATCACTGACCCAACCACTCTGTGGAAGCTTCAACACACTGAGCACATAGTTCAGAATGCCAATTGTCGGGTCATAGAACAGGTTCCAAACAATTCCAATAGCGACCGGAGTTGCAACCAAGGGCAACAGCAACAAGGTTTTCACCATACCCTTCCCCTTGAACTTTCGGTTGAGAATTAGGGCTAGGACAGTCCCAAGAACCATTTCCACAATTACAGCACCAAACGTAAAATAGAAAGTCCTTCCCAGAGACTGAAGGAACCTAGGCTCCTTGAGTACCTTGAAATAACTCTCCAGTCCCACTACAGAGAGGGGTCTCCCACTGGTCAATGACCAATCAGTAAAACTGAGAAAGAAAGTATACACCACCGGAAACACCATAAGTATCACTACAAACAGCACGGCAGGAAGTGGGAAAATATAGCGTAGATTTTTTTCTAAGAAACCTTGTTTGACCATGGGACAACTCCTTGCAATACGATAGGCCGACCGAGAGTATCGGTCGGCCAATTCCTCTTACTACTTACTTAGAGTCCGTACTCACCATCGGCCTTCAAGAGCTCATCTACAGCATCTGCCTTCTCACTGGCAAGTGCACTGAGTTTACTTGAAGTACCCTTGGTATTGATGGATTCGATGATGACTTCACCGATCAGGTCACGTGCCTGTCCAACAGAACTCATGAACGGTCGGTCAAACGGGAACCCGTTCTTTGCAGCATGTGCCTGTGTCTCAACCAAACCAGGATTCATAACTGCCCTAACCTCAGCATCTGCCCAAGCAGAATCTCGTGCCATGGTGATGTTCGTGAGCATACCTTCCTTGGCAAGTTCCTTGCTTGTAGCCCAGTCGAGGAACTTCTGTGCAGCATCCTTGTTCTTGGAAGCGGAGGACATTGCCATACCCCATGAAACTACGATGAACGGGGAATCATCCTTTGGGCCTCTTGGAAGCTGTGCTACCCCGATATCCTCAGCAGGAATCTCTGTCTTTGCAGGATCAACAATCTGTCCATAGAAGACACTTGCATCAGTCCACATTGCGACCTTTCCAGCCTGGAACACAGGCATGACATTCTCCCAAGACATGCTGGTAACGCCCTGTGGTCCATAATTGCCAAGCAATTTGCCATAATATCGGATTGCTTCAATTGCCTCTGGACTATCAAAGACAGCCTTTCCATCTTCAAGATATCTACCACCATAGTTATAGATATAGCTGGAAATCTGAGTTACTGCAGCAGCACCCTTACCTCTTGAGGCAAAACCAGCAACACCGTCCTTATTAAGGACTCTTGCGGCATTCTCAAGCTCTGCAAAGGTTGTAGGTACGGAAAGACCAGCCTTTTTAAACAGATCCTTTCGGTAGTACATTACCTGCCACTCGGTTACGAGAGGTACAATGTAGGCTTTACCATCTTTTCTGCCGATATCTACTGAGTTCGCTGGATAATCAGCAAAGTCATAGTTGTCCAAGCTCTCATACCAACCATTCTTGATGAACATCAAGCCTTCCTGAAGAGGACGAGTCATAAACACATCCACGGTGGAACTGTTGGTTGCAAATTCAGTGGTCAACTTATTGGTGAGCTGGCTCTCCTGCAGACTCTCATAGTTTACCTTGATCCCAGTCTCTGCTTCGAATTCAGGAATCTTGGTCTTCAGCAACTCCCCATAAGGGTGGTTAGCCAGCAACACACGGATCTCTTGCGGGGCTGCTTCATCTTTAGTCCCTTGTGCGAACATTGGTGCCAACACAAGACCGAGCAACAGCGCAATAATGACCATTGTTTTCATCTTCATTTCTTCTTCTCCTTTGTAAATTGTACAAATACAACCTTTTGGCTATAGTATAACCCCTTTTTTGGAATTGTATAGCGATAAATGAATATTTTTTTCTCATTGCCTGAATATTTTTTTCATACTATACTGACTACAAGAGGACCAGCATGCAAGAAGTAAGTGCCATCTATACGATTCGAAGCAAGTACAACACCCTCAGTGCGAAAGAGAAGAAAATTGCTGACTTCATCCTCGAACATCCCAAGGAATCGGTAAACCCGAGTATTGAGAAACTAGCAGAGAGAATTGGGATCAGCGAATCAACCATGGTGCGCTTTGCCCGTAAACTTGGATACTCAGGATACCAGCGCTTTCGTATCGCCCTTGCAAGGGAAACCATCCCCAAAAATGAACAAGTCTTTGAAACTGAGCTCCTTGAGGGTGAAGAGGTAGTGGATATGGTCTTCAAGAATGCACAACATACCCTCTCTGAAACACTGGGGGCCATTGACCGTAAGGCAATCAAGGAAAGTGCAACATTGATTGCCAAGGCTCGCTCGGTATTTCTCATGGGCCTCGGAGGTTCCAATACCCTTGCCCAGGATGCATATCATAAATTTATCAGAACAGGAATCAACTGCCAGTATGCTGCTGACTTCCATATGCAACTTATGCTCGCCAGCCAAGCAGCAAAGGATGATGTTGCCCTTATTGTAAGTCATACCGGTGAAGGCTATGACACCCTTGCCCTGGCAGAAGAGCTCAGAAACAATGGAGCCAAGCTGCTTATTTTAACCAGCAATGCACGATCCCCTTTGGCAAAACTGGGAGACTATGTCTTGTCTGTAAGCCCTTGTTGTTCGAAAATAGTTGCAGAATCCTTTTCTGCCAGGATTACCTCCTTGGTGCTTATCGATGTCCTGTACGTGGAAATCCTTGAGCTCATGGAGAATACTGGGGTGGAAAATTTGAATAAAATGAGAGATGTTATCGCAAAACGAAGAATTTAAGATGAGGAGACATATATAAATGAAAGCAAATATTGGTCTTATCGGCCTTGCAGTAATGGGAGAAAACCTGGTGCTCAATATGGAGAGCAAAGGGTTTAGTGTTGCTGTCTATAACCGTAGCATTTCCAAAGTCGATGCCTTCCTTGATTCCAGGGCAAAAGGAAAGAACATCATCGGTACACACAGCCTTGAGGAACTGGTTGAACATCTGGAACGCCCCAGGAAAGTGATGATGATGGTGAAGGCAGGGAAAGCTGTCGATGAAACCATCGAAAAGCTCATCCCACTTCTGGAAGCAGGAGATATCATCATAGACGGAGGAAACTCCAACTATGAGGACAGTGAGCGAAGAATGACCTATGTGGAAAGCAAAGGCTTGCTGTACATCGGAACAGGAGTATCAGGTGGAGAAGAAGGGGCCCTCATGGGACCCTCAATTATGCCCGGTGGCTCAAAGCCAGCATGGGCAGCAGTAAAGCCCATACTGCAAGGCATCAGTGCACATGTACATGACCAGCCATGTTGTGATTGGATCGGAAAGGGAGGCGCGGGTCACTTTGTAAAGATGGTACACAACGGCATCGAGTACGGTGACATGCAACTTATCGGTGAGATCTACGACCTGATGCATCGAATCCTTAAACTGGACAATGAAAGCATGCAAAGCATATTCTCCGATTGGAATGAAGGAGACCTGGACAGCTACCTGATCGAGATCACCAAGGATATTCTTGGGTATAAGGAAGAAGATGGTTCTTTCCTCCTTGATAAAATTCTTGATACCGCTGGACAGAAAGGAACCGGTAAATGGACCGGCATCAGTGCACTGCATGAGGGTGTTCCCTTGACCTTGATCGTTGAATCTGTTTTCGCAAGAAGCGTTTCAAGCCAGAAGGACGAGCGCCTGGCTGCCAGCAAGGTGTACGACTTGGCACCCAACCATCCTGTTTCTGATCCACAGGCCTTCATCACCATGCTTGGAAAAGCACTCTATGCAGCAAAAATTATCAGCTATGCACAGGGTTTCAGCCTGATCAAGGCAGCAGGTGAGACAAACAATTGGGACCTGAACCTGGGAGGGATTGCCCTGCTATGGAGAGGCGGCTGCATCATCCGATCTGCCTTCCTCGACAAGATCAGTCAGGCATTCACCAAGAATCCCCTACTGCAGAACCTTATCATGGACCCCTACTTCGTTCAGATCCTGAAAGAGAATCACCAGAGTCTGAGGGAAGTGGTTGCTGCTGCTGCGCTCAATGGTATTCCTACCCCATCCTTGAGTGCCGCACTCTCTTGGTTTGACAGCTACAGGACCGAACGGTTGCCGGCCAATCTGTTGCAGGCACAGAGAGATTATTTCGGAGCCCATACATATGAGCGGGTAGACAAGAAGCGGGGAGAGTTCTTCCACACCAACTGGACTGGCAGAGGCGGCGATACCGCCAGCACCACCTATACCGTATAAGCACACTGGAGGTTTGCAGATGGCATCAATTCCACTCATGAACAAAGAAGACGCATCCTTGGATTTTCTCTCGCTGGGAGCCTTGGTTGTTCGTCTCGACCCGGGCGTAGTCCCTTTCGAATATGCCCAGAATCTTGACTTGCATGTTTCAGGTGGTGAGTATAATGTCGCTGCAAACCTGAGCAGGGCTTTTGGGCAAAGAACTGCCATTGCCAGTGCAATGGTAGACTACCCAGTGGGACAAAAGATTGAGAGCGAGGTCAGGAGAATGGGGGTACAAGCGTTTTACAAGCGCTTCGCCCATGATGGGGTCAGGGGACCCAATATGGCTCATGTGTACAGTGACCGTGGACAAGGTCTCCGAGCCCCTGTGGTCTTTTATAATCGGAGCAACGAAGCGGCTGCTCTACTTGATGAAGAGAGTTTTGACTGGGATGCAATCTTTTCTCAAAAGGTCAGATGGTTCCATAGCGGAGGCATCTTCAGTGCTCTCTCCCCTGCCATTCCTTCCCTGATCATCCGTGCGATGAAAAAAGCAAAGGAACAGGGAGCCATTATTTCCTTTGACCTGAACTACCGAGAGAAGCTTTGGAAGTCCATTGCCGATGCAGGTCAAGATCCTCAAAAGGTAGCGCAGGAAACCCTCTCTTCGATCGTTGAGCATGTTGATGTTCTCATTGGCAATGAAGAGGACCTTCAGCTTGGCTTGGGTCTCAAGGGACCGGAAGTACATAAGAGTGACAAACTCGACCCTTCTTCGTTTTATGCAATGATGGAGACAGTTTCAAAACGTTTTCCCCAGATCAAGGCAGTAGCAACAACCATGAGGGAAGTACAATCAACCAACCGACACCGCTGGAGTGCTGTACTCTATCTCAATGGGAAAGGGTACCAGGCTCCTACCTGTGAACTGGATATTCTTGACCGGGTAGGTGGTGGCGATGGTTTTGCCAGTGGCCTCATCTATGGATTGTTGGAAGGAAAGGAACCGGAAGAGGCACTGCGTTTGGGATGGGCTCATGGAGCACTCCTGACCAGTTATCCCGGCGATACCACCATGGCCAGCCTGGCCCAGGTGGAAGCACTTGCCAAAGGCGGCAGTGCACGAATTCAGAGGTAATCATGCAAGCGCTCGTTCTCACTGACTACAAGAAATTGGAAATTCAGGATGTTCCGCGTCCTGCCATCACCTCCCCTACCCAGGTGCTTATACGCATCAAGGCTGCTGCCATTTGTGGTAGTGATGTCCACGGTTATGATGGCTCAAGCGGACGACGACGCCCGCCCATCATCATGGGGCATGAAGGAAGTGGGATCATCGAAGAAGTTGGTTCCATGGTTACCGGCTTTGCAGTTGGGGATCGTGTTACCTTCGACTCAACCATCTACTGTGGAACCTGTTCCTATTGCAGACAAGGCCTATTCAATCTCTGTGACAATCGCAGGGTGCTGGGGGTGAGTTGTGAGGAGTACAAACAGGATGGTATTTTTGCTGAGTATGCCTTGGTGGAGGAGCGTGTCTTGTTTCACCTTCCTCCCGCCTTGGATTTTATTCAGGCATCCCTTGCTGAACCAGCAGGAGTAGCAGCCCATGCAATCTCACAAGCCAACATCTCCCTCGCTGATGATGTTGCAGTGGTAGGAGCTGGATTGATCGGGCTCTTAATCATCAAGCTACTGAGAACCATGACCAGCGGAACTATCATTGCATTGGATCTTGATGAGAATAGAAGGAAAAAGGCACTGGAAGTAGGTGCAGACAAAGCATTCGACCCCACAGACAGTGATATGCTCTCACACGTTCAGCAGATAACTGACCGGCAGATGCTCCCTCTGGTCTTCGAGGCCGTCGGGGCAACAGCTCCCGTCCAGACAGCACTCTCCCTGGTAAAAAAGGGAGGAGAGGTAGTTCTGGTCGGAAACATCACTCCTGAGATCAAGATTCCACTACAGAGTGTTGTAACCCGGCAGATCCGGCTCCAGGGAACGTGCGCGATCAACGGAGAATATCCAGCCGTCCTGAAAATGATGGCGAACAAGGCACTTGTGGTTGATGACCTGATCAGCAAGGTGGTACCGCTTGAAGAAGGTCCACTTTGGTTCGACAAACTCTACAATCGAGAAGAAGAACTTCTCAAGGTTGTACTGGTTCCCGGTAAAAAGTGAGGAAAACATGGTTCGTTATGCACTGGTAGGATATGGCAAGGTAGCACACGTTCATGCAAAGGCCATCAAGGAAGCAGAAGAGAGTACCTTGGTTGCTGTTTGGGGCAGGAACAAGGAAAAAGCCCAAACATTTGCTACCGAATGGAATATTACTGCTTTCACCGATATGCAACAGATGATCAAGGATGAAGAGGTTGATGCGGTTATCATAACCACCCCTCATCCTTTGCATAAGGAGCATGCCATTACTGCCTTACAGGCAGGAGCCCATGTCCTGGTAGAGAAACCTATGGCACTCACCGTAAGTGAGTGTGATGCCATGATCGAGGTTGCAAAGCAAGAAAAGAAACAGCTTGCGGTTATCAGCCAACGTCGTTGGTTCCCCGCAAGCCAGCGTATCAGGATAGCTATAGATGATGGGAAACTTGGTACTCCGATGATCGGGCAGGTCACGATGCTGGGGTGGAGAGATGAAGAGTACTACAACAGCGACCCCTGGAGAGGAAAGTGGGACAGTGAAGGCGGTGGTGTCTTGATTAACCAAGCCCCTCACCAGTTGGACTTGCTCTGCTGGTTCCTTGGACCGGTCAAGGAAGTCTACGCACAGTGGGAGAACGTGAACCACCCCTACATCGAGGTAGAGGATACCGCAGTTGGTACAGTACGGTTTGAGAGCGGTGCCATTGCCTCGATTCTGGTTTCAAACTCCCAAAAACCAGGTATTCACGCCAAGGTACATGTCCACGGTTCAAGTGCTGCTTCGGTAGGAGTACAGACAGATGGAGGGGCGATGTTCATTGCAGGAAGAAGCGG
>JAQQAR010000001.1 GCA_028532765.1 Sphaerochaetaceae bacterium | reverse complement strand
TGGAGTCAGACCGTTCATTACCCTGGGGCACTTCCTGGCGTTTGTAGGTTTTCTTTTCCTTGCCCTTGCTCCTCGCTTATTCCCACACAACACCTATCTTGGATTGATGCTTGCAACTATCATCTACTCCATAGGTGGTGGACTCTTCGAACTATTGTTGAGTGCAATCGTACAGGCAATCCCTGGGGATGCAAAGGAGAGTGCAATGAGTCTCTTGCACTCCTTCTATGCATGGGGATTCATTGTTGTCGTCATCGGTACGACACTGATGATCCAGCTCTTCGGCCGCGGGAATTGGGTATTTGTTGTCCTGATCTGGTCAGTCTTCCCCCTGTTGAATTTCATCAACTTTTTGACTGTACCCCTTGCCCCTGCTGTTCATGAGGACCACCGGACAAAGATCCGGGAGCTGCTTGCATCCAGATACTTTCTCTTTGTTGTACTCGGTATTGCCGTCGGCGGCGCTACTGAGGTCTCCATGAGCCAATGGACCAGTACCTTTGCTGAAACTGCTCTAGGCTTGCCGAAGGAAGTGGGGGACCTGGTAGGCCTTTGTTTGTTTGCCTTGCTCCTTGGAACCATACGCGCAATCTACGGTGCATGGGGTACCCGCTTCCCGTTGTACAAGGCTATGCTGATGGGATCTATCCTCTGTGTAGTGTGTTATCTTGTGGCTGCTTTGAGTCCACTGCCGATTATCAGCTTGGTTGCCTGTATCTTTGCAGGATTGGGAGCAGGGCTTCTTTGGCCAGGCTCAGTGGTTAACGGTGCAAACCGTTTTCCCCTCGCTGGATCCTCTCTTTTTGCCTTTCTGGCTGCAGGCGGAGATGCAGGAGCAGCATTTGGCCCCTGGCTTATTGGTGTGACTGCTGATGTATTCCCCAATCTGGTTACCAAGGCTCCTTGGCTACGAGGACTCTCCGAGGCTGATGCTGCGCTGAGAAGCGGAATGCTTATCGGCACCCTGTTTCCCCTGCTGATGGTCTTGTTTCTTATGAGGATGCATCGCCTTGAGAAGCAGAAGTAGGCATGGTGGCCCGGTTCTTGACCATGGCGAGCATTTCATCTGCACCACGAAGCCTTCTTGAGATATCCCTCGCAAGGTTGAGAACGAGCATGGTGTAGGTCTTCAGGTCAACAAGTGATATCTTGTAGAGATCCTTGTTGGAAAGGGTGATGACCCGGCTCGGGGCAAGGGTAACCACTGAGGCCGCACAGTTCTGGATGTCGATGAGTTCCATCTCTCCAAAACTGTCTCCATTATGCAAGGTTGTGATGATTCTGCTCTGCTTCTTGTTGGTCTCCGATTGCCTGACTATGGCAACCTCACCCTCGACAATGAAGTGTACCCGGTTGTTGGGTTCCCCTTGCTTGAGGATGGTAACATTCTCCTCATAGGTATGCTCTTCCAGATAGGGTTTGATCAAGGAGAGAGAAGCATCGTTGAGCCCACCAAACATGCTGTGCTTGCAGAGAAATTCATTGTCGATTGTGCATTCACTCATACTTCATCCTACATTCATATATTTCAGAGCGCAAGGTTATGTCCCTTGCTAATCAGGGAAAAGAAACAATGAATACTGGAAGAAGAACTCTGGATGTTAGTAGTAGGTTGTTGTGTTTACTGAAAAACTCTTGTCGATTGATTGCCGAAATGTATCAGATTGAGTACTGTTTCCTTGCTATAACCTAAGGAAATACTATGAATAGAAAGATATTACTACTCCATATCCTGCTAATAGTAGGTATTTTAAGTCTAGGAGCAAGCTCTCTCACACTGGATGATGCATTAGAGCGTGCACGTATGCACAATCTCTCCCTTCAGGGCAATGCCATCGATGTAAACGCAGCAAAGCGCGATATTGATACCTCTTGGAATCTCTTTCTTCCCAATCTCAATCTCTCTCTTTCCCATTCTGGATCTGGTCCGGTATTTAATGCTGCTGAGCGTACTGTCTCTGGAATTCCGATTCCTGCAACGTTTGGAGATACCGGTCTTTCCTTCGGCCTCAACATGCAATTCACCTTGAATTTAGCGGTGAAGGAACAGCTGGAGAGCTATCATCTGGGGTATCAGATTCAGAAGGTTACCTATGAACAGGCGAAAGCTGAAATACAAAGGAATGTGACCAAGCTGTTCTATTATCTCCTGATGGAGAAGCAGAACATTGAGGTGCAGGAAGCCAATCTGGAACTTGCCCGTCAGCAGTGGGAGGAAGTGAAGGAGAAGTTCGAGCAAGGGTTTGCCAGTGAGGTTGAGGTACTCTCCTCTGAGCTCTCCTATGAACAGATGAGACCACCCTTGCAGCAGTCAAAGAACCAGTATGAGGCAAATCTGCTCTCCCTGAAAGCTCTGATCGGCATGGATCTCTCTGAACCTCTGGAAGTGGAAGGCGAGATACCTGCCCTTATGGAGCATCTTGAGGTCACAGAGTTGCAAGAGTATCTTGCAAAGAGTTATTCCATCACCTTGTTGGACCTGAATCTCGCACAGATCGAGAAACAGAAAGAACTGAACAAGAAACAGGCATTCACCCCATCCCTCAGCCTGCAAGGGAACTATGGGATTTCTGGGTGGAACGACTCCTACAGCAACTCATTCAGTGATAGTTTTTCCTATACGGTAAGTGTAGCACTTCCCCTTGATGGGTTTATCCCAAACTCACGAACACAGGTAGGACTTGCCTCCCTGGATGACTCGATTGATAAACTTGCCTTGCAGCGTCAGCAGGCGCTCCAACAGATGGAATTGAGTGTCATCTCCCAGGTGCAGAATCTGAATATGCTCTCTCTGCAAGCAGACCTTGCCGAGCAAAGTCTGGCCGTGAGTGAAAGACTTTATGAAGCTCAGGTTATCCAATACTACAGTGGATACTTGGGTTTTGTGAGCCTTGAAGAATCGAGGAATAACCTTATGCGCGCAAAACAAGGAGTGATTGGTGTTCAGTACCAATACATCAGCGCCCTTATCGACCTGCTCTACGACCTGAATATTCCAATGAAGGAGTTTAATACATCCCATGAATCCTAATACATCAAAAAAACGCATTGTCGGAGTAAGTGTACTCGTCATCTTGATCCTTGCAGCCACTGCTGTCATTGTCATCAATCCTTTTGCTGGTCTTATAGAGAAGCAGAAAGCAAGTGAAACCGAGGTAGTGGAGGACGCAACCGTCTCTGTTGCCGTACAAGCACTCGAACCACGGAACTTGCAAAACGTAATCCAGGGAAATGGTAATGTAATCGATCCCAGTTCGATTGATGTCTATCCTGAGGTTGCCGGTACCCTTACCTCCCTTCTGGTAAAAGTCGGGGAACAGGTTGAAAAGGACCAGGTAATGGGAACTGTTGATCCATCCCGTGCTGGGATGGTGTATAAGGAGAGCATTATCAAGGCGCCCGCCTCTGGAACAGTACTTGCACTTCCTTTCGTACAAGGAGCAGTGGTTACCGGACAGGCACCCATTGCTCGATTGGGTATGATTGAAGAGTTGGAGGTTGTTATGTCCATCGCTGAGCGACATGTCGGTTCGGTGGGGATTGGTACCAAAGCCCGACTTTCGTTCAAGGCTTTTCCTGGAAAGATGTTCACTGGTACGGTAACCCGTCTTAGCCCGGTTCTCAATCCTGCGAGTAGAACCTTGGAGATTGGAATAACCGTGGATGATACCGAGAAACAGGTCAAGAGTGGCATGTTCCCGACCGTGGAACTCCTCACTGATTATCTTGAAAATGTATTGGTGGTTCCGCGTTCATCACTTCTCTATGCAGGTGCACAAAGCTATGTATATGTAATTGACTCGAGTAATGTCGCACACAGGAGGAACGTGGAAATCGGTATGCAGGTATCGGATAAGGTACAGATTGTCTCAGGATTGGAGATGGGTGATCATCTGGTCATTCAGGGTCAGAGCCTCCTCACCGATGGCGCTGCTGTGCGCATTGTCCAATAGGGGAGTATATTCATGAGTGTAACCAATACCGTTGTACGACGGCCGACGACCATCATTGTCATCTATATTTTGCTGACAGTGCTTGCGTTGGTTGTCTTTCCCAATCTTGCAGTAGAACTGTTTCCGGAGATGGACCTTCCCATGGTTATTGTCTACTCCTCCTACAGTGGTGCAAGCCCCGAGACCATGGAGAGCAGGGTCACCAAGCCCATTGAAAGTGCTGTTTCCAATGTCGGGGGAATAAAGACAATCAGTTCAACCTCATCTGAGGGGATAAGTATGGTGATGCTTGAATTCGCCTATGGAACTGACTTGGATAAGGCTAGCCAATCGATCAATGACAATCTCAACCTGGTTGCAGATTTCTTCCCCGACGATGCCAGTCAACCGACCATCTTCAAGCTAAATACCAACATGATGCCGGTGATGAATATCGCCCTTCGCAGTTCCAGTGGCAAGGACGCCAATGAGCTCAGGGCATTGATGGAGGATGTCATCCAGAACCAGATCGACCGGGTTGGTGGGGTTTCCAATACCTCGATCAATGGTGGTCAGGATGCCATTGTGCAGGTTGCTATCGACCAGAACAGGTTGGAGGCGTATGGGGTAACCCTGAGTCAGGTCTCCTTTGCCTTAAACCCTCAGAATGTACAGGTAGGTGCAGGCACCATGGTGGAGGGTGATCTCTCCTACCTGCTCAGGACAGATGCAGAGTTCTCATCGCTCGAAGAGATTGAGAATGTCATGATCATGAGTATCCCGAGCTATGACAATACCGGTAATATAACAGGATCGAGTGTTATCCGCCTCAAGGATTTGGCTACAGTCTCCTATGCATTCCGTGATGCAACCAGCCAGGTGTACATCAATGGGGAGCCAGGGGTATATCTCTCAGTTTCAAAGGAATCTGATGCCAATACGGTACAGGTTGCCAAGCGGGTCCATGCACTCATTGAGGATTTGAATCATTCATTACCTGATGATCTGAGTCTGGAAGTGATTGTAGATACCTCCACAATGGTTGAATCCACCATCAACGCAGTGTATGAATCACTGCTCTATGGAGTGATTCTGGTCATGGTCGTGCTTTTTATCTTCCTCAGGAGTTTCAAGTCTACCTTGATCATTGGCGTAGCAATACCAATCTCCATGCTCCTTACTGTACTTTCCATGTTCTTCTTAGGCTACTCGTTGAATCTGATGACTCTGACCGGGCTTATCCTTGGGCTGGGTATGACGGTAGACAGCTCCATCGTTGTTCTGGAAAATATCTTCCGCTATCGAGAAAGAGGAGCGAAGCTGCATGCAGCAGCAATCCTTGGTACCAAGGAGATGATTGTCTCAATTGTTGCATCCACCCTGACCACCGTGTGTGTATTTGTTCCGATGGTGCTGCTGAGAAGTAATCTTGAGATGCTTGGGGAGATGATTACCCCGATGGCGGGAACTATCATCATCAGTCTGCTTGCCTCTTTGATTGTCTCCATTACCTTGATTCCAGTACTCTCCAGCAGCTATGTGAAGATCTATACCCGTAAGCAAAAGCCGCTTCGCCTCCGTGTGCTACGCTTCATTGACGACAAGGCAGAGGATGCCTTCGAGGCTCTGGACCGAGGATACAAGCGAGTGCTCTCGCTTCTCATCGATTACCGCTGGCTTACACTGTTGCTGGTGGTGCTGATTATGGTTCTGACCTTCCAAGCCTATGGTGCGATGCATCAGAGTCTCTATCCTACCATGAGTGAAACATCAGTTACGGTGAGTGCTACACTCCCTGAGGGAACTACCCTTGAAACAACTGAGAGCCTTCTTCGTGATCTGGAAGCTCGGGCAAAGCAGGATATAGTCGGGTACAAGGACCTGATTGTGACCGTCGGTGGTGGTGGCATGTTCGGCGGGGGAGGAACCAGCAGTGGTTCCTTACAGATCTCCCTCTCCGATGAAGAGGGTGCTGACAGTATGCAAACTGTCCAGGAGAAGCTCCGACAGTACTTCCCACTCTATCCATCAGCCTCGTTCTCATTCAGCCAGATGTCCATGGGACTGGGGAATATCAACCCGGTTGATGTGGTGGTAAAAAGCGATAATCTGGACCTTGCAGTCGCCACTGCTGAGCAAATCCGTGACCTGATCGAGGAGAATCTTCCGGGAGTAACGGAGGTTCGCACCGACTTCACCAAGGGCTTGCCCGAATTCAGGGTGGTGATCGATCGCGAACGTGCCTATGCCTACAACCTTACCATGCAGAGTATTGCCAATGAGATAGGTTATAGTGTAAATGGGCTTACTGCTACCCAGCTCAAGAGCGACGGGAGTGAGACGGATGTGGTGGTCATCCTTCAGGATGAGGACCGCTCCAGCGAGCTCGACCTTAGGCGCATCTTTGTACGCAACTCCATGGGTGAGAAGATCAGCTTGGATAATGTTGCTTCCATAGAGAGAGCCACAGGCCCTGTTTCCATCAATCGTGAGAATGAGATGCGTACGGTCCACGTGGTTGGTGGACTGCAAGGAAGTTATGCAGTAAGCCAGGCAGAAGAGGACATCAAGGCCTTGGTGGAAGAACAACTTCAGCCATCAGGTGATGTTTTTATTGAATATGGTGGTGATTTTGCTGACATGACAGAGATGTTCAGCCAAGTCTGGTTGATCTTGGTTCTCGCAATCGTCTTGGTGTTCGGGGTAATGGCATCCCTGTTTGAGTCATTCAGGAATCCCTTCATTGTCCTGCTCTCCATGCCCCTCATGCTTGTTGGTGTTGTGGGAATCTATCTGATAACCGGAGAAACCTTCAGCTTGATCAGTGCGATTGGATTGATCATATTGGCTGGTATTGTGGTAAATAACGGTATTGTCTTGATCGAGTATATCAATCTGCTGAGAAGGCGTGGACTAGATATTCGCTCTGCTTGTATTGAGGCAGGTGGAAATCGCCTAAAACCTATTCTCATGACCAGTTTGACCACCATCTTCGGAATGATTCCCCTTGCCTTCTTTGGAGGACAGGGAGCAGAGCAGATCCAGCCTATCGGGCAAACCATCATTGGAGGAATGACGATCAGTACGCTGATGACGATTTTCTTCACACCGGTACTTTATGCGCTCTTCAACAAAGATAAGAAGAAGCAGGACGTAGAGAGTATTGAAAATTATGCAGAGGGGGAGTGAGATGAGAAGAGTGGAAATCATAGCAGCCCAGGCAATCCTGGAAGATGTCTTGGAGGCACTTGAGCACTATGCTGTACCAATGCATTACACCATTATCCCTACTGCCCATGGAAAAGGAAACACCATCCCCAAACTTGGGGATGATGTGTGGCCGGAAGAGAATTTTGTCTTGATCATGTACTGCGAGGACGCAACCCTGCAGAGCATTGAGATGGCCATACAGCTTGTGAAAAAGAAGTATGACCATGAAGGAATTGGTTACTTCGTAATCTGAGGAGGAGGTACCACCTCTGTCTCTACAGAACTGGCTGCTCCTGCCTTGGTGTAGACCAATTGGGTAGGGTAGGCAAACTCAATACCTTCTTCCTTGAATGCCTTGATGAGTTTGAGATAAATCTCCTGTTGCGTGTCCATGTAGCGAGCATAGTCATTGGTTGGAACGTAATAGACTGTCTCAAATTGAAGGGAGAAGTCTCCGAATGCAAAGAAGTGTGACCGATCACAGGTGACCCCTTCAATGGTCTGTACTGAGGCGATGATATCCTTGATGATGGTTGGGATCTTCTCCAGTTTCTCTGCTGGAGTCTCATAGAGTACCCCAATCTTGAAGACAACCCTACGCCTCAGCATCTGCTTGTAGTTGTGTATACGAGCAGATGTCAAGTCAGAGTTGGCGATGATCATCAACTCTCCGGAGAGTACTCTGATTCTAATTGATTTGATACCAATCCGTTCAACCACACCTGACTTATCGCCAAAGACGATAAAGTCACCCAATTCAAAGGGTTTGTCAAAGAAAATGACCAGGTAGCTGAAGAGGTCCCCTAGGATTCCTTGGGCGGCAATGGCTACAGCAATACCGCCAACGCCAAGGCCGGCGAGAGCAGTGGAGACATCGAGTCCAAGGTTGGCCATCAGGAAGATGATACCGATGATCCAGAAGATGAATTTGACCAAGGACAGCAAGGGTCTGAGGTTTTTCTCCCGGTCATGGTTTGCCCAATCATGATCAAAGTATCGTGAGAATGCCAACTCAAGTGTTTTATTGAGAGAACGGACAATGATAAAGGTCATGATGATGGAAAAACTGATCTTTACGATTTTCTGGATCTGATCATCGAATGCCACCATTTCGACTGCTACAGTCAGCAATCCAAGGAAAGCCAAGGGAACTGCAATTTTCTGGAAGAACCGCATAAAATTCAGGTTTATGGTTTTTTTCCCTTCCTGAACTTTTTCTTCCATTTTACGGATTCGACGTTTAAGGATGATATTCACCAAGAATAAAATGAGTGAACCAACAACAATAACCGAAAGTGCTTTTAGATATTCCCATTCCAATAGTGTTTGCATACATTCCAGTATAGACAGATTTTCCCTGCCATACAAATGAAAAAGAAATCGCACTTTCTTGGGGAGCCCTTGTAGGGTATAATCACACTCAAACCAAGGAGTATGTGTGATGAAACTGCATGAGATACAGATGCGTGACCCTTTTGTGCTTTCCGATAATCAATCCATGAGCTATTACCTCTACGGGACAACCGACAAGGACCCTTGGAAAGCTCCTGGGGTTAGCTTCGAAGTGTACAGCAGTACTGACTTGCATGAGTGGGATGGCCCTTTTACGGTGTTTACCCCTCCAGAAGGTTTTTGGGGAACCCATAACTTCTGGGCTCCTGAGGTCCACACCTATCAGGGCAAGTACTATCTCTTTGCGACATTCACTGCCCCAGGACATTGTCGTGGTACCCATATCCTTGTCAGTGAATCTCCCATGGGTCCTTTTCTTCCTGTTTCAGATGAACCGGCAACACCGCTGGATTGGGAGTGCCTTGACGGCACCTTCTTTCTTGACGATACAGCACAGCCTTGGATTGTATTCTGCCATGAGTGGGTGCAGATCAATGACGGAGAGATATGTGCCAGGAAATTGAGCAGTGATCTCAGTACTCCTGTTGGGGATCC